>DATAUG010000252.1:0-42343 GCA_036268355.1 Sporichthyaceae bacterium
CGACACGCCAGAAGATGCATGAGGGGGTGGTGCGCCGATGAGCGAGGGGCAGGTCGGTGCCGTCGTCGACGGCCGGGGGCGGATCGCGGCGGACGGCCCGATCTCGCTGACGATCATCACCGGGATGTCCGGCGCCGGCCGCAGCACGGCGGCCAATGCCTTGGAGGACCGCGGCTGGTTCGTGGTCGACAACCTGCCGCCGGCGCTGTTGCCGCGACTGGTCGAGCTCGGGGTGCGCAGCAAGGGCGGCGTGCCGAACATCGCGGCGGTGGTCGACGTCCGGTCCGGGGCGTTCTTCGACTCGCTGCGCGACGCGCTGGCGGAGCTCGAGGCACGGGCCGTCGTGCTCAGAGTCCTTTTCCTGGAGGCATCTGACGGTGCGTTGGTGCGCCGCTTCGAGAATGTGCGGCGGCCGCATCCATTGCAGGAGAGCGGTCGGCTCACCGACGGCATCGCCGCCGAACGAGCTCTGCTGCGCGACCTGCGCGGCCGGGCCGACCACGTCATCGACACCACGGTGCTGAACGTTCACCAACTGCGCGAACGAATCGACGAGGTGTTCAGCGGCGCGGTCGAGCCGCCGCTGTCGGTGACCGTCCTCTCGTTCGGCTACAAGTATGGTCTGCCGGTCGACTCGGACCTGGTGGTCGACTGCCGATTCCTGCCGAACCCACACTGGGTTCCACAACTGCGCGACCGGACCGGCCTGGACCCGGAGGTCAGTCAGTACGTGTTGAGCCGACCGGGCGCCACGGAGTTTCTGGAGGGCTACCTGGCCCTGCTGCGTCCGGTGTTGGAGGGCTACCGCCGGGAGGGCAAGCGCTACGTGACGCTCTCGGTGGGCTGCACCGGCGGCAAGCACCGCAGTGTTGCGATGGCCGAGCGGATGGGCCCGCGATTGGCGGCGGACGGTGCCTCCGTTCGCGTGGTGCACCGCGACGTGGGCCGCGAATGAGCATGGAGGCTTCCGGGGAACCTGCACCCATAGGTGCAGGTTCCCCGGACGCTACGCCGAAAATCGCGCCGAAAGTCGCGCCGAAAGTCGTGGCGTTGGGCGGCGGGCACGGGCTGGCCGCGTCGTTGACCGCATTGCGTCAGGTCACCGACGCGTTGACCGCGGTGGTCACCGTCGCCGACGACGGCGGGTCCAGCGGGCGGTTGCGGCGCGATCTGGGTGTGCTGCCGCCGGGCGACCTGCGTATGGCGCTGGCTGCGTTGTGCGGCGACGACGAATGGGGCGCCACCTGGAGCAAGGTGGTCCAACATCGGTTCGCGACGCCGGGGGACCTGCACAACCATGTGGTCGGCAACGTCCTGATCATCGCGTTGTGGGACCTGCTCGGCGACACCGTCGCAGGCCTGGACTGGGTGGGTCGACTGCTCGGCGCCCGCGGCCGCGTGCTGCCGATGGCGGCGGTGCCGTTGGACATCGTCGCGGAGGTCGCCGGGTTGGATCCGCAACGCCCCGGGGATGTCACCGAGGTCCGCGGCCAGGTCGCCGTGGCCACGACGCCGGGACACGTCGTCGTGCTCGGGCTGGAACCTCCGGACCCGCCCGCCTGCCCGGAGGCGGTCACCGCGATCCGGGAGGCCGACTGGGTCGTGCTCGGTCCGGGCTCGTGGTTCACCAGTGTGCTGCCGCACCTGTTGGTTCCCGATCTCGCCAAGGCACTGACGCAGACCTCGGCGGCACGGCTGCTGACGTTGAATCTGGCGCCGCAGCAAGGGGAAACGACTGGATTCTCGCCGCACACCTACCTCGAGGTGTTGGCCGGGCACGCCCCTGACCTGTGGCTCGACGTGGTCCTGGCCGATCCGGACTCGGTCAGCGACGTGCCCGGTCTGGCCGCGGCGGTCGCCGGCTTCGGTGCCGAACTGATCTTGGAACCTGTAGGTGTGGGCGGTGGTGTGCCACGTCACGATCCAAGACGTCTTGCAACCGCGTACCGAAGCATCTTCGCTCGTGGCAGGATCAGGTCATGCCGCTGACCCCCAAGTCCTTCTCCCATGCCGCGTCACCAACGCGCCCGGAAGTAGGCGAGCTCGCAGGTTGCATCAGATCTTCGAGTTCGCCTACGGGAGGGCGCAGTCGGTGACCATGGGCGCAGTCGCTAGGGTCGGCTCATGGCGATGACCTCGTCGGTGAAGGACGAACTCAGCCGACTGGCTGTCACGAAACCCTGCTGCCGTAAGGCAGAAGTTTCTTCCACGTTGCGTTTCGCCGGGGGGCTGCACCTCGTGGGCGGCCGGATCGTGGTCGAGGCCGAGTTGGACACGGGTTCGGCCGCCAGGCGGTTGCGCAAGGACATAGCCGAGATATTCGGTCACCCGTCGGAGGTTGCGGTGATGGCCCCGGGGGGCCTTCGGCGTGGCAGCCGATGGGTCGTCCGAGTGGTCGCCGCGGGCGAGGCATTGGCTCGCCAGACCGGGCTGGTCGACGGTCGTGGGCGTCCGGTTCGAGGCCTGCCGCCGCAGGTGGTGTCGGGTGCCTTGTGCGACGCGGAAGCCGCCTGGCGGGGCGCCTTCCTGGCCCACGGCTCGTTGACCGAACCCGGCCGCTCCTCGGCGATGGAGATCACCTGTCCGGGCCCCGAAGCGGCCTTGGCCCTGGTGGGTGCCGCCCGCCGGATGGGCGTGGTCGCCAAGGCCCGGGAGGTGCGCGGTGTCGATCGCGTGGTGGTCAAGGACGGCGACGCGATCGGGGCCCTGCTCACCCGGTTGGGCGCGCACCAGAGCGTGCTGGCCTGGGAGGAACGCCGGCTGCGCCGCGAGGTCCGGGCGACGGCGAACCGGTTGGCGAACTTCGACGACGCGAACCTGCGGCGCTCCGCGCGGGCGGCCGTGGCTGCCGGAGCACGGGTCGCCCGGGCGCTGGAGATCCTCGGCGACGAGGTCCCCGAGCACCTGGCTGCGGCCGGCAAGCTACGGGTCGAGCACAAGCAGGCCAGCCTCGAGGAACTCGGCGCCTTGTCCGACCCGCCGCTGACCAAGGACGCGATCGCCGGGCGGATCCGCCGCCTGCTGGCGATGGCCGACAAGCGCGCCGCCGACCTCGGCATCCCGGACACCGAGGCCAACCTGACCCCGGACATGCTCGTTCCCTGACCGCCGGCAGGTATCTGACGCGGCGTCAGTAAACGTGCTCTCGCCTTGCGTCCGGCTGACCCGACGTTATTAGCCTCGGGTCAGCCGGACGCAACGCGTAGCCGGACTGCCGGCCGGGGGAGACTGTCCGGGTGGACGTGACCGCGGCAGATCCCGGGCTGTTCGGGCCGGGCAGCCGGACCTGGGCGGTGCACGGGCACCCGTTGGCCTGGGTCGGTGGCCTGCGGGCGCTGTATCTGCAGGCCCTGCATCCGGAAGCGCTGCGCGGGGTGTTCACCGCGTCGGACTACCGTGACGATCCCTGGGGGCGCCTGATGCGCACCGCCCAGTTCGTCGGCACGACCAGCTTCGGCTCCACCGCCGCGGCCCGCGCGGCCGGCGAACGAGTGCGGGCCGTGCACGCCCGGCTGGGGGTCGACGACCCGCACCTGCTGCGGTGGGTGCACTGCTGCGAGGTCACCTCGTTCCTCGACGTGCACCGCCGGTCCGGCGGTCGGATCGAGAAGGGCGCGGCCGACGAGTACCTGGCCGAGCAGGCCCGCAACGCCTGGCTGGTCGGGCTGGACCCGGAGGGCGTACCGGCAGACATGGCCGCGATGGACCAGTACTTCCAGCTGATGCGACCGGAGCTCGCGGCCGGTCGGGAGGCGCGAGCGGTCGCCCGTTTCCTGCTGATGCCGCCGATGCCGAATCGGGTCCGCCTGCTGACCCCGGCCCTGCCTGCCTGGGTCACCATCAGCGCGATCGCCTTCGACGCGCTCCCGGGCTGGGCGCGCAGAATCTACGGCCTACCGCTGCCGCCGGGCTCGGACCTTGCTGTGTCGCTGACCCTGCGCGGACTGCGGTTCGCCGTCGACCGCCTCCCGCGGGACATGCGGGAGGGTCCGCAACTACGCGCCGCCCGGGAGCGCCTGGGCGCCGGGCCATTCATTCAGTGACTATGTTCGCTCGTGTTCCGCACTTCGTTCGTCAACAGGCTTCAATCGCCTGTGCTCCTCGCTCGTCGCAGTTGCTCACGGATGACCCGAGTGACCCATGTCCATCGGCGCGGCGCCGGAGTCGTCGGCGATATCCGTGGGGACTGTCGTGTCGGGCGTGCGCCGCATGGTCGCCGGCGCGGCGCTGCCCGAACTCAGGTCGTCGGTCTCGTAGACGGCGATCACCATGATGCCCATCACCCCGGTCAGCGACCGCGGAGTGTCGTAGAGGCTGGTCAGGCGTAGGTCGTCGCCCTTGTGCACGACACCCAGGCTGTCCCAGCTGCACCCCGACATCGCGGTGACCATCCCGGCGAACATCCCGCCGCCGTAGGTCGCCCGCGAGGCGCAGATGCGCCTGTCGGTGGTCGCGTTGTCGAGCATCACGCCCTGGCCACCCGGGTGGACGTGCCCGGCTGCGGCCACGATCCGGCCGGTCAACGTGGAGGTCCAGGTCCACGGGGTCGCGCTGTGGCCCGCGGGCACCGCGTACTGGGAGTTCGAGCAGTCGTTGACGTCCAACCACACCGGCGTCACCGGCTTCATGCCGGGCGTCGAGGCGGGGACGTGGGTGATGTCGGCCTCGAACCAGACCGTGCGGGCCTGTTCGCTGTGGTTCATCAACTCGATGACGCCGGTCCACCGGCCCGGGTCGACGCGGTAGCCGAATCCGCTGGGCAGCGTGATCGGCGTGCGCTCGTCGCCGGAGGCGAAGATGCGTCGACCGAGCGCCCCGATGCCCTGGGTCCGGCCGCAGGTGACGTCGGGCTTGCCGGGCTCGAAGACCACCAGGTGGTGCAGCATGACCCCGGTGTCCATGTCGGCGCGGCTGCCGTCGGCGTAGACCAACTTGGGCACGACCCCGGTGATCAGGCAGTTCTCGCAAGGCTTGGCCACCGAGGGCGCGAAGCGGTTCTGGTCCGGCAGCGTGCCCAACGGAGCCGGCGGCAGCACGAACGGCCCCACCCGGATCTTGGTGACCTCGGGTGCGCCGGGCGTGGGCGTCGTGGCAGCCCGGGCGGACGGCACCCCGGCCACGCCCCCCAGGACCACCACCAGCGCGGCGAGAGCGGCACCGGCCCGGACACGCAACGCTGACATGGCGTTCCCCTTCGGCGGCGAGCGGGATTACTGGCCTCACGATCCGTCCCCGGTTGTGAGGTTCGCAAGTCATTCCGCACAATTGGGTGTTTAGTCCGATTTGGCCCGTTTTGCGAAGCGTTGGGCGAATGGCCCGATTGGTCACCCTGCTGCTCGCTCCGGTGGGTGATCCGGGCCACATCCGGTTGGGTAGGCTCGGGCCGTCCCAAGACCAGCGCATCGAGGAGCACTGCCAGTGGCGATCCGGGTAGGCATCAACGGGTTCGGGCGTATCGGCCGCAACTTCTACCGGGCGGTGCTCGCCGCCGGGGCGGACATCGAGATCGTCGGGGTCAACGACCTGACCGACAATGCGACGCTGGCCCACCTGCTGCGCTACGACAGCATCCTGGGCCGGATCGGCCTGGAGGTGAAGGCGTCCGACACCGAGATCACCGTCGGTGGCAAGTCCTTCGCGGTGCTCGCCGAGAAGGACCCCGCGGCGTTGCCCTGGAAGGAACTCGGCGCCGACATCGTCATCGAGTCGACCGGGCGGTTCACCAAGGCCGTCGACGCACAGAAGCACCTCGACGCGGGCGCCCACAAAGTGATCATCTCGGCCCCGGCCGAGAATGAGGACATCACGATCGTGATGGGGGTCAACCACACCTCCTACGACCCGGCGGCCCACAACGTGATCTCGAACGCCTCGTGCACAACCAACTGCGTGGCCCCGATGGCCAAGGTGATGCTGGAGAACTTCGGCATCGAGAAGGGCCTGATGACCACGATCCACGCGTACACCAACGATCAGGTGATCCTGGACTTTCCGCACAAGGACCTGCGCCGGGCGCGCGGCGCGGCGACCAACATCATCCCGACCTCGACGGGCGCGGCCAAGGCGACAGCGCTGGTCCTGCCGGAGCTGAAGGGCAAGCTCGACGGCATCGCGATGCGGGTCCCCGTGCCGACCGGATCGGTCACCGACCTCGTGCTGAACCTGAGCCGCGACACCGACCGGGCCGAGGTCAACGCCGCCTTCGAGGCGGCCTCGCAGGGCGCCCTGAAGGGATTCCTCGTCTACACCGCGGACCCGATCGTGTCCTCCGACATCGTCACCTCACCGGCCTCGTGCACCTTCGACTCCGGTCTGACTATGGTCCAGGGCAACCAGGCGAAGATCGTCGGCTGGTACGACAACGAGTGGGGCTACTCGAACAGACTGGTCGACCTGGTCCTCCTGGTGGGCAGCTCGCTGTAGCGCTGCGACAACCGACATGCGAAACATCGACGATCTCGGGGACCTGCGCGGCCGACGGGTCCTGGTCCGGTGCGACCTGAACGTGCCGCTGGCGGCAGCACCGGAGGCGGGCGCACCTGACGGAGCGCGGCGGATCACCGACGACGGGCGCATTCGCGCCAGCCTGCCGGTGTTGACCGAGTTGACCGCCCGGGGTGCCCGGGTGGTCGTGTGCTCGCACCTGGGCCGGCCCAAGGGCGAGGCCGTGCCGGGCCTGTCGTTGGCGCCGGTCGCGGCGCGCCTGGGCGAGCTGTCCGGCCTGCCGGTGCGGTTCAGTCCGGCGGTGAGCGGCCCGGAGGCGGCGCAGGTGGTCGCCGATCTGACGGACGGTCAGGTGGCAGTGCTGGAGAACGTCCGGTTCGTCGCCGGCGAGACCTCCAAGGACGACGCCGAACGCGGCGCCTTCGCCGCCGAGTTGGCGGCATTGGCCGACGCCTACGTGGGCGATGCCTTCGGCGCCGTGCACCGCAAGCACGCCAGCGTGTACGACGTGCCCAGGTTGCTGCCGCACGCCGCCGGCCCGTTGGTGCGCGCCGAGGTCGAGGTGCTGCGGCGGTTGACAGAGGATCCGCAGCGGCCCTACACCGTGGTGCTCGGTGGGTCGAAGGTTTCGGACAAGTTGGCTGTCATCGACCGCCTGCTCGCCGTCGCCGACCGGATCCTGGTCGGCGGCGGCATGGTGTTCACGTTCCTGGCCGCGCAGGGCTACGAGGTCGGCACGTCCCTGCTCGAGGTCGGGCAGTTGGACACCGTGCGGGGCTATCTGGCGCAAGCCGCCGCCCAGGGCGTCGAACTGGTGCTCCCCACCGACATCGTGGCCGCGGACCGCTTCGCGGCCGATGCCGACGTGATCGTCGTCCCGGCCGACGCGATGCCCGCCGACCGGATGGGCCTGGACATCGGGCCGGCCAGCGCAGCAACATTCGCTGCGGCCCTCGCGGACTCGGCGACCACCTTCTGGAACGGCCCGATGGGCGTCTTCGAGATGGACGCCTTCGCGGCCGGCACCCGGGCCGTGGCACAGGCTCTGGTCGACGGCAAGGGATTCTCGGTGGTCGGTGGCGGCGACTCGGCCGCGGCGGTCCGCCGGCTCGGTTTCCCCGACGACGCCTTCGGCCACATCTCAACCGGGGGAGGCGCGAGCCTGGAGTACCTGGAGGGCAAGCGGTTGCCCGGCCTGGAAGCGTTGGAGGTGTAGTGACCCGGACTCCGCTCATGGCGGGCAACTGGAAGATGAACCTGAACCACCTCGAGGCGAACGCGTTGGTGCAGAAGCTTGCGGCAATGCTGAACGACAAGGACTTCGCCGCGGTCGAGGTGGCCGTGCTCCCGCCGTTCACCGACATCCGCACGGTGCAGACCGCGGTGGCCGCCGATGGACTTCGGCTGAGCTTCGGCGCGCAGGACATCTCGCCGCACGACGCCGGCGCCTACACTGGCGACGTCTCCGGGGCGATGCTGGCCAAGCTGCAGTGCACCTATGTGGTCGTCGGTCACTCGGAGCGGCGGCAGTACCACGGCGAGGACGACGCACTGGTCAACGCCAAGGTGCAGGCCGCGTTCCGGCACGGCCTGGTCCCGATCCTCTGCGTCGGGGAGGGGTTGGAGATCCGGCGGGCCGGCAATCACGCCGAGCACTGCCTGGGGCAGTTGCGCGGCGGCTTGGCCGAGATCCCGGCGGCGCAGGCCCGCACGATCGTGGTCGCCTACGAGCCGGTCTGGGCGATCGGGACCGGTGAGGTGGCCACCCCGAAGGACGCCCAGGAGGTCTGCGGCGCGATCCGCGACCTGATCCAGGAGCTCTACTCGCCCGAGGTGTCGGACGCGGTACGGATCCTGTACGGCGGTTCGGTCAAGGGCGACAACGTCGCCGCCATCATGGCCGAGACCGACGTGGACGGTGCCCTGGTGGGCGGCGCGAGCCTGGATCCGGTGGAGTTCACCCGGATCGTCCGCTATTCGGAGGCTGTCTCGGGCTGACCCCGGTGTGTTCCCGCCCGGGGTTGCGCGACCGGCGCCGTGCACGTCGTACGCTTTGCAGCAACGAAATGGTTCGGAAGGGTGGTCGGCAAACCGTGACTGTGCTGTTCCAGGTGCTGCTCGTGGTCACGAGCGTGCTCATCGTGCTGCTCGTGCTGCTGCACAAGGGCAAGGGCGGTGGCCTGTCCGACCTCTTCGGTGGTGGCGTGTCCTCGTCGCTCGGCGGATCCTCGATCGCGGAGCGGAACCTGGACCGGATCACCTACATGGTCATGATCGTCTGGCTCGCGAGTTGCATCTCGTTGAGTCTGCTTCTCAAGTCCTGACCTTCTCAAGGCCTGACCGCCGCACCGCCCGATCTGATAATCCGTCAGTCCCTTCCCGGAGGACATACGTGGCCAGTGGTAACGCGATCAGGGGAAGCCGCGTAGGCGCGGGCCCGATGGGCGAGGCCGAGCGCGGTGACTCCGCACCACGGTTCTGGATCTCGTACTACTGCGCCAACGGCCACGAGACCCGGCCGAGTTTCGCCGAGGAGGGCACGGTCACCGCTCCGGAGTTCTGGGACTGCCCGCGCTGCGGTTTCCCAGCCGGACAGGACGCGACGGCACCGCCCGCGCCGCCGCGCACCGAGCCCTACAAGACCCATCTGGCCTACGTCCGGGAACGGCGAACCATCGCCGACGGCGAGGCGATCCTCGCCGAGGCGCTGGACAAACTCCGCAGCACCGGTCGCCCGTACTGACGGCGACCGGGCCGGTCAGACGACCCGGATGCCGCGCTCGTCCTGCAGCCCGGTGGGGCTGTGCCAGTACGGCTCCGCGGAGCGACCGGTCATGTGTGCGTGGGCCTTGACCGGGTGGCGATTCGCCATTGCCCACATCAGCGTGAGGCCCAACATCGCGGCCGTGCATCCGATGAAAACGACCACGGCGGCGGCTACGGACAGAGAATCGATCATTGGTGGCTCCTCCTTCGCCTCACCGACTGCGAGAAAAGTCGGTTTGATTCTGAGTGCCTTGATTCTGAGTGCCTAGGTACACAGCATGCGCCTCTCGCGCCCTACCGTCCAGTAGCGGCACGAAACAGCGGCGTTACGCTCGCCACGCGGCGAATGTTCCGCCAGTCTCGCCGGCGCCGGCGAGGGGAGTAGGTATGTCCTAGGGTCAAGGCGTGCGAATAGGGGTACTCACCGGTGGGGGCGACTGCCCGGGCCTGAACGCGGTGATCCGCGCGGTGGTCCGTAAGGGCGTCGACACGTACGGCCACGAGTTCGTCGGCTTCCGCGACGGTTGGCGGGGCCCGCTCGAGGCGCAGACCATGCCCCTGGGCGTGGCCGAGGTGCGCGGGATCCTGCCCCGGGGCGGCACGATCCTGGGCAGTTCGCGGACCAATCCGATCAAGGTCGACGGCGGGGTCGAACGGATCCGCAAGAACCTGGCCGCGCTCGGGATCGACGCGCTGATCGCGATCGGCGGGGAGGACACGCTGGGGGTCGCCACCCGCTTGTACGCCGAGGGCGTTCCGGTGGTGGGCGTGCCGAAGACCATCGACAACGACCTGTCGGCCACCGACTACACCTTCGGTTTCGACACCGCGGTGAACGTCGCCACCGAGGCGATCGACCGGCTGCACACCACCGCCGAGTCGCACCACCGGGTGCTGGTCGTCGAGGTGATGGGCCGGCACGCCGGCTGGATCGCACTGCATTCCGGCATGGCCGGGGGGGCGAACCTGATCCTGATCCCGGAGGTGCCCTTCGACATCGAACGGGTGTGTGCGTTCGTCAAGCGTCGCTTCGAGAGCCACTACGCGCCGATCGTGGTCGTCTCGGAGGGTGCGGTTCCCGCGGAAGGCACGATGGAATTGGTCTCCGGCGACCTCGATGCCTTCGGCCATGTCCGGCTGGGCGGGATCGGCGACCGGGTCGCCAAGGAGATCGAGGCCCGCACCGGGGCCGAGTCGCGCGCTGTGGTGCTGGGCCACGTGCAACGCGGCGGCACGCCGACCGCGTTCGACCGTTGGCTGGCCACCCGCTTCGGCCTGCACGCGATCGACGCGGCACACGACGGCGACTGGGGCAAGATGGTCGCCCTGCGCGGCACCGCGATCGTGCGGGTGCCGCTGGCCGAGGCGACCACCGCGCTCAAGCTCGTCGACCCGAGCCTCTACGCCGAGGCCGAGGTCTTCTTCGGCTGAACGCAGCCATGCAGCTGAACGCAGCCATGCATCGGTCGAAGTCCGCTCGATGGTCAGGGAGCCGAGCGACAGGTACTGCGGCTGAGCCGTCGACTGTTGCCCCCAAATAGCACGGCCGAGGTGGGGCGGGCGCCGTCAGTGGCCCAGTGCACTCCGTACGTCTGTGTGGCCGAAGTCGTCGCCCTTGTAGAGCAGGGGCTCGTCGAGCACCTTCGCCAAGGCGTAGGCGAAGCAGTCTCCGAAGTTCAGCCGCGCGGGATGGCCGCTGCCACGACCGAAGTCGCGATGCGCAGTCCGGGCGGTGGACGCCTGTTCGGCCGTAACCGGTTCGACCACGGTCCCTGTCCGTCGGAGCAGATCGTCGAGGCCACGCCCGGGGATCGGGTCGCGTCGGTTGTCCGCGACGATCGCCGCCTCCACAAGCGTGGCGGCAGAGATGCGAACCTCCGCAGCGGAAGCCATTGCTGCCTGCAACGACCGCGATTCCGGCTCGTTGTTCAGAATCGCGATGAGCGCCGAGGTGTCAATCACCACGGGGCAGACCCGACTCGTCGTAGAGCAGATCGGCATGATCGATCGTCCGGGCTTCCTCCGACATGTGCGGCGCGACCCGCCGAGCGATCTCCTCGATCGCTGCCAACCTCGCCTGGATGTCGGCATCCGAACGACCCAACCGGTCCAAGCGCTGACGCACCGCGATTGTCACCGCTTCGGTCATCGACTCCCCGGTGCGTTCCGCAAGTTGCCGGACCAGCGCGTGGGTCTCCGGATTCTTTATGTTCAAGCTCATGGAGGAATGGTAGATCAATCTATCTACCATGGTGGAACCCTGATTCCGAGTAACCTTTGCCCGTGACCGTCGACCTCGACTCCTGGCGTGCGCTGCCCGCGTTGCAGCAGCCCGACTATCCGGACGCGGCCGCGGTCGCCGAGGTCACCGCCCAGTTGCGCGCGCTGCCGCCGTTGGTGTTCGCCGGCGAGTGCGACCTGCTGAAGAAGCGTCTGGCGGCGGTGGCCCGGGGCGAGGCGTTCCTGCTGCAGGGCGGGGACTGCGCCGAGGCGTTCGACGCCTGCGGGGCCGACGCATTGCGGGGGAAGCTGCGAACGTTGCTGCAGATGGCCGCCGTGCTCACCTACGCGGGCAGCGTCCCGGTCGTGAAGCTCGGTCGGTTCGCCGGCCAGTACGCCAAACCGCGGTCGGCCACCATGGAGCAACGCGACGGTGCGGAACTGCCCTCCTATCGGGGCGACGCCATCAACGGGGCCGAGTTCACCGCGGCGGCCCGGATTCCCGACCCGGCTCGGCTGCTGCGCATGTACAACATGTCCGCCGCCACTCTGAACCTCGTACGGGCGTTCACCACCGGTGGCTACGCGGACCTGCGCCAGGTGCACCTGTGGAACCAGGACTTCGTCGCGGCCAGTCCGGCCGGCCAGCGCTACGAGTCGTTGGCCCGCGAGATCGACCGGGCGATGGAGTTCATGGCCGCCTGCGGGGTCGACACCGACCAGTTCCGCACGGTCGAGATGTACAGCAGCCACGAGGCGCTGCTGCTGGAGTACGAGCGGTCCATGACCCGCATCGACTCGCGCACCGGAACGCCCTACGACGTCTCCGCGCACTTCGTCTGGATCGGCGAACGCACCCGCAACATCGACGGCGCGCACGTGGAGTTGATCAGCAAGATCCGCAATCCGATCGGGGTGAAGATCGGTCCGTCGGCGAGCGCCGACGACGTCCTGGCGCTGATCGACGCGCTCGACCCGGACCGGGAGCCGGGCCGGCTGACGTTGATCACCCGGATGGGTGCGGCCAAGGTCCGCGACTGCCTGCCGCCGCTGGTGGAGAAGGTCGTCGCGGCCGGGATCACCTTGCCCTGGGTGTGCGACCCGATGCACGGCAACACCTACGAGGCACCCAGCGGCCACAAGACCCGGCGGTTCGACGACGTCCTCGAAGAAGTGCGCGGCTTCTTCGAGGTGCACCGCGCGATGGGTACCCACCCCGGCGGGATCCACATGGAGCTCACCGGCGAAGACGTGACCGAATGCGTCGGCGGCGGCGACCCGGTCGTCGAGGGCGATCTGAGCCGGCGGTACGAGACCGTCTGCGACCCGCGGCTGAACCGCACCCAGTCGTTGGACCTGGCCTTCGAGGTGGCCGAGCTGTACCGGGAACTCCACTGAATTCCGTCGGGCCGTCGAACAGCACGCCAGATCGGAGCAAGTAGCTCATGACCGCCGGCCTGGTCGACCTGCGGAGCGACACGGTCACTCGGCCGACGCCCGCGATGCGCGCGGCGATGGCCGCCGCGGAGGTCGGCGACGATGTCTACGGCGAGGATCCGACGGTCGCTGCGTTGGAGGAACGGGTCGCCGGCCTGCTCGGGCAACCCGCCGCGTTGTTCACGCCGACCGGGTCGTTGGCAAACCAACTGGGCGTCAGATTGCTTGTCCGGCCGGGTGAAGAGGTGCTCTGCGAGTCCACCGCGCACATCGTGCGGGCCGAACTCGGCGGGCACGCGGCGTTCGGGGGAGTGACCACCCGAACCTGGACCGCGTCGAGTGGGCGGCTGGTCGCCGACGATGTGCGGCGCGCCGTGATGCCACCGGCCGGACCGTTCCTGGTGTCCACCGGCGTGGTCTCGGTGGAAAACACCCACAATTTCGGCGGCGGGACGATCTCGGCATTGGACGAACTGCGTGCGTTGCACGGCTACGCCCGGGCGGGCGGGTTCCGGCTGCACCTGGACGGCGCCCGACTGTGGAACGCGCACGTGGCGACCGGCACGCCACTGCAGGACTACGGCGAACTGTTCGATGCCATCACGGTTTGCCTCTCCAAGGGTTTGGGTGCCCCGGTGGGCTCGCTCGTGGTCGGCTCCGCCGAACTGATCGAACAGGCCCGTTGGTGGCGCAAGCGAATGGGTGCAGGCATGCGACAGGTCGGGATTCTCGCCGCGGCCGGGCTGTACGCGCTGGACCACCATCTCGAACGGTTGGCCGACGACCACCGGCGCGCCGCCGAACTCGCGCGGCTGCTGGCCGAGGTGGGCGCCGCTGTGGCGCCGGTGGACACGAACATCGTCGTGGTCGACCTGGGCGAGGACGGGCTGCGGGCCGACCAGATCTGCGCCGCCGCCCGCTCCGAAGGCGTGCTGGTCGGCGGGCTCGGCCCGCGGTGGCTGCGGTTGGTAACCCACCTGGACGTCGACGATGCGGACTGCGCACAGGCCGCGTCGGTGTTGATCCCGATGCTGAAGCGGTGATCCGGCGGGCCGTAGAGTCCTGATCATGGGACAGGTCACCGCAAGTGCGCACGCCACGATCGCCGCGCCTGCCGACGTCACCTTCGGGTTGATCGCCGACGCGGCGCAGCGCCCGAAATTCGTGCCGGACTCGTTCAGCGGGTTCGAGGTGCTCTCCGGCGGCGTGGGCGCGGGAACGGTGCACAAATTCGACTTCCAGGCGCCCAGCCGTCCGGTGCGTTCCTATGTGATGGAGGTCAGCGAACCCGAGCCCGGCAAGGTGTTGGTCGAGACCGACCGGAACTCCTCCTTGGTGACGCGTTTCACGGTCACGCCGCAGGGACAGCAGTGCCAGGTTGAGATCACGACGACCTGGAAGGGCGCAGGCGGCATCGGGGGATTCTTCGAGAAGACCTTCGCGCCCAAGGCATTGCGCGGTATCTACGCCGACGAACTCACCCGCCTCGACGCCTACGCGCGCACCGTGGCGGGTTGACCGGAAGCCGGCGCCCTCAGTCCGACGAGTGCGACGGCGGCCGCGAGACGCACTGGGCGAGATAGATCTGCTCGGTGAGCGAATCCATCAAAAGCAGCTGGGTCTCCAGGTAATCGATGTGCCGTTCCTCGTCGGCCAGGATCTCCTCGAGGAGATTTGCGCTGGTGACGTCGCCCTTCTCGCGGCACATCATGATGCCCGGCCGCAGGCGGTCGACCACCTCGAGTTCGACCGAGAGGTCTGCTCGGAACTGCTCGCGCACGCTCTGCCCGATGCGCAGCGGGAGCAACTTCTGGTAGTTGGGCAGGCCCTCGAGGAACAGGATCCGGTCGGTGACGTGCTCGGCGTGGTGCATCTCCTCGATCGACTCGGCGCGGGTCTTCTCGGCGAGTTTGGTGTAGCCCCAGTTCTCCTGCATCTTGGCGTGCAGGAAGTACTGGTTGATCGCGGTCAGCTCACTGGTCAGTTGCTCGTTGAGCAACGCAATGACCTCAGGGTCGCCCTGCATGTATCTCCCGCCTCAGTGACATCCACGCGATCACTACCCGGGCAACGTATCGGCGATTCCACCGACTGTCATGGAAGGGCAGGCAAGCCTCGCCGGGTCGGCCGGGGTCCGATCACGCGGTCTGTGGCAGGGCCCGCAGGCGGCAACCGTACGGGGCGGCCCCGTCGATCAGGTCGCCGACGCGCTCCAGGCAGCCCCCGCACCCGGTACCGGCCGCGGTGATCTCGCCGACCGCGTCCTCGGTCAGCGCGCCGTCATCGACAGCGTCGAGGATCTCGTCCTCGGTGACCGCATGGCACAGGCAGACGTACACGGTGGCAGACCCGCTCCCGGCTCGGACCGAACTTACTTAGGCAAGGCTAAGCGAAGACCGGGTCGCTGCCAAGTCGGGCCGACAGTCCGGATCAGAAGAACGAGTACGACAGATGGACGGTGGTGCCGGTGGGCACCTGGCTGCCCGCGGCCGGGTCCTGCCTGGTGACCCGACTGCCGAAGCCGAAACCGGAATCGGCGGCCAGGCCGAGCTTGCGCAGGGTCTCCTCGGCCTCGTCGCGACTCATCCCGTCCAGGTCCGGCACGGTGACCATCGCGCCGCCTCGGGCGACCTGCACGGTGATCGTGGAGCCGTGCGGGGCCTTCTGGTCCGGGGTGGGGCTCTGCGCCACCACGACGCCCGGCATGGCCGCGCCCTCGACCTGTTGGCTCGCCACCTGGAAGCCCATGCTCTTCAGTTGCGCGGTGGCCTCGTCGAGATCCAGGCCGACGACGTTCGGCACCCGGGTGGGACGCCCGCCGTCGCTGACCGCCAGGTTGACCACGGCCTGGCGCTTCAACGCGGTGCCCACGGCCGGGTCGGTCGAGATCACCTGTCCGGCGGGGACGGTGTCGCTGTAGCCATGGGTGACCTTGCCCGGGGTGAGCCCGGCGTCGATCAACTGCTGCTTGGCGTCGTCGAGCCCTGCGCCGGCGACGCCGCTGGGCACCGCGATCCGCTCCGGCCCCTTGGACAGAACCGCGGTGATCCAGCCGTTCTTGGCAACCGGGTGGCCCGGCAACGGGTCGGTGGACAACACCTCGCCCGCCGGCACGTTCTCGCTGAACTGACCGGTGTCGGCGAAGCGCACCTGCAACCCGGCGGACCGCGCCTTGGCGAGTGCGACGTCGTGGCTCAGGCTGATCAGCGACGGGGCGTCGACGGATTTGTCGGCGGCCAGCCGCCAGCCGCCGACGCCGAGCCCGACCGCCGCGAACAGCACCGCGGCCAACGCCAATCGGCCGCGCCGCCGCCGGCGGGCGAATCGTGCCGGCGCGCCGGCGACGGCGGCGGGGAGCGTGATCGCGAGCCCGGGTTCCAGCGAGAGAGTCGGCTGCGCCGGGGTGGGCTGCGCCGCCACTTCGTCGCGGGACACCAGGACTGTCGCCGAGTGTGCGTCGGTGGGTCGTTGCGGTGCGCCCGCGGTGTCGTCGAGTGCTTCGGCACTCAGCGCACGCCGGCAGGCCATCACCTCGGCCAGGAACCGCCCGGCGTCGGCCGGTCGTCCGTCCGGGTTGCGGTTGGTCGCCCGTTGCACGAGTTGGTCGATCTGGCGCGGCAGGCTCGGTCGGGTCAACGATGGAGCCGGCACGTCGGAGTTCACGTGCTGATAGGCGATCTGCAACGGGGTCTCGCCGTGGTGCGGCTGACGCCCCGTCAGGCACTCGTAGAGCAGGATGCCCGCGGCGTAGACATCGCTGCGCTGGTCGGCCACGCCCCGGTCGACCTGCTCGGGTGCGAGGTAGGCGACCGTGCCGATCAGCGCGCCGGTCGCGGTGGCGTTGCTGACCGCACGGGCCAACCCGAAGTCGGCCACCTTGACCCGGCCGTCGTCGGCGATCAGCACGTTCTCCGGCTTGACGTCGCGGTGCACCAGACCGGCCGCGTGCGCCGCCGCCAGAGCCGCCAGCACGGGCTCGAGCACCGCGAAGGTCTCCCGTGGGGTCAACTGCCCGCGTTCGGCCAGCCAGTCGCGCAGAGTGCGCCCGGGGACGTACTCCATCGCGATGAAAACGTGGCCGGAGTCGGCGCTCTGGTCGTAGACCGCGACCGCCGCGGGATGCGACAACCGTGCGGCGGCGTGCGCCTCCCGGATGAAACGGGAGACGAACTCGCGGTCGGCCGCCAGATGCGGGTGCATGACCTTGAGCGCGACCTCGCGCCCCAGGCGGGTGTCCAGCGCGGTGTAGACCGTGGCCATCCCACCGCGCGCCAGCCGCCTCGTCACGCGGTAGCGCCCGTCCAGAAGTTGGCCCACCAACGGGTCCGACAGCGCAGTACTCATGTCCGGTCAAGTCTAAGGTGGCTGTCCGCGACACCGGCGGCATCGAGCTAAATCCCCGCCATTGCGGCGCAACGATCAGGTCTCGCCGAGCATTCTCACGGTGGGCGAGGACGCGATGGCGTGGGTACGAATCGGGATACGTCCGGCATTTCGGGCAATTCGCCCGGCGAGCACGGCGTGCCGCATGGCACTGGCCATGGCGGCCGGATCCTGGGCGCGGGTCACCGCCGAGGCAAGCAGCACGGCGTCGCAGCCGAGTTCCATCGCCAACGCGGCGTCCGAAGCGGTACCGATACCGGCGTCCAGCACCACCGGAACCCCGGCGGAGGAGACGATCAACTCGATGTTGTGCCGGTTGCGGATGCCCATCCCGGAGCCGATCGGGGAACCCAACGGCATCACCGCCGCGCACCCGGCCTGCTCAAGTCGGCGGGCCAGGACCGGGTCGTCGGTGGTGTACGGCAGCACCACGAATCCGTCCGCGACGAGTTCCTCGGCTGCTTCCAGGGTTTCCACCGGATCGGGCAGCAGGGTCCGCTCATCGCCGATCACCTCCAGCTTCACCCAGTCGGTCTGGCACGCCTCACGGGCCAGCCGCGCGGTCAGCAGCGCCTCGCCCGCCGTCCGACAGCCGGCCGTGTTCGGCAGGATCTCGACACCGAGACGGCGCAGCAGATCGAGCACCGAACCGCGTGCCGTGCTGTCCACGCGGCGCATGGCCACCGTGGTCAGCTCCGTGCCGGAGGCCACCAACGCGGCCTCCAGCAGTTCCAGGCTCGGCGCGCCGCCGGTCCCCATGATCAGCCGCGAGCCGAAGCGACGCCCGGCAATCAGCAACGGCTCGGCGTCGCGCCGGGCTGCGATCTGATGGAGAGTCACGGTGCTCATTCGCTGGTGCTCCCTTCGGTAGTCACATTCGCTGCGCTCGCTCGCTGGTCACCCACCCTGCACCGCGGTCAGCACCTCGACCCGATCCCCGTCGCCCAGCAGCAGGCTGGGCCATCGACCGCGAGGGACCACGGCCCCGTTCACCGCGGCGGCAACGCCTTTCATGTCGCGGTTCCCGGTCAGTTCAGCTATGAGGTCGGCCACCGTGGTCCCGGCCGGATGTTCGCCCGCCGTGCCGTTGACGATCACCGTGACAACGCCGTCGTCGGACCCCGATCCACCTGCCGTCACCGGCGCACCTTCAATCGTCGGTGCGATTCGGAGGTGGCGGGGACTGTGACATTGGTTCCCTCGCTGCGCTCCGTCACCGGCGTCACCCGGCGCACCTTCAATAGTCGGTGCGACTCGGAGGTGGCGGGGACGGTGACATTGGTTCCCTCGCTGCGCTCGGTCATGCTGCGCTCGGTCACGCCGCGCCGTCCACGGCGCGGCCGAAGCGGTCGGCGGCGAAAGGCCGCGCGAGCGCGGGAAGTTCGCCGCCACGCAGGACGGTCAGGATTGCCTCGGCCGTGGTCGGGGCCAGCAGCACGCCGTTGCGGTAATGGCCGGTGGCGACGACCAGGTTATCCAGGTGGGCCACACCAAGCAGCGGTCCGTTGTCGGCGGTTGCCGGGCGCAGTCCGGCGGCCGTCTCGACCAACGCCGCCTCGCTGATCGCGGGCAGCAGTTCGGAGGCGTCGCGGAGCAGTTCGTGCACGGCGCCGGCGGTCACCGTGGTGTCGAAACCCTGCTCCTCGACGGTTGCGCCGATCACCAACTCCCCGTCGGCCCGCGGCACGAGGTAAATGCTGTTGCCGCGGACCAGCCCGCGGAGGTTCCGGCTCAGCATCGGGCGCATGCGCGGTGGGATCTGCAGGCGCAGCAGTTGGCCCTTCACCGGCCGCAGGCAGGCGAAGGCGTCGGCGGGCAGCCCGCCCAGCCGACCGCAGTGCGCGCCGGCTGCCAGCACGACCCGGCCGGCGGTCAGGCTGGTGCCATCGGCCAGGACCACGCCGACCGCGCGGTCGCCACGGCGTCCCACGGCCTGTGCAGCGGCGCAGATCAGCCGCACCTGCGCCCGGCGGCATCCGGCCAGCAGGGCGGCCGTCAGCCGCCGCGGGTCGACCTGGTGGTCGCCGGCCACCAGCAGCCCGCCGCGGACGCCCGGCGCGAGCAGCGGCTCGAGCCGACGAGCGTCCCGTCCGGTCACCTCGGTGACATCCAGGCCCAGCCTCCGCTGGAACGCGAGCAGGTCCGCGGCCGCGACGAGGTCGCCCCCGTCGGCGGCCACCAGCAGGGTCCCGATCGTCCGGTAAGCCGGGTCGAGGCCGGTCCGTTCGTGCAGTTCGGCGACGAAGTCCGGGTATCGGGTCGCGGAGTCCAGGTTGAGACGCAGCAGGGCGTCCTCGCCGTACGCGGCCTCGGTAACCGGGGCGAGCATCCCCGCCGCGACGGCGGATGCACCGGAGGCCGGGGCCGGGTCGACCAGGGTCACCCGAAGCCCGTCGAGCGCCGCCCGCCACGCGATCGCGAGGCCGATCACACCGGCGCCCACCACCACGACATCGGGGCAGTGGTCGGCGTCGGACTCGTCGATCATCTCCGGGCCAGCCTACCGGCGCCTCGCAGGCATGGCGGGGCGCGATGAGAGGGTGAGGGTCGATGCCACGAACTTGCGACAGGGTGGGACGTGTGACGACGGAGGAGTCGGCGGATCCCGTCGAACTTGCGGTGAGCCGGTGGTTGACGTTGCCTGAACTGGCCGAGGCGCTCGGTCTGGACGTGGCCCGGGTGCGGCAGATGCTTGCCGACGGCCATTTCCTGGCCCGGCGCCGCGGAGAGCGGTCGGTGCTGTCGGTGCCCGTTGAGTTCGTGCAGGACGGCGACGTGCTCAAGGGCCTGGCGGGCACGCTGACGGTGCTGTCCGACTCCGGTTACTCGCAGGAGGAGGCCTTGGAGTGGTTGTTCGCCGACGACGCGACATTGCCCGGCAGCCCGGTGACCGCGCTGCGGCAGAACCGGGGTACCGAGGTGCGGCGACGCGCGCAGGCGTTGGGGTTCTGACGGGGCGTGGGTATCGACGCGCGGACCCGGCTGGACGGCGCCCGGCTCTACCTGTGCACCGATGCCCGAACGCGGCAGGGCGACCTCGTGGAGTTCCTCGAGGCGGTGCTGGCCGGCGGCGTGGACATCGTGCAACTGCGGCAGAAGGGCATGGAGGCACGCGCCGAACTGGCCGCGTTGGAGGTATTCGCCGACGCCGCGGTGCGGCACGGCGCCTTGTTCGCCGTCAACGACCGGGCCGATCTGGCCTACGCGGCGCGCGCCGACGTCCTGCATCTGGGGCAGGACGACCTGCCGGTGCCGGACGCCCGCTGGTTGATCGGTTCCGCTCCCTTGATCGGACGATCCACCCACGACCGGGATCAGGTCGACGCCGCCCAGGCCGAGGCCGGCGTGGACTACTTCTGTGTGGGGCCGACCTGGCCGACGCCCACCAAACCGGGGCGGCCGGCGCCAGGACTCGACCTGCTCCGGTACGCGGCCGGGCAGGCTCGGCGGCCCTGGTACGCGATCGGCGGAATCGACTCCGGTCGCCTGGACGACGTGCTCGAAGCCGGTGCCGACCGCGTCGTCGTGGTACGCGCCATCACCGACGCGGACGATCCGGGAGCGGCCGCCGCGGCCTTCGCGAAACGCCTGACCGCCCGTGCTGCCGGCAAATCTGACGGGTCGTAAGATACGACGCCACGCTTCAGCAAAGTTGCCACGGCGGCAGCGGCCGCGCCGGTAACGTTTTTCTCGGCGGGGCAACCCGCTGCCGGCCGGTTTCCCCGAGAGTCCGCCCGGAGCCGGCGGGCGGGGCCCCATCGACCCCTGCGAAGGTGCCCCGTTCGCCTGGCCTCCACGAGTGGCGAGCCATGGTCGGCGCCTTTCGGCGCCTTCCATGGCTCGTTTCGGTGTTTTGTGCGCGGACTTCGTCCGCGCCGGCGGGGGCTTCGCCACCCGCACCCCCTTTGCCGGGTGGTGTCGGCGCGGGTGTGCAGGTAAATTTCCGCCGCCCCCCCGCGAGCGGGACAACCCGACTGCGACGCCTGCGAAGGCGCCCCGTCCGTCCGATCATCGCTGCGGCGCCACAATTGGGTCTGTGCGTCACCTCTCCTACGTGGCTGTGCTGGTCGTCTGCCTGGCCGCGGTGCTGCCGCTGGAATGCCGTCCCGGAGTGCGGGTGCTGCGTCGACCGGCTCGCCTGGTTGCGACACTGGTGCTGGTCGCCGCCCCGTTCCTGGTCTGGGACGCCCTGGCCACCGACCACGGGCAGTGGCGGTTCGACCCGGCGCAGACGTTGCCGCCCCGATTGTTCGGGCTGCCGCTGGAGGAGATCGCCTTCTTCGTGGTGATTCCGACGGCGATCGTGTTGACCATGGAGGCGGTGCGGGCGTTGCGTTCCGGCCGGGCGAATGTGACTGATCGTCAGAACGAGGCGGGTGCGCGACGGTGACGTACACCGCGCTGGCCTGCTGTGCCGTCGTGGCCGTGGTCGCGCTGGACCTGGCGGTGCCGCGCAGCAGACTCATGCTGCGGAAGGAGTTCTGGATCGCCTACGGGATCGTGCTGTTCTTCCAGTTGCTCACCAACGGCTGGCTCACCGGCCGGCGGATCGTGCGCTACAGCGCGGACACGGTGCTGGGTGGCGGCACCCCGCGGCTGTTCGGCCCCGGGCGGGTGGCCTACGCGCCGGTCGAGGATCTGCTGTTCGGTTTCGCCCTGGTGTTGTGGACGCTGCTCTGTTGGGACGCCGTGGGCAGGTTGGGCTCCGGCACGGTCGACCAGGACCGCCGGGCGCGCAAGTAGGCGGTCAACCCGCTGCGGACACGGTGGCCCAGCCCGACCGTGGCCCGTCTGCGCAACACCTGATAGTCGTTGTGCTCGACGGCCCCGAGAATTCCCGAGTAGAGGTCGTGGGCGGCCTGGATGCACTCGCGACTGGACGGGTGCAGCATCGCGATCCCCGGGCGGGCCCGCTCGTACCAGAACCGGGCCCGACTGATCTGAAAGCGCATCAGTTCGCGCACGGCCGGGGTCACCTCGCCGTGCTGCAGGTCGGCCCGGGTGACCCCGAAGCGGGCCAGGTCCTCGCGGGGCAGGTACAGCCTGCCGCGGGTCAGATCCTCGCCGACGTCGCGGATGAAGTTGGTCAACTGGAACGCGACACCCAAGGCCTGGGCGGCATCGGCCGCGTCCGGGTCAGCAGACCCCAGGATCGGCAGCATCTGCAGCCCGATCACCGCCGCCGAACCGTGCATGTAGGCCAGCAACGCGTCGAACGTGTCGTACTGATGCACAGTCAGATCCGCGGCCATGGCGTCCAGGAACGCGACGACGTGCGCGACCGGGATGTCCCAGGTGCGGACGGTGTGCACCAGTGCCCGGCCCACCGGGTCGGAGCTGGCGCCCACCGCAAGCTCAGCCAGGCGATCCTGAGCCCAGCTGTCCAGCCGGGCCGCGCGTTCCTCCGGCGAGTCCGGCACGTCCAGGTCGTCGACGATCTCGTCGGTGGCGCGGGCGAACCCGTACAGCGCCCAGACCCAGGGCCGACGTTGGGGCGGCAGCATCGTGGTGGCCAGGTAGTAGGTCCGGCCGTGTCGGGCGTGCAGCACCCGGCAGTTGTGGAACGAGGCACGCAGATCGGGGTCGAGGATTCCGGCCGCGTCCAGGCAGGCGTCGCCGAGCACCGGCGGTCAGCCGCCGCTCTTCCGGCGGAAGGTGCGCTGCGACTTGGCCGGTCCGTGCGTGGCGGAGATCTTCGAGCCGCCATCGGCTCCGGCGGTGCCTTTTCCGCCGCCGCCGTGCTTACGGGCCAGGGCCTCGCGGAACTTGGCCTTGGGATCGTCGCCGGCGAAGACGTCGTCCGTCTCCCCCTCCGCCGGCTCCTCCGGTGTCGACTCGGCCTCGGCCGCCGGTTCGGTGCCCACTGCCATTGCCGCCTCCTGGTCCCGCTCTCCCGGTCAGCCTAGGGCACCTCTCCGGTCAGCTGATCCAGGTCCGGGAGTGGTAGCTGGGGTCGGGCCCGGTGATGCGTTCGGCGGCGAGTCGTCCGGAGATCAGCACACACGGGACCCCCACACCGGGAACGGTCCCGGAGCCGGCGAACACGACGTTCGCCCAACCGGCGGCCAGATTCGCCGGGCGGAAGGGCCCGGTCTGGCGAAAGCTGTGGTTGGCGGCGAACGGGGTGCCGGCGGCCATACCACGGTCGGCCCAGTCGGCCGGCGTGACGAATTCGCTCACCTCGATGCGCGCGCCGAAGCCGGACCAGCCGCGCGCCTCCAGCGTCGCGATCATCGACTCCCGGTAGGGCTCGCGCAGCCTCGCCCAGTTCTGACCCGCGGTCAGGTTCGGTGTCGGGAACAGCACCGAGTGGCAGTGCCGGCCGGGCGGTGCGGCGCCGCGGTCGGCCACGGTCGGCGTGCTGACCAGGAACGAGGGGTCGCTCATCAGCTCGCCCTCGTCGATCAGTTCGGCGAACGTCTGCTCCCACGCGGCCCCGAAGTTCACCTCGTGGTGCGCCGGGTCCGACGCACCGGCGCGTGAGCCGACCAGGAGCAGCGCGCAGGACGGCGAGTAGCGCAACCGCCGCACCCGCCGCGGCTGCCCACCCAGCAACTCCGACCAGGCCACCGGCAGGTCGGCGGTCAGCACCAGGGCGTCGCACGCCACGCGCTCACCATCGGCGGTCCGGACCGCCACCGCGCGACCGCCGCGACGTTCCACCGCCACGGCGGGGGTGGACAGCCGCAGGTCCACCCCGTGCTTGACCGCGGCACCGGCCAGTGCCGCGGGAACCGCATGCATCCCGCCGCGCGGGAACCACACCCCGGCGACGGTGTCCATGTAGGAGATGACCGCGTACGCGGCCAAGGCCCGCGCCGGAGCCAGTCCGGCGTACATGGACTGGAACGAGAAGATCCGCCGCAGCCGGGGATCGGTCAGCCGCCGGCCCACCGCGCGGTCCAGTCGGCCGAACCCGCCGGCCGCGGCCAACCGGGCGAGGTCGGGAACCAACAGGCCCAGCGGCGAGTCGATGTTGCGGTCGATGAAGCTGCGCATCTGGGCCCGGTACAGCCGCGTCGTCCAGGCCACCAGGTCGCGGTAGCCGGCCGCGTCCCGGGCGCCGCTGAACCCCTCGATCGCGGCGGCCATCCGCTCCGGATCGGCGTGCACGTCGATGCTCGAGCCGTCGGCGAAGCGGGCCCGGTAGGCCGGATCTAGCCGGTCCAACCGCAGCCAGTCGGTCAACCGTTCGCCGACGCAGTCCAGCGCGTCGGCGACCAGGTCGGGCATCGTCAGCACGGTGGGGCCGGTGTCGAACGTGTAGCCCTCGACGCGCCGCACCCCAGCCCGGCCGCCGGGCACCGCCGCACGCTCCAGCAGCGTGACCGACCGGCCCGCGCCGGCCAGGCGCAACGCGGTGGACAGACCGGCCAGACCGGCGCCGACCACGACCACATGGTCGGTCGGGCCGGCGATGCGGCGCATCTGTTTCGTGATCCCCACGACGCTCCTGCGACAACATTTAGGCTGGACCCCACTATGACGAGCGGAACTCCGGGACGCCCCGGCGGGGACGGACTGGGCACGACGCTGCGCGACCTGCTCGCCGCCGGTGGTCGTTCGTACTCCTTCGAGTTCTTCCCCCCGGCCAACGACGAGGGCGAACGCACGCTGTGGGAGGCCATCCGCAGGCTCGAACCGCTGGCGCCCACGTTCGTCTCGGTCACCTACGGCGCAGGCGGCACGACCCGCGACCGCACCGTGCGGATCGTGGAGAAAATCGCTACCGACACCACGCTGACCTCCGTCGGGCACCTGACCTGCGTCGGTTCCTCGCGCGGCGAACTGCGCTCGGTCATCGGCGGGTTCGCCGCCGCCGGGATCCGCAACGTGCTCGCCTTGCGCGGCGACCCGCCGGGCGGGCCGGGTACGCCGTGGGAGCCGCATCCGGAGGGGCTGGAACACGCCGACGAACTCGTCCGCACGCTGCGTGAACTCGGCGGGTTCTGCGTCGGGGTGGCGGCCTTCCCGGAAGGCCATCCGGAGTCGGTGGACCTGGACTCCGACGCGAAGTTTCTGGCGCTGAAGGCTGCCGCCGGGGCGGATTTCGCGGTGACCCAGTTCTTCTTCGACGCCGACAACTACTTCCGGCTCGTCGACCGCGCCGCCGCGCACGGGTGCACGATCCCGATCCTGCCCGGGATCATGCCGGTCACCAACGTCTCGCAGATCACGCGGTTCGCGAAGCTGTCCGGGGCCGCCTTTCCGGCAGTGCTCGCCGAGCGTCTGCAAGCAGTGGCCGACGATCCGGCGGAGGTGCGTCGGATCGGCGTCGAGGTGGCCGGCGAGCTGTGCGCCCGGCTGCTCGACGGGGGAGCGCCCGGGCTGCACTTCTACACGTTGAACCGCTCGACCTCGACATTGCAGATCTACCAGAATCTCGGGCTTGGTCCGCGGCGTTGAACCGCGCTGCGCGGGCTCGACATTGCAGATCTACCAGAATCTCGGGCTCGCCCCGCGGCGTTGAGCTCTGCGCGGTGGGCGCAGGGCGCGGCTCACCGTGGCACGCAAGCCGCTCCACGGCCCGGACAAAGCTCGCCCAAACCGGCGTCCTACGAACGGAGGATGTTCTCCGGGCGAGTCGGTGGATTGCCTGGACGCTGAACGCAGGCATGCTTGGAGTACGAAGTTTTGGGAGTCCCGCCGACCGTGGGGCTACGAGGACCCGGAACTTCGGCGGAACCTCAACGGGCACCACGTGTACCGCTCACGTGGTCCGGAAGGGCACCGGGGTCGGTCAGATCAGGGTCGGTACGTTCGGGCCTCGCAGGGGTGCAACCTGCAGGCCCGAACGACCGTTTTTCTTTTTGGGGCCGCGGTTTCCGCGCCGGGTCACTCCCGTGGGTCACTCCGGCCGGGCCCGCCCCACGGCCTCGGCCACCAGCGCGCCCCCGAGCGGCGCCAGCGCGATGCCCGGCCCGGGATGGGCCGCGGAGCCCACGTGGTAGAGCCCCCGGATCCTGGTGGCGTTCGGCGGTCGATGCAGTGCCTCGGCGCCGTGCAGGGCCGGGCCGATCGTGGCGCCGCCCGGCGAACCGGTACGGGCCGTCAGATCCGCCGGGGTCAGGAACTCCCACCACAGCAGGCGATCCGAGACCCGATGGCCGCGGGCGTCCAGCCCCCGCAGGAGCTGTTCGGCCGCCTCCTGGCCCGCGCTCGGCGCGGCCGGCGCGGTAAGTGTCCAGGCGCCGGCCCCGGCCGGAGCGGTGCCCCGGCTGCCGAAGATGGTCGGCTCGTTGTTGGGTGAGCCCGTGCGGAGCGCGGCCAATTCGTCTTGTGGCGCCGCCGGGAACGAGACCCTGGTCAGCGGACCGGGGTCGTCGTCGCGCAGGGCCAGCAGAAGGCAACAGAACCCCGTCGAGCGCTCCCGCGAGGTCGGTGCGGCGCCGGGGCACAGACCGTGCAGCAATTGGTCGTCGACTGCCGCGACGACCACGTCGGCGGCGAGCGGTTCCTGGTCGACCAGATGCACCGCGACGACCGCACCGCCCGCGGTCTCGATCCGGGCGGCGCTCGTGTCGTAACGGAACCGCGCCCCCCGCTGCCGGCCCCGGGCCTCCACCGCGTCGACCAGGGCCCGGATCCCACCGACCACCTCCCATGCGCCGAAGGTCGCCTCCAGCCAGGGCCAGAGCACCGCGGTGGCCGGCGCGAGGTCGGGGTCGGAGCCCAGCCTCAGCACGTAACCGGCGGCGGCCTGTCGCAGCCGCGGGTCCTTCAGGTGACGGCGCATCAGATCGCGATAGGAGTGGGCCGGATGCAGCGCGGCGTGCGCGGCGCGCAATTCCCGCGGGGCGCGCCAGCCGGAGGCCACGGGCACCGGTCCGCTCAGAAAGCCCTGACGGAACTGGGCCCAGACGTCATCGCCGGTCGCGAGGAAGGCGTCCCACTGCGCCGCCGCCGCCGGGCCGAACGCGGCTGTCAACGCGTCGCCGACGCCCGCCCGGGTCGCGTTCGGCAGGTCGACGACGCTGCCGTCGGCGAACTCCCACCGGACGGCGGGGTCCACCGGGCGCAGCTCCAGGACTGTCTCGAGCGGGTTGTTGCGGCCGGTCTTGACGAACAGGTCGCGCCACCCGGCGGGCAACTGCAGCAGGGTCGGGCCGGTGTCGAACCCGAAGCCGTCGCGCTCCAGGCGACCGGCCGCCCCGCCGGGGCCGGCGGATCGCTCGACCACGGTCACGTCGTGCCGCAGGCGCGCCAGGCGGGCGGCGACCGCGAGCCCGGACAGCCCGGCCCCGATCACCACCACCCGGGCCAACGGCTACCTCAACGAACTGTGCGGGTCACTACCGAGAAGGCCTCGCCGGCCACTCCGCCGAGCGCGGCGTAGCGTCCCAGGCCGGGCACGTCGGTGGCCGGCGTCGCGACCTGGCCACCGAGTTCGAGCGCGCGGGCCACCGTGGCGTCCACGTCCAGCACAGCGAACGTGACCGTCCACGCCGGATGGATCAGGTTGGCTCCCGGTGGACGGACCATGCCCGCCACCCCGGCGCCGTTCAGGCGGGCCAGGGCGTAGCTGATCTCGCCGATGGCCTGCAGGTCGATGACCCAGCCGAAGACGTCGGCGTAGAACTGGGCGGCGGTGTTTACGTCGTGGGTGATCAGCTCGGTCCAGCACCAGGTGTTGGTGACGCCGGTCAGTGCGGCGCCGGTGAACCCGCGCGGCTCCCACAACGAGAACACCGCGCCGGTCGGGTCCACACCGGCGCCGCCGCGACCGTCGCTGCCGAGGTCGACCGGCCCGACCAACCGGCGTCCGCCGAACCGGGGCAGGTCCGCCAGGGTCTGCTCCAGATTCGCCACGCAGAGGTAGATGTTCCAACTGGCCGGACGATCGCCGGACGGTCCGATGCCCGCCACCCGGTCCTCGCCGACGGCGAAGTTCGCGAACCCGTTGGCATAGTCGTCGCGGACCCGCCAACCGAGCAGGCCTTCGTAGAAGTCGGCGGCCTTCGACTGGATCCGGCACGTCAGGTCCAGCCAGCACGGCGCGCCCGGCGGGTAGATCACGGTCACGGCGCCGACCCTATCTGTGCGCGCGGGCGTCGGCCGCGCATCCGACGCAGGTCGCGCAGGATCGTGCGGGCCGCGTTGCGGCCCGAGGCGCCGAACACCCCGCCGCCGGGATGGGTGGACGCCCCGGTCAGGTACAGGCCCGGGACCGGACCGCGATAGCGCGCGAACTCCGGTACCGGTCGCAATCCGAACATCGCGTCGAGTGCCATCTCGACATGCATGACGTTGCCCCGCCGCAGGTCCAACTCCCGCTCCAGATCGGGCGGGGTCTGGACATGGGTGGCTCGCACGGTAGCGGCGAAGCCGGGCGCGCGTCGCTCGACCTCGGCGATGGTCGCCTCGGCCACTGCCGGCCGCAACTGCGCCCAGTCCGTGCCGTCGGCCAGGGTGTGGCGATGCCACTGCGCCCACAGCGTGAGGTTGTGTTCGCCCTGCGGCGCCAATGTGGGATCCAACACGGTCGGCGTCATCGCGAGCACGGCCGGTCGGCGGGGCGGCCGGCCGGCCAGGTGGTCGGCGTAGGCGGTGCGCAACTGCAGCCGGTCGTCGACGAGCAACTGCATGCCGTGCAAGGCATCTGACGGCGCGTCAGGATAACGTGGCAGGCCGACGCCGGCCACGCGGACCGCGACGCCGATCCCGTCGCCGATCCGGATCCGGGCCCTGGCCCGAGCGAGGTCGACGGTGCTGCCGAGCAGGTCCAGGGTCGTCAGCACATGGGTGCCCGACAGCACGACCCGGGCTCGGACCTCGTGCCCGGTCGCGGTGCGCAGGCCGACCGCTCGGCCGTGTCGGACGCTCACCTGCGCCACGGGTTCGCTCGCGCTGATCCGGCCCCCCGATCGCCGCAGGCGTTCGGCCAGCGCCTCGGAAAGCGCGCCGGAGCCGCCGATCGGGCGACCGGGCGCGCGGGTGTGCAGCAGGCCCAGCCACATGAGGTGACCAACCGTGCCGGGCTCGTGGGACGGCGGGCCGGACTGCGCGACCAGCCAGGCCAGCGCGGCTTTCAGTCGCTCGTCGGCGAAGGTGGCGTCGAGGAGGTGGTCGGCCGGTTGCAGGAACCAACGGGCCATCTCGGCCCGGTTCCGACCCACCGTCAGATTGCGTGCGTGGCGCGCAATCCGGGGCCCGGTGGGGGAGTCGGTGAACGTGGCCAGCAGTCGTCGGGTGATCGGGGTGACCTCGCCGATCAGTCGCCGGTAGGCGGCGGCGTCGGCCGCGCCGCACACCGCCCCGATCGACTCGACGGTCCGCTCCAGATCGGTGGCGAACAGGATCCCGGGGCCGCCGGGGCGCTCGCCCGGTGCGTAGCCCCACGGGTCCGCGTCCAGATAACGCAGTCCGCACTCGCCGAGTTCCAGGTCCTCCACCAGGTCGGTGTGGCGGACCAGCACGTGCAGGCTGGAGCCGCGGTCCACCCGATGACCGGGGAAACGTTCGACGGTCGAGACCGCGCCGCCCAGCACGGCGTCGCGCTCGAACACCGCGACATCCAGTCCGGCCCGGGCCAGGTAGCAGGCGGCGACCAGGGCATTGTGCCCGGCGCCGACCACCGCGACATCCACGACGGAGTTGTCGGTAGCGGTGGTCAACGCTCCCCGGTCACGGCGCGGTCGAGTTCCTCCGTTGTTCGCCCGACCACTGTGGTGCCGTCCGCCGCGGTGAGAATCGGACGTTGGATCAGGATCGGGTGGGCCACCAGCAGCTTGATCCACTCCGCGCGGGAGCCGGCGTCGCGGGGCATGGCGGCCAGGTCGAGTTCGGTGGCCACGCCCTCGCCGAGTCGGGCGATGTCCCAAGGTTCCAGGGCGAGTCGGTCGAGGACCTCGGTGAGTTCAGCCGGGGTCGGCGGATCATCGAGGTAACGTCGGACCGTATAGCTCACCCCGGCCGCGTCCAGGGTTTCCGTTGCCGTGCGGCACTTGGAACAAGCCGGATTGAGCCAGATCTCCATAGGTGTGCAACGTAGTCAGCGGCGCCGTGGGCGTTGCGAGCAGCATCAGCAGGTGTATCTTACCTTCGGTAAGTTCCATGCGACGAAAGGAGTTCCCGGTGGACCGACGGATCCTGATCACGGGTGGGGCTTCCGGTCTCGGACGCGCGCTCGCCGCGGCCGCGCTGGCCGACGGTGCCCGGGTGCTGATCACCGACATGAACGCGGCGGCCGGCGAGCTGGCGCGCCTGGAGTTCGCCGAGCGGCTGCGGGAGGCGGGTCAGGAGACCGACCGGGTGGCGTTCCTGCCGCTCGACGTGCGCGACGAGACCGCCTGGATCGCCGCCCGGGAGTGGTGCCGGCGGGAGTGGAGCGGCCTGGACGTGTTGGTGAACAACGCGGGCGTTGCCCACGGCGGCCCGATCGCGGACACCCCGATGGCCGACTGGAACTGGATAGTCGAGATCAACCTGCTGGGCGTCGTGCGGGGCGTGCACACGTTCCTGCCCCTGTTCGCCGAGCAGGGCGGCGGACACGTGGTCAACATCGCGTCGTTGGCCGGCCTGGTGAATGCGCCGAACATGGCGCCCTACAACGCCACGAAGGCGGCGGTGATCTCGCTGTCCGAGACGATGCGCCACGAACTGGCCCGGGCACACGTGCGTACCACGGTGGTTTGCCCGAGCTTCTTCGCCACGAATCTCGCGGACACGATGCGGACCACGGACCCCTCGTTCGAGGTGATCGCCCGGCAGATGATCGCCGGGGCGACGCCCGGCCCGAAACTCACCGCCGACGACGTGGCGCGCAAGGTGCTGCGCGCGATGGGCAAGGAGCGCTTCTGGTGCCTGCCGCACCTGGAGGGTCGGCTGCTGTGGGGGATGAAGCGGTACGCGCCGCCGCTGTTCCTCGGGGGGATGCGGGTGGCCACCAGGTTGATGGACCGGCTCGCCGCATCCGGACGGGTGGCCGACGACGCGCGCCAGATGGAACGTCGCTGAGCATTCGGCGACGCTGCCGCAGAATTCTGTCGGCGCCCCGCGGTATGGTGCTTGCGTATTCGAATATATGTTCGATAGCGTGAGAACGCACCGGCCGCGGCGGGCCGACCTCGACCCCCGGATCGCCGCGCCGGTGCCCGAACCGGAGGGCCCGATGATTCCTTCCCCGTCCCACGTCGCCCGGGCGGACGAGCTGCTTTCAGCTGCCGACCGCGACCTCGCGCTGGCCGGATTGGCGGCACGCTCGACCGACCGCTACGCCGCGGCGCACCTGGCGGCGCTGCGGACCGCGGCCGCGGTGCTGGCCGCCCGCCCACCGGGTGCCGCGGGCCCGCCCTTGCGGCACCGCGACGGCAGGCGGCGTCGGCCGCCCGCGAATGCCTGGGCCGAGCTGGCGGTCACAGCACCGGAACTGGCCTCCTGGGCTGCGCACTTCACGGCGAGCGCCCAGAAGCGGGCCGCCGCGTCGGCGGGGCTGAGCAGCGCGGTGACGGACACCGAGGCCGACGGCTTGATGCGCGACTCGGGCACTTTCCTCGGCGTCGTCCGCGCCCTGCTGGCGGCCTGACCCCACGGGGCCGGGCGAGGTCAGGGCGGGAGGAATCCAGCGGGGCGGGGCGCATGCAGTGGGCATCTCGGCACCGTGTCCGGCCGGAGGGAAGCGGGTCAGGGCGAGGCAAGCCGGGTCAGTGCGGCCGGCACCTCAGTAGCGGCAGCGCGGTCCAGGAGCCACAGTGTGCGAACGCGGCCAAGGGCGCCGGCGGCCGGGATCTGTATGGGCCCGGCGCCGGACAGGGCCATGCGGACCGCCGCCGCTTTCTCCGAACCGGACACGACCAGCCAGACCTCGCGGGCGGACCGGATCGCGGGCAGGGTGAGGCTGATCCGGGTCGGCGGCGGCTTGGGTGCGCCCCGGACGGCGACGACGGAACGCTGTGTCTCATGGAGTGCCGGCTTCTCCGGGAACAGCGAGGCAACGTGGCCATCCGGGCCCACGCCGAGCATCAGCACGTCGAAGCTGGGCACGTTTCCGTGATCCTCCGGGAGGGTCGCCGCCTCCAGGGTCTTGGCATAAAGTTCCGCGGCGACCTCCGGGTCGTTGCCGCATTCCCCGTCGCTCGGGGGCATCGGATGAACCCGGTCCGGGTCGACCGGAACATGGTCCAGCAGCGCCGAACGCACCTGGGTCTCGTTGCGATCGGCATGGCCGGACGGCAGGAACCGTTCGTCACCCCACCAGATGTCCAGGTTGCGCCAGTCGACGGCGTCCCGGGCGGGCATGGCCGCCAAGGCGGCCAGTGTCCCGATGCCGATCCCGCCGCCGGTCACCACGACCGAAGCAGTGCGGCGGGCGGCCTGGACGTCGACCAGTCGGGTCACCAGGCGGGCCGCGACCGCGGCCGCGAGCGTCGGCTGATCGCGGTGCACGATCACGGTCGGCGTCATGCGCGATCCTCTTCGTTCGCAGTCTCCCGGATTCTCGCCAGGCACTCCGCGTAGATGTCGTCGGCGTCCAGCCGACGCAGTTCCTCGTTCATCAACTCGGACAGGTCGCGACGTTTGAGCGCGATCGGGCGCTCGGCGTGGCCGGGTGAGGTGAGCATGGCCAACCGCCCGTCGGTACGCCGCAGCGCGACCTCGCCCTCGTCGAAGGTCAGCCGAACCTCGGTGAGACCGGGGCCGGTGGAGTCCACGCGTTGCACCGGGATGTGCAGCCGGCCGGACAGCCACAGGGTCAGCAGTTCGGCGCTGGCGCTGCCCGGCTCGGCCGCCACCGCGCCCGCGGTGGGCTGCGAGTACTGGTCGTCCAGCGCGGTGGCCAGCACGCTGCGCCACAGCGTCAATCGGGTCCAGGCGAGGTCGGTGTCGCCGTCGGCGTAGTGCGCGGCCCGCGCTTGCAGCTGCCCGACCGGGTCCGGGGCGGCGGCCAGATCGGTGACCCGTCGCTGGCTCAGTCGGCCCAGCGCATCGGCCGACGGGTCCTCCGGGCCGGCACCCGGCCAGAACGTCACGACCGGGGTGTCCGGGATGAGCAGTGGCAGCACCACCGACTCGGCATGATGCGCCAGTTCGCCGGACAGGTCCAGGATCACCATCTCGCCCGGCCCGCGTTCCCCGGAGCCGAACACCTCGGCGTCCAGCCGGATGCAGCTCTCGCGGGGATGACGGCGAACCACCAGGATCCGCGACGGATGCTCAGCGGCGGTGCGACAGGTGGCCTGGACCGCCGGGCCGCTGCCATGGCCCTCGGTGGCCATGATCAACGTCATCACGTGGCCCGCCGTGGGGCCGCCGTGCGCCTGCCGGGCGGTGAGCAGCGCCTTGTTGATCTCACCCGCCGAAGTATCGGCCAACGACGTACTCAAGGCCGCCGCCAGCAGCGACCGTCGCGGGCCATCAGCGCGTCGGCCGACGGCGGACCCCACGTCCCGGCCGCATAGTCCTCCGGGGGACCCTGACCCGCCCAGAAGTCCTCGATCGGGTCCAGCACCTGCCAGGACAGCTCGACCTCCCGGCTGCGCGGGAACAACGGGGGCTCGCCGAGCAGCACGTCTAGGATCAGCCGTTCGTAGGCCTCCGGGGAGCTCTCGGCGAACGCGCCGCCGTAGGCGAAGTCCATGTTCACGTCGCGCACCTCCATCGAGGTGGCGGGCACCTTCGCCCCGAACCGGACGGTCACCCCCTCGTCCGGCTGAATCCGGAACACCAAGGCGTTCTGGCCGAGTTCCTCGGTCGCCGTGGCCTCGAACGGCAGGTGCGGCACTCGTTGGAAGACCAACGCGATCTCGGTTACCCGTCGGCCCAGGCGCTTGCCGGTGCGGAGGTAGAACGGGACGCCGGCCCAGCGCCGGGTGTCCAGCTCCAGCTTCACCGCCGCGTAGGTCTCGGTCTTCGAGTCGGCCGGGATCGCCTCCTCGTCGAGGAAGCCGCCCACCGGCGCGCCGCCCTGCCAACCGGCGGTATAGCGGCCACGAGCGGTCGTCGTGGCCAGGTCGGCGGGCGGCCGGATCGCGGAGAGCACCTTCTGCTTCTCCGCGCGCAGGTCGTCGGGGCGGAAGGAGACCGGTTCCTCCATAGCGGTCAGCGCCAGCAGTTGCATCAGGTGGTTCTGCAACACGTCGCGGGCCGCCCCGATGCCGTCGTAGAACCCGGCACGGCTGCCGATCCCGATGTCCTCGGCCATCGTGATCTGCACGTGGTCGACGTGGTTGCGGTTCCAGATCGGCTCGAACAGCTGGTTCGCGAAACGGATCGCGAGGATGTTCTGGACGGTCTCCTTGCCGAGGTAGTGGTCGATGCGGAACACCGACTCCGGCGGGAAGACGCTTTCCAGCAACTGGTTCAACTCGCGTGCGGACTCCAGGTCGCGACCGAACGGCTTCTCGACGACGACCCGCCGCCACGGCGTCCGCCCGTCGGGGCCGCACGTCGCGGCCTGGGCCAGGCCGTGCTTGGACAGCTGCGAGACGACCTCGGGGAAGAATTTCGGCGGGATCGACAGGTAGAAGGCGTGGTTGCCGCCGGTGCCGCGGTCGGCGTCCAGTCCCGCCAAGGTGTCGGCGAGCTTGCCGAACGCGTCGTCGTCGCTGAAATCCCCGGGCACGAAGCGGAATCCGGCGGCCAGCTGCGACCAGACCTCCTCGCGGAACCCGGTTCGGGTGTGTTCCCGGACCGCGTCGTGCACGACCTGGGCGAAGTCCTGGTCGGCCCAGTTGCGGCGGGCGTAGCCGATGAGGGAGAACCCCGGCGGCAGCAGACCGCGGTTGGCCAGGTCGTAGATCGCCGGCATGACCTTCTTGGTGGCCAAATCTCCGGTGACGCCGAAGATCACCATGCCGCACGGGCCGGCCACCCGCGGCAGGCGTTTGTCGCGGGGATCGCGCAGCGCATTCTTGCGAGCCGGCGCGGCGGGGTTCACGGCGCGGCCGGAGGTCATCGCTCGATGGCGGCGAGCACGGCTTCCAGGCCCGCCTGACGATCCGTCAGATGCAACCGGAGCGCCGGTCTGCCGCGGCCGGTGAGCGCGCCCAGATCGCCGAGTGCTTGGGCGAGGTGCAGCGACCCGAACGTGAACGGGCGGCCCGGGATGGCCAGATCCTCGGCGATCGCCCCGGTCACCTGCAGGAACACCCCGACCTGCGGGCCGCCCTTGTGGAACTGGCCGGTCGAGTGCAGGAACCGCGGCCCCCAGCCGAAGGTGACCTGACGGTCCATCAGGCGGCGTGCCAGCGCGGGCCGCAGCTTCGCCGCGGCCGCGTCCGCGACCCGGTCCAGGTAGGCCATGACCGCCAGGTACCCGCGATCGTCGACCGCACCCAACAACGTGTCCAGCGCGTCGGACAGGGACTTGGCACCGTCGAAGACCCGCGGGTCGCCGAACACCTCCACCGGACCGTCGGTCAGCAGCGGGGTCGGCACAGCCGGCCCGTCCGGCCCGGATTCGGCCAACAGCCGGCTGGTGTTCTCCTTGGACTCGGTCACGTTCGGCTGGTCGAACGGGTTGATCCCCAACGCCCGGCCGGCGATCGCGGTGGCGTACTCCCAGACCAGGAACTGCGCGCCCAGCGGACCGGTGACGGTGATCGCGGCGGCCGTGCTCTCACCGACCGCGGCCACCACCGTGTCCGGACCGGCGTGCACCCAACCCGGTGCCGAAGGGCCCTCCACGACGACCGGGAGGATACCCGTCCCGGCTTTGCCGGTGGACTCGGCGATCAGTTGCTCGGCCCAGTCGCCGAAGCCGACCAGCGCCGGGTCCACGTCGCCGATCACCAGCTTGTCGCGACCGGAGTCCACCGCGCCGCCCATCGCGGCACCCAGCAGCAACCCGGGATTGTCGGAGCTCTCCGCCAACGCCGGCCGCACCGCGTCGGCCGCGTCGAGCAACCCCGCCACGTCCACCCCGGCCAGGGCGGAGGGCACCAGACCGAACGCGGTCAGTGCGCTGTAGCGCCCGCCCACGTTCGGGTCGGCCAGGAAGACCCGGTAACCGGCCTCCCGGGCGGTCTTCTCCAACGGGGATCCGGGATCGGTGACCACGACGAACCGGGCTTTGATCTGATCCGGCGTCAGACCCGCGTCGGCGAAGGCCTTCTCGTACACCCGGCGGTGCGAGTCGGTCTCGAGCGTGCCGCCGCTCTTGCTCGCGACCACCACGACCGTGCGATCCAGTCGGTCGGCCAACGCGCGACGCACCTGTCCCGGGTCGGTCGTGTCGAGCACGGTCAGCTCGACCCCGGCACTTCGGGTGATGACCTCCGGAGCCAACGACGAGCCGCCCATGCCGGCCAGCACGATGTGGTCCAGGCCGGCCGCTGCCAGGTCCGCCTTGAGCTCGGCCAGCTCGGCGAGCAGCGGTCGCGAGGCTGCCGTGACGTCCACCCAACCCAGCCGGATGGTCGCCTCGGACTGGGCCTCCGGGCCCCACAACGTCGGGTCGCGCTCGGCCAGGCGGGCCGCACCGTCTGCCGCGATGGCGTCCAACAGCCCGGCGGCCGCGCCGTCGTGGAGACCAGGGTCGAGGATGCGCACGGTCAGGCCACCGGCCGCGGCGGAGTCGACCGGGTGTGTCATGACCGGCCCGCCCGCAGGCGCTCCAGCTCGCCGGAGATCGAGTTGAGCAACTCGTCCCAGGCGGTCACGAACTTCTCCACGCCCTCCCGCTCCAGGGTGTCCACGACGTCGTCGTAGGAGATGCCCTGTGCCGCGATATCGGCCAGCACGGCCGCGGCGTGGGCGTAGTGCGAGCGGATGCTGTCGGACCCGTCGCCCCCGTGGTCGGCCACGGCGTTCAGTGTCGCCTCCGGCATGGTGTTCACCACGCCCGCGGTGACCAGGTCGTCGACGTACAGGGTGTCCGGGTAGGCCGGGTCCTTCACGCCGGTCGAGGCCCACAGGGGGCGTTGCGGTCGGGCACCCGCCCCGGCCAGCGACTGCCAGCGGGCCGAGCCGAACACCTCCTCGTAGGCCTGGAAGGCCAACTGGGCATTGGCCACCGCGGCCCGGCCACGCAGGGCCGCCGACTCCGCGGTCCCCAGCTTGTCCAGCCGCTTGTCGATCTCGGTGTCCACCCGGGACACGAAGAACGAGGCCACCGAACCCAGGTGGGCCAACGGCAGACCGGCCGCCCGGGCTCGTTCCACGCCGTCCAGGAACGCGTCCATCACGGCGCGGTAGCGGTCGAGGGAGAAGATCAGGGTCACGTTGACGCTGATGCCCTCGGCGAGGCACTGGGAGATCGCCGGCAGCCCCTCGACCGTGGCCGGAATTTTGATGTACAGGTTCGGCCGGTCGACGGCCCACCACAGCGCCCGCGCCTCGGCGATCGTCGGGGCGGTGCGGTCGGCGAAGCGCGGGTCCACCTCGATCGACACCCGGCCGTCGACGCCGTCCGTGGCGTCGAAGACCGGACGCAGCACATCGCAGGCATCCCGCACGTCGGCGGTGGTGATGGCGCGCACCGCCTCGTCCACGCTGACTCCGCGCACGGCGAGGTCGGCGATCTGCGGGTCGTACAGGTCGGACGTCGACACTGCGTGCTGGAAGATCGACGGGTTCGTCGTCACACCCACCACATGTTTGTCGCGCACCAGCGCCGCCAAGCCGCCGCCCTGCAGGCGCGCCCGGGACAAATCGTCCAACCAGATCGCCACACCGGCCGCACTCAGCCGGGCCAGCGGATCGCTCGCTCCACTCATCAGGTGCCCTCCCGTTTCTGAACCTGAAACTGAGGAAACTGCATCAGTTACCTGTCATCGCGTGCCTGTCGTCGCGCCTTCTGAATCTGAAACTGCGTCAGGTGCCTGTCGTCTCGCCCTTCTCCCCGCGGGTCCGGGCCAGCGACCGGTGCGCCGCGGCCACCACGGCCGGTGCCGTGATGCCGAACTGTTCGTACAACGTCTGGTAGGGCGCGGAGGCCCCGAAGTGCTCCAGCGAGACGACTTCCCCGCCGTCGCCGACGTAGCGCCACCACCCTTGCGCGATCCCTGCCTCGACGGCCACCCGCGCCTTGACGCGCGAGGGGAGCACCTGCTGTCGGTAGGCCTCGTCCTGCGTGGCGAACCATTCGACGCACGGCATCGACACCACTCGCGTCGCAATCCCCTCGCCCTCCAGCACCTCCCGGGCGGCCACCGCCAGCTGCACCTCGCTGCCGGTGCCGATCAGGATGAGATCCGGCAGCCCGCTGCCGGCCTCCTGCAGCACGTAGCCACCGCGGGCGACGCCCTCGGCGGAGGCGAACCCGTTCGCGCGGTCGACGGTCGGCACGTTCTGTCGGGTCAACACCAGCGCCGCGGGGCCGTGCGGCTTCTCCAGGATCGTGCGCCAGGCAATCACGGTTTCGTTGGCGTCGCCGGGCCGAACCACGTCCAGGCCCGGGATCGCGCGCAGCGCCCACAGGTGCTCGACCGGCTGGTGCGTCGGGCCGTCCTCACCGAGCCCGATCGAGTCGTGGGTCCACACGTGCACAACCGGTTGCCGCATCAGTGCGCCCAGCCGCACCGCGCCGCGCATGTAGTCGGAGAACACCAGGAACGTGCCGCCGTACGGCCGGAAGACGCCGTGCAGCGCGATCCCGTTCATCGCCCCGCCCATCGCGTGCTCGCGGACGCCGAAGTGGATGTTGCGCCCGGCGGGGTCGGCATTCTTGGCGGTGGTCCCGATCGGCAGGAACGACGGCTCGCCCTCGATGTGGGTGTTGTTCGACTCGGCCAGGTCGGCCGACCCGCCCCACACCTCCGGCACCAGGCGGGCGATCGCGTTGAGCACGTCGCCGGAGGCCTTGCGGGTCGACACGTCCTTGCCGGCCACGAACTCGGGCAGCTTGCTGATCCAGCCGTCCGGCAGGCGCCGCGCCCGCATCCGGTCCAGTTCGACGGCCCGGTCGGGGTTGCGCTCCCACCAGGTGGCGTAACGGGTGTCCCACTGCGCATGCAGTTCCCGCCCGCGGTCGACCACCTCGCGGGCGTGCGCGAGCACGGCGTCGGTCACGTCGAAACTGCGGTCCGGGTCGAAGCCGAGAATCTTCTTCGTCGCCGCGACCTCCTCGGTGCCGAGCGCGGAGCCGTGCGACTTGCCGGTGTTCTGCGCATGTGGCGCCGGCCAGGCGATGATCGAGCGGACCGCGATGATCGAGGGCGCCTCGCGGTGGTCGCGGGCGGCGGTCAACGCCGCGTACAACGCGGGGATGTCGTTGGCGTCGTCGACGCGTTGGGTGTGCCAGCCGTAGGCGGCGTAGCGGGCCAGCACGTCCTCGGTGAACGCCACGTCGGTGTTGCCCTCGATGGAGATGTGGTTGTCGTCGTAGAGGACGACCAACTCCCCGAGCTTCTGGGTGCCCGCCAGCGAGGAGGCCTCGGACGCGACGCCCTCCTCCATATCGCCGTCGGAGGCGAAAACCCAGATGTGGTGGTCGAAGACGCTCTCGCCGGGCGCTGCCTCGGGATCGAACAGGTATCGCACCCGACGGGCCGACATCGCCATGCCCACGGCGGCCGAGACGCCCGAACCGAGCGGGCCGGTGGTGACCTCCACGCCGGCCGTGTGACCGTGCTCGGGATGCCCGGGGGTGAGGCTGCCCCACTGTCGCAGGTGCTTCAGATCGTCCACGGTCAACCCGTAGCCGGAGAAGTACAGCTGGATGTACTGGGTCAGGCTGGAGTGTCCGCACGACAGTACGAAGCGGTCGCGGCCGAACCACTCCGGGTCGGTCGGGTCGTGGCGCAACAGCTTTTGATAGGTGAGATACGCGGCCGGCGCCAGCGCCATGGCCGTGCCGGGATGGCCGTTGCCGGCGGCCTGCACGGCATCCATCGCTAGCACTCGGGCAGTGGCTACGGCACGGTCGTCGAGGTCCGACCAGGTGAGCTTGGCATCCATGGCCAGACCCTACCCATCCGCGCCAGGCGACCCTCAGACCAGAGCAGGTGAACGTCGGGGCTACAGTTGCCTCACCCGTGGCACCCGCCCCAGGTCCTGACCTGGACGCAGGTGCGCCTCAGTCGACCCGAAGGTGCAAGTGACGACTCTCGATCTCGGGTCTGCCGCCCCCGATCTGCGGACTCCCGCACCGCCGGTGCCTGCGCTCGATCCGGACCGTGAAGGCCTGTCGCCAGTTGTCCCGGTCTCTCGCCGCACCGCTCGCGACACGCTGAGCGCCTACGTCGCACTCACCAAGCCGCGGATCATCGAGTTGCTTCTGGTGACCACGGCCCCGGCGATGTTCCTAGCCGACCGCGGTTTCCCGCGCGCCTGGCTGGTGTTGGCCACCCTCGTCGGCGGAACGCTCGCGGCAGGCAGTGCGAACGTCCTGAACTGCTACCTGGACCGCGACATCGATGCCGACATGCGGCGCACGCGGCGCCGGCCGCTGCCGATGCACGGGGTCACCGCCCGGGAGACCGTGGTCTTCGGAGTGGTGCTCGGGGTCTTCGCGACCCTCCTGCTCGGCTTCGCGGTCAACTGGCTGTCGGCACTGCTCGCGCTGACGGCCAACCTGTTCTACGTCTTCGGCTACACGATGTTCCTCAAGCGCCGCACCGCACAGAACATCGTCTGGGGCGGTGCCGCCGGATGCTTCCCGCCGTTGATCGGCTGGACGGCGGTGACCGACTCGGTGTCCTGGGCGCCGCTGGTCCTCTTCGCGGTGGTCTTCTTCTGGACCCCGCCGCACTTCTGGGCGCTGGCGATGCGTTACCGCGAGGACTACGCCGCCGCCGGGGTCCCGATGCTGCCCGTGGTGGCCGGCGAGCGGCGGGTCATCACCGAGATGACCCTCTACACGTGGGCGACCGTGGCGGCCTCGCTGGCGTTATGGCCGGTGGCGCACACCGGATTGGTCTACCCCGTGGTCGCCGGGGCGCTGGGTCTGGTGATTCTCGCCGAGGCGCACCGCTTGCTGCATCAGGTGCGCCGCGGCGTCACCGGCGTGGCGCTGTCACCGATGCGCCTGTTCCACCTGTCCAACACCTACCTGGCGCTGCTGTTCCTCACGGTGGCCGTCGACGCGGTCGCCTTCTCCTGACGCCCCGCCCCCGCAAGCCCCGCATCTTCTGCCGTGTCCCGCGCCCTACCGGCAACCGGAAGGGCGCAGGACACGGCAGAAGACGGGTGAGGCACGCCGGGTGGTTCAGCCGGCCTTGTTCAGCATCGCTCGCACCTCGGTCACGATCCGGCCGGGCGCGTTGTAGACGTCGTCGCGGGTGTAGCGCAGCAGGGGGAAATCGGCTACCAGCAGGCGGTTCTCGCGTCGGTTGTCGGACACTCGCTGCGTCGGCTCTTCGTGGTAGGCGCCGTCGTACTCGATCCCGAACGCCGGCCGCTCATAACCGAGGTCGGGAATCCCGAGCAGTCGCCCGTTCGCGTCGAGTATCGGTTGGTTGAGCAGCGGAGGCTCCGGGAGCCCGCCATCAACGATGATCAGCCGTAACCGGGTCTCCATCGGCGAGGCAGCGCCCGCTCGGGCGCGCGAGACGGCTTCCCGGACCTTGCGGACGTGCGGCCACGAGGGGCGCTCGTCGGCGTATCGACGTAACCCGTCGGCCGTGACCAGGTCGTGGTGCAGAAAGCGGTCGGCCCAGACGACGGCGCCGGTCGGGCTGGATTGTGTCATCAGACCGAAGCAGGTTCGCTCAGGAGTGGTGACTGTGATGCCGTCCCAGAGGTCGATGTCCCCATCGTCGAACACGAGGCGGCGTGCTTGCAGGCCGCATTGGTCGAATCTCCTGCCACCGATGGGGAAAGCGATCTCCAGCGGAATCAGCTCCCCGGCAGGCGGTTCCCAGACACCGAACAGCCATGCGGCGGATCGGCCGACGAGAGCCGCGCCCTCCGGTGCCGCTAGGCGGAGTGCCTCCAGGCGCTGTCCTGCGCTTAGTTGGACGTCCCGATGGACGAACACATCGCGGAACAAGCGCACCCAACAGCGTGCGCTCAGATGGTGGCGAGTAAGGCCCAGTTCGTAGGCGGTCCGGCGATCGAACGGCCCGGTGCGCAGCGGCCCGGGGGCCGTAGGTTGGCGTGCCACCCGCTGATCCGAGCGTCGGTGCCGAGACAGGCGCCACCGGAGCTCAGCGACCTGTGGACGACACCTACCTGTGGACAGCCCCCGGAAGCGCATCTTCTGGCGTGTGGGGGG
>DATAUG010000253.1:0-35396 GCA_036268355.1 Sporichthyaceae bacterium
ATGCGGCCGTGCGAGGCTGGACGGGGCCGAGGCCGGACCGGCCGTGGGTGGCACGCCACGCGGCGGCCAGCATTGGAGTCCTGGGCTATCTTCGAGCACGGAGTTGGATATCCTCGGGCTGTGACGAAGCGATTGATCGAGGTCGACGACGGGAAACTCGAGGCGGTGCGGCGGCTGCTTGGGACTGCCACACTGAAGGCCACCGTTGACGAGGCCTTCGACGAGGTGCTGGCCCTGCACCATCGGCGGGCTGCGCTGCTCGCAGATCGGGGAGTCGATCCCCAGGCACTCGCTGATCCCGAGCAGCGGCGCGCGGCTTGGGGCTGAAGCCGTACTACCTGGGCGACACCTCGGCACTGGCCCGCCTGCCCCGACCGCCCGTCGCGGCGCGTCTGCAGCCGCTGCTGGAAGCCGGGCTGGTCGCTCGGTGCACAGCGACGGATCTGGAGGCCGGGTTCTCCTCGACCGGCCCGGCCGCACACACAGCGACGCGGGCCACCCGTGCAACCTGGCCCTTCGTGCCGATGGACCAGGCCGTCCTCAGCCGCGCCGTCGCAGTGCAGGACGCGCTGGCCGTGACCGGCCGGCATCGTGGGGCCAAGATCGCCGACCTTCTGATCGCTGCCGCAGCCGAAGCCGCAGGGCTGGTCGTCCTGCACTACGACCGCGACTTCGACCTGATCGCCGAGATCACTGGACAACCGGTAGAATGGATCGTGCCGGCCGGCGCCGTCCCGTGACCACCGCCCGGGGGCCGGCCCGGACGAGTCGGCAGCTTGTCCATAACCCGGTCTGCGTTGGTTCGTGGTCGACGGGCGGAGCGAGAACGGCGGCTGATCTTGATCACAGCGAGTGAGCATTGCGAGTCCGGCCGGTTGGATGTCGCGGGCGCCGCTGCAGGGCTCGTAGCCAGTTTCTGTCCGCCGGCGAAGTCGGGGAACGACTGGACCAGCGGTCAACCGGTGCCTGTCACCAAATATCGGCTGACGATGGTCTCCGTTGCAGTTTCCGTTGCAGTTCGGTTCTGTACGCCCTTGTTCGCCGTCGATCACGCCCGCGTTTGACCTGCTCAGGCGCATTCTGACGGACAGTCACGAACACCCCAGGGTCAAACTTAAACCTCGCTTCCCGAAAGGGAGTACGGGTTCAAATCCCGTCCCGGGCACTGTCTGACCTGCAGGATCCCGACCGCCTGGCACGCGACGAGTACTGCCACCGTTTGCCGGGGAGTTTTGATGGTCAGCGATGCCGCGACGTTCGGCCTGGCGGTCGCCCTCATCGCCGTCGTGGGGCTGACGGCCATCCTGCTGAATCGGCTGAGCGAGCGGATCGGGGTGCCGGCGCCGGCTTTCGTGCTTGTCGCTGCGGCGGTGGCCGCCCAACTGTCACCACGGCTCGGGGATGTCGACCCGCGCACCGCCGGTCGGTTGGTCGCCGTCGCACTCGCAGTGATCCTTTTCGACGGCGGACTAGGACTCGGTAGGCGTCGGGCCAGGGAGGTGGCCGCGCCGGTCTTGCTGCTCGGTGTCGTCGGCACCTTCCTCACCATGGCCGGGGTCGGGGCGTTGGGCTATTTCGGTCTGGGGCTCAGCGGGTGGGGAGCGCTTCTGGTCGGAGCAGCCGTTGCTCCGACCGACCCGGCAGTGGTACTCGCGGTGCTCGGTCGCCGCGAGATCACCGGTCGCGCCGGAGCCGTCCTGGTCGGTGAGTCCGGCGCGAACGACCCGGTCGGCATCGCGCTGATGGTCGGGCTGATCGCGGGCGGCGGAATAGGCGTGGGTCCCCTGGTCGACGCCGCCGGGCACTTCGCTGCGCAGGTGGCGATCGGGACGATCGGCGGACTGCTCGGGGCCTGGGCCCTGGACCTCTTCACGAATCGCGTCGGCCTGCCGAACGAAACGCTCTACCCGTTGCGCACATTGGCGGGTGGGTTGATCATCTTCGGGCTCACCTCAGCGGCGCACGGCTCGGGGTTCCTGGCCGTTTTTCTGGCCGGGATCCAACTCGGCGACCGGCCGGCGCCGTACAAACAGGAAAGCGAACGGTTCCTGTCCGCGTTGGCGGGCGTAGGTGAGATCGTCGCGTTCGTAGCCCTCGGACTCACCGTGGACCTCGACGTCCTGGAGCGCCGCGACGTCTGGCTGCCGGGGATCGTGATTGCGGCCGCACTGGCCTTCGTCGTCCGCCCGCTGTTGGTCGGCTTGTGTCTGCTGCCGATCCGGATGGGCGGCAACGAACGCGCCTTCGTGCTTTGGGCCGGGCTCAAGGGCGCAGTCCCGATCCTGCTGGGCACCTACCTGCTGACCGCGCAGGTTCCCGACGCACCGCGCCTGTACGGGATCGTGGTGATTGTCGTGCTGTGCTCAGTGGTCGTTCAGGGCGGCACCGTCGGTCCGGCCGCCCGGCTGCTGCGCATCCCCATGCGATCCACCCAGCTGGAGCCGTACGCCGTTGGGCTGCGGGTCAATACGCCGCCCACCGAGGCCCACGAGATCACCGTCGCTGCCGGCGCGGTCGCGGACGGCACCTGTATCGCAGAACTGCCCGGGGTGGGCCAGACCTTGTGGATCGGACTGCTCGCTCGCGACGGGGCCATCCTCACGCCGGACCTGGGCACTCGCCTTCACAGAGGTGATCGCTTACTTGTCATGTCCCAACCGGACCGCTGGCCCAGCACGCGCGCATTGTTCGCCGACCCGGCCCCTTGGACGACCGAATCATGAACTCGGGCTCGGTGAGACGGAAACGGTCCGGCTACGTCATCGACTTCGATCGCCGGCGGGACGCCCATCGGCACCGACCGTGAGCCGGCGGTTCCCGGTAAGCACGCGGTCGGCGGGTTTCGGGGTAAGTGTCGAGAACCTGTCTGTGGAGTCCCCGACATCCGCCAAATGATCATCATTAACCGTCCGTCCGCGCCCGGTGTGATTGCGCCGCGGCGCCCGACGACGGCAACCTGTGGATGTCGCCCCCGGGGGGGTGTGGCGAGCGCCGACCTGTCGGATTCACCCCGATCCCCGGAGGACGTCATGAATTTGTTCGCCCGCACCACCGCTGTCCTGGCCGCCTCGCTGGCGCCGATGCTCCTGGCCGCCACGGGCGCGGCTGCGGCCGGCACCAGTTCCACGGCCGTCATTGCACACCCGGCTCGTCTCGCTGTCGCTCCCGCCCACTGGGGCCCGGCCGATTGCTGCGGCGGCTACGACGGCGGCGGCTACGGGTACGGCGGCTACGGGTACGGCGGCTACGGCGGCGCGTGCGGCGGGATGTACTTCCACGACGGCTACTGGTACGACAACTGCGGTGACGTCCTCACCGAGGACCCCAACTCCTGGCCCCACGACAGCTGAGGCCGTCGACCGGGAAGGTTCAGTGCAGGAGGCGGACGGTGACCCCGCAGCGGTCGTAGACCGCCTGCGCGCGCCGGTCGAGGGTGGCCAGGTCGGTGGCCGCGGCGCGGACCGTGAACGCGATCAACGCGTCGTAGACCGCGCCGCCGGCGAGGCGCAGCTCGGCCAGCTTTGTCGGTAATCCGGTCAACTCCCGGACACCGAGTTGCAGGCGCCGGCCCGGGTAGCTGCGGCGGAGGTATTCGGCCACCAGGACGGGTTCTGCCCGGAACGGCTCGGGCAGTCGGGTGAGCACCGAGTAGGCCTCCAGCGCCACGTGCGCGGGCAGGTGAGGCCGGGTGCGGACCTCCGCGACAGCCACCTCGTGATACTCGTGCCACGGTCCGAAGGCGGCGACAACCACCGAGGAGTCGACCGCGCTCACCGACGCACGCGCTCCAAGGTGTCGCGTACGGCGTCGGCGCGCAGCACCGGAAGTCTCTCGTCGGTCACCGCGACGACCCCGTAGTCGGTCGCCTCCAGCCGCATCGGCGTGGGGGCGACCTCCATCTCGATCCGACGGTCGACCACCCGAAGCTCCAGCTCCGTGCCCGCCGCCAGATCCAGCTCGTCCCGGACGGCCTTGGGCACCACCACGCGGCCGGCGGCGTCAATGGCAACTCGCATGGCACAAAAATACCATCCAGCGCGCCAGCCGCTGGACGATCACCCGACCAGGGATCGCGGGCACCGCGACCGATCAGGTTCCTTCCCGCAGATACCCCATCTGACGGCGGCTCAGAAGGCGGGATCACCCGTTCGGCGGTCACCCGTTCGGCGGTCACCCGGTCGGCCCTGAACGGAGGCGGCGAAGGCGTTCATTTCGGGACAGTTCGGGCATGCGGGGGGTGCGGGGATTCAGCCGAGCCGGTTTGCGCCGGTGCATGCCGGCAGTTGTGCTGCCGATGATCTGTTTGGTCCTGGCGGTGCCCGCGGCCGTCGGGGTCCGCGTGGCCGGCTCGCCGGGGGAACGCCTGGTGGAACCGGTTGCGGGTGAGTTCCACTTCGCGGGCCGCGGTTTCGGCCACGGACGCGGTATGTCCCAGTGGGGCGCGCAGGGTGCGGCCACCCACGGCATTGATCACCGCACGATCCTGGCCGCCTACTACCCGGGCACCCGCCTGGAGCGCGCGGACGCCTTGCCGCCGGTTCGGGTGCTGTTGTCCGCGGTTGGGGGCGACGGTCTTCGCCTGGCCGCCGTGCCCGGGATGCGCATCGTCTCCGGCGGGACGACCAAACCCTTGCCGCGCCGGCTTGACGGGCTCGAGGTGACCGACTGGCGCATCAGTTCCACCGACGAGGGGCTGCGACTCGCCGCCCTGACCGATCGCTGGCAGCGTTACCTGGCACCGGACACGGACGGCGGCCCCGTCGAGGTGCGCAACGCGTCCGGCGGCGTCCTGCAGATCGTGTCGCCGCGCGACCGGCACGAGTACCGGGGTGCCCTGCGGGTCTACCCGGATGGGCGGCCCGGTCGGGTGCGCGTGGTGAACCTGGTCGACATGCAGTCCTACTTGCGGTCGGTCGTGCCCGCCGAGTCGCCGGCGGGCTGGGCGCCGGAGGCGCTGGAGGCGCAGGCGGTGGCCGCGCGCACCTTCGCCGGCTGGCATGCCGCGCATGCCTCCGGCGACGCCGTCTCCGATGTGTGCGACACCACTGCCTGCCAGGTCTACCGGGGATACCGCAGCCTGCGTCCGAACGGACGCCTGGACCAGCAATTCGAATTCGCCCACAGCGACCAGGCCGTGGCCGCCACCGACGGGGAGGAGCTGCTTTACCAGGGACAGCCTGCGTTCACCCAGTTCTCCGACTCCAACGGCGGCTGGGAGAGCGCGGGCGACGCACCGTATCTGCCGAGCCGGCAGGACCCCTGGGACGGCCTGGCGGCCAACCCCTCCCACCTCTGGAGCTACACCCTCCCGGCCGCCCGCATCACGCGGAACTGGCCCGGGATCGGTCGACCGACCGGCCTTGCCGCCGACCGTCGCGACGGTCAGGGCCCCTGGGGCGGCCGCGTCCTCGCGGTGCGCGTCGTCGGCGAAAGGGGCGAGGTGGTCGTCAACGGGCCGCGCTTCGCCCGCGAGATGGGAATGCGGAACTCGTGGTGGCAGCTGCAGACCGACGCCGTCCCAGCCGCACCCGATCGGCCGACGGACGTGTCACCGTCTCCGCCCAGTCCCACGGCCGCTCCCAGCACCATCAGCCCCAGTACCGGCACACCGGCCACCGCGCAACCCGAGCCGGCCGAGCCGCAGCTTCCGGCCGAACCTCGGCCCGCGGCCACGGACCGGCCCACACCGGCCGCCCCCCAGCCCACCGCGCCGCCCGCCGTGCCGTCCACCGTGCCGGAGCCGCAACCGCCGACCACCGCGGCCGGCCCACCGTCGAGCGGACCGCAGTCCGCGGCAACGGGTGCACCTGCGCAGGACGTCGAGCAGCCCGCGGGCAGGCCGGGACCGGCGGCCGCGGCGGACACCTCGCCCGACCAGCCGCAGCGGGCGGCCACCACCCAGCGGTCGAAGCCCGCGGACGACCAGCCGGACCGTGACGAAGATCCCCCGGGCGACCGACCGTCGAGCGATCAACCGGAGCCCGATGCCGGCGTAGTTCGTCCCGCCGGCGCCGGCGACTGAAATGGGGGGCTAGTACTCAACTGATCTGCGCAGATGCCTACCCGGCGCCCGTGCCGCCCGTGCCGTTGCCGTCGCCCGCGTCCCCGCCGCCATGCTCGTCCCAGGGGGCTTCATGGTGCGGGTAGTGGCGGTGGAGACGGAAGTGGAAGTAGTGGTGTCCGGCGCGGTCGTGTCGTCCGCCGAACCGGTGCTCCCGGCCGCCGAACCGGTGTCCCCGATCGCCTGTGGAGTCGTGTCCCCGACCGCCCACGGATTCGTGGCCCTGCCCGTCCGGAGACTGGTGTTCGGTGTGGTCCCGACCCTGGTCGCCCCCGCCGTGCCCGCCCTTGGGTTCGGTCGTGTCCGTCGACCCGGGGCTGTGGTCGTCCTTGGGCTCGGGGCTGTGGGAGGCCTTGGGTTCGGCGCTGTGCGAAGTCTTGGGTTCGGCGCTGTGCGAGGCCTTGGGTTCGGCGCTGTGCGAAGCCTTGGGCTCGGGGCTCTGGGAGGCCTTGGGGGTGGGTGAGGGGTCAGCGGTCGGGTTGTCCGAGGCGGTGCCGAGGGCGCCGGTGGACGACGCTACGGCCGTGCCACCGGCGCTCAACGCGAGGCCGAGGAGGCCCGCCGAGACGACTGCAGCGACACGACCTGGGTTCATCGGCATTAGTGCTCCTCACTTCGCCGGTGCCGGGGTGATCTTGCGGGAGGAAGCCAACCACGGCCGGTCCGACCCGCGGCGACCGGGCCCGGCGCCGGGCCGACGGCTGGCATTTTCAAGTTCGAACGCCAACTCGGGTTCGGGTCTGCGGTCGCCGGTGCGGGACCCTTTCGGAATCGCCGGTTGTTGTCCGGAAGTTCAGGGGTTCTTCGTGACGGCGCGGCCGTGGCGGCCGACCGTCCGCGGCCCGCGGTGACCGCGCTTCGGCCCGGCGGGCCGTGAGGGCGCGGTATCCAGAACGAAACTGACGGTCGGGAATATGGCTCATTCCGGGAGCGCTCCACGTGACGGAGGGTTGGCCACCCGGCAGGTGACGACGGGCGGCCCGCTCGGCCTGGGGGGCTGGCATGAGTTGTAACTATTGCGCGGGATCGAGTTGGACCGAACATCCCGTGTGCTCGTGCGTCGAGGCGTGTCCCGCCGCCACCTGTCCGATGTCCTTGGAGGCGTTCGACCACTCGGCGGTGCCGGTTCCCAGGTTCAGCGCCGAGCGGGTCCAGGGGGCCGACGCAGCCGGTTGACGCGGCGTCAGTAATTGTGGTGCCGCCTCCAATGCGCCCAGGCGCCGCAGGCTGAGCCATAGCGCTCGTGCATGTAGCCGAGCGCCCAGCGAATCTGAGTCCGCGGGTTGGTGCGCCAGTCCGCGCCGGCCGAAGCCATTTTCCGCCCGGGCAGCGCCTGGGGCAGGCCGTAGGCGCCGGAAACCCTGCCCGCTCGGGGGTTCCAACCGCTCTCCCGATCGATGACGTGTGAGAAGCAGCCGAACTGAGCGTCGTTGTGGATCATCTCCCGGGCGATCTCCTTGGGGTCGCCCGAACGCGTCGGGTGGCCCGTGCCGTGTTGGCCGGTCTGGTGCCCGCCCTGGTGCTGCCGGCCGGTGGGCCGGCGGTCCTGCTGATGATGCTCACCCCGATGGCGCCCGGGGCCGGCCTGGTCGCCCCAGTCGCCGTTGCCGTCGCCGCAGCTGTCGTCGTCGATCCACCAGCCGTCGTCGTCATCGCCGTAGCCGCAGTCGGAGCCGTAGCCGTCGTCGGAGCCGTCGTCGTCGCCGTTGTCCCAGCCGCGGGGGTGGTAGCCGGCGCTCGCGATCTGCGTTCCGGCGGTGAGCGAGGCGGCCCCGGCGGCCTGTGCCCCCGAGGCGATTCCCAGGACCGAACCACTGAACAGGATCCCGCCGGTGGCGGTGGTGATCACCGTGTCGCGATACGTGAACCGTTTGGGTCGACGGTGGGATCCCATCGGCAGAACTCCTGTCGTCCGAAACCGCTGATCCGGTTTTTCACGGGCCCGGCGGGCAGCAGGTCATGCGGCCGCCGAGTGCGCCCGCCGCGCTCGGATTTCATGCTGCATTCCCGGTTACGGAGGAGCCGGAAAGATCGTTGGTCGAATCGCTTCGGTGGTGCCGTACCCGCCTTGTCGGCCCCGGTCGGGCGGCAAACGTGAAGCGGGCACGGATTCGGACGGTAAGCACCGAATGGGGGCCGGTCAATGCGACCCGAAGCGGGTTCGCGATCATTAACGGCGTGCCGGACCTATCGCCCATATGTCGACATATGAGCACAAACCGGACGCCCGAAATGTGGCCAAATCAGGACGAACCTGGCGCGGTCCGCGAGAAACTTCGGGCTCGATGTCTTGCCGCATTCTTTGCGCCGCTTGACGCCAGCGCGCCGGTCGGACAGGAAAATCCGGGGCGAATGCCCGCTCCGACTCAATTGCGCATGGGCAACATAACAGTCGCGCGCCCGCCACCGCGGAGGAGACGAACCGGCCGAATCGAGGCCGGGGGCGGTCAGCGGGCGCGACGGCGCAGGCGTTCGACGTCCAGCAGCACAACCGCGCGAGCGGTCGACCGAAGCCAACCCCGGCCCGCGAAGTCGGCCAATACCTTGTTGATGGTCTCCCGTGAGGCGCCGACCAGTTGCGCCAACTCCCCCTGGGTGAGGTCGTGCCTGACATACACGCCACCCTCCGACGGCACCCCGAATCGGGCCGAGAGGTCGAGCAGCACCTTGGCCACCCGGCGCGGGGTGTCGTGGAAAACCAGGTCGCTGAAGACCTCGGTCGAGCGCCGCTGCCGCCGCGAAAGCTGGCGGAGCAACGACAGCCCCACCTCGGGCCGCTGTCGCAGCCACGGCCGCAGATCGGAATGGCCCAACCCGTACAGGCAGCTGTCGGTCACGGCCGTCGCGGTGGCCGACCGCGGGCCGGGGTCGAACAAGGACAGCTCGCCGAACATGTCGCCGGGACCGAGCAACGAGAGCAGGTTGGCCCGTCCGTCGCCGGACGAGCGACCGAGTTTGATCTTCCCCTCGAAGATCACGTAGAGCCGGTCCCCGATCTCGCCCTCGCGGAACAGCACTTCCCCGCGGGCCGGCGTCAAATGGGTCATCGAGCGCAGCAGATTGCCGGCGGCGTCGTTGTCGAGCGCTGAGAACAGCGCGGCCTCACGAACGACGGCGACCACGTCGTCCCGTCCGCCGGGCGCTCGAGGAGGGGCTGCGCTTTCCTCGCTCACCTGGTGCCGCGTCATCCACCGGGTCCGCGCAGTAGCTGCCTCCCGGTCGCGGACGAGGACCGGACGAGGACCGGACGCCTCGACGGTCGGGGTACCGAACTCGCCCGGGTCGCTTGGCAGCTGAGTCAACGCCGGTGGCCCCTCGGTTGTCGGTGGGCAGGTTCGGCCCGACCGGGCGGGACGATCCACGACCGATCGGCTCCACCCGGGGGGTGTGATGCGTGTCACTGCCCACGCGTCGGCGGTTCAAACCGACGCCGAACGCATGATTGCCCGCCGGGTCCCTCGGACCCGGCGGGCAACATTTCGTCTGCGACGTGTCGGTCAGCGGTGGTGACCGGTTACCGCGTCCTTGACTTTGTGGGCGGCGTCCTTGGCGGTCTCGCCGACCTTCTCGGCGGCGTCCTTCATGGACTCACCAACATCTTTCATGGCCGCCTTGGCCTGGTCGGCGCGGCCCTCGCGGCCCATCTGGGGGTCGCCGGTCATTTCGCCGAGTTCCTCCTTGGCCCTGCCGCCGAGGTCCTGTGCCTGATTGGAAATCTTGTCCTGTGCACCCATTTTCTCGCTCCCCTCGAAATTCAGGTCATTGCAAACGGATCGTCGGACCGTGATTGCCGCGTCAGGTGCGGGTGAGGCCGCCGGTCACAACGTGCGCGATCGCCAGAATCACGCCGACCAGCAGGCCGAGCCACAGTATGTGCGCGGCGAAACCGAGCCCACCGAACAGAATCAGCGCCAGCAGCGCAAGCAACAGCAACATGTCCCACCTCCGAGGACGATCCCGGCTCGACGCCGGTTGAGAGCAGTCTTCCCATGGCCCGAGCTCGAAAACGCCGCGCGACGTCGCGTCCGTCACCTGTCGCCGCGGTTTCGTGGCGGATTTCGTCAGTTGAAACCGGCTCCCGGACCGGCGGCGTCGCGGCGGGCCGTGCACCCGGTCGTTGTCCTGCTCGTCTCTGGCATGTTCGTCGGATGCTGCCTCGACACGTTTGGGGGACCGCGGTGCGGACCGCCTTCTCGAGGACCTGAATCTTGTTCCGCCGCATCCCGATCCAAGTCTGACGGCCAGTCACTGTCCACGGTTGGCGGCGTCAGGTCGGTCGAGGGCGTTCCGGCGGACGGGGACGGGACCGCATCCGCCCGAGTGGCCGAGCCAGGTGCCGTTGTTCCGCCGGGCAATATCTGATCGGCCGTCAGAAAGCAGGCGATCAGGTGAGCGCTTCGCCGCGTGGCTCGGCGCGCAGCAAGCAGTAGTCGCAGCAGTATCCGATCCGGGCCCGCCAGTCGCCCAACGGGCTGCCGCACTCCGTGCACCGCGCGGCGGTCGAGTTCACCACGCTGTGCTCGCCGTCTGTCTTCTGGGTCGGTGTGCGCATCGCGCGGTCACCTGCCCCACTTCGGCCGTACCACGGGCAGGACACTACGCGGGGCTCTCCCGCCGGTCGCACCCGGCCCGGGATCGGCTGGTGCCCGGGGGCAGTCGGCGGCGGATCTGATGATCGATCAGATGCTTCTCGAATCGAACGGAAAACCAGGCCCGAAGTCACCGTCGTCGAACGGGAAGCCAGGCCCGAAACTGTGGCCGTCGTGTCCCCGGGGCCCGCGCGGCCCGGTCGGGCCCCGTGGCTCCGGCGTTACCGTGTGTTCCGGTGGATCCGGTACTGCCCCGTGGTCCGGTGAGTCCGGTCGCGCCGGTGCTCCCGCGCGGTCCGGTGGGTCCGGAAGCTCCGGTTGCGCCGGTGCTGCCTTGTGGCCCGGTCGGGCCTTCCGGTCCGGTGGTTCCGGTGTTGCGCTGCGGTCCGGTCGGCCCTGCGGGTCCGGTGGTGCCGGTGTCGCCGGGGTCGCCGGGGTCGCCCTTGGGTCCGGTGGTTCCGGGGTTGCCGGGGTTGCCCTGCGGTCCGGTGGGGCCGGCTGGGGCGGGCAGGTTGATCCGTCCGATCGTGTTTCGCAGGCCCTGCTCGGTGAACCACAGATTCTCGTCGGGACCGACGGTGATTCCGGCCGGCAGGGCATCCGGGGTCGGGATCTTGAAATGCGTGGACGTCACAGCGGTGGTTGCGGCGGTGCCGGCGGCCGGCACCATCGAGGCGGCCAGGCCGAGTACGACCGTCTCCCGCGCGGTACGGATACCGTGGCGGCGAAGTCTGCCGTTCATGACCAACCTCCTCCCTCGGTTCCACCCGCGTGGTGGGCGATGCCCGCGGGCTGCGCGCATCGAAACGATGCGGTCGTACCGAGGAGTCGGTCAGCGTGATTCCGCCATATGTGTGACCAAATCCGGTGAAGAATGCCGGAACTTCGCTGCTGGTTCACCGACCGGTCATTTGCAGGGCGGGCGTCGGCACCGAGGACGAGCGCCGCAGGTCTCGCTTATTGGGAGTCGAGTTCGGCGAAATCCAAAAAGTGACGGCGTGTCAGTCACGTCACGGTCGCGGGGGACCATGTCCGAAAATCGTCGGCCGGGTGAACGGAAATCAAACGAAGATCGACGTCAGAACATCGTCCGGAATCGCCCGCCCCAATCGGGGTAATCGGGTGGCGCTCCGCTCGGTGGTGGTCCTGAACCAACCGCGCCCGGCTGCCGTGTGGCAGCCGGGCGCGGGTCTATCTGATGGATCATCAGGACTCGGCGTGACTCCCGGTTCTCGGAGCCGGGACGGAGATCGTCAACGGCCGCGGCCGCCGAAATGACCACCGTGGCCGCCGAAATGACCACCGTGGCCGCCGAAGTGGCCGCCGTGGCCGCCGTAGTACCCGCCGCCGTAGTCGTAACCCGGGTAGTAGCCGCCGTCGTAATAGTCGCCGTCGTAGTCGTCGTCGTCGCAGACGTAGCGCGCATGGTGATGCCAGTACCCGTCGTAGCTATGGGAGTACCAGCAATCGCTCGTCATCGCGGGCACGGCTGCCGCGGTCTTGTCGATCGTTGCCGCCTGCGCCGGAGCGCCGAGCAACGCCGCACCGCAGAACGCCGCGGCCAGCACGCCGCCCAAGGTCCTCAACATCATGGGTTTCCCTTCTGCGCCATCCCGGACCGGACGTCCGGTTTCGTGCGCGCTGCAGTACGGATGACTTTCGTCCAGGTTCGACGGATATCTACCCCCCGTGCTGACCTGTGAAACTTCCTCCGAACCGGCGGCGGATGGGCGACGATGTGGTAGGGGACGGGGCGGGTCGCGCCGTCGCGGGTAGGGGTTGGGAATGAGCTGCGACTACTGCGCCGGGTCTGCCTGGACCGAGCATCCCGTGTGTACCTGCCTCGAACCCTGCGTGGTCGCCACGTGCCCGCTGCTGCTGGACATCTTCGATCCCTCGGCCGTGCCCGTGCCGCAATTTCGACGCCTGGCGGGCTGACCGACCGGGCGCGAGGCGGCGTCCCGCTCAGCTGCGATAGACGACGACGCGATCGCCCTTGTGGGTGGCATGGAACAGCGCCACGGTCGAGGCGTAGTCGCGGGTGTCCACGCAGCCGCTGCTCGCGCCGGCGTAGCCGTTGTCGGCGAAGTCCGGTGAATAGTGGATTGCTTCGCCACGGCTGAAGAACATCGACCAGGGCATGGCTTCCCCGGTCAGCCGGGAGACGTGGTGCGAGTCTTTCCAGTAGATCTGGAAGCTGCCCTCGCGAGTGTGGCCGTGGCTGCCCCCGAAGCGTGCCGACATGTACAGGCGGACGCGGCCGCCGATCATCCAGCGCAGCATGCGGGTGCTCTTGTCGATGCACACCACGCGTCCGTGGCGACACCGCGGGTCGATGGTGGACGCTCCGGCAGCAGGTGCCGCCGCCGGGGTGAGTGATCCTGCGGCCAGTGCCGCCAAAGCCATCGCCACGTTCGCCGTTCGGATCCGGTTCCTGGTCATGTTCGCGCCCCCGCAGGCCAAAAAGATCAGACTCGTCAGCATTCGGACCGATCTGGCCGAGCCCGCGCAGTTTTGCCAACCCGACCCGGGAACTTGACCTGCGTCCTGGCCGCCGGGCGGCGCCCCCGCTCACGTCCTGGACCCAGCGCGGGAGGGAAGGCGCGGGCGGCGTTGAGGTGTTGGCCGGCGTGCCGCGATGATGTGCGGACCGGCGTGTCCGGCGGGCGTTGTCGCGTGGCCGATTCGGCCGGAGGAGGTTCGCCGATGTCCGGATCACTCGCCGGCGCCGCGCAGTCCGCGAAGCGGGGCGGCCACGCCCTGGTGCTCGGTGGCAGCGTGGCCGGGATGTGCGCCGCACAAGCCCTCGCGGGGTTCTTCGAGCGGGTGACCGTGGTCGACCGCGACCTGTTGCCGACCGACGGGACCAACCGCAGGGCCGTTCCGCAGGGCACGCAACTGCATCTGCTGCTCGCCCGCGGCGCCGTGGACATGGACCTGCTGTTCCCCGGACTGCTGGCGGACCTGCGCTCGTGCGGCGTGCCGGTGCTGTCCGATTTCTCGACCATGCACCTGGACGTCGCCGGCCACGTACAACGCCGAGACGCTTCGGTGGGGCAGCCCTTGTACCTGCCGACTCGGCCTTTCCTGGAGAGTCGGCTGCGGTCGCGGATGGCCGACAACGTCTCGATTCGGCAGGAGACGGAGGTCCTCGGCCTGGTCGGTGACTCGGGTCGGGTCACCGGTGCTCGCGTCCGGTCCCGCGGGGAGGCTGCGGACCTCGCCGCCGACCTGGTTGTCGACGCCACCGGGCGCAGCGGGCGTTGCGTGGCCTGGTTGCGGGAACTCGCAGTGCCGGGCCCGTCGGAGGAGCACCTCGACGTCGACATCGTCTATTCGGCGGGCACCGTTCGGATGCCGATACCACCCGGCGTGGACCAGGCCTTCCTGCTGGCGGCGACCCCGCAGCGGCCGTGGGGTCTGGGGATCCTGCGCCAGGAGGACGATCGTTGGATGGTCAACGCCTACGGCTACGCCGGGCACCATCCCGGTGGCGACCAGGACTCGCTGATGGCGTTGGCGGAGACCGTCACGCCGACCTACTGGTACCGGGCGTTGCAGACCGCGCAATGGTGCGGTCCGGTCGTGACCATGCACTATCCGCGCACCGTGCGTCGACGTTACGACCGCCACGGCAGCCTGCCCGAGGGTCTGCTGGTGATGGGCGACGCCTTGTGCAGCTTCAACCCGATCTATGCGCAGGGAATGACCGTGGCGGCCATCGAAGCCCTCCGCCTGCGGCGGTGTCTGGGGGACTCGCTCGCCGACGTCGGCCGACGTTTCCATGCCGCGACCCGGCGCGAACTCGACACCGTGTGGCGCCTCGGCCTCGGCGACCTGCGTTACCCGGGGGTCAGCGGGTCACGCCCGAGCTACCTCGGCCCGTTGAACAGGTACGTCGAGGCCGTGCAGGCCGCCGGCGCCCGCGACCCTCGCGTCACTCGCACTTTCTGGCGGGTCACCGGCCTGCTCGACCCGCCGCAGCACCTGTTCCACCCCCGCGTGATCACCGCCGCGGCCAGGCACGGCCTACGGGTCCGGCCCGCGCAGCCCACCGCGGCGCCGTGATGACCCGAATGGCCGCACCCGGTCCTGGTTCGCGAATTTGACTCCTCCGGTGGTTTGGCGGACGGAGGCGGCGAGCAGATTCATCAGGTGCGTAAGCCGTCCAGAGCGCTCGTCATCACCTTAGGTGTGGTGGCATCCGTCTGGTTGGCGATCGGAATGCACAGCATGCTGTCGAGTGGTGGTGGCAGTGGACACGCGGGCACCACCCAGAGCAGCGGCCAGAGTGCGGGTGCCGGTGGTGGCGGCGGAGGCGGCGGGGGCGGCACGGCGACCCAGGCCCCCGGCGGTGGCACCGGTGGGACGTTGAACGGCACCGCCCAGGCGGGGACCTCCGGTCCCGGTGGCACGCGGGCCGGCGGAATTGTCGGCCTGCCCAACCCCGCCCCGAGCACGGGTCCGGGCACGGCTCCTGGTGCCGATCAGCAACTGGGCCCCACCGACACCGGTCCCGGTGGTCTGGTGCCCTGAAGGCGCGACGATCTGCCGCGGCCGACCAACTGCTGCTGACGGGGCGTCAGTTCCGGTGTGCCGCGTGCGTGACGGTCCAGTCCGGCTCGGTTCTACGGTCGTGGCGGCGCGGCGATTCGGGCGGTTCGGATTCGGGCGGTTCGGTGGGGCTGGCAAACCAAAGGGTGCGCTTGGCCCAGCGGCCGGGGCCCAGACGTCGGCCGGAGCACACCGCGATCGCGATTCGAGGGGGGCCTTCGGTGTCGAAGTAACCGGAGTGCTGGGCGGCGGCGGGGACCTCGATGCGGTCGGTGACGTGGTAGCAGATCTGGCCGGCGTCGCCCTGCACGACCAAGGCGTCGCCGAGGTGGAGACCGGCGAGAAGCTTGTTGCCCAGCGCGCTACCGTCCGGCCAGGTGTGGGCGTTGAGCAGGGCGTTGCCGCGTCGGTCGCCGGGGCGGATGCCGCTGCCGAGGTCGAAGGCCATCTCGGTCTTGCCTGCCTGGTTCAGCGGTGGGACGCCGGGCGCGCCGTCGGGGTTGCGGCGCAGCGCGATGACGACGACCTGGTCGGCCAGGCCGGGCAGGTTGACCGACCTAGGCACGAACGGGCGACCTGCGGTGGTGCACACCGGCGGCGCCGGTTGCGGGCGGTTCGGGGGACTCGGTGGACTCGGTTCCGGGGGGAACAACGGGTTCGGGGGCAGCGGCAGGATCGGGGGGATCGGCGGGAGCGGGATCGGTAGTGCGACCTCGGTCATCCGATTCGGTGGCCCCGCCTCCTGGGCCACGACGGTGACGGCCAGGGCGCCGAGCAGCGTCACGGCGGCTGCGCCCACGAGGTGGCGGGACGGCCTCAACACGGCCGTCGTCCGGCCGACAACGATCCGATGCCCAACAGCGGCACCATGTCCACGATGCCCCCCCGGCGTCGCGTCCTACGGTGCCCGGGATCCTCCCACGGCGCCGCCCGCGCCTGCGGGAACCGGCCGCGGTGTCGGCGCGCCCCGGCCTCGTCGACATTCCACGGCGGCTCGGCTCCGGCGGCTCGGATCGGCCGGCAGTCGCTGACCCGGCACGGGCCGGGGTCCGTCCCGGCGTGGAGCGTGCCGCTGGTCGAGGTTCGCCGACCGCTGGGCCGGTGTTCACCGGAGCTTCGACTTCCGGTGCTCGGCCGGTTGTTAGCGTGTGGCAGCCGACATTTGCGGCGTGCGGCGAAGTCGGACCGGCGCAGAGCGGAGCGGGCATGCACATCCAGAATCCGCAAGACCCAGCCGGCACCCGCGACGAGGCGGGCAGGCCGGGTGTCGCGGGCGATCAGCCGCCGGCGCTGGGCGCCCCGCTCGAGCCGGAACCGGACGACAAGGCGGCGGAGGAGAAGGTGGCGAAGCACGAGTTCGAGCACGCGCTTCGGACTGCGTTCACCAAGCCCTGAACCCCCCCGGCTTACCGATGCCCCAGGCCGGCCGGGCGGTCTGCGGCGTTCGGCTCGACGTCGGCTTCGCCGGGTGTCAGTCGCAGTTCGAGACCGTCCCAGCCGGGCCGCACCGTGTAGGCCGAGCCCGCGCGATTCAGCAGTTCCGCCAGGACGAAAGCCCGCTCGCGGTCCCGGCCGTACAGTTCGAGCATGGCCTGGACGACATCGAGCAGGAAGCCGGGATCGGCCCGGCACCGGATCTCGAGGTGGTCGATCACGCCGGACGCGCCCTGCTCGGCAACCGGGATCTGCAGCGCCGCGGCGACCTTGCGGATCCGTCGGTCATCGCCGTAGTCGAACCCGTACCACCCCAAGCCGTCGGTTATCCAGTTCCACAACGGTGGCCCGAGGCAGGCCGGAACGCCCGAGAAGTCCGACGCCGCGGCGGCCGGCGGCCGTTCCGGTGTCCCCGTCACAGCACGGCACACTACCCTTGGTTCTGATGGGGCGTCAGAGCCGCGGTCGGCGGCGAGTCGATCGCGTGCCTCTAACGTGCGTGACGGCTGCCGGGTTGCTGTGGGCCTGTGCCGTCCCAACGGCCCAGGCGGCCGGCGCGGCGACGTCCTGTCGACCGGTCGAAGTTCCGCTCACGGTCGCCGGCCGGCCCGGGGTGATCGCCGGGACCTTGTGTGTGCCGCCCCGGGCGGTCACCGTCCAGGTGCTGGTGCCCGGGAACACCTACAACCGGTCCTACTGGCAGGTCGACGTGAACCCGGCGACCTACAGCTACGTGCGCCGGGCAAATCGCGCCGGTTACGCGACGCTGGCGGTCGACCGCCTCGGCACCGGGGCGTCCCTGCATCCGCCGAGTTCCGCGATGACCCTGAGCAACGACGTGGCGTCGGTGCACGAGGTCGCGACGGCGGTGCGGGGCGGAGTGTTCGGCCGCTTCGCTCACGTCGTCGGCGTGGGTCACAGCCTGGGCTCGGTCGTCCTCAACCAGGTGGCCGGGGAGTACCCCGGGGATTTCGACGCGATGGTCCTGACCGGTTTCAGCCACTCGATCAACTCCGTGAACGCGACCGCGCTGGCCCTCTCGAGCTACGTGCTGCCCGCCGGTGAGTCCGAGTTCGCCGGTCGAGGTCTCGACGCCTTCTACCTGTCCACCCAGCGCGGCGGGCGCCGGGCGCTCTACGCGGGCGAGGCCGTCGCCGCGGAGGTGCTGGACTGGGACGACCGGAACCGGGACACGGCGAACCTGGTCGAACTCGGGGGGTTGGGTCGCTTCCAGATCCCGAACCGCAGTCGCGCGATCACTGTGCCGGTGTTTGTGGTGGACGGCGGCGCCGACGCGGTCTTCTGCGGCCTGATGTCCGGCGACTGCACCGACAGCGCAAGCCTGCAGGACTCGGAGGTCGCGTGGTTCGGGCCACGTGCCGCGGTCACGGCCTGGCTGGTCCCCGGGGTGGGCCACAACGTCACCGTGCACCGCGACGCCGCGTCCGTGGACGCGGGCATCACGGCCTGGATCGACCGCGCCGTCGGCGCCGGCCTCGCCGTGCGCGACAGCGCCCCGGGCACCGTCCCGCCGGCGGCCCCCGTGACACCGGCGGCGCCCGACCCGGCCGCCGCCGTCGTGGACCAGGTGTTGCGGGCAGTCTCGCCGGCGGCGGTGGACGCCTATCGGACCGTGGTGCAACCGGTACCGGGGCTGGGCGACGGCACCAACCCGGTGCCGTTGTACAACGAACTGCTCCGCATGGTCGGGGACAACTTCGGCAGGTGACTGGGCCTCAGGTCGACATCCGCGCGGTGCGCGAGCTCCACCTCGGCGACACGTTCGGCGAATCTGAGCCTGCGTCAGTTATCTGCGGCACTAGACGATCGGCGGCTTGGCGGCCGGGCCGGCGGGTTTGGTGAGCGTGAAGGTGTCGAACGCCGCAAGCTGTCCGCCGGGGCCGACGACGTCATAGTAGGTGACGTCGATCGTGGTCGCGCCGTCGCGGGCGGAGCCGTCGACATCGAAGGCGGCGAAACCGTAAGGGTGGTCGGAGTCCCGGACCGCGGACCAGGGCCCCTCCTCCACGACGTACTTCGGCACCCGGTGGCCGCTGTCGGCCCGGTCGTGCGTCAGTCCGGTGATCACGTGGCAACTGCGGTTGGCGCTGAGTATCGTGTGCGAAGGGTTCGCGGTTCCACCGCTGCCGATGATCATGTGCACCGTGCCCTTGGTGGCGTCGATGAGTTTCTTGTTGTCGGCCTGGGGTTTCGGCGACAACGTGTCGTTGTGCTCGGCGCCGCGGACCGGGTGGGTGCGTTCGTAGTGGTGCTCGTGGCCGCTGACGACCAGATCGACTCCGTATTTGTCGAACAACGGAAGCCAGTTCTCTCGGATGCCGAGATCCGCGCCGTTGTACTTCGACGTGCTCATCGCGACCTGATGCATGCACACCACGATCCAGTCGATCCCGACCTGGGCGCGGCTGTGTTTCAGTTCCTGCTCCAGCCAGGTCCGTTGCCCGCCCGCGCTGTAGCCACGGATGTAGCTCGCGCCGCCGTCCTGCAGGCAGACGTCGTCGTTCTGCAGGTGCACGAAGCGGACGTTGCCCACCGTGTAGGCGTACCAGAGCCCGGCGAACTCGCCGGTGGCCCCGGGGTTCGGCACCGGGAAATACGTCTGAAACGCCGTGTAGCCGAGCGGCCCGTTCTTGCCCTCGTTCTCGTGGTTGCCCGCGGCGGGCATCCACGGTCGGTGTCGGGCGGAGCGGCTGATGTTGTCCATGAACCCGGACCAGGTGCGCAGCCGGTCGGCGGACAGGTTGGCGTAGCACAGGTCGCCGTTCAGCAGGTTGAACAGTGGCGCGACCCGCTCGACCCCGTCGACCACGTCGAAGGAGTGCGGGCTGCCGCACGCGTCGTTGACCCACAGCCCCCCGGAGCCCTTGGTGGTCACGGTCGGGCAGCCCATGTCGCCGAAGCTGGTGAACGTGAACGGCGCGCGGCCGGCCGGCGCGGTGCGGATGGTGCCCACCTGGCCCGCGGTTCCGTCGTGCACCGCGCTGTACACGTAGTCCGCGGCGGCGCTCAGTCCGTCGATCCTGGCGGAGTGGACGGTCACCTGCCGGTTGGACACCCCGTCGGTGTAATGGCGCGACTCAGCCTGCACGGTGCGCCCCATGCCCCCGGCCGCGGTGCCCAGCGACACTCGCGGGTTGCGCACCGCCTGGTGGGTCGTCCAGGACACGACCATCTGCGTGGCGGGATCGTCTCCGAAGGTCAGGCGCAGCCCCTGTACCGGTGGCGCGCCCAGCCCGGATGGCCCGCGCACGAGGTCGGGTGCCCGCGGTGTCGCGGCGGACGGAAGGCCGCGTGCGGCCCGGGCGGGCGAACCCGACAACACGCGCCCACCCAGCATTGCGCCACTGCCGAGCCCCGCCAGTCGGAGCAGGTCGCGTCGGTGCAGCGATATGCCGAGCGGATGAGCGACAGGCTCGATCACAGGTCCTCCCGGTCAGCGGGCATCTGTGCGCGAGTTTGCGCGGCCCGGCGTCACGATCCGGTGACACCGCCGCGACCGGCAGCCGACCGCCGGCCGAACGTCCCGCTCTTCAGTCGGCGGGTCGGTCGGGCACGTCGAGCGCTGCGCGCAAGGTCTTGGGTCCGGGCGGTGGGTTCCGGGGCTCGCGGACGCCACCTGGGCCGCCGCCGCTGTGCCAGAGCCTGACCCAGGAACGCTCCGGCACTTTCGAGCCGGCTTCGGGAGCTTGATCGGTGATCAAGGCCCCGGGGCGGGCGTGGGTGCCCAGCGGCGGGCCGTCGGGGTCCGGGCCGATGGCGAGCAGGCCACGTTCCGCCAGCGCTCGGACGGCCTCGTCGAGCGGCCGGCCCACAACCTTGGGGACGGTCACGGTCGAGCGACGACGCTTGGCCACCGGGTCGATCAAGTGCTCGGCAACGGAGGCCCGCACGAGTTCGAGGGTCTCCGGCTCGATGGTGGACATTGCTTCGGGCGGGCTCGCCTCCGACGGCGGGGCCTCATCGAGGTCGCGCCACCGTTCCCAGGCCGACTGCCGGGTGACCCCGAGTCGGGTCGCGATCTCCGACCAGGACCGGCCGGCCCGGCGCGCGGTCCGCACGGCGGTCAGTTCCACCTCGTCCAACAGGCGACGCAGCGAACCGACGTCGCTCAGTGCCTCCAGCGCCGCCGACCCGTCCGGGGCTGCAGGCGGCCCGCCGGACAGCCAGGAGCCCATCCGCTCCCACATCTCGCGGCCCTCACGCCACGCGTCCCGAGGACTCATGCCTGTCAGGGTAGCCTGACAAATTCGCGTCGCGCGGGGAAGCGGGTTTTCGGGCGGGCGCGTTCAGTGCCGCGGCGCGGTGAGGTCGGGCCCGACCCCGCTGAGGACCGGCACGAGTTGGCCACCGAATCGTCGGTAGCCCAGCGGGGCGGTCCACAGCGCGCGCCGGCCGTGGGTGCGGTAGCCGACCCCGCCGGTCCAGGCGGCGAAGGCCAGGCGGGTGGTGCCGCCGGCGTCGACGAAGACCGTGGGGCCCTGCGGTCCGCGTGGGGCGAGGCCGTCCGGCGCGCCGGCCATCCACGGTCCGGAGGTCGTCCGGTCCACGCAGGGTCCCAGGGCGGTGAGGCAGGTGGCGTAGCCGATCCCGGACTCGGCGGTGGCCCAGTCGTTGGCGCTGTAGAACAGGTAGTGGATGCCGTCGTGGACGGTCATCGCGGGACCTTCCAGCGACGGCGACTGCCAGTCGGCGGTGCTGCTCAGCAATCGGACGGGCAGTGAGCCCGCCGCGAACCCGCCGGTGTTCGGGTCGAGTGCGCGGCCCCAGATGTTGGTCGGCCGATCGAGTGCGTTGTCCTCGCTCTTCCAGACCAGGTAGGAGCCCGTCGAGTCGGCGAACACGTAGGGGTCGATCGACCCGCCGCGGTTCAGTTGGCACTCCAGGGGTGCCGAACCCGTGTCGTGGAACGGTCCTTGCGGCTGCTCGGCGACGGCCATGGAGATGCACTCGCGCCCGCTCGTGGCCTCGATCGGGGAGTAGTACATGCGGTAGGTGCCGGCCACGTCGACCACCGCCGGCGCCCAGGTCCGGCCGGGCCGGGCCCAGGGCGGCAGGACCGGCAGGGCGTCGACCGGGGCACTCCAGTCGCGCAGGTTCGCCGAAGTCATCACAGGTACGTTGCGTCCCTCGGCGTTGGTCGCATACGCGTAGTAAACGCCGCCGACCACAAGGACCGAGGGATCCGGGAAGTCCTGCCCGGTCGAGATCGTCGCGACCGTGTGCAGCGGATCGGCCGGCAGGTACCCGACCGCCGCCACGGCCGGAGCGGGCACCACCAACCGCAGGAAGACGACCAGTGCGGCCACGCCCCGGAGCGCGTAGGCGAACGCGGTCCGACGCCGGGAACGCAGACACCCCAGCGGACCCGGAGACGGTGTGGGGTTGGAGATACCGGTGGTGCGGTCGTTCATCCTGGTCCCGTGTTCTAGTGGCGGCCGGCGCTCGGTCCCTTACCGGAGTGGCCGGGTGCGCGGCAAGCCTACGTCACCATTTCGTGATCAGTATGGTGTTTTGTCGTAATCTGACGCAACCAGGCGCAACCAGTCCCGGCCGGTCCACAACCGCCGCCGGTGGTGCGTAACCCGGACCGCTATCACCCTCCGACAGTCGTCGGCGGAAGGTTGACACTGATGCGCTTGCTCGAGCCCTGGCACCTGCTTGTGGTCACCGCGGTGTTCCTGCTGCTGTTCGGCGCCAAGCGCCTGCCGGATTCCGCGCGCTCCCTCGGCGAGTCCTTGCACGTCTTCCGGAAGGCTCTTCACGAGCCGGCCGGTACCGCCGGCCCGGAGCCCGGGGCGTAGCAGCGCCGGCTCCACGACACAGGTGATCTGACGTACCGTCAGATCACATCCGGCGGTGCCTGGCTGCGACATCCGCCCGTACCGGAGGCCGCGGTGCGGCCGCAGTGATGGGGTATGGGTCGGGGGGTCGGCGCCGCGGAGTGTGGCGCCGACCCCAGCTGCAGTGACGGGTCGTCAGTTGGCAGCGGTAGCAGCCGTAGTGGTCGGTGTGGTCAGGTCGTAGAGGGTGACCCCGTCGACGGCCTGGGAGGTGAAGTTCGCCTCGACCCAGGACGCGATCTGGTTCGCGGCCTGACTACCGCCCATCTGGTTGCCGAAGCCACCACTGCCGATGAAGTAATGGATCTTGCCTGCGGTGACGTCGGCCTGGAACTGGGCCAGGGTGGGCGACGGGTCGCTGCCGTTGAAGCCGCCGATCGGCATCACCGGATCACCGGTGGCGAGTTGGTAGCCCGAGGCGCTGTTCGAGCCGACCGTTGCGGCCACCCAGGTGTGGCCGGCGGCCCCGGCCTTCAGCAGCGCCGTGAGCGCCGTTCCGGGCTGACTGCCGTCGAGCAGGCCACCCATGCCACCGCCACCGCCACCGCGGCCGCCGCCGAAGCCACCACCCGCGAAGCCACCGCTCGGGAAGCCACCGCTCGGGAAGCCACCGAAGGATTGCCTGCCCGTGGTGCCGGCTGTGCCGCGCCGGGTGAACCCGCCCGCCGGGTTGCCGCCGCCGCGGCCGAAGCCGCCGCGGCCGGAGCCGCCCGGCCCGAACCCGCGGGGTCCGCCGCGCGAACCCTGCCCTGCAGGCCCGGCCGTCGGCAGGGAACCGCTGTGCGGCTGACCCGCCGTCTGCACGGCGTATGCGGCCGGTCCGGCGAGGCCGACGCCGACGGCGACCGTCGCCGCGACCAGGACTGCCCGCCGGGGGAGCCAGTTGTTGCCGAGCAGTGCGAGGACTGCAAGCCCGCCGAGGACCCACAGCGTCGGGTGCAGCCAGGACTGGAAGCCCGGACTGCGGGCCAGCAGGCGTTCGGACCACCACACCGTGAGCGCGACCGCGGCGGCAAGTGCGACCGCCGTCGACCGCTGCCGGCGGTTGCGCCAGGCGAGCACCGCGCCGATCGCGACGACCGCGGCGACGGCCGGGGCCAGTGCGACGGTGTAGTAAGGGTGGTAGATCCCCTTCATGAAGCTGAACGTGCCCATCGTGACCAGCAGCCAGCTGCCCCACAGCAGCAGCCCGGCACGGGTGCGGTCGGTGCGCGCCGCGCGGCGGGTGCGCCACAGGGCGAGCGCTCCGAGCAGCAGCGCGGCCGGGATCAGCCACGCGACCTGGCTGCCGTTGTCCGCGTTGAACATCCGCAGCCACCCGGTCGGGCCCCACATGCCGCCCCCGCCCGGGCCACCCGATCCGGCCCCGACGCTGCCGGTCTCGTTGCCGGACAGTCGGCCGAGGCCGTTGTAGCCGAGGACGAGTTCGAGTATCGAGTTGTGCTGCGAGCCGCCGATGTACGGGCGGTCGGCGGCGGGCACGATCTCGACGATCGCCACCCACCAACCCGTTGCTGCGAGCAGCGCGGCAAGGCCGACGAACACTTGCCGGATCCGGTGCAGCAGCCCCCCGGGCCCGGCGATCAGAAACACCACCGCCAGGCCGGGCACGATCAACAGCGCCTGCAGCATCTTGGTCAGGAAGCCGAACCCGATCAACGCCCCGACCGCGGCCACCCAACGGGTCGAACCGGACTCGATCGCCCGCTGCATCGCGTAGACCGCGGCAATCAGCAGCAGCACCAGCATCGCGTCCGGGTTGTCGAACCGGAACATCAGCACGGCCACCGGGGTGAGGGCCAACGCGGCCCCGGCGAGCAGGCCGGCGGCGGCGCCGTACCACCGGCGCACGGTCACGTACAGCAGCCCGACGCTGCCGACGCCCATCAGGGCCTCGGGCACCAGCAGGCTCCAACTGCTCAGACCGAACAACCGGGCCGACAGGCCCATCACCCACAACGAGGCGGGCGGCTTGTCGACGGTGATGGAGTTCGCCGCGTCCGAGGAACCGTAGAAGAACGCCTCCCAGCTCTTGGCGCCGGCCTGGACGGCGGCCGCATAGAACGAGTTCGCCCACCCGGAGGCGGACAGGTCCCACAGGTAGAGCAGCGCGGTCGCGGCGAGCAGCCCCAACAGCGTCGGGCGCACCCAACGGGGATCTTCCGGGCGGCCGCGCACCAGGCGGGCCGCGCGGCCCCGCGCTGCCGCGGCGCGCGGGCGGGGTACCGGGTCGGAGCCGGCGGCAGCCCGCCGGCGAATCAGTTCGATGGTCATCTGGTCCCTCTGACCTCGGGCCGGAACACCCAGCCACGCAGGAGTACGAACCGGGCCGCGGTCGCGGCCAGGTTGGCGGCGACGAGCACCGCGAGTTCGGCCGGCCGACCCGGGTGGGCGTCGACGGCGTGCAGCAGTGCCAGGGCGCCGCTGGTCATCCCGAGTCCGACGGCGAATACCCCTAAGCCCTGGACCTGCTGGCGCGCCCGCGCCGTGCGGCCGCGTACCCCGAAGGTGAACCGACGGTTGGCCGCGGTGTTGGCGACCGCCGTGAGCAGGAGCGCCGCGGCGTTCGCGCCCTGCCCGCCCAGCCGGCCGGTCAGGGCCCAGAAGACGCCGAGGTAGGCCAACGTGCTGGCCACCCCGATCGTCAGGAACCGCGTCATCCGTGGGCTGTGCCCGTGCCGGGCAGTTGGGCGGCGGCCGAGACGGTGCTCCAGTTGGACGTCGCGCAGTCGGCCCCCGGCCAGCGCGCGGCGCACCCGGACGATGCCTTTCAGGTCGGCCCAAGCGGTCGCGAGGATGTCGACCCGGCTGTCCGGGTCGTCGACCCAGTCGACCGGGACCTCGTGGATCCGTGCCCCGGCGCGTTCGGCCAACACGAGCAGTTCGGTGTCGAAGAACCAGCCCGTGTCCTCCACGTGCGGCAGCAGGCGTGCGGCGACGTCACGGCGGATCGCCTTGAAGCCGCACTGGGCGTCGGAGAACCCGACGGCCAGAGTCCGGCGCAGCAGCAGGTTGTAGCCGCGGGAGATCAGTTCGCGTTTGGCTCCGCGGGTCACCTGCGCGCCCGGGTGCAAGCGGGTGCCGATGGCCAGATCGGAGTGGCCGGAGATGAGGGGGGCGACCAGCGGCAACACGGCGGCCAGGTCGGTGGACAGGTCCACGTCCATGTAGGCCAGGACCTCGGCCGGCGAGGCGGACCACACCTGGTTCAGTGCCCGGCCGCGCCCCTTCCGGTCCAGGTGGACGACGGCTACGTCGGAGAATTCGGCCGACAGTTCGTTGGCGATGCGCAGGGTGGCATCGCTGCTCGCGTTGTCGGCGACGGTGATCCGGAAGCTGTACGGCAGCGATTCGGACAGCGTTCTGTGCAGGCGGCGCACGCAGCCGGCGAGGTCGATTTCCTCGTTGTGGACCGGCACCACCACATCGACGGTGGGCACGGACAATGCCGGCCGGACCGGGTCGACTCCGACGCTACGTTGACCGCCTATGCGGGCGGGATTGGCGATCGACATGCGGTAACCATCGGCGGCCCCGATTGGCACCGGTTGAGCGTTTGATTGACGCGTCCTTGGAGCTCGACCTTTCTGAGCCTACGTCAGATCCGCCGGCCGTCCGCAATTGCGACAGACATGACGGAGCCGGGTCGGAAAGGCTGTCCGACCCGGCTCCAAAAACTTCCGCGGTACTGCATCACCACCGCTGGACGCCGGTCGGAAAGGCAGTCCGACCCGGCTGTGGTTCATGGTGCGGTGGTTCAGCGGTTCTCGATCACCACCAGGGGTGGTGATGGTGGTGGTGCCAGCCCCAGCCGCCGCCGCCGCCCCAGTGGCGGTGGCAGCCCCAACCGTGGTGCCAGCAGTGGTGCCAATATGCCGGGGCGTTGGTCGAGACCGTGCTCGACGCCGGAGCGGCGGTGTTCGGGACGGTGGCCGCGCCGGCGGCCGGTGCGATGGCGGTGGTGAGAGCCACTGCCGCGAACGTGCTGGCGATGGTCTTCTTGACTCTGCTCAACCGATCCTCCTTCGGTGCCTCGCCCCGAAATCCCGGGGGCGGAGTGGCACAAGTGAATACCCGCAGAAGGCGCAAACCCGGCAGCGAATCGCCCGGCAACCATCCGTTCAGGTAAGGAGACGGATAAATCATGTGCCCGTCTCGGGTTCGCTCCGCTACGCCGTGGAACCCGGGATCTCCCTTGCGTGACGCCACGTCACATTCGGTGCGCCCGGCTTGTCCCCGGCGGTGGCGGCCAAGCAGGATACGGCTGCTGTCGTCCGCCGGGCGAGGGGGTGGCAAGAGCGATGCCGGGCTGCGAGCACTCGCGATCGCCGTCGCGTTGCCGGGGTTCCTCGGTGGCGCGCCGCCGGCCGACCGGGCCGCCCCGCCGCCCGGTGCCGGGCACTGTCCGTCCGGTTCGCTGTGCGTCTGGACGAAGCCGGGTTTTCAGGGTCGGATGACGGTCTTCGGCGACCAGGAGGACTACGCGGGCCGTTGCCAGGCGACCCGGTCGCCCATCGGGTCGGTCGCCGACCTCACCGCGACCGCGCCGTGGCGGCTGCGGTTGTTCCTGTTCCACAACCCGCACACCCGGCCCTGCGACGCGCGGGGTGTGTACGCCCAGTACGAACCGGGCCGCACCGACCGCGCTGTGCCGGGTCGCCCCGTCACCGGATTCCGCATCTACGGCGACCCGAACCCGCGCCCCGGCGCTGAACCGCACAGTCGGCGCAGTGCCGGCGTGCCCGGGGTCGACCGGCGCCCACCGGCCGGTGATCGTGAGCCGTCCAGTGCCCCCGGGGGCTGCACTGGATACGGTCGGGGCGACGGACGTCGGCGGGAGGTACGGGATGACGGGGGCTTGCGCGCACCTGGACACGATCAAGGGGGCGCCTGCGAGCGACCCGGGCTGCACCGACTGCCTGCGGGTCGGGGGATCGTGGGTGCACCTACGTCGGTGCGCCGGTTGCGGGCACGTCGGTTGCTGCGACAGTTCACCGCGCCGCCACGCGAGCGCTCATCACCGACAGACCGAGCACCCCTTGGTCCAGTCGTTCGAGCCCGGCGAGGACTGGTACTGGTGCTACGTCGACCAGTTGGCCTTCGAACTCGCCGGTGACACCGGCAGCCCGTCGCACCCATGATCGACGACCCGTCGGTCACGATCGGCCTGAGCCAGGCGCAGCTCGCCGAGTTGGCGGAGTTCGGAAGCCGGCGGGCAGTCGCCGAGGGCGACTACCTCTATCGGGAGGGCGACGCCGACTACGACTTCTTCGTGGTGCTCTCCGGGGTCGTCGAGATCGTCGCGGGCACCGGCGGCGACGAGCGGTTGATCGCCCGCCACGGCCCGGGGCGATTCCTCGGCGAGCTGAACCTGCTCACCGGCCTGCGGGTGTTCGTCACGGCGCGCGTCGTCGAGCCCGGCGAGGTGCTCGTCGTCCCGGCCGCCGCGTTGCGGGAGATCATCGCTGAGCGGCCCGCGCTGAGTGACGTGATCCTGGCGGCGTTCATCGCCCGTCGTTCGATGCTGCTGACCGACGCCGCCGCGACGATTCGGCTCATCGGGTCGCGGTATTCCGCCGAGCTGAGCCGGTTGCGCGAGTTCCTGCAGCGCGCCCAGGTGCCGCATCAGTGGTTGGACCCGGATCGCGACGACGGGGTCGAGGGTCTGCTGCGGGACGCCGGGGTGCAGCCGCGCGAGCTGCCGATCGTCATCGCCACCGGGGCGGTGCTGCGCAGACCGACCACGGGAGAGCTTGCCCAATTCCTGGGCCTGGTCGTCGACACGTCGACCCACCACTGCTTCGACCTGGTCGTGGTCGGCAGCGGCCCGGCGGGCCTGGCCGCCGCCGTCTACGGCGCCTCGGAAGGTCTCTCGACGTTGGCGGTCGAGTCGACGGCCCTGGGCGGGCAGGCCGGTGGCAGCTCCCGGATCGAGAATTACCTGGGTTTCCCGACGGGTATCTCGGGTGGCGACCTCACCCACCGGGCGCTGGTGCAGGCCGAGAAGTTCGGTGCCGCCTTCACCGTCCCGTGCACGGCCGTCGGTCTGACGCAGACCGCCGGCCATCTGAGCGTGCACCTGTCGGACGGTACCGATGTGGTGGCCCGCGCGGTGATTGCGGCCAGTGGAGCCCGATACCGCAAGCTGCGCGCCCCCGGGATCGAGGAGTTCGAGGACAGCAGCGTGTTCTACGCCGCCACCGAGATGGAGGCTCGCGAATGCACGCCGGCACCGGTCGTGGTGGTCGGCGGTGGCAACTCGGCCGGACAGGCCGCGATGTTCCTCGCCGAGTCCGGCAGTCCGGTCACGATCGTGATTCGCGGAGCGGACCTGGCCGCGAGCATGTCTCGCTACCTCGTCGATCGCATCGTCTCCGACCCGCGGATCCAACTGCGAACCCGGACCACGGTGAGCGCGCTGATCGGGTCGATGGCCCTGGAGCATGTGGTCCTCGCCGGCCCGGACGGCGAGACCAAGTTGGCCTGCCAAGCGCTGTTCTCGTTCATCGGCGCAGATCCGGCGTCGCAGTGGTTGTCCGGTTGCGCCGCGCTGGACGGTCACGGGTTCGTCCTCACCGACCGGTCCCTGACCGCTGACCAGCTCGGCTCGACCTGGGACGTCCTGGGGCGCGCGCCGCTGCCGTTCGAGAGCAGTCGGCCCGGCCTGTTCGCGGTGGGCGATCTGCGCTCCGGGTCGACCAAGCGGGTGGCCGCCGCGGTCGGCGAGGGCTCGGCGGCGGTGCGCGCGGTGCACGAGTACCTCGCGTTCTCGCACTGATCTGACGACACGTCAGAGTCAGGGCGGGGGTCGCTGTCATCCCGACGGCGCATGCGGGGTCTGACTGGGCGCGGACTGGGTAGAGGGGATCTGGACAAAGGCCGGAGCCAGGGGTGGGAACAAGGGGTGGGAAATGGTTGAGAACCCGGCGGCGGCGCGCCTGCGCCGGCGAACAGCGTTGCTGGCCGAACTACAACGGGTTCGGAACGCGCGGAGCCACACGGCCACGGCGCGACGCCGGGAGGCGCGTCGGCGCGCGGTGTTCCACCGGGCGTTGCTGCTTCCGTAGGGCCCCCGGGAGGGCTTCCCCCCCGGCCTCCGAATACGAAACCGAGCCGAAACCGCAACTGTTGGATTATCGGCTCATTCGAAATGCGGAGGAATTAGTCATGAATATTGCATCTGGACGTGGGCTCGTCCCGTTGGCGGGCCTGGCGATGATCGCCGGCCTCGTCGGTGCACCGTTGGCAACCGCCTCGTCGGCGCTCGCCGCCGACGCACCTGCCGCGGTCGTCGGCGCGACGGGTGCGGCCCCGGCCGAGAATCCATACTGCGACACCCGGTCGGGCTACCTGTGCGAGTCCTACGGCTATGCGCCGGACTACGTGCCCGAGGGACGGCATCACCACCACTACTACCGCCATCACTGGCACCACTGGTACTGATCGGCCGCCTTTGCCCGATCGGGCCGGCCCCCGGGGAATTTGTTGCAGCACTCCGATTGTCAGGGGAGTAGTAGCAATGTCCCCGGGGGTTTTTCGTGCCTGAGTTCAGCCGTGGCCGGCAGCACCTGGTCCTCGCGATCTGCTGCCTGAGCCTGCTGATCGTGGGGATGGACAACACGATCGTGAACGTCGCCCTGCCCTCGATCGCGGTCGCCTTCCACGGCGACGTAGCGGACCTGCAGTGGGTCATCGACGCGTACACGCTCGTGCTGGCCGCCCTGCTGATCCTGGCCGGCTCGACGGCCGACCGACTGGGCCGCAAACGCACCTTCCAGACCGGCCTGGTGGTGTTCACCGTCGGTTCGCTGCTGTGCAGCTTCGCGCCAGGGCTGGGTTGGCTCGTCGGGTTCCGGATGGTGCAGGCGGTCGGCGGGTGCATGCTCAACCCGGTCGCGATGTCGATTATCACGAACGTCTTCACGGATCCACGGGAGCGATCGCGGGCGATCGGTATCTGGGGTGGCGTGATCGGCCTGAGCCTCGGCGTCGGGCCGATCGTCGGTGGTGCGCTGACCGACAGCATCGGGTGGCGGTCGATCTTCTGGATCAACGCGCCGATCGGGTTGATCGCGCTGGTGCTGACCGCCGTGTTCATCCCGGAGTCCCGGGCTGCCCGCGCCCGTCGGCTCGACCCGGTCGGGCAGCTCTTGGTCATCGCGCTGCTCGGCACGCTCACCTACGCGATCATCGAGTCGTCCCGGGCAGGCTGGTCGTCGTCGACCGTGCGTACGTCGCTGGCGATCGCGTTCCTGGCCGCGGCGGTGTTGGGCTGGTACGAGCCGCGTCGGCCGGAACCGCTGATCGAGTTCCGCTTCTTCCGCAGCCTGCCGTTCGCCGGTGCGACGCTCACCGGCATCTTCGCCTTCGGTGCTTACGGCGGGTTCCTTTTCCTGTCCACGCTGTATCTGCAGGACGTCCGCGGCCTCAGCCCGCTGCATGCCGGCTTGGCCACCACACCGATGGCCGTGATGGTGCTGGTGGCCGCCCCGCTGTCCGGCCGCCTGGTCGGCAACCGTGGGCCCCGGCTGCCGATGGTCTTGGCGGGCGCGGCGATGCTGAGCGGTGCGGCGATGCTGCTCGACCTGTCCGCGACGACGGGCTACATCCATCTGCTGACGGCGTTCACGGTCTTCGCGGTCGGGTTCGGGTTGGTCAACCCGCCGATCACCAACGCGGCGGTGTCCGGGATGCCGCGCTCGCAGGCGGGGGTCGCCGCCGCGTTCGCCTCCACCAGTCGACAGGTTGGCGCCACCCTGGGCGTGGCCGTGATCGGGGCGATCCTCAACACCGGCGCGAACGCGGCGGTTGGCGCCGGGATTGTCGGGCACGCCCGCGGGGCCGAGGCGATCGTGGTCGGGTGCGGCCTCGCGGTGGCCCTGTTGGGCCTGGCGAGCACCACGCCTGCGGCTCGGCGCAGCGCCGCGCGCACCGCCGCCGCGCTGGGCGATGCCGGGGTGGAGGATCGTCCGGTTCCAGCCGGGGCGCCCGCGTGACCCAGCCCGATTCGGACCCGGCGCGGCGCGCTCGGCGAAGTCGGAGCTTGCGACTCCGTTCACATCCTGTGTGGCAGTTCTTAGTGCAACATGAAGTATTTATGCAACGAAATCTTGAACTGTTGCGCCGGTCAACTTAGCCTTGCGATCGCCGGAAGGGTGACGTGGATCACGTCGGCCCGATCGCTCGAGCTGAGACGGAACGTTCATGACCGAAGCTGTCGCGGACCTGTCGTTGGACGGCTCCTGCGTACCCGGCTTCGAGGGCGTTCGGGAGGAGTTCGAGCGCAACTTCCGCGAGCGCGGCGAGGTGGGCGCCTCGGTGTGCGTCCGTGCTCGCGGCGCGATGGTCGTCGACTTGTGGGGTGGTGTGGCCGACCCCGAAACGGGCCGGGCCTGGGACCGCAGCACGGTCAGCGTGATCTTCTCGGCGACCAAGGGCGCCGCGGCGACGTGCATCCACCTGCTGGCCGGCCGCGGGGAGATGGACCTGGAGCGCCCGGTCGCCGCCTACTGGCCGGAGTTCGCCCGCAAGGGCAAGGACGAGATCACCGTCCACGACGTGCTGGCGCACCGGTCGGGGTTGTTGGCGATCCGGGTGCCGCTGCCGGCGGGTGCGTTCTTCGACGCGGAACTGATGGCCGACCTGGTCGCCGCCGAGGCGCCGTTCTTCCCGCCGGGCCAGCAGCACGGCTACACCGGGATGACCTTCGGGTACATCCTCGACGCGCTGGTCCGCCGCACCGACGGCCGGTCCCTGGGCCGGTACTTCGCCGAGGAGCTGGCCGGCCCGCTCGGCCTGGACTTCTGGATCGGCGCCCCGCCGCAGGTCGAGCCGCGCGTCGCGCCGGTGCTGCTGGCCGACATCGACCCGGTCACCGCACCGGAGTTCCTGCTGATGACCGCCGATCCGGAATCGGTCCCGGGCCTGCTGTTCGGCAACTCCGGGGGGTACTTCACGCCGGGACCCGGCAACTTCAACTCCCGGGAAGCACACGAGGCTGAGATCGCGTCGGCCGGCGGCCTGACCAATGCACGTGGGCTGGCCGGCCTCTACGAGACGTTGGCCCTGCCGGGGGTGGACCACCACGGGGTGTGCTTCGACTCCGACGCGGTTGCCTGGATGTCGACGGTCCACTCGGCCGGGTACGACCAGACCCTGCGGCTCAACGTCCGATACGGGTTGGGCTACGTGTTGGGGGTCGACAACCGGTGGCGCCCGCCGCGGCATCGCGACTCGATCCTGATCGGGCCGGATGCCTTCGGCCACAGCGGATTCGGCGGCACGATCGGATTTGCCGACCCGACGCACGGGCTCTCGTTCGGCTACACGATGAACCGCATGTCGTCCTCGCCAGGCATCGGCAGGCGTGCCCAGAGCCTTGTCGACGCCACCTACCAGGCCCTCGGCCTGGGCTCCACGGATTCCGGCGCATGGCGGTAGACGCCCCCCGGCGCAGGCACGCCGAACGCGCCCTGCTCCGGGACACCCCGGGGCCGGCGCCGGCCGCGGTCCTGGCGCAGGCGCGCGAGATGATCGTGGCCAACGAGCGCCTGGACATGGCCCGGTTGTCGGCCGAACTCGGCGTGGACCGGACGACGTTGTTCCGCTGGGTCGGCAATCGCGACCAGTTGCTGGTCGAGGTGCTCTGGTCGGTGGTCGAGCCACTGTTCCGCGGGTGCGTAACCGCGGCGGAGGGGACCGGAGCCTCCTACATAGCCCGGGTGCTCGGCCGCTGGGTGGCCGTCGCCCATCGGTCGCCGGAGTTGCGGGCAGTGGTGACCCGCGACCCGGAGCGTGCCCTGCGACTGTTGGCCGGACGGGACGGCGACCTGTACCGACGCCTGGTCGCGGCCGTCGAGAAGTTGCTGCACCAGGAACGCGCGAGCGGTTGCCTGCCGCACCCGGTCGCCCTGACCGAACTCGCCGAGATCGTCGTGCGCACCGCGAACTCCTGGGTGTGGAGCGACCTGATCACCGGCGATCCGCCCGACCCGGTCAGCGTGCAGGTTGCTGTCGGCCTGCTGCTGCGACCCCGTCCCGCCCAACAAGGGGGAACACCTTGATCAGAGCGCTGACCGCCGCCGTGACGGCCGCCGCCGCTGTGTGCGGCAGCGTGGCCGTGGTGCCCGCGTCGGCCGCCGGGGCGAGCATCCGCGTGAACTACCTCGGCCATTCCGGTGTCAAGGGCGAGGCAGAGGCCTCGGTGATCGACCTGTCCACCGGCAAGACCTACGCGGCGCACGGTGGGCAGGACACCCCGGTGCCGGCCGGTCGCTACGCGGTCGGGGCCTACATCGCGGAGGACCCGTGGATGACCGTCGCCGCGCGAGTCGTGCAGGTCTCCGGGCCGACCACGGTGGTCTTCGACACCGGCAAGGCGAACAAGGTCACGTTCGACGCCCCCGGCGCGACCACCAGCGCGCTGGCCGTGGTGCCGTTCGTGACGGTGGGTCACAAGCAGCGGACCTTCATCTCCGACATGGGTGCCAAGTGGCCCGCCGACCAGACCTACGTGCTCGGCGACCCGGCAGCAAAGGGGATCGGGCTGGGCGTGCACGGGGTGCTCACGCGCAGTGGTGCCGAGCCCAGCCCGGTCCGTTACGACCTGGTCAAGTCCTTCCAGGGCATGCCCAACGAGGTCACCGTGAAGGCCGATCCGAAATCCCTGGCCCGCGTCGAACTTGACGTGGCGACCATGGATCAGGCACAGACCACGCTGCTGAACCTGACCGCGGAGAACCCGGACCACAGCCCGGTCGTCGGTGAGCCGGTGGGCATCGCGGTGCTCGGCCACCAGACCGACTACCGCACCCCGGGCCTGCAGTGGGCCACGAACCTCAGCATGAACAGCCTGGACGCCACCGAGTTCCTCACCGAGAACGCCAAGGACCACAACCTGCTGTACGCGGCGGGGAAGACCTACCACGAGAGCTGGGGCTACGGGGTCTGGTCCCCGCGCCCGGCGTCCCCGGCGATCTACGCCCAGGACAACACCCTGCGGGTCGGGGGCGGTCCGCCGATCTGCGCCTGGGCGGGCACCGGCGTCAAGCTCGACGACTGCCAGGTGCAGACCCAGCAGTTCTCCTACAAGCTCTACAAGGACGGGAAACTGCTCGGCGAGGGACAGTCGGTCACCGCCCCCGTCGACACCGTCAAACCGCACTGGTACAGCGCCGAACTGACCGCGGGCCGCAGCGGGAAGGTCAGCTTGTCGACCACGGTGAGCGCGCGTTGGTACTTCCAGGCCGGCGGCACCACGCGGACCGAGACGGCGAAGCTGATCGTCATCAAGCACAACCAGGTCCAGCCGGGCATGTTCCGCATCACCCCCGCCGGCCTGGACGACCGCAATCAGGTCGATCACACCGCTCCCACCTCGATCGCCCTGTCCGTCGCCGAGTTCGGCGACGTGGCGAGCATGTCGTTGGAATCCTCCGACGACGGCGGCAAGACCTGGCACAGCGTGCCCGTAACCGGTACGGGTGCCAACCGCACGGCCAAGCTCCCGGCAGCCGGTAAGCCAGGAATGGTTTCCCTGCGAGTCGGCGCCAAATCCGCCAACGGCGCCTCGGTTCAGGAGACCGTGATCAACGCCTACGGCGTGCGCTGAGCACTCCACCCCCCTACGAATTTCCCGGAATCGGGAGCAGAGAGGTCCACGATGACGATGCCGTTCGCCGGTGCCGCCGGAACGCTGCGCCAGGCCGACTCGTTGCGAACCTTCGACGCGGACGGCGAGTCGTTCCGCGACGTCGTCGGGCGGATTCAGGGCTCGATCGATTCGGTGGTGGTGGGTAAGTCGGAGTCGGTGCGGTTGGCGTTGGTGGTGTTGTTGGCTGAGGGGCATTTGTTGATCGAGGACGTGCCGGGGGTTGGGAAGACGCTGTTGGCGAAGGC
>DATAUG010000254.1:0-8773 GCA_036268355.1 Sporichthyaceae bacterium
CGCGCGGGCTGGTCAACGGGTGCCGGGACTTTGGTGGTGGCCCCGACACCGAGACGGTGGTGAACACGGTGACCCTCGAACCGGGGCACCTCCAGCGGTCGGCACGGCCATCCCGACGGCGGGATGCTGGTCGTAACCGCCGGGACGCTGTCCACCTACGGCCTGGACGGGACGCTGTGCCAGCCCACTCGCGTCCCGTCCGGGCACGCCTACGTGCTGCCGGCCCGCGCTCACCATGCGCACCTGTTCCACAACAGGGGCACCGTCCCTGTCACGTTCATCGCCTACTACATCAACGTGTCGAAAGGAAAGCCCCCAGCCGGTCCCGCCGTACGGCCGTCCGAGTGCCCTGCCGCACCGCGCTGATCGGCCGGGGCGCCGTCGAGCCTCACTTTCTGATTTACCGTCAGTTCCACCGCACGTGGACCCCGTCGGGCAGCCTCCGTCGCGGGGGACTCCCTTGTCGGGCTTCACCGGCGTTCATGACGTGGTGTCAGTTCGCTTGTGTACCGGTCGGGAGTGGCCGTCGCCGGCCTTCGAGCGGAGTCGTCTCAGCGCCAGGGGGCGCCTCGCGGCGCGGTCGGGTCGCCGGGGCTGTGCGCGACCGGATGGAGGTTGCCCGTGTCGATGTCGTAGGCGTAGCCGAGTACCGTGACGTGCCGCGGTGTTGAGGGCGAGTCGCGGATGATCCCGACGTCCAGACGCAGGGAGTCCTCGAAGCTGGTGATGCAGCCGATGTCCGCGGGTTTCCACAACGCCGACAGGTCCTGGTGGAAGTCGCGGATGAAGGCGTCGAACATTCCCTGTCCGGTGAAGTGGGTCGCGCCGCAGTCGGTGTGGTGGACGACGGCGACGGTGTCGATGTCGAACAGGTGGCAGGCAACCGCGATCGAGCGCAGCGCCCCTGCGTCGGCCTTCCCGCCCGCGTTGACGACGGGGAAGATCGTGGTGGTGGTGGCGAGGTTCGCCCGGCCGTGGTCGTCGAGGAATTCGACGATGTCGCCGGGGTAGTCCTGGTCGGGCAGGGCCTCGGCGACGGCGTAGGGGATGCCTCCGGTCACTCGCGGGTCGAAGCAGTGGATCACGACGGTTCGCAGTTTTCCGACCACGCGCCGGAATTCGTCCCTGACCTTCGGTTCGTCGAAATCGGGTTGTGCGGCTATGACGTGTTGATCGAGTTCGAGCACGGAGAGCTCCTTCGGATCGGGGCACGGCGAGGCCGCGGCCATCCGCGTCGCGCCGTGGGGCAGGTGTCTGCTAGAGGTCCCAGTCGGTGTCGAGGACCGTGAAGCACTGCACCAGTCGGTCGAAGGGCGCGGCGTTCTCCACGGCGTCCTTCATCGCGCCCTTGGTGAGCTTTATCTTCCCGGCCATCACCAGATTGCTGGCCTTCGCCTGGCCGGTGCCGGCCTTGTGCCAGTTCTCCAGTGATGCGCTGAACCGTGCCCAGACTTCGTCCTCGGCGCCCAGCTCCGTACCCCAGGCCACGCATCGGCCCTGTTCGTACTTCAGTCGGGTCTCCAGTCCGGGGCGGTCGGAGACCTCCAGTGCCAGGACGTGGGTGAACTCCGAGGGCTTCTTGAGGCGCTTCATGATCTCGGTGGATGCGGCGTTCTCGGCGGCCAGCGCCGTTGCGCACCACTTGTCGGAGAAGAACTTCTCGGCCATGGGTTATCGCTCCTTGGTAGGTCCTGACAGTGACGTGGGTGTGCGCCCGCGGTTGGCTACCGGGGACGGCGGGGCGTGGGTGCGATGCAGGCGTGCGGACCGTCCGGGTTCAACCGGCGATCAGGTCTTCGGGCGGCTTGCCGGAGCCCGGTGCCGGTGTTCGACGTAGGCCGCCAGTTCCTCGCCGACCGTGCGGATGATTCGGCAGTCCCGGGCGGCTTTCGCCTGGATCAAGGCACCTTCGAACCCCGACAGGATCACGGCGGCGATCGCGGCTGCCTCGCAACTCGGTTTGCCCACGTCCTCCAGCGCGGCCGCGAAGGCGCCGCGCCATTGCTCGAAGACGTTGTTCAGGTGTGGCAGCAGCGGGGCGGAGCCGTCGATCTCGAGCGTGGTAGTGGCTATCGGACAGCCCTGCCGGTGCCCGGATTCCACGAAGAGGTCGGCGAAGTGGGCGAAGAAGCGCCGCACCAGGTCGGCCGGCGAGGCGCTCGCCCGGTTCATGTCCTGTACCAGCTCGGGCATGGACACCGAGACAGCTCCCGCTGTCTCGATCGCGATCTGTTCCTTCCCGCCGGGGAAGTGGAAGTAGACCGAGCCGCGCGGTGTCCCGCTGGTGGCCACGACGTCGTCGAGGGTGGTGGCCAGATAGCCCCTCTGGGCGAACAGGGTCTGGGCTGCGGCGAGCATCCTGCGTCGGGAGTCCGTGCGGCGCGGCATGCTGATCCTCCGTTCGCTCGTCGGGTCGGCTCCGGTCGATGGCGGGGCCCACTCGTGGTCTCACCGTTGGGTCTGTCCGACAGCCGGAACGCCTGCCCCCTGCGACCGCGTTGTGCTGGCTTGCTCTGCAGCTGCGCCGCGGGCCGGTCCGCTTCGCACGTTGCCCCCGGTGATGTGACGTTCTCTACTATGTAGACGAGTATAATCAGATCGCATCCGGGTTGCAATCCGCGCCCGAGGGTCCTCGGGAAGCGGCTACCAGGCCATCGCCGAATACGTGGACCACCACTCCCCAGTCCGCACCCGCGGCGACAAAGCCACCGCCCGCGCCACACGGCTCCTGACGACAACCGAACCCGCGCGGGTCAAGACCCGCGCCTGGCAACTCGCCACCGCCTGACCGCGCGTCGCGGGGCGGCCCACGGGCCGCCCCGCCCGGAGCCGCAAGTCAGCCCCAAGTGCTACCCCTACCGACCAGGAACCGGGAGAGGATCACGGCCATGAGCGCACCGACGTCGATCGAGCAGCGCACCTTCGACGACGCCACCGTCGTCGAACACGCCACCGCGGCGGCCGAGGCGATCCGCGCGATCAACCACCTCGCCCGCGGCGGGCCGATGCCCGCCCCGCTGATCTACGAGGTCCTCGGGTACCTGAAAGAGGCCGCGCACCGGTTCCCCAAGCCCTGGACCAGGTCACCAACGCGCTGGGCGACTCGATGCTCCAGTACGACCTGACCGACGCACCGGGGCGCGACCCGCAGTACTCGATCATCGAAGCCGGAACCCACCTCAACGACGCCGTTCGGCACGCCGAGAAGTTCGCCGAGCTGCTCGAAGCCGCCCAAGCCGCGATCCGGGACCAGGGCTACCGGGTACCGGGCGACGAGGACTGAAGCGGGCCCGTCGCTGCGCCGGCTGCGGGCAGTCGTAGGGAGCGACGGACGTCCTCCGCGCGCAGCCAGGTCAGCACCTCACGGCGTCGGCCGCCGCCCTGGACGTACTGCACGACCAGCACGTGGGTGCGGGTCCACCGATTGGCCACCGCGGGCACGTACTCCTCCCCGTCGGGCCACACCAGCCGGGCGATCACCAGAGGCCCACCCGGCCCCGGCCGCAACGGCACGTCCGGCGGCTGCTCGTAGTTCAACGGCTTGGCGGACGTCACGCCTCAGTATCGAACACGCGTTCGAGTTAGTGCGCTTGCGGCCCGCACCGAACCGGCACGGATCAAGACCCGCGCCTTGGCAACTCGCTGCCGTCGAACTCCTATGTTTGGTTGCTCCTGCCGTTGGCGTAGAGGCGCGGTCCTCCCCGAGGGGAGGCTCATTCCGGGAGTTGCCCGTAGGTGTGGGTGACGGTGAAGGACAGCACCTGGCGCTGGTCGCGGACCATGGCCGCCCGGTAGTCGGCCCAGTCGGGGTGTTCCCCGGACAACGACCGGTACAGGGCGACGAGTTGCTCGACAGTCGGGTCGTGCGGGTCGCCGGCGGCCGGGCTCAGCTCGGCCGAGCCGTCGGCGACCACCCAGGACCAGAAGTCCGGGGTCGAGACGTGCAGGCTGACCCGTGGGTCGCGGGCGGCGTTGCGGGTCTTCGCACGGCCGGCGGTCACAGACACCAGCACACGATCGCCCGTGGCATCGAAGGCGTAGATGACGTTGGACAACTGCGGGCGCCCGTCCCGCCGCAACGTCACGAGCACGCCGTTGCGGTGGGCAGCCAGCAGGTCCAGATGACGTCGGTCGGGTCCCGTCATGCACGCATCCTCCCGCGGAGCCTGGTCGACCGGCGCGACCACCAGCGGTAGAGCACCCGACAGCCGCTGACCGTCCCCGGCCCGGTCCCGAGGGGCGTCGGGGCGAATCCCGGCGATCCTGCGACCTACATCGGGCGCCGGCCGCAGTGCAGTCCGGTGCTTGGTCTCGGCCAAGGGCCCTGTCTCCGGGCGTCGGAGTCTGCGGACGCGGCGCCCGGGCGCAAGGGCTCGCGTTGCTCGGCCCTACGGGCAGACCCGTTGCACCCGGGCGCCTTTGCCGTCCGCGGGCGACCACTTGCCGGGACAGGGCAGGCCGAGGTCGGCACCGGGTCGACCACAGCGCGACCGGCGTGAGGAGGACGCCGCCATGGGATCGACCGTGCAGCCGCCGGCCAGGTTCGAGGTCAGTTCGGTGACCGTGCGGGTCGCCGGACCACAGCCGTCCACGGTGGACGCCCACCTGGTCACTCGCGCCACCGGCAGGCACCGATGGGTCGAACCGATGCTTACCATCACCTTGAGCGGACTGATGGTCCACTGCCTGGACCTGGCGGCGGTCACCGCCTTCGCCGACACCTGGACCACGGCAGCCGCAGGCGCCGAGCGGTTCCTGCCGTGCCGCGGGGGGCACGGTCCAGGTGCACCCGGTTACGACCGCAACCAGGTCGGCGTGTTGCTGCGGCTGGCCGGAAGACCCGACCGATTGGCCTGGAACTTCATCCCCGCCGGTGCCGCTGCCTCCGGTTCGGCCCACGTGCGCGCGACCGTCGCGCAGCTGACCGTGCTGGCCCACGACTTGGACGCCGTCCACGCCTGGGCGCAGACGTGGGAAGCCGCCAGATCCACCGCGGCCTCGATCTGGCCCGAGCCCGACGCCTTCAGCGAGGCCGAGGCCCGCGACCGCAACCGGATCGCCCGCGCCGGAATACGCAACCGGTCCACCTGACCGGGCGGGCCCCGGAACGGCCCGCCAGGGACCGGCCCGGCACCTGCGGGTACACCGACCCTCGAACGGCGCCCGGCGCGATCCACAGGGCACCGGTTGTCCACAAGACCGCCCTGACCCGGCGCCCCAGCCGTCCCTGCGTGCGCACAGTCAGCGGCATGACCCGATACGAGATATACGACGTGCCCACCGAAGAACTGCTCGCCGAACATGACCACCTGGCGGCCGCCCTGATATGTGCGCGCTACCTGGCCAACGCGATCGACGCCTGCCGCGACGCCCAGCCCGACCTCGACGACCTGCTCCACCGAACCGGTCCGACACGCGTCGCCGTCCACGACGCCCGCACCGGGGACCTCCTCATCGAGATCACCGCGTGCACCGGGCGGTCCATCGGGACCGGGTCCGACGACCACCCCGCCAGATCGTCGGACCCCTGACCCTCCAGCCTCACTACCTCTCACTACCTCCGCACACCAATGCATCAATGATGATCTCGGAGTACAGTGCCCGGCGTGGGGCACCTCGGTTTTGTCGCGCGCAGCGACTGGCGCTACCTGGTCGCCCACGCGCGGGAAGCCGGCGAACCAGGCCTCGAGGCACCGGCCGTGGGGGTCGGGAACTACTACATGCAGGGCGCCGAGGCGGGGGAGCCGGCCGGGCGCTGGTTCGGTCCGGGGGCTGCGGTCCTGGGCTTCGCGCCGGGTGAGGAAGTCACCGCCGCGGCGATGGAGACGGTGTTCGGCAAGCTGCGCGACCCGGCCACCGGGGCGTCGTTGGGGTCACGGCCGAGGAAGTACGCGCCGTTCGAGGAGCGGCTGACGAGGCTGCTGGCCGCCGAGCCGGGGGCCGATGCGGAGCGGGTGGGGGAGTTGCGGTTCGCCGCGCGCACGGCGCAGCGGGAAGCCACCCACTACTACGACCTGACGTTCTCCCCGACCAAGTCGTGGAGCGTTCTGTTCGCCGGCCTACGCGCTGCCGACATGAACGCCGAGGCCGACGTGCTCTGGTCCTGCCTGGTCGACGGGTACAAGGCGGGCCTGACCGAGGCGATGGACGAGGCCGGGTACGTGCGGACCGGGCGGCACTCCGGGCGCGCGGCGGCCGGGGGTCGGTCATCGGGGCGGTGGGAGAAGGCGCAGGACTGGACTGCGACCCTGTTCGCCCACCACACCTCCCGCGCCGGCGACCCCCAGTTGCACATCCACGGCGCGGTCCTGAACCGGGCCCGCGCAGTCGGGCCCGACGGCCAGCTGCGCTGGTACGCGCTGGACGGCACCGCGATCAAGAATGTGCGGCGGTCCGCCGCCGCGACAATGTCTCGGGTCTCGGAATCCCTCGCTGCCGAACGGTTGGGGTTGTCTTTCGTCGACCGTCCGGACGGGTTGGGGCGGGAGATCGCCGGGGTTGAGGCGGGCCTGGTGGAGCACTTCTCCAACCGGCGCCGCGCGATCGAACCGGTGGTGGCCCGGATCGCTGAGGCCTACCGGGCCGAATACGGCAAGGAACCCGACGCCTACGAACTGCGGCTGATGGCCGAACAAGCGACCCTCACCACCCGGGCGCGCAAACCCGAACACCCGCCCACCGGCCCGGAACTGTTGGGCGCATGGGAGGACTCCGTCCAACGGACCGGGCGAACCCTCACCGACGTGCCCGCCGCGACCGGTGTCCAACTCGCCGCCGGGTCCGATGAGTTGCCTGGTCGAGAGGTCGATGCTGCGGGCGGGCCGCGGCAAGGTTCGCTCGAGTGGCTCGACGCGGTCCTGGGGTCGGGGCAGCGGGAGCGGATCGTCGAGGCCGCCGTGGCCGACGTGACCGACCGGATGGCCAGCTTCGGCCGCGCCGAATTGCGCGCCTCCATCGACGCCCGCCTGCCCGCAACAACCCTGTCGGCGGTGACCGCGGACCGGCAGAGCCTGCTCCTCGACGCCCTCACCGACGCCGCTGTGGCCCACCCCGACACCGTCCACCTGTCCGTCCCGCCGCTGATACCGGCCCCGGCGAACTGGCGACGGAGCAGCGACGGGCGAGGGCTGCACGAGCCGCCTGCCGCGTACGACAGGTGGACCGGTGCGGCGACGCTCTCGCGGGAGGCACGGGTCCTGGAGGCCGCCCTCCAACTCGGCGCACCGGCCGCCGAGGGCATTCGGGCGGCAGAACTGCTGGGTGAGACCACCCTGCGGCCCGGACAACGTGCGGCCGTCGAACGGATCCTCATCTCCGGGCGCCAGGTCGACCTGCTCGTCGGCCCCGCCGGGACCGGCAAGTCATACACCCTGGCCGAACTCGCCCGACTCTGGACCGAAACCATTCCCGCCCCGCAACGCCCCCTGGTCCTCGGCCTGGCAACCTCTGAGGCCGCTGTACGGGTCTTGCACGAGAACGGCATCGATCGGGCCATCAACGTCGAACGCTTCCTCCGTGCGCGCGAGCTCGCTCAACTGGGCGGGCCGGGGGCGGTGGCTGGGGCGGATTCGATTGGCCTCCGTCCCGGCGATTTGGTGATCGTGGACGAGGCATCCATGGTGGAGACCAGGCATGTCGAAGCGATCGCTGCCGCCGCAAGGCTGAGCGGAGCCAAGGTTGTGCTGGCCGGTGACGATCGGCAGTTGGACTCCGTCGGCGCCGGTGGCGTGTTCGGGTTGTTGGTAGAGCGGACCCGGCCGGTGGTCCTGGACGAGGTCGTGCGGTTCAACAACACCTGGGAGGGCCCGACCTCGCTGCGGCTGCGGTCCGGGGACGTGTCGGTCATCGGGGAGTACGACCGACGCGGCCGCATCGAATCCGGCCCCAGGGATGAACTCCTGGCCAGCGCCTGCCGGGGGTTTGTGGCCGACCACCTGACCGGACGGTCCAGTCTGGTGATCACCCCGACCAACGAACAAGCCGCCGAAGTCGCCTCGCACATCCGCGCCGAACTGGTCACCCTCACGCGGGTCGAACCGGACGGTGTGCGGTTGCACGATGCAAACAAGGCTGGCGTGGGGGACCTGATCGCCACCCGCCGCAACGACCGCAGCCTCGACGATGGCGCTGGGGGATGGGTCGCCAACCGGGACACCTTCCGCGTCCTGACCCGCCACGGCGACGGCAGCCTCACTGTCGCCAGAGACCTCGGGCCCGACGACACCGGAACCCATCGCACTGGCTCGCCGGTCGTACTGCCGGCCGACTACGTGGCCGCGCACGTCGAACTCGCCTACGCCGCCACCGCACACGCCGCACAAGGCCGCACTGTCGACACCTGCACCGCCCTGATCGACCCCGCCATGAACCTGGCCGCCCTCTACGTCGCAGCCACCCGCGCCCGCGAACGCACCCTGCTCGCCGTGCCCGTCGACCGCGAACCCCTCGACGTCCTCGGCCGACAGGACCCCGACCGCGAACCGACAACACCCGAAGCGATGCTGGCGGGCATCATCGGCCGGCCCCGGGGACCCGGGGCGGCCACCCAACTGCTCGCCGCCCAGGTCGACGCCCGGGAATCCCTCGCCAGACTGGCCCCGGAGTGGGCAGACCTGATCACCCGCGACGCCCACGCCAAATACCGCACCGAACTACAACAAGCCCTCGGCTCGGACCGCTGGAACCACGTCGCCGACGACCCAGCAACCCCGGCCCTGCTCCGCGCCATCCGAGCCGCCGAGACCGACCACCACCTCGACCACCAAGGCCTAGC
>DATAUG010000255.1:0-19021 GCA_036268355.1 Sporichthyaceae bacterium
ACATCTGGGCCACGGTTCCGGGCGACCCGCACGACGTCGTCGCGGAACTCCTTGGGATACGGCTTCGACACGGTGACATCCTTCCAGCCCAGCCCCTTAGGACTAGACCGATCAGTTGTCACCTATCCGTGCAGCAGACCCAACACATGACGAGAGCGGGTAGCCGCGCTTCAATCGGTAGACGACTTGGAAGTAGGGCTTGTCGTTTTTCGACGACACAGCCTGCTTCAGCAGAACATCCTCGGGTGTCACAGATCCGCCGCTCGGTGCACCCACCAGGATCTCCCAGCCACTCACGGCTGGGGGAAAGTCGTCCATCTTCCAGGTCACTTTCAACTGCCAGAAGCCGATCTCATTCACCGGTTCGACCGCGACGTCGAAGGGGGTCACGTGGCGAGGATCCACCGCAGCCGCAGGGGCAGGAGCTGCGACAGGCGGTTGCGGAACCGGAGCGGGCGGAGGCGGCGCCGCAACCGCAGGCTTCTGAGCGGCGGGCTTCGGTGCCGCGGCAACCTGCTTTGCGGGTTTCGCCCCGGGCTTGGGGGCTGCGGGCGTGGCGGTTGGGGATGCGCTGGCTGGGCGTGAAGTTGCGGCGGTCGGAGGCGCCGATGCGGCGGTCATCACCGCTTTGCCACCGCTGCCTCCGCTGTTGCTGACCGCCACGGCGGTCGCGCCGCCGAGGAAGACGACGCCTACCGCGGCCGCCGCAATCAGCATGCGGTTCCGATTGGCTGCGGCCGCAGCGACGGGCACGGCGACCAAGGCAGCGGGCAGTTTCGGCCGAGGCGGCGCGGACGGCGGCACCAACAGAACCGCTGCCGGCAAGCGATTGCGGGCCGGGGCGGCGACCAGGCGCCGGAGCGCCTGGTCGACCTCGGTCAGCGGCGGCCGATCCGCCGGCGCGGCGGCGAGCATCCGCTCGATCAGCGCCGTGAGCACCGCAGGCACGGCCGTGGCACCGGCCAGTGCGAATTGCAGGGTCGCGCCGAGTCCGTAGACGTCGGCCGAAGGCGCGGGTTTCTCCCAACCGAGCATCTCCCGCGGCGCGAACGCAGGATCGGCAGCGGGGACCGTCGGGCGCGCTCGATGCACGGCGGCAGCGAGGCCACAATTGGCGAGCAGCCAGGCTCCGTCTGCGGCGAGCAGCACATTGGCCGGGCGCACATCGCCGTGCAGCACCCCGCGGCTGTGGGAGTAAGCCAGCGCGGTCGCGAGCCGAGCCCCGCCCAGCGCAACGGCCTCGGAGTCAACCGCCACCGCTGATGACAACGATCCGCCGGGGCAGTAGGCCTGCTCCGAGCAGACTCCGAGGCGCTTGTCGCTCCAGACGCGGTTGACCCGGACCGCGCACGCATGCCCCGAGGCGGCAGCCGCAGCGGCCGACTCGCTCTCGAGCCCAGCTGTCGCTTCCGCGTCCAGACCATCGACGGACAACATCCGCACGACAACCTCGGTGCCGTCCGATCGTCGGCACAGCACCACCCGGCCCCGCGGCCCCGAACCCAGCCCACGGACCGCCACAAAGCCGTCGGGCACGCCGCCGCCCACAGGGGTCGCCGCGGTGTATGGCTCGCTCAACCGTCGTTCCTCACGAGCGCTGACGGACCGACGACTTAACCGTTGACCGAGCCAATGCTTGGACAGCCTTCGTCGCCCGCACCGAAAACGGCATCGGCCGGACCCTACGAGCCAACTGGAAGGTTGGTCAATCCGACCTTCTCTCAGCTGACGCACGGAGCAGTCGAGCGCTCAGTCCAACGGCAGGTGAAGCAGGCGGGCGGCTTCGGCCACGGATCCCGACATCGACGGGTAGACCGTGAAGGCGTGGGCGACCTGATCCACGGTCAGGCCGGCGTCGACGGCCAGGGAGATCGGGAAGATCAGCTCGCTGGCCCGGGGCGCCACGACCACCCCACCGATCACGATGCCGCTGCCCGGGCGGCAGAACAGCTTCACGAAGCCGTCGCGCACGCCCTGCATCTTGGCGCGCGCGTTGGTCGCCAACGGCAGCATCACCGTGCGGCCGCCGATCTCGTCGCGCTCGACGGCGGCCTGGGTCCAGCCGACGGCGGCGATCTCCGGCTCGGTGAACACGTTCGCGGAGACGGTTTTGAGATTCAACGGTCGGACGGCGACGCCGAGGGCGTGCTGCATCGCGATTCGACCTTGCTGGGCGGCGACCGAGGCCAGCATCAGCACGCCGGTGCAGTCGCCGGCGGCGTAGACCCCGCGTGCCGAGGTGCGCGACACCCGGTCCACCTCGACGAACCCGCCCGCCGCGAGCCGAACCCCGGCCTGCTCCAGGCCCAGGTCGGCCGTGTTGGGAACCGAGCCGACGGCCATCAGGCAATGGCTGCCGGTCACGACCGAGCCGTCGGCGAGCTCGACCCGGACGCCGTCGGAGACCCGGTCGACCCGGGCGGCCCGGGACCGGCCCATCACCTTCATCCCGCGTCGGGTGAACGCGGTTTCGAGCACCGCGGCCGCGTCGGCGTCCTCGCCGGGCAGCACCCGGTCGCGGGAGGACACCAGGGTCACCTGCGAGCCCAGCCGTTGGTAGGCGTCGGCGAACTCCGCACCGGTGACGCCGGAGCCGACCACCACCAGGTGCTCGGGAACCTCGGCCAGGTCGTACACCTGAGTCCAGGTCAGAATCCGCTCACCGTCCGGGACGGCCTCCGGCAGGACCCGCGGATGGGCCCCGGTGGCGATCAGCACGGCGTCGGCATCGAGCTCCACCAACCCCTCGGCGGACTCCGCGACCACCGTCGCAGGCCCTGTCAGCCGGCCGCGGCCGCGGATCACCCGAACCCCGGCGGCGGCCAGCCGCGCGGCGATGTCGGCCGACTGAGCCCCGGCCAACGCCAGTACCCGGGCGTTCACGTCGGCCAGGTCGACCCGCAACCCGGCCTGGACACCGGACAACCGGACCCCCAGCCGACCCGACTCGGCCGCGGCCGATGCCGCCTCCGCCGTCGCGATCAAGGTCTTGGACGGCACGCAGTCGGTCAACACCGCGGACCCGCCGAGCCCGTCCCGGTCGACGACCGTGACCTCCGCCCCCAAGCGGGCCGCCACCAGCGCGGCCTCGTAGCCACCCGGTCCCCCACCGACCACCACGATTCGCGCCACGAGCGGCATTGTCCCCGACTCCCGGGTCAGCCCGGCCCGACCGGCTCGCCCGCGCCGACACAAGCCTGTTGACCGCAGGGAACACGCCGTGCGACCGGACGGGGTCAACCACCCGGAGCGCCCTAAAGTTGGCGTTCATGACGCTCTACGCCGCTTACGGCGCCAACCTCGACCCCGCGTTGATGGGGTTGTTGGCACCGCACTCGCCGCAACGCGGCAGCGGCTGGCTGGTCGGCTGGCGGCTCACCTTCGGCGGCGAGGAGCACGGCTGGGAGGGTCCGCTCACAACGGTCGTCGAGGACACCAACCATCAGGTGTTCGTCGCCCTGTACGACGTCTCGCCGCAGGACGAGCACTCCATGGACGGCTGGGAGGGCACCGAGATCGGGATCTACTCGAAGCTCCGGGTCCGGGTGGCGACGCTCGAGGGCGACGAACTCGCCTGGCTCTACGTGGTCGACGGCTACGAGGGCGGCCTGCCCTCGGCGGGCGTGTTGCAACAGATAGCTGAGGCCGCGGAGAAGGCCGGCGCCCCGGACGACTACGTCCGCGATCTACGCGCGCGCCCCTGCCGCTCAAAGACTTAGGACCGCGCCCAACAGCAGTCGGGCGCCGATCCCGATCGCGCGTTCATCGACATCGAAGTCCGACCGGTGCAGGTCCAAAGTGCCCGCGGTACCGGGCGGGGCCACGCCCAGGCGGGCCAGCGCGCCCGGCACGCGCAGCAGGTACCACGCGAAATCCTCACCGCCCAAGCTCTGCTCGGTTCCGCACACGGAGTCGGGACCCCACGCCACGAGGGCTGCCTCGCGCAACACCCGCACCGACTCCGACTCGTTCACGCACGGCGGCACCCCACGGAGCACCTCGACCCCCGCCGCCACCCGGTAGGGCAGGACCAGCGCCTCGACGATCTCGGTGACGAGCATCGGCGCCATCTCCCAGGTCGCCGGGTCGAGGCAGCGCAGTGTCCCCTCCAGTTCCCCGGTACGCGGAATCACGTTGGCCGCACTGCCGGCGGCGACCCGTCCCCAGACCAGGCTCAGGCCGGCCCGCGGATCGACCCGCCGGGACAATGCTGCCGGGGTCTGGTTGATGACCGTGCCCAGGGCGTGGACGAGATCACCGGTCAACTGCGGCCGTGCCGAGTGTCCGCCCGCGCCGCTCAACCGCACGGTGACGTGGTCGCAGGCGGCGGTGATCGGTCCGACGCGCAAACCGATCTGACCCACCGTCAGACGCGGGTCGCAGTGCAGCGCCAGGATTCGCCCGACCTCGGCCAGCCCATCGGCCGCGATCACCGCCAGGGCGCCGCCGGGCAGCACCTCCTCGGCCGGCTGGAAAATCAGGCGCACCCGACCGATCGGCCGACCGGCGGCGGCCAACTCGGCGAGCACCAGTCCGGCGCCCAGCACGGCCGCGGTGTGCACGTCGTGACCGCAGGCGTGGGTCACGCCGGCGACTGTCGACCGGTAGGGCACGTCCTTCACGTCCGACAGTGGCAGCGCGTCGAGGTCGGCGCGAAGCGCCCGGACCGGACCGTCGCCGGATCCCACGTCGCAGAGCACACCGACACCGCCCGGGAGCGTCCGCGGGGCGAGCCCCGCCTGCCGCAGTCGGTCGGCCACCAGCGCCGTGGTGCGCACCTCCTGCCCGGACAGCTCCGGGTGCGCATGCAGATCGCGGCGCAGGGCCACGAGTTCATCGGCACGGGCATGCACCCGCTCGGCAAACTCGACCGGCTCGATCACGTCTTCCGCGCGGCGCGCAGCGCTCGCCAGCCCAGCGGGCCGAGCACGCCGGCGATCACCAGGTTGATCACGATCAACACGGTGTGGGCCACGTAGTACCCCGTCGGGCGGGTGCGCGGGCCGTTGAACCACAGGTTCTTGATGAACACCGACCAGGTCACCACGTCCCACGCCGCGATCCCGATCAGGAACCGCGACCAACCCCGGCTCAGCTGCACGTTTGCCCCTCACGAAGCCCTGCGACGCCCAAAGATCAGACTGTCCAAATTACCGACCTGCCGCACGGTCAGACTCTACGCTTGTCACAGCATGATCGAGGACACCACCAATCCCACGCGTAACGGGGCGAAGCGGGCAATGCTTCGGCGCCGGCCGCTGACGTGTGCGGTGGTATCGCTCGGTCTCGTGGCCGGCTTTTCCGCGCTACCGGCCCCGGCCGGCGCCACGACCGTCCCGAGCCCGAGCCCGACCGGCTTTCCGGCGCCCACCGCGGCCCCCACGAGCCTCGCGCTGACCCCCGGCCTGCCCAGCGTTCCGCCGGCGCCGAACCTGCCGACCGGCGGCCCGATCGGCGGCCCGCTGCTCGGGCAGACCGGCGTGATCGTCGACCCGGCGGCCGGCGGCGCGCCGAACGTGGCCGCTCCGTCCTGGGTGATCGCCGACGCCACCACCGGGAAGATCCTCGCCGCCCGCGACCCGCACGGTCGGGCCCGTCCGGCCAGCACCCAGAAGGTGCTGTTGGCGCTGACCCTGCTGCCACGGCTGGACCCGAACGGCACCTATACCGCCGACCACGACGACGAGGCGGTCGAGGGCACCCGCGTGGGCATGGTCGCCGGCGAGGCCTACAAGAACGACGACCTCTGGTACGCGGTCTTCCTGCGCTCCGGCAACGACGCGGCCGGCGGGCTGGCGAAGGAGGCCGGCGGCGGCGACCTGAACAAGGCCGTCACGCTGATGGCGGCCGAGGCGCAGCGTCTGCAGGCCGACGACACCACCGTGGTCAACCCGAGCGGGCTGGACGCCGACGGCCAGTACTCCTCGGCCTACGACCTCGCGCTGTGGGGCCGGGCGGCGATCCAACGTCCGGACATCCGCAAGTACGCCGGGACCATCACCTGGGAGTTCCCCGGCAACACGACCAAGACCGCGACCGACAAGAACAGCCACCCGTTCCAGATCCACACCGAGGACCGACTGCTCGGCAGCTACCCGGGCACGATCGGACTCAAGCCGGGCTACACGACGCTCGCGCAGAACACGCTGATCGCGGTGGCCGTGCGCAACGGGACGACCTTGATCGCCACATTGACGGACGACGGCAGGGGCGAGATCACCCCCGACGCGGAAGCCTTGCTGGACTGGGGTTTCACCCACGACGGCAGCACGCCACCGGTCGGGGTGCTGGTCGACCCGACCGGCCCGGCCTACGGTCAGACGCCGGCCCCGGCGACCACCGCGGCCCCCGCCGACACGGGCAAGCACGACTCAGCCGGGGGGCCGGCGATCGACCTCACTCCACTGACCCAGAACTGGCCGGCGGTGGCCGGTTCGGCCCTGGGCGTCGGGTTGCTGCTGACCGTGATCAGCTTGCGCATGCGGGTCCGCCGCCGTTACCGCCGGCGCGGCGCGCTGCGCTGACCGACGCCGGCACCACCGCCTCCGAGGGAACTGACGCCGCGCAACAAGACCGCCACTCACCCCGCGAAGGGTTCACCGAAGCCGAACTCCCGGATCGGCCGCCAGAAACCGTCGAGTCCGTGCACGTAGAGGCTGATGCCGCCGACCTCGAACCGCGCGTCGTAGTCGGCGAGCTTGTCGAAGGCGTGGTCCAGCGCGGCATCGGTCACGTCGTGTGCCACGGTCACGTGCGGGTGGTAGGCGAACTCGAGGCCACGGTGCCCCAACGGCCCGGACCGCACCTTCTCCTCCAGCCGTTCGCACCCGGCGATGCCCTCGGCCACGGTCACGAAGACCACGGCGGAGGCCGGCCGGAAGGTCCCCGTACCGCGCAGGTGTATCCCGAACGGTGCGCAACCGGCCGCCATGGCCCGCAGGTGCTCCACCACGTCGGGCATCTCGGCCGCCGCGACCGGCGTCGGCGGCAGCAACGTCACGTGCGGGGGGATCTTGCGGGCCATCGGGTCGCCGAACTGCTCCCGCCAGGTCTGCAACTGGAGGCCGTGCGGCGGTGGGACCGCGATCGCGACCCCGATGGTGTGCACCAGCGCGGCAGTCAACCTTTGGCCGCCACGAAGCCGATCCGCTCGTACGCGGTGGCCAACGTCCGGGCGGCCACGTTCCGCGCCCGGTCGGCACCCCGAGCCAGCACGGCGTCGAGCGCCTCGACGTCGTCCAGGTACGTCGCGGTGCGCTCCCGGAAGCCGGTGACGAACTCGCTCACCGCGGCGGCCACGTCCTTCTTCAGGTCCCCGTATCCCTTGCCCTCGTAGGAAGCCACCAGATCGTCCATCGGAGTGCCGGTCAGCTGGGCACCGATGGTCAGCAGGTTGGCCACGCCGGGCTTGTTCGCCTCGTCGAAGACGATCTCCCGACCGGAGTCCGTGACCGCCGAGCGGATCTTCTTGGCCGAGCCGGTCGGCTCGTCGAGCAGCTCCACGATGCCCGACGGCGACGAGGAGGACTTGCTCATCTTCGCGGTCGGGTCCTGCAGGTCGACGATCTTCGCCGTGGCCTTGAGGATGTAGGGCGCCGGGACCGTGAACGTCGGGCCGTAGCGGGAGTTGAAGCGCTGCGCCAGGTCGCGGGTGAGCTCCAGGTGTTGGCGCTGGTCCTCCCCGACCGGCACCTGGTCGGCCTGGTACAGCAGGATGTCGGCGGCCTGCAGGATCGGGTAGGTGAACAGCCCGACGGTGGCTCGATCGGTGCCACCCTTCGCGGACTTGTCCTTGAACTGTGTCATCCGGGACGCCTCGCCGAACCCGGTCAGGCAGTTGAGCACCCAGGCCAGCTGGGTGTGCTCGGGCACGTGGCTCTGCACGAACAGCGTGCAGCGCTCCGGCTCGAGCCCGGCCGCCAGCAGTTGCGCGGCCGAGGTCCGGGTCCGCCGACGCAGCAACGCCGGGTCGTGCTCGACCGTGATCGCGTGCAGGTCGGCGATGAAGTAGAACGCGTCGTGGGTGTCCTGCAGGCCGATCCACTGCCGCACGGCGCCGAGATAGTTCCCGAGGTGGAAGGAGTCGGCGGTGGGCTGAATGCCGGACAGCACCCGAGGCCGGGTCGAGGACATGGGCGCCATTGTTGCAGCACGCCCAACCTCCGCCGCGCCGAGCAAAACCCCTCGGGGGTGTCACCCCCAGCGATGCGACACGCCAAGCAAAACCCCTCGGGGGTGTCACCCCCAGCGATGCGACACGCCGGGCGACGCGCCGAGCGGTGCTGTCGAGAGGGGTGACACCCCCGGCCGAAGGGGTCAGGCGCCGAGGCGCTTGCGCAGGTTCTCGTCGACCGCGCCGAGGAACTGCTCGGTGGTCAGGTGCGGTTGATCGGGCCCGACGAGCAGCGCCAGGTCCTTGGTCATCTGCCCGGCCTCCACGGTGGCGACGCAGGTCTCCTCCAGCGCGTCGGCGAATGCGCCCACCGCGGGGGTGTCGTCCATCCGGGCGCGCGCGGCCAGGCCACGGGTCCACGCGAAGATCGAGGCGATCGGGTTGGTCGAGGTGGGCCTGCCCTGCTGGTGCAGCCGGTAGTGCCGGGTCACCGTGCCGTGCGCCGCCTCGGCCTCCACGCACGACCCGTCCGGGGTCATCAGCACCGAGGTCATCAGCCCGAGCGAGCCGAAGCCCTGGGCGACGGTGTCGGACTGGACGTCGCCGTCGTAGTTCTTGCACGCCCAGACGTAGCCGCCCTCCCACTTCAGGGACGCGGCGACCATGTCGTCGATCAGCCGATGCTCGTAGGTGAGCCCGGCCTCCTTGAACTCCTGCTCGAACTCGGCGGCGAAGACCTCGGCGAAGATGTCCTTGAAGCGCCCGTCGTAGCGCTTCATGATCGTGTTTTTCGTCGACAGGTAGACCGGATAACCGCGCTCGAGGCCGTAGCGCAGCGAGGCCCGGGCGAAGTCCCGGATGGAGTCGTCCAGGTTGTACATGGCCATTGCGACCCCAGCGCCCGGGAAGTCGAACACGTTCAGTTCGATCGGCGCGGAGCCGTCCGTGGGCGTGAACGTCAACGTCAGCTTGCCCTCGCCGGGGACCACCATGTCGGTCGCCCGGTACTGGTCGCCGTACGCGTGCCGGCCGATCACGATCGGCTTGGTCCAGCCCGGGACCAGCCGCGGGATGTTCGAGATTACGATCGGCTCGCGGAAGATCACGCCGCCGAGGATGTTGCGGATCGTGCCGTTGGGCGACTTCCACATCTGCTTGAGGCCGAACTCGGCAACCCGCGCCTCGTCCGGCGTGATCGTCGCGCACTTGACCCCGACGCCGTACTTCTTGATGGCGTTGGCCGAGTCGATCGTGATCTGGTCGTCGGTCGCGTCCCGTGCCTCGATCCCCAGGTCGAAGTACTTCAGGTCGACGTCCAGGTAGGGCAGGATCAACCGCTCCTTGATGAAGGCCCAGATGATCCGCGTCATCTCGTCGCCGTCGAGTTCGACGACCGGGTTCGCCACCTTGATCTTCGCCATCTGCGCCAGCTGCCCTTTCGGTGTCCGGAGGTCTTGCGTCCGAAGAAGCGGTCGCTATGGCGACCGCTTCTTCGGACGCAACGGCCGGGGGGTGGGACGGGTAGGACGGGTGGGACAACTAGAGGTCGGCGACGTCGGCCTGCTTGGCGCGTACGGCCTGGGCGGCCTCGGTCAGCGCGGCCAACTCACTGTCCGTCAGATCGCGCTCGACCACGCGCTTGACGCCGCCGGCGCCCAGCTCGGCCTCGACGCCCAGGTACACCCCGGCGATGCCGTACTCGCCGTCGACCCAGGCGCAGACCGGCATGACCGCACCGGAGTCCTCGGCGATCGCCTTGACCATCCGGGCCGCGGCGGCCGACGGGGCGTAGTACGCCGATCCGGTCTTCAGCAGCGCGACGACCTCGGCGCCGCCGTTGCGGGTCCGGACGACGAGGTCCTCGATCTCGTCGGCGGGCAGCAGGTCGGCCAGCGGCTTGCCGTTGACGGTGCAGGCGCTCGGCACCGGGACCATGGTGTCGCCGTGCGAACCCAGGGTGAGCGTGCGGACCGCACCCACCTCGACGCCCAGCTTCTCGGCCACGAAGTTGGTGAACCGGGCGGTGTCGAGCATGCCCGCCTGGCCGATCACCTTGTGCTTGGGCAGTCCCGAGGCCAATTGGGTCAGCGCGGTCATCTCGTCCAAGGGGTTGGACACCACGACGATGACCGCGTCGGGCGAGTGCTTGACGATGTTCTCGGCGACCCCGCGGACGATCTTGGCGTTGGTCTCGATCAGGTCCATCCGGCTCATGCCGGGTTTACGCGGCAGGCCGGCGGTGATCACCACGATGTCCGAGCCACCGGTCTTCTCGTAGCCGTTGCCCTCGGCGGTGGTGCTCGCGCCGGTCAGCTTCGTCTCGAAGCCCTCGATCGGCCGCGACTGGTTCATGTCCAGCGCCAGGCCCTCGGGCTTGCCCTCGATGATGTCGGTCAGCACGACCTCTTCGAAGATGTCGTACTCGGCCAGCCGCAGTGCCGTCGTGGACCCGTAGAAACCGGCTCCGACGACAGTGACCTTGCCCTTGCGCGCCATGTTCGCAGGTCCCTTCGCAACGAGTACGAAATATCTCGGCATCAAGAGAATTCGGGTAAGACCCTAGCGGGTGAATGTCAAACACTCATGACGGGGGCGGGACGACCAGCGCCGTGAACAGCACGCCGAGAGCCAACGCGCTCAGCGTCAACACGTCCACGATTCGCCCGCGCACCGCGAGCAGACCCGCCGCGGTCGGCGGCAACACCGCACGCAAGCCCGCGGCGAGGAACAACCCACCGGCGAACAGCACGGTGCCGCGCCGGAAGTGGTGGGACAGCACCACGATCAGCCCGGCCCCGCACACCGTCGCCACCGCCAGCAACGGCCACTCCGCCGCCAGGCCGGGCAGTCCGCCGGAGGACTCGCGCGGGTCCGCCGGCACGGCGGGACGCGGGCGCGCCTCGCCCGGCGGCACCTCCGGGCGACTCGCGTGCCGACCGCTCACGGACCCACCGCCCGCTCGGCGGCCAGCACGACGTTGTCGACCAGCATCGCGCGGGTCATCGGCCCGACACCGCCGGGCATCGGCGCCAACCAGGCCGCGACCTGCGCCACCTTCGGGTCCACGTCGCCGACCAGCTTGCCGTCGGGCCCACGCGAGGTGCCGACGTCGAGGACCACCGCGCCGGGCGCCACCATCTCGGCCGTGATCAGCCCGCGCACCCCCGCGGCGGCCACGACGATGTCGCCCCGCCGCACGTGCGCGGCCAAGTCCCGGGTACCGGTGTGGCACAGCGTGACGGTGGCGTTCTCCGCCCGCCGGGTCAGCAGCAGTCCCAGTGGTCGCCCGACGGTCACCCCTCGGCCGACCACGACCACGTCGGCGCCGGCCAACGGGATCTCGAAGCGACGCAACAGTTCGACGATCCCGCGCGGCGTGCAGGGCAACGGGGCCGGGTCGCCCAACACCAGCTTGCCGAGGTTCACCGGGTGCAGCCCGTCGGCGTCCTTGGCCGGGTCGACCAGGCCAAGCACCCGGTTGGCGTCCAGTCCGGCCGGCAGCGGCAGCTGCACGATGAATCCGGTGCAGGCCGGGTCGGCGTTCAGCTCGGCCACCGCCTGCTCGACCTGCGCCTGGGTTGCGGTCGCGGGCAGGTCCCGCCGGATACTCGCGATGCCGATCTCGGCACAGTCGCGGTGCTTGCCGGCCACGTAGGAATGGCTGCCCGGATCGTCCCCGACCAGGACGGTGCCCAGCCCGGGCGTGATCCCGCGGGCCGCCAGAACGACGACCCGCTCCTTGAGCTCACCCCGGATCGCCGCGGCCGTTGCCTTGCCGTCGAGGATTCGTGCGCTCAAAGTTCTGATCCGTCTCCCGTGGGGTTCCCTCGGGAGTCTAGGCGGTCACCCCGTGACAACTTTGGTCGTGATCAGCCCCAGCGGACCAGGCGCGTCGAAGGTCATCACCATGTCTGGCGAGGTCGCGCCGGCCTGGGCGTCGATCAGCTCCAGCGACATCGGGCGGTACGGGGCGACCGCGGCGTCGAAGGTGTTGGTCGTGTCGGTCACCGCCGCGTTGCCGGTGGCCAACGGTTTGCCGTCCAGTGCGTCGATCACCATCTGCCGGGCCGGCGCGCCGGCCGCGATGCCGGCGGCGTCGTTCGGGAAGTCCGCCACGCTCACCAGGTGTCGCGCCGAGAGGGCGGCCAGGGCGAGGATCACGCGCGAGTCGACGTCGCCCGCGGTCAGCTCGGCCTTCGCCGCCGGGCTCAGCTCGATGCGCTTGCTCGCGATGATGTCCTTGCCGGCAGCGACCAGCTCGGTGTGCTCGGTCTCGATCCCGGTGGCCACATCCGCCGGCGTCCCGTTCAGCACCTGCCGCAGCTCGACCGTGGTCCCGTCCTCGTCGAATGTGGCCATCGGCCGGGAACTGTCGTAGGCGGCCTGCAACTGCGGGGGCAGCGCGTCCTGGACGTCCTGCCCGTCAGGCGCCGCAGCCAGGAGCACGTTGCAGCAGTGCCAGTCCGGGACGATCGCCGACCCGCCGTCGTAGGTGACCACTCGGCTGGTGTCGAAGTGGGCGTTGCCCAGCCCTTGGGCGACGGCGGCCGGCGCCAGGACCGACGCCTTCGGCCCCAGGTTCGCCGTGATCCAGTTGATCGCGTCGTTCTCCCCGGTGGGCACCGGCGGCGTGGACGGCGCGCTGCGCAACGCCCCGAAGCCGACCACACCGACGCCGACGACGCCGACGACCATGGCCAGGATCCCGGCGCGGGTGACCGCGGTGCGGGTCGGTCGCATCCGGTCCGCCGGCGCCGGCGCATCCTCGCGCGTCGGCCGGGGCGCGGCGGGCTCGCCCTTCGACCGGCGGTCCTGCGGCGCCTTGGTCCGCGCCCGCGGGGCAGCCGGTGCGGCTGTCCCGTCAACCGGTCGCCGGCGGACGGGCGCCACGGGTTCGTCAGATCTGGGTGGTGCCGGGGCGTCAGCTGCGGCCAGGGCCGGCGGTGGCAGCTCGGCGTCGGCCGCTGGGTCGAAACACGACGCGTCAGCTGCGGCTCGGGCCGGCGGTGGCAGCTCGGCGTCGGCCGCTGGGTCGAAAGGGGGCAGCTCCGCGAGCGAACCGGCAAGCTGCTCGGTCTCGGACAACATCGCGGCCAACGACTGGTCGGCGTGCTCGTCCTGCGCCCGGGCGTGGCGACGGGCGCGGGGCAGCGCTGGTTGCTCGCTTGTGCTCCTGGCTCGTTCCTCGTTCGTCGCAGTCGCTCGCGGGGTCGGGGCCGGGAGGTCGTCCTGCGCGGCCGGGCCCGTCGGGGCGGACTCGTCCGGGACGTGCGGCCCGGGTTTGCGCATCCACGGCGGCAGGGCCGCCATCGGGGCGTCGGCCGGGAGCTCGGTGTCCGGGCCGAAGTCGAACAGCCCGGGGTCCACGTCGGGCTCCCCGGTCGCGCCTGTTCCCATCTGTTGCACCTGGCCCCCTGAAGAATCCTTCTCGGGATTAGTACAAGGAGGACGGCAGGCCGCAACAAGGGCTTCGGCCGGATGCCGGCCAAACGGCCGATGGGCGTGTCGCAACCTACGCCCGCATCCGTACCGATTTGCGCAGCCAGATTTTGCCGAGCCTTGTCCGGCCGTGCCGAGCCGCGGAGGCGATTGAGGTTCAGCGCCCGAACTGCCGCGGGTTCAGTGCGCGAAGTGCCGTGTCCCGGTCAAGTACATGGTCACCCCGGCGGCGGCCGCGGCAGCGATCACCGACTCGTCGCGGACCGAGCCACCCGGCTGGACGACCGCCCCGACGCCGGCCTCGAGCAGCACTTCCAGACCGTCGGGGAACGGGAAGAACGCGTCGGAGGCGGCGACGGCACCGGCCGCGCGATCGCCCGCGCGGGCCACCGCCAGCCGCGCCGAGTCGACCCGGTTCACCTGGCCCATGCCGACACCCACCGTGGCGGTGTCCTTGGCCAGCAGGATCGCGTTGGACTTGACCGCCCGCACGGCCCGCCACGCGAACGCCAGGTCGGCCAACACCTCCGGGCCCGCCGGGGCACCCGTGGCCAGCGTCCAGCCCGCAGGTTCGTCGCCGGCAGTGTCGATTCGGTCCGGGCTCTGCAGCAACAACCCGCCGGAGATCGGCCGGAACTCACGCCCGCCGCCCGTCCCCGTGATCGGCGCGCACCGCAGCAGGCGCAGATTCTTCCTGCTGCGCAGCAGGTCCAGCGCCGCCGGGTCGAAGTCCGGGGCGCACACGACCTCGGTGAACACCTCGACGATCTGCTCGGCCAGTGCCAGGCTGACGGTTCCGTTGGTGGCGATCACTCCGCCGAACGCGGAGACCGGGTCGCACTCGTGAGCCTTACGGTGCGCGTGGGCCACGTCGGTCCCGATCGCGATCCCGCACGGATTCGCGTGCTTGATGATGGCGACGCACGGTTGCACGAAGTCGTACGCGGCCCGGCGGGCGGCCTCGGTGTCGATGTAGTTGTTGTACGACATCTCTTTGCCGTGCAGCTGCTCGGCGCCGGCCAACCCCTCGCCCTGCCCCCGGTACAAGGCCGCCTGCTGATGTGGGTTTTCCCCATAGCGCAGCACCGCCGACCGGGTCCAGGTCGCGCCCACCCAGGCAGGCCACGGAACTGACGGATCGTCAGAATACTGGGCACCCAGCCAGGAAGCCACGGCAACGTCGTAGTCGGCGGTGTGTTGGAATGCGGCAACGGCCAACCGCCGGCGCTGCGCCAGGGAGAACCCACCGGAAGCCACCGTGTCCAGCACCTCGCCGTACCGGGCCGGGTCAACCACGACAGCGACCGAGGGATGGTTCTTGGCCGCGGCCCGGACCATCGAGGGCCCACCGATGTCGATCTGTTCGACGCACTCGTCCGGGCCGGCCCCGGAGGCCACGGTGGCGCCGAACGGATAGAGGTTGACCACTACCAACTCGAAGGCCTCGATGCCGAGGTCGGCGAGCTGGGCCGCGTGGTCGGGCTTGCGAAGATCTGCCAGGATCCCGGCGTGCACCCGCGGGTGCAGCGTCTTCACCCGGCCTTCCAGGCATTCCGGGAAGCCGGTCAACGTCTCGACCGGGGTCACCGGCACGCCTGCCGCCGCGATCGTCGCAGCCGTGGACCCGGTCGAGATGAGCTGCACCCCGGCGGCGTGCAGCCCGGCGGCCAGTTCGACCAGCCCGGTCTTGTCGTAGACGCTGAGCAGCGCCCGTCGCACCGCACGACGACCTTCGTCCACCAGATCCTCCGTCACTACGCCCCCCGGACCGAGTCGCACGCTGCGCCCGTCCACCGTCCAACCCTCGCGTGCCATCCGGCCGACCACATCGACCAGCAGTTCCCGTTCGCAGACCTTGATCCGCTCGTGCAGCGACGACTCGTCGTCGGAGTCCAACACCGGCACGGCGACCTGGGCGATGATCGGCCCGGTGTCGACGCCGGCATCGACGAGGTGCATCGTCGCGCCGGTGACCCGCACGCCGTAGGCGAGCGCATCGCGGACCCCGTGGGCTCCGGGGAAGGCCGGCAGCAGGGCCGGGTGGGTGTTCACACAGCGGCCGGACCAGTCACGCAGGAACGCCGGACCGAGGATCCGCATGAATCCGGCGCACACCACCAGGTCCGGTTGCCGGGCCGCGACGGCGGCGGCCAGCGCGGCGTCCCAGTCCGCCCGCGAGGCGTGGTCCCTCGGCCGCACGACGAACGTCTCGACGCCGGCCCGTTCGGCCCGGCGCAGTCCCTCGATGCCGGCGCGATCCGCGCCCACCGCGACCACGACCGCGCCCCAGCCCGGATCGGCCGCCGTGTCCAGCAGCGCCTGCAGGTTCGTCCCGGATCCGGATATCAGCACGACCAGGCGGACCGGAGCCGCGAGGTGCGCCAACGCTCACTCCGCTCGGTGCCCGGCCCCTGTTTCCGACTCAGCCACGATATCCGCCGCGACGCCGACCAGCAGCGCCGGATCCGGCTGCGCGAGGACGATCTCCTGGGTGTCCGCGAAGTCCTCCAGGTCCGGCGGGGCACCGGACTCGGACATTTCTGAGCCCTCGTCAGAATTGCTCTCAGCGGGTGGCTCGCCGACGGTGCCCACGGACGCCGCCACGGCCTGCGGCACCGATTCCGTCACAGTTTCCGCGGCGGGTTCCACCGCCGGCTCCGTCACGGATTCCGCGGCGGGCTGCGCCGCGGCCTGTGTCACGAGTTCCGCCGGGAGCGCCGCCGACAGCCCGCGAGGCACCACGTCATCGCCGGACCGGGCCGGCGGAACCAGCGTCAGGGTCACCGCGGGCATGGGGCGCGGTGCGACCAACACCCGCAGGGCAGCGGTCACCGCCGCGGCGAAGCCGAGTTCGACGGCCAGCGCTGGGCCGACCAGCAGTCCCGACGGGCCGAGGTGGTCCAACCGGCCACCCATCCCGCCGCCGGAGAACTCGGCCAGGCCGCCGGCCAACAAGCCGGTGACCGCGCCGGCCGCCGACGCCGCCCCGATCACCGCGTACCACCGTCGGCCCGGGGCCGGACGCACCGTCCAACCCGCCGTGATCCCGGCGAGCAGCGGGACCGCGACGCTCAGGTAGGCCACCGCCGGCAGCGAGCCGGTCCCGGGCAGGGCATGGACCAACGGCAGGTTCGGCAGGGCCCCGAGATCGGTGCCGCCCAGATCCAGCCGGGCGTCGGTCGCGAGCGCTACTCCCGGGCCGGCGGCGATCGCGACAGCCCAGCAGGCCGCGGTCGGCAGGTAGCACAGGCAGAGCAGCGCCAGGCCGATGCCGCCGCTCCACCCGCCGCCGGAGACCGCGAACGAATGCGCGACGACCGCGCGATGCACGGCCAGCGCCGCCACCACGGCCACCGTGCCGCCCGCGAACAGGACCAGGCTCGCGGCACCCACCGCGCGCGCACACATCGCGCCGTACGGCCGGGTACGCCGCAGCAGGCCGGCCAGCGCCCAGGTGTGCCGGGACACCCCGGCGATCGCGGTCAACCCGCCGAACGGCGCGGCCGCGGTGATCGCGGGCAACGTCGCCACCGCCAGGCCGTACCCCGCGGTACCTCGGGCGGCCAGCCCGGCGATCAGCGTGAACGTGGTGGTGAATCCGAGCACGACGGTCGCGGCATGCCCGGTCTCGTGGGCCCGGCTGATCCGGGCGGCCCAACCGGCGGCCCGGACCGCGGCCCAGGCGATCAGACCGGTGACCGCCAACGGCGCCAGTCGGATGGGGCCGTCCGAGGTGTGCATCGGAATCCGGAGCGCGAACAGCCAGAGCGAGGCGGCGGCCCGCAGCGGGGCCTGCGCGCCGCTGCCCGAGGACTGCGGCCCGGTGGCCCACAGCAGGACCGTGCCCGCACACAGAACGGCCATCCCGACGGCGGCGGCGACCACGGCCGCGGTGACCCCCGCCGCCAGTTGGCGCAGCACCCCCCGCGCGCCCCGCGCGGCCACGGGCGCCTGCACGGTCCGCGGCTGCGCCAGGATCGTGACCACGGCACCACTCTGGCCGCGCCGGGCTCACCAATCACGCAGCGACACAAGCAATTGAGGCGAGCGGGGCGCGCCCCGACCTAAGGAGAGCGGACTGCTCGCCGGCGGAGGCGAGGGGCGCGAGAGCGAGCTTGCGAGCCCTCGCAGCTCCGAGCCGAAGCAGGGCGAGCATCAGCCGCGAGCCTGCGAGCGGCGTCCGCGAGCCTGCGAGCGGCGTCCGCTCCCGACCCGATTGCAGCTTGTTGACGAGCGAGCCCGCAGGGCCCGCGAGGAACACAAGCGATTGAGCCCCAAGTCGCTTGCGTCCGGCGAACCCGCGCCTAATAGCGTCGGGTTGGCCGGACGCAAGGGTTGATCGCAGCGAACACAGGCGTGCTTGGTGGCGCCGCGGGCTGGTGACATGCGCCGGGCGCCTCTGCCAGAGTGGGCCGCCATCCGCCGGAGCTTGGGAGGGGTCCGATGCCGGTCAACACGGCTACCGAGAAGGCCGAGATCCGTCAGATGCAGGACATCGACCTGGACGCCGCCGATCACGTCATGCGGTTGGCGTTCGGCACCTTCCTCGGCCTGCCGGACCCGGCGAGGTTCATGGGCGACGCCGACTACGTACGTTCCCGGTACGCCGCGAACCCGGGCGGGGCCTTCGTCGCGGAGCTCGACGGCGAGGTGGTCGGCTCGAACTTCACGACGCGGTGGGGCAGCGTGGGCTTCTTCGGGCCGATGACCGTGCATCCGCGCCTGTGGGACGGCGGCATAGGGGCGCTGCTGGTCGAGGCCGCGGTCGGCCGGTTGGACACCTGGGGGGTCACCCACGCCGGGTTGTTCACGTTCCCGGCAAGCACCAAGCACGTCGGGCTCTACCGCCGCTTCGGGTTCTGGCCGCGGTCGCTGACCGCCGTGATGCGCAAGCCCGTCGACCCGGCCGGGACGGTTCGGGCGATGAAGCTGTCCAACCTCGGCGCCGCAGGTCGGTCCGCGACGATCGAGGCCGTGGCCGAACTGGCCGAGTCCGTGCACCCCGGCCTGGACCTGCGGCGCGAGATCGACACCACGACGCGCCTCGGTCTGGGCGACACGGTCATCCTGGGCGACACCGGCTACATCACCGGATTCGCCGTCTGCCAGTACGGGCCGGGCAGCGAGGCCGGGTCGGGAGCCTGCTACATCAAGTTCGGCGCGGTCCGGTCCGACGCCCGCGCCGGGGCCGAGTTCGAGAAGTTGTTGGCGGCCTGCGAGGCGACGGCGGTCGAGGTAGGCGCCCAGTGGCTGGACGCGGGGACGAGCTACTCGCGTCCGGACGCGATGGGCCGGATGAACGCCGCCGGGTTCCGCGCCGTGCTGAACGGCGTGTCCATGCACCGGCCCGACGAACCCGGGTACCACCGACCTGACGCCTACGTGATCGACGACTGGCGCTGAGGCGTCGCCCCCGTTGCACCGTCTTCTGGCGTGTCGGGCGCCCTTCCCGACGCGGGAAGGGCGCCC
>DATAUG010000256.1:0-2098 GCA_036268355.1 Sporichthyaceae bacterium
AAGCAACCCGGCCCCGGCGGGATTGTCGTCGTCGACAAGCCGGCCGGCTTGACCTCGCACGACGTGGTCGCCCGGGTGCGGCGACTGGCCGGCACCCGGAAGGTCGGGCATGCCGGGACGCTGGACCCGATGGCGACCGGAGTGCTCATCGTCGGAATCGAGCGCACCACCCGACTGCTCGGTCACCTGGCCGGCGGGGAGAAGTGCTACGAGGCCACGATCCGATTCGGCGAGAGCACCGACACCGACGACGCGACCGGCACCTCGACCGGCCGGCACGACCCGACCGGGCTGTCGGCCGAGGCTGTGCGGGCAGCGGCGGTGCAGTTCACCGGCACGATCATGCAGGTGCCCGCGCAGATCAGCGCGATCAAGGTGGCCGGGGAACGGGCGTACAAGCGCGTGCGGGCCGGTGAGGACGTCGAACTGACGGCACGTGAGGTGACGGTCAGTCAGTTCGACCTCGGCGAGCTGCGCCCGGCCGACGGGATGCTCGACGTCGACGCCGTCGTCACCTGCTCGTCCGGCACCTACATCCGGGCGTTGGCCCGCGACCTCGGCGCGGCGCTCGGCTGCGGTGCGCATCTGACCCGGCTGCGGCGGACCCGGGTGGGGCCGTTCGGGATAGCGCAGGCGCGCACCCTCCAGGAGCACCAGGACGAGCTTGCGGTGGTCCCGTTGGACCGGGTCGCCGAAGTCTCGTTCCCGGTGCGCCGGCTGGACGCGACCGCGGCGTCGATCATTGCCCATGGTGGCTGGATCCCGGCCGCCGAACCGGCGCCGGAGGGTGCGGTGGCCGCCTTCGACCCGACCGGACGGTTCATCGCGCTGCTCGGCGACTCCCGGGGCCGGTCCTGGCCGACCACCGTGTTCGTCGGTCCGGACGACCTCCAGGAACGGCGGCCGAGCGCCGATCCGACGTCCGGAACGGACCCTGCCGAGTCCTGAGGAAAACCGGCGACCGGGGCGCGCCCGGGGCGTTCCCGGCCACATCGCTCGGGCGGCGCAAGCCGCTGGGAGTGGTCCTGGCACGGCGCTAACTTCGTTCGGTGAACCCTTCGGCCAAGACGCGCGTCCCGGTACCCGGCCGGGCCCGGGAAGTTTTGGCGTCTTCCGGCAACGGCGCGCCCGGCGGTGGCGCGGGGTATCCCTACCTGCTCCGCGTGGCCAACACCCGGTGGTGGCTTCCACTCGCGGGCTTGGCTGTGCTTGTCCTGGTCTGGGGAATCCCGGCGACGGTGCTGGTCCAGATCCTCTCCACGGTATTCGGCGCGGACGCCGACCGGATGAGCACGGCGGCCGACGTGACCGCTGTGGGACTGCAGATCGCTCTGCTGATTCCCGGCGCCGTGGCGGCGGTGGTCCTGGTGCACCGGATGCGCCCGGGAGTGCTGCTGTCGGCCTCAGGTCGTCCGCGAGCGGGCCTGTTCGTCGTCGGGGTGGCTGTCGCGACGCCCGCGTTCATCCCGATGGTGCTGGCGAAAAGAGCGGAGTTCGCCGCCGAGCCCGACCCCATCGCCGGAACGGCCGGATGGATCGGTTGGCAGGCCTTCCTGCCGTTGTTCGCGGCGATCGTGTTGGTCCTCCCGTTCCAGGCGGCGGCCGAGGAAATCGTCTTCCGGGGGTACCTGACCCAGGCGGTGGCGACCTGGACCCGCCGAGTCTGGCCTGCGGCGTTGGCAAGTTCGCTGATGTTCGTCGCGGTGCACCCGATCCACGACGCGTGGTCCTTCGCGGACAAGCTTTTCTTCGGTCTCGCGATGTTCTGGTTGACCTGGCGCACCGGTGGTCTGGAGGCCGCGATCGCTCTCCACGTGGTCTACAACCTCCTGCTAGTAGTCGCGGTAGCCGCCGACGGCCGGATCACCGAGATGCTCAAGGACTCCCGGACCGACGCCCTCGGGGGGCTCACCAGCATGGGCGGGACAGCGGTCGCGGTGGCGACTTTGGACTGGTGGTTCCGACACCGCGCAGCCATGGTGCGAACGGATTCGGAAGGCGGGGCTTGTGCTCGAGCAGCGGCATGACGCAGCGACCCGGGAGCGGTTCGGTGCGACCGAGGTCTCGGCGCGTTCACTCGCACCGGATCTGGCGCGGG
>DATAUG010000257.1:0-31254 GCA_036268355.1 Sporichthyaceae bacterium
GCACCAACACCGTGGCCAACCCCGACGGCTCGCCCAACGGCTTCGTCTACTCCGGTGCGCCGGGCGGCCCGTCCTACGAGGGCAAGGGCCAGTTCGTCATCTACACCGCCGGCGGCCAGGACAAGTAAGCACGACAGGGCATCAGATCCGCATCCCGCCGACACCCGGGGGAGCTCCCGACAACCGGGAGCTCCCACCGGTTCGCTTGTTCCTTCGACTGACGCGTCCGGCAGGACCCCGGGGCGCATCCTGCGGACAGGCCGCGCCGATAGATCCTTCAAGGTCCGCCGGACCACCGACCGGTGGGAGTCCGAGGCCGGGACGCTCGGACTCCCACCCTCAGTTCCGAGAGGCCATCAGGCCGCCCAGCCCGCCCCGGCACGTGTAGCCCACCGCCGGTGCATCCTGACCGCCTCCCGGCACCCTCGGCCACGTTCGGCCTCGCCGTGGGGATCGGGGACTTCCACCCCCGGCGTTCGGGCCGGAAGCGCCTATACCTCAGATCTGACTAATTTCCCATCCACGGAAATGGCAGGAGCTCCCTAAATTGGCACGCGAGACGGCGGAAACCGATGCCGAACTTCGGGTTGTGATTGACGGGCTTCAAGAGATCTCTCATCCGTGGGCCGCTGAACGGCTGAACGGCTGAACGAGCTCATTCGGGACCTTCGATGAATTGGTAGATGTTGTAACCACGATGGATAACCTTGCGACGTCGCTGAAAAGGGCGTCGCTGATGAACGTCAGTCTTCGCAAAGCCCTTCGGCCAGCGTTGCACGGGATCCAGGCAACTAAAACGGCAGTGGCAATGGCCCAATCATGGAAAGACGTCGTGCCGGACACCGCTTGACTCGAAGTAGCAATATTACTTGTCGGCGCTAAGAAGGGGCCACCGAGACCGCCCGGGCCGCCTCGGCGCCTTCGGCCAACAGCACCTCGAAGCCGGCCTCGTCGAGGACCGGGACCTTGAGGCTGACGGCCTTGTCGTACTTGGATCCGGGGCTGTCCCCAACGATGACGAAGGCCGTCTTCTTCGACACCGAACCGCTCACCTTGCCGCCAAGATTCTGGATGGCCTCGGTGGCCTGGTCGCGCGAATAGCGCTCCAGCGATCCGGTCACGACAATCGTGAGGCCCTCCAGCGGGCGCGGCCCGGACTCCGCGGACTCCTCAGCCATGCGCACTCCGGCGGCGGCCCACTTGGCGACCAGCTCGCGGTGCCAGTCCTCGGCGAACCATTCCCGCAGTGCGGCGGCGATCGTGGGACCCACCCCGTCGGCGGCCGCCAACTCCTCCTCGGCGGCCGCAGCGATCGCGGGGATCGAGCCGAACTCCCGGGCAAGCGCCTGAGCCGCCGTCGGACCGACGTGCCGGATCGACAAGGCCACGAGCACCCGCCACAGCGGCCGGGTCTTGGCCACCTCCAGGTTCACCAACAGCTTCGTGGCGTTGGCGGACAACTCGCCGTCGGCCTTGCGGGTGAAGAAGTCGACCCCGGCCAGCTTCGCCTCGTCGAGGGCGAAGATGTCGCCCTCGTCGACGATCAGCCCGGCTTCGAGCAGCGCGGTGGCAGCCTTCCAACCGAGCAGCTCGATGTCGAGCGCCCCCCGCCCGGCCACGTGGAAGATCCGCTCCCGCAATTGCGACGGGCACGAGCGGGTGTTCGGGCACCGCAGGTCGACGTCGGCCTCCTTCTCCGGCCGAAGTTCGGTGCCGCAGGACGGACAGTGGGTCGGCATCACGAACTCGCGCTCGGTGCCGTCGCGCAGTTCGACGACCGGGCCGACGATCTCCGGGATGACGTCGCCGGCCTTGCGCAGTACCACGGTGTCGCCGATCAGCACGCCCTTTCGCCGCACCTCGGAAGCGTTGTGCAGGGTCGCCATCTCGACCGTGGAGCCGGAGACCTTCACCGGCGCCATGATCCCGAACGGGGTCACCCGACCGGTGCGCCCGACGTTGACCTCGATCGCGAGCAGCTTGGTGTTCACCTCCTGCGGCGGATATTTGTACGCGATCGCCCAACGCGGGGCACGCGAGGTCGAGCCCAGCCGCCGTTGCAGGACGAACTGGTCGACCTTCACGACCACCCCGTCGATCTCGTGCTCGACGCTGTGCCGATGTTCGCCGTAATGGTCGATGAATTTCTGAGCACTGATCAGATCCGGTGCGACGGTCGCGGTGGGCGCGACCGGCAGGCCGAGGGACCCCAGCACCTCGTAGAGCTCCGACTGCCGCTCGACGGTGATCCCCCGCGAGGCGCCGAGGCCGTGCACAACCAGGCGGAGTGGCCGTGTCGCGGTGACCCGCGGGTCCTTCTGTCGCAACGAACCGGCCGCCGCGTTGCGCGGGTTGGCGAACGGTGCCTTGCCGGACTCGACCAGGGCCTCGTTCAGTTCGGCGAACCGGGCGACCGGGAAGTAGATCTCGCCCCGGACTTCGAGCAGTTCGGGCACCGACCCGTCGGGTCCCGCCAGGCGATCCGGGACATCGCGCAACGTACGGACGTTCGGGGTGACGTCCTCCCCGGTCCGCCCGTCGCCACGGGTCGCTGCCCGCACCAGCCGCCCACGTTCGTAGACCAACGCGATCGCCAGGCCGTCGACCTTCAGCTCGCACAGGTATTCCGCGCCCGCGCCGACCTCGCGCTCCACCCGGGCCGCCCATGCCGTCAGTTCCTCGGCGGAGAAGGCGTTGTCGAGGCTCATCATCCGTTCCAGGTGCTGCACGGCCGCGAAATCGGTGCTGATCGCGGCGCCCACCCGTTGTGACGGGGAGTCAGGAGTGCGCAGCTCCGGATACGACTCCTCCAGCGCGAGCAGTTCCCGCATCAGCAGGTCGTACTCGGCATCGGAGATCGTGGGCTGGTCGAGGACGTGGTAGCGGAATCCGGCAGTCTCGATCTGCTCGCTCAACCAGGCGTGCCGAGCCCGAGCCGCAGCCGGAAGGTCGGCCGACATCTCCTCGGAAATGCTCATGCGACGTGCTCGGTCACTGCTCCGCCGCCTCGGCAAGCACCTTCGCCGTGTCCGCGCACAGTTGCGCGACAGCGCGGACATGCTCGTTCGAGGCCGCGGCCAACCCGCACGCGGGAACCGGCACGACCCGGCCCAATTCTTTTGCCGGCAGGCCCAGGCGGTTGAACAGGGCGCGGACCGGTTCGGCGCAGCGTTGCGCTGACGGCAGCGTCGCCCCGGGCGCGCTCGGAACCACGCCGGCCAGCAGGACGCCCCCGGCTTCCAGGAATCCGCCCCAGGCCTCCTCGTCAACCCGGTAGGCCAGGTCGACGGCCAGACCGGCGACCCCGGCCTCCTGGAGCAGTTCGACGGGCACGTCGGCCGCGCAGCAGTGCACGACGACCGGCACGTCCTCGGCGGCCAGCACGTCCACCACCATCTGCAGCGTCGCACGCACCACCGCCGGCTCGATCGCCGACAACGTGCCGAACCCGCTCGCGGTCGGTACCGAACCGCGCAGCACCGCGGGCAGCGCGGGCTCGTCGAGCGCAATCACCAACGTCTGGTGGCCGGGCACCCGCTTGCGGAGTTCGACCACGTGGCTGCGCAACCCGTCGGCCAATGAGGCCGCAATGTCGCGGCAGGCCCCGGGATCGGACAACGCCTTGTCGCCGTGGCGCAATTCCACGGCGGCGGCCAGAGTCCATGGCCCGGCCACAGCGGCCTTCATCGAGCCCCGGTAGTCGGTGGCGCGTTCCTCCAACGCGTCGAGATCCTCACCCAGGAAGCTCGCAGCGCGGCGGGTCTCACGACCCGGGTGTTCGGCGAAGCGCCAGCCACTCGGCTCGGTCGCGGCGTACAGCTCGGTCAGAATCCCGAAGGCCCGCCCGATCATGTCGGCCCCGGGGCCCCGAGCGGGCAGCTCCGGCAGATACGGAAGCCCCGGCACGGTTTCGAACACCATGGCGGCGGAATAGCGCGCCGCAGTGCCGGGCAGCGAACCGATGCCCGACGCCGCGGCCGGCGGCAGGGTGAGCTGGATCGCAGGCGGCATGACTAGAACATATCCAGGGCGCCCGACAGAAACTTCCGGGCGCAGCTTCCTGGCCCTCGAATCGCCCGCCGGCTTGACGACGCGTCAGAATCGCTGCCCGCGGTTCAGGACCGGCGGCGGCTGCCCTGCGGACGCCGCGGACCCGGCAACGCCGCACGAGCGTGGCCCAGGTTGGCGGCGATCCGATCCCGGTGCTCAGCGGGAATATCCGAGCGGCCCAGCAACTGCTGGCACAGCTTCGCCGAGCGGCCGTGGTCGCCCACCCAGTAGGCGGCGACGGCCGACTCGTCGAGCACCGCCCAACCGTAGGCCGACTCGTCCACGAACAGCGCGTCCGAGGTGGGCGAGATTTCCATGGCCCGGCGGGCGAACAGATCCGCCAGGTAGTGGCGCCCGTCGGTCTTGCGGTGGTACGCGGCCAGGGCCACCAACGGTTCGGCTCGCGACGGGCGGAACTGCCACGCCGCCAGGTAGGCGGGCACGACCGCGGCGTCGCCCGCCTCGAGGCGTTCGCTGAGCACACCGATCTGGAACAACGCGTACCAGACCTCCTCCGCCCAGCCGCCCATCGCCGCCCGCTGACGATAGAACCCGATCGCTCGTTCCGTCTCACCCGCATCGCGGTAGGACTGTGCGAGGTAGAAGACGTAACGGGCGTTGTCCGGTTCCGTCTCCACCGCCTTGGTCAACAGCGCGATGTCCCGCGCGTACTTCACCGTCCGGCTGGACCCCTCGGCGTGATCGATGAACCAGAGGCCGTTCAGCGCAGCCGGGGGGGCGCCGAGGTCGACGTACTCGTGGGTGACGCCCACGTAGCGCGCCGGGTGCTCCCGCCGCAGCAGTCGCACGTTGCGGTAGGCGAACGAACCGGATCGCTGAAGCAGCACGCAGGCCGGGCCCACCAGGCGCTTGCGCCAGGACGGGTCGTCGACCCGCAACTCCATGTCGGCGTCGGCCAGCAACAGCCAGTCGAAGTCCAGGTCCGCCTTGCGGGCCGCGTCCAACGCGTCGTTGCGGGCCTGCTCGAAGTTCTCGAAGCGGCCGTGAACCAGCTGTCCGGGTATCCCACGTTCGGCGAAGAAGGACTCGATGATCGCCGGCGTCGCGTCGCTCGAACCGGTGTCCAGAATCACCCAGCAATCGATGTGCGGGGCGACGGCCGCCAGACAACGTTCGATGATCGCGGCCTCGTCCTTGACGATCATGTTCAGGCACACGCGCGCCATGCCCCACCCCCAGATCAGTCGTCCGGGCGGATTGGGAGCGATTGCCCGGATTGGCACCTTCCTAGAGGTCGGTCAGGAGCGCCCACAACGAAGTTGCGCCGAACGGAGGAACTTCGGGGGCGCCGCGGCCAACCGCCACCCCGTGCTCCCCCACCCGTCTTCTGGCGTGTCGCGCGCCCTTCAAGCGCCCGGAGGGGCGCGCGACACGTCAGAGGATGGTGAAAGGGCTTCGGCTCAGCCGGTAGCCGCAATCGTGGCCGATCCGAGCACCCGTGTCCGGCGGTAGAACACCGCCGCCTGGCCCGGCGCCACACCGCGGATCGCTTCGCACAGGCGGACCTCGACCGAGTCGCCCGCCACCGCCGCCGTCGCGGCGGTGGCGGATCCGTGGGCCCGGATCTGCACCAGGCAGTCGAACTCACCGTCGCCCGGCGCCGACCCGCACCAGCGGGCGTCGATGCCCCGCAACAGGCTCACGTCCAGGCTCTGCGCAGGACCGACCACGACCGTCGCGGTGGCCGGTGAGATGTCCAGCACGTACCGCGGCCGACCGTCGGGGGCCGGGGTACCGATCCGCAACCCGCGCCGTTGGCCGACGGTGAAGCCGTAGGCCCCGTCGTGCCTGCCCAACTCGGTCCCGTCCGAGGAGACGATCGGACCGGGCCGCTCGCCCAGGCGGTCCCGCAGAAACCCCGCGGTGTCGCCGTCGGAGATGAAGCAGATGTCGTGGCTGTCCGGCTTGGCCGCCAGCGCCAGCCCCCGCGCGGCCGCCTCGGCCCGCACCGCCGACTTGACCGTGTCGCCGAGTGGAAAAATGGCGTGCCGCACCTGATGCGCGTCCAGTACGCCGAGCACGTAGGACTGGTCCTTGGCCTCATCGACCGCGCGATGCAACTCCGGCCCGGCCGGACCGGGGACGATGCGGGCGTAATGGCCGGTGCACACCGCGTCGAAGCCCAACGCCAGCGCCCGATTCAGCACCACGGCGAACTTGATGCTCTGATTGCACCGCAGGCAGGGATTCGGGGTGCGGCCCTCGGCGTACTCGGCGACGAAGTCGTCGACGACCTCGGCCCGGAACTCCACCGCCAGATCCCATACGTAGAAGGGAATTCCGAGAACGTCGGCGGCACGGCGGGCGTCGCGGGCGTCCTCCAGGGTGCAGCAACCGCGAGACCCGGACCGGAACGTCGCCGGATTCTGACTCAGCGCCAGATGAATCCCAGTCACATCGTGCCCGGCCGCGACCGCGCGGGCCGCGGCCACGGCCGAGTCCACCCCACCGGACATCGCTGCCAGCACTCGCACGGCGGTCGTCCTAACCCCGGCGTACCGCCGCCGCCGCGCCGGCCTGGCGAGCACGCGCCACCACCGGCGGCAGCGCGGCCAACAGGGCGGTGACGTCGGCGGCGGTCGAGGTTCGGCCCAACGAGAACCGCAGCGAACTGCTCGCGCCGGCGGCGTCGGCACCCATGGCCAGCAGGACGTGACTCGGCTGGGCCACGCCGGCCGAACAGGCCGAGCCGGTCGAGCACTCGATCCCGCGGGCGTCCAGCAGCATGAGCAGCGAATCGCCGGCGCAACCGGGGAACGAGAAGTGCGCGTTGCCGGGCAGCCGGTCCAGCGGGTCGCCGTTGTAGCGCGCGTCGGGCACGGCCGCGGTCACCCCGGCGACCAGTTCGTCGCGCAGCCCGATCAGCTGTTTGACGTGCATCTCCAGGTCGGCGCTGACGACGGCCGCGGCGGCCGCGAACCCGGCGACCAGCGGGGCGGCCAGGGTCCCGGACTGGACGTCCTGCTCCTGTCCCCCGCCGTGCAGCAACGGCTCGGGCACCATCCCGCGGGCCAGCACCAGTGCGCCGGTGCCCATGGGCCCGCCGATCTTGTGCGCGGCGACGCTCAACGCGTCGACCCCGGAGGCGGCGAAGTCGATCGGAAGGGCGCCGAACGCGGCGATCGCGTCGGTGTGGAACGGCACGCCGGCGGCGCGAGCCAACGCGGCCAGCTCGGCGATCGGCTGGACGGTACCGACCTCGTTGTTCGCCCACATCACCGAGACCAGCGCAACCGAGTCCGGATCCCGCTCCAGCGCACGCGCCAACGTCGCCGGCCGGACCCGGCCGAAGTCGTCGACCGGAAGCAGTTCCAGCTCGGCGCCCTGGGTCCGGGCCAACCACTGCGCAGGGTCCAGCACGGCGTGATGCTCCACCGCGCTGATCAGGATCCGCCGCCGGGCCGGGTCCGCCGCGCGCCGAGACCAGTACAGGCCCTTGACCGCGATGTTGTCGGCCTCGGTGCCGCCGGCGCAGAAGATGACCTCCCCGGGCCGGGCCCCCAACGCCGCCGCGACGGCCTCCCGGGACTCCTCGACGACGCGACGGGCTATTCGTCCCGAATTGTGCAACGAGGACGGATTGCCGGTCCGACCCAGCTCCGCGGTGACCGCGGCCATCGCCTGCGGCAACATCGGCGTCGTCGCCGCATGGTCCAGATAGGTCATCTCGCCACCAAGCCTAGCCGGGCATACACAGCCGATCGCTGTCCACAGATCGGCAGAACCGGCTTGACAGTTCCGAGCGGACCGGAAAGGTTCGGTACGTTCGGTTGTGTCGGGTGGGGGTGGGGCCCTGACGGATAAGGCCGCCTGCGGACCACCACGTGAATCGAACCGCCCCATACGGGTCGGCGCTCGCCGCACCGAGTCGCTGCGCGGCCGTCAGAACGGCCGGACCCCCGGGCTCAGCAGCGCCGCCCCGTCGCCGCGCCGGCGGTGCGTGTCGCGGTCGACGACCTCCAGGCCCACCACGGTCCACTGGGGCAGCCCGGAGCTTTCGCGGTGTTCCCCCCACAGCCGCAACGCCAGCGCGAGGGCATGGTGGACGTCCTCGGCCTCCTCCCAGTACCGGACCTCGGCCCGGTCGGTGGCGTATCGGCCGGCCATCAGGAACGGATGGTCGTGCGACATGGCCTCCAGGCCGTTCCGAACCTGCTCCAGTGACTCCTCGGGGCCGGCCACCGTGACGGTCACGTGCCAGAGCCGCGGTTCACCATCCGGGTCCACCGCGGAACCACCCCCCTCAACGCACCAACAGCACCAAATCGTCGCGGTGGACGATCTCCCGCTCGTAAGCGGGTCCCAGTTCTACGGCCAGTTCCCGCGTGGAGCGACCGAGCAAGCTCGGTAACTCCGTCGAATCAAAGTTGACCAGCCCACGGGCCACGGCGTGACCGTTTTCGTCCAAAAGGTCCACCGGGTCCCCCGCGACGAAACCACCTGCGACCTCGGTGACCCCGGCCGGCAGCAACGACTTCCCGCCCTTCACCACCGCCCGTACGGCGCCGGCGTCGAGGTGCAGTTCGCCCCGCGGCGTGGCCGCGTGCGCCAACCAGAGCAGGCGGGTTGCCACGCGATGCCCGGTGGGTCGGAAATGGGTGCCGACGGGCAGACCGGCCAACGCGTCGGCCGCGGCCTGGGCGCTGGTCAGTACGACCGGCACGCCGGCCGAGGTGGCGATCCGTGCGGCGTGGACCTTCGTGCTCATCCCGCCGGTGCCGACGCCCGCCCGGCCGGTGCGCCCAAGCCGGACGTCGACCAGATCCTGGGGCCCGCGGACCTCGACGATCCGACGCGCGTCGCCGCGTGCCGGGTCGCCGTCGTACAGCCCGTCCACGTCGGAGAGCAGCACCAGCAGGTCGGCGTGCACCAGGTGCGCCACCAGTGCCGCGAGACGGTCGTTGTCGCCGAACCGGATCTCATCGGTGGCCACCGTGTCGTTCTCGTTGACGACGGGTAGCGCGGACATCGCCAGCAGTCGGTAGAGCGTCCGCTGGGCGTTGCGATAGTGCGCCCGGCGGATCACGTCGTCGGCGGTCAGCAAGACCTGACCCACCGTCACATCGTGTCTGGCGAAGGATTGTGCGTACCGGGCGATCAACAATCCCTGCCCGACGCTGGCAGCCGCCTGCTGCGTTGCCAGGTCCCGCGGGCGACTGGTGAGGCCCAGCGGCGCCAACCCGGCCGCGATGGCGCCGGAGGAGACCAGCACGATCTCCCGGCCGGCCGATCGAGCCGCGGCCAGCGTGTCGACCAACGCGTCCACCCGCGCGCCGTCCAGCCCGCCGCGCGTGGACGTCAACGACGAGGAGCCGACCTTCACCACGACCCGCTTGGCCCCGACGACGTCGTCCCGAAACGTCATCGGACGTACCGCCGATCCCCGCTGAAGCTCCCCGCGGCGGCATCGACGGGGTGACACCCCGTACAAGGGCTGAACAGGCGTGTCGCGGGCCAAAACGGGGTCCGTGGGGGTGTCACCCCGTCCGTGCCCGGGCTCATCATCTCCCCTCCAGGCGCAGGTCCGTCCCGCGGCGGCCGTGCAGGAGCTCGGCCCCGGCCTTGATCGACGGCTCCCAGTCGAACACGACCGCACCCTCGTCGCGCGGGCCCCGTCCCCCGACCACCACCGTGTCGCCGGCCTGCGCGCCCAGCTCGAAGAGCCGGTCCTCGACCCCCAGCCGGGCCAGGCGGTCCGCCAGGTAGCCCACGGCCTCCGGGTTGCTGAAATCGGTCTGCCGCACCCACCGGGCGGGCTTCGTACCGCGCACGATGTAGGCGGGGCTGCCGTCTAGTTCCGTCGGCGTCACGGTGAACCCGCCGTCGTCCACGGCGGCCGGCCGCAGCACGACCCGGGGCGCTTCCGGGGCCGGTGCGGCGGCGCGCGCGGCGGCGACCAATTCGGCCATCGCGAAACCCAGTGCCCGCAGGCCCTGGTGGCTGACCGCGCTGACCTGATGCACCCCGACGCCCTCGGCGGCGAGCTCCGCGGCCACCATGTCGGCCAACTCGGCCCCCTCGGGCACGTCCACCTTGTTCAGCGCGACCAGCCGTGGCCGGCCGTCCAGGCCCCCGTAGGCGGCCAGCTCGGCCTCGATGACCGCCAGGTCGGTCACCGGGTCGCGGCCCGGATCCAACGTGGCGCAGTCCAGCACGTGGACCAGCACCGTGCAGCGCTCGACGTGGCGCAGGAACTCCAGCCCGAGTCCCCGACCGGTGCTCGCGCCCGGGATCAGGCCGGGCACGTCGGCGATGGTGAACCGGACGTCGCCCGCGGAGACCACCCCGAGGTTCGGGACCAGCGTGGTGAACGGGTAGTCGGCGATCTTCGGCCGGGCCGCCGACATCGCCGCGATCAGCGAGGACTTGCCCGCGCTGGGGAACCCGACCAGGGCCACGTCGGCGACCGACTTGAGCTCGAGCACGACCGAGCCGGAATCACCCGGCTCGCCCAGCAACGCAAAACCCGGGGCCTTGCGCCGCGGGGAGGCCAACGCGGCGTTGCCCAGGCCACCCCGGCCGCCCCGGGCCAGCACGTAACGGGCCCCTGCGCCGACGAGGTCGGCCAGCGGTTCGCCGTCCAGGGTCTGGATCAGGGTGCCGGACGGAACGGCCAGCACCACATCGGCCCCGGCAGCGCCGCTGCGGTGCCCACCCTGGCCGGGCGCGCCGGCGGCGGCCCGGCGGTGCGGGGTGTGGTGGTAGTCGAGCAGGGTCGTCACGCTGGGGTCGACGACCAGCACGACATCGCCGCCCCGCCCGCCGTTGCCGCCGTCCGGCCCGCCGAGCGGCCTGAACTTCTCCCGGTGGATCGACGCGCACCCGTTCCCGCCGTCGCCGGCAGACGCGTGCATCACCACACGGTCGACGAACAGCGTCATGAGGAGATCCGACAGCCGTGGTGGGGGGTGCGGGTGATCCCGACGTCAACAGACTTCGGTCGGCTCGGAACAGCGAGCAAGCCCACGCTCCGCTCGCCGCCCGCGCTTGTGCCACCGGGCCTGATTGGGGTGGCCCCACCGGCGGCACGCCAATGCCGCACGGACAGCCCGCCCAGCCCGGGGCGGCGTAGAACGCCGATCAGGGTTCGCCCTCGAGAGGATCTCATTTACCCCGTGGCGACGATGTTGACCACGCGCCGGCCGCGCCGGGTGCCGAACTCCACCGCCCCGGCGACCAAGGCGAACAGCGTGTCGTCGCCACCGCGACCGACGCCCGCGCCCGGGTGGAAGTGCGTGCCGCGCTGCCGGACGATGATCTCGCCCGCGTTCACCACCTGGCCGCCGAATCGCTTGACGCCGAGCCGCTGGGCGTTCGAGTCGCGCCCGTTGCGCGAGGACGACGCGCCCTTCTTGTGTGCCATGACGCTCCCCGCCCCTACTTCGTGATGGAAGTGATCTTGACCTTGGTCAGCTTCGCCCGGTGGCCCTGACGGACCCGGTGCCCGGTCTTGTTCTTGAAGTGGATCATCTCGATCTTCGGGCCCTTGGTGTGCGCGAGCACCTCCGCGGTGACCTTGACGTTCGCCAACACGGCCGCGTCGGAGGTCACGGTGGCGCCGTCGACGAGCAGAACCGCCGGGAGCTCCAGCGTGGCGCCCGGGTCGGCGTGGACGCGATCGAGTACGAACACATCGCCGGTGCTGACCTTCTCCTGCCGGCCACCGGCCTTGACGATCGCGTACACCGCAGCACTCACCTTCTGCTTGCCGAGCTTGGGGGTTCTCATCTGAACGGGCATGACGAATCGGACGCGCGAGCGCCTGCAGCACAGCAGGCTACCGCCCGCGACCGGGAGCGCTCAAACCGGCGCCTCGACCTCGGCGACCGCCTCACTGCGTCGCCGCCGGGATCGCCGCGGTGGGGTGTCGCCGTCCGGGGCAGGTTCGGCCTGCATACCGTCGCGGGGATGCACGACAACAGGTTCGACCATCGCGTCCGGGTCGTCCGGCGAGGCGGTCACCAACTGGTGCGTGATGTCGGTGTTCGTGATGTCGGTGTTCGTGATGTCGGAGTGTGTGCCGGCGTTCGGGTCGCCACCGCCGCGGCCTCGCCGGCGCCGACCGGTGCGAGCCGGGCGGTCGCCGGCCTCGGCGCTCTCGGCCGCGAGCGGCTCGGTCGCCTCACCGGTGCCGTGGCCGTTGCGGACGACGACACCGGGCATCGGCGGAGTGGGTTTGGGAACCCTCCCCCGGGACGGCTCGTCGGTGCGCACCATGATCCCGCGGCCGGAACAGTGCTCGCACGGCTCGGAGAACGCCTCGAGCAGGCCCTGCCCGATCCGCTTGCGGGTCATCTGCACCAGACCCAGCGAGGTCACCTCGGCGACCTGGTGCTTGGTCCGGTCGCGGCCCAGACACTCGACCAGGCGCCGTAGCACCAACTCGCGGTTGGACTCCAGCACCATGTCGATGAAGTCGATGACGATGATGCCCCCGACGTCGCGCAGGCGCAGTTGGCGGACGATCTCCTCGGCGGCCTCGAGGTTGTTGCGGGTGACCGTCTCCTCCAGGTTGCCGCCCGAGCCGGTGAACTTGCCGGTGTTGACGTCGATCACGGTCATCGCCTCGGTGCGGTCGATGACCAGCGATCCGCCGGACGGCAGCCAGACCTTGCGGTCCAGCGCCTTGAGGATCTGCTCGTCGACCCGGTGCGCGGCGAAGACGTCGCCCGGCTCGACCCAGCGGGTCAGCCGCGAGGACAGGTCCGGGGCGACCCGGGTGACGTAGTCGGAGATCTCCGCCCAGGCTTCGTCGCCGGAGACGACCAGCGAGTGAAAGTCCTCGTTGAACACGTCGCGGACGACCCGGATCATCAGGTCCGGCTCACCGAGCAGCAACGCCGGGGCGGTGGCCGTCTTGGCTCTGGCCTGCACCTGTTCCCACTGAGCGGCCAGTCGCTCGACGTCGTGGCGCAACTCCGCCTCCGACGCCCCCTCAGCCGCGGTGCGGACGATCACGCCCGCGTCGTCGGGCAGCACCTGACGCAGGATCGACTTCAGCCGGTTCCGCTCCGTGTCGGGCAACTTGCGACTGATGCCGGTCATCGAGTTCTCCGGCACGTACACCAGGTATCGACCGGGCAGCGAGATCTGGCTGGTCAGCCGGGCGCCCTTGTGGCCGAGCGGGTCCTTGGTCACCTGAACCAGGATCGACTGGCCGGACTTCAGCACGTGCTCGATGCGCTTGGGCTGACCCTCCAGGCCGTCGAAGTTGACCTCGCCGGCGTACAGGACGGCGTTGCGCCCCTTGCCGATGTCGACGAAGGCCGCCTCCATCGAGGGCAGCACGTTCTGCACGCGGGCCAGGAAGATGTCGCCCATCAACGAGGACGTGCTCGCCCGGTTGACGTAGTGCTCGACGAGCACGCCGTCCTCGAGGACGGCGATCTGCATCCGCTCCCTGCCCTGCCGGATGACCATGACCCGGTCGACCGCCTCGCGGCGGGCCAGGAACTCGGCCTCGGACAGGATCGGCGCCCGGCGACGCCCGGCCTCACGGCCTTCCCGGCGCCGCTGCTTCTTGGCCTCCAGGCGGGTCGAGCCGCGTACCGCGGTGACCTCGCCCTCGACCCGGGGAGGGGTACGCACCCGGGTGACGGTGTGCTCCGGATCGTCGGCGGCCGCGCCGCTGTCCTCGCCGCGCCGACGCCGGCGCCGCCGCCGCCGCGTGCCGACTCCCTCGCCAACAGCATCCTCGGCGTCGTCGTCGGCCTCCGCCTCGGGCTCGGCCGGGGTCTGCACGCCGATCTCGCCGATCTCGCCGGCAACCGAGTCCAGAGGCGTGCCACGGCCGCGCCGGCCCCGGCCGCCGCGCCGGCGGCGGCGGCGGCGGGCTGCCGTCGTCTCGTCGGAATCCTCGGCATCCGGGTCGGTGTCGTCCGCCTCGTCCGCCTCCTCGACCTCATCGAGGTCGGCGGCCGGGGGATCGGCGACGGCCGACGCGGGCCGCCGGGTCCGGCGCCGGGAGCGAGGCGCGTCGGCGGGAACCGCCGCGTCCTCCTCCGCCGCCGCCGCAGCCTCGGGCGTGGTCACCGGTTCGACGGCGGTCGCGCTGCGCCGCCGGCGCGGCGCGGGCGGGGCAGCCATGGTCGGGGCCTGGAACAGCACAGAGGCCGCGAACGCCACCGGCGCCGGCTCGTCGTCCTGGATCGGCCCGTCCACCCCGGTGGTTGGGGCTACTCGGGTACGCGTTCGACGGGAGCGCGCGGGGGCCTCCGGCGGCTCGGGAGCGCTATGCGCCTCGGCCGGACCGGGTTCTGCCTCGGCGACCTTCTTGCGGGTGCGCCGGGCTCGGGGCGCCGCAGCCGCGGCATCCCCGTCCGGCTCGGCGGCTGCCCGGCCGGGCTCGGTGTCGGGCGTCTCCGGCTCGGTGGCCGCGGCGGCCGAGGCCACCGACCGCCGCGCCGGGACGTCGAACGGCTCAGCGGGTGGTCCGGCCGGTCGCCCGGCGGCCCGCCGACGGCGGGCGGGTTTCGCCGCGGCCTCGGCGGATTGTGGTTCGGCGGTGTCGGATTGTTCGGTGGGCTCGTCTTCGAGCATTCGGGCGTCTGCCGTTCCGATCCCCGGGCGCTGTAGTGCCAGGCCACGCGGGGACCTTGCATCGGTCCGCCCCGTGCGGACGGGCCGCACCGGGCAGAAATTTGGGGCTCGGCACCGCCGACAAATGCGCCGAGGATGCCGTGCGGGACCAGAAGTCGTGGTGAGAGGCGAACCCCCCGGGTCGAGCCGACGACTGCCGATCAGCAGGCCTGGCCCGCGACCCGCTCGGGCCGCGAGGCCTTGATCGTTCCGTCCTCGGACCGATCGAGCGCCAGCGGGTCCTGCACCTCGTCGGAAGCCCCACCCAGTGGCCCCTGCGCCAGCCGGGTCACCCGAGGAGGGTGCGGCGGCGTCAGGTCAGCCACTTGGCGCAGTCCGGCAAGGACGTCGTCAGGTCGTACAGCCGGTGTCACATGCCGGACGACCAACTCGATTATCGCACAGGCCGGCACCGCGCATTCGCCGGCGCGCGCCAACGGCTCAACCTCAACTACCCAAGCGCAGGTCACGGCTGATCTGGCGTCGAACCGACGCAGCCCGTTCTTGGTCATCCGCTCGACCTCGACGACGTCGGCGGCCTGGAACGCCGCCAGCGCGGCGGTGACTTCCTCGGCGCCCAGCCCATCGAGCTGGATCCGCCAGAGTGAGGCCTCCAGCAGGTCGGCGAGCGCTCCCGGGGCAGCCTCGACGACCTGGAGCACGTCCAGGCCGGGTGGCAAGGCCTCATCGAGGGCCCGGCGCACCAGGTCGGGGTCGCGGTGCTCGGCCAGGCCCAACTCGAGGTACTCCGCCTCGCTGGACACGCCGGTCGGCGCCGCGTTTGCGTAGGACACCTTCGGGTGCGGCGAGAAGCCGGCCGAGTACGCGATCGGAAGGTCGGCGCGGCGCAGCGCGCGTTCGAGGGCCCGGGCGAAATCCCGGTGGCTGGTGAACCGCAGTCGGTCGCGTTTGGCGTACCGCACCCGCAGCCGCTGGACCGTCGGGGGCGGGGGCAGACCCAGCGGCTGTCGCCCGGTCACTCCCAACTCCACGACTTGGGCCGGCGCCCCGGCTGCACCCGCGGCCCGACATGCCGGCCGAGAATGAAGACCCGCGCCGTCACCGATCCACGGTTCATCCGGGAACGACCGTCAGCGGCAACAGCTTGCGGCCGGTGGGGCCGATCTGGATGTCGGTGCCCATCGCGCCGCAGACCCCGCAGTCGTAGCAGCCTTCCCAGCGGCAGTCCTCGACCTCGGCGCCGTCGGCCGCCAGCGCGTCCTGCCAGTCCTGCCACAACCAGACGCGGTCCAGGCCGGCGTCCAGGTGGTCCCACGGCAGCACCTCCTCGAAGCCGCGCTCCCGCACCGTGAACCAGTCCACGTCGACGCCGGTGCCGGCCAGGCCGATCTGCGCGGCACTCATCCAGCGGTCGAACGAGAAGTGCTCGCTCCAACCGTCGAACCGGCCGCCGGCCCGCCAGACCTCCTCGATCACCCGGCCCACCCGTCGATCGCCACGCGACAGCAAACCTTCGACGATGCCCGGTTTGCCGTCGTGGTAACGGAATCCGATCGCGCGGCCGTACTGCTTGTCGTTGCGCAACACGTCGCGCAGCTTGCGCAGCCGGGCGTCGGTGGTCTCGTGGTCCAGCTGCGCCGCCCACTGGAACGGGGTCTGCGGCTTGGGCACGAACCCGCCGATGGACACCGTGCAGCGGATGTCGCGGCTGCCGGTCGCGGCCCGCCCCGCCTTGATCACCTCACGGGCCAGGTCGGCGATCTGCAGGATGTCGGAGTCGGTCTCGGTGGGCAGCCCGCACATGAAGTACAGCTTCACCTGCCGCCACCCGTGCGAGTAAGCCGTGCTCACGGTCCGGATCAGGTCGTCCTCCGTGACCATCTTGTTTATGACCTTGCGCAAGCGCTCGCTGCCGCCCTCGGGGGCGAAGGTCAGTCCGGTGCGCCGCCCGTTGCGGGTGAGTTCCTGGGCCAGGGTGACGTTGAATGCGTCGACCCGGGTGGAGGGCAACGACAGCGACACGTTGCTGCCGGCGTAGCGGTCGGCCAGTCCCTTGGCGACGTCGGCGATCTCGGAGTGGTCGGCGGAGGACAACGAGAGCAGGCCGACTTCGTCGAAGCCGGTGTTCTCCAGGCCGACCCGGACCATCTCCCCGATGGTGCTGATGCTGCGCTCGCGCACCGGCCGGGTGATCATCCCGGCCTGGCAGAAGCGGCAGCCCCGCGTGCAGCCCCGGAAGATCTCGACGCTGAACCGCTCGTGCACGGTCTCTGCCAGCGGGACCAACAGCTTGCGTGGGTACGGCCAGTTGTCGAGGTCCATCACGGTGTGCTTGACGATCCGCGCCGGGACACCCGGCCGGTTCGGCACAACCGCCGCAAGGGCGCCGTCGGGTCCGTAGGTGACGTCGTAGAACCGCGGCACGTAGACGGCTCCGCCCGCGGCCAGCCGCAGCAGGATCTCGTCGCGGCCGCCGGGCGAGCCCTCGGTCTTCCACTCGCGGATCACCTCGGTGATCGCCAACGCGATCTCCTCGCCGTCGCCCAGCACGGCGGCGTCGAGGAAATCCGCGATCGGCTCCGGATTGAAGGCGGCGTGTCCACCGGCCAGCACCAACGGGTGCTCCGGGCCGCGATCGGCCGCCCGCAACGGGATTTCGGCCAGGTCGATCGCGTTGAGCAGATTCGTGTAACCCAACTCGGTGGCGAAACTGACGCCGAGTATGTCGAAGGACGCCACCGGCCGATGGGCGTCGACGGTGAACTGCGGAACGCCGTGTCGGCGCATCAGCGCTTCCAGGTCCGGCCACACCGCGTAGGTCCGCTCGGCCAGCACCCCGGGTTGCTCGTTGAGCACCTCGTACAAGATCTGCACGCCCTGGTTGGGCAGCCCGACCTCGTAGGCGTCCGGGTACATCAGGCACCAGCGGACCGTGGTCGAGTCCCAGTCCTTGACCGTCGAGTTCAACTCGCCGCCGATGTACTGCACCGGCTTGCTGACCAGCGGCAGCAACGGCTCCAGGCGCGCGAACAACGACTCGACGGGCACGTCGACCGACTTCCTGATCGCTACGGACGGACTACCCAGCCTAGCCCCGGCCGACTCGGGCACCCGCGGAAGCCGAACGGGCGGACAGCCCCTGGTCTGCGGCCGGCCGATGTGTCTAATGTCGCGCTGTCCCGTGGATGAGCACCGCGCTCGGAGGTTCACCGATGTACTACCCGCTGACCGTCGCCGATTTCCTGGACCGCGCCGAGGCCGTCTACCCCGATCGGATCGCGGTTGTCGACGAGCCCGATCAGCCGGCACCCGGCCAGGGTTCGTTCACCTACCGCGAGATGGCGGCGATGGCCAGGGCGCAGGCGGCCCGGCTGGACGAGCTCGGCGTGCCGGCAGGCGGGCGGGTCGCGGTGATCTCGCAGAACTGCTCGCGGCTGCTGACCTCGTTCTTCGGAATCTCGGGCTGGGGTCGGATCCTGGTGCCGGTCAACTTCCGCCTGGCCCAGCCGGAGATCGACTACATCATCGAGCACTCGGGCGCGGAGGTGGTATTCGCCGATCCGGCGCTGAAGGACGTGCTGGAGGCCGTCGACGCGCCGCACAAGTTCGTGTTCGGCGAGGACTCGGCGCTGTATCTGCCCGACGTCGAACCGCGGCCCTGGGCCGATCCCGACGAGGGCGCCACCGCGACCATCAACTACACCTCGGGCACCACCGCACGACCGAAGGGCGTCCAACTGACGCACCGTAACCTTTGGCTCAACGCGACCGTCTTCGGCCTGCAGGCCACGATCAGCGACCGCGACGTCTACCTGCACACGTTGCCGATGTTCCACTGCAACGGCTGGGGCATGCCCTACGGGCTGACCGGTGTCGGCGCACAGCACATCGTGCTCCGCCAGATCGACGGTGCGGAGATCCTGCGACGGATCGAGCGGCACGGCGTCACCTTGCTGTGCGCCGCCCCGGCGGTCGTGCACGCGGTGCTCGACGCCGTGCCCGGCTGGGACGCACCCGTCCCGGGACGCGACCGGGTCCGGGTGATCTGCGCCGGCGCGCCGCCGCCCACGCGGACGATCGAGCGGGTCCTCGACGAGCTCGGTTGGGAGTTCATCCAGATCTACGGACAGACCGAGACCTCCCCGCTGGTCACGATGAACCGGATGCGGGCGGAGTGGGACGACCTGCCGTCGGCCGAGCGGGCGAAGCGCCTGGTCCGCGCCGGCGTGCCGGCGATCGGGGTGCGTGTGAAGCTCGACGACGAGAGCGAGGTGCTGACCGCGTCGAACCACAACCTGGCCGGCTACTGGGAGCTGCCCGAGGCCACCGCGGTCGCGCAGGCCGACAACTGGCTGCACACCGGCGATGGCGGATACCTCGACGAAGAGGGCTACCTGACGATCTCCGACCGCAAAAAGGACATGATCATCTCGGGCGGGGAGAACGTGGCCTCGATCGAGGTGGAGGACGCCTTGATGTCCCACCCGGCGGTGCGCGAGGTCGCGGTGATCGGCATCCCGGACGACAAGTGGGGCGAGTTGGTCACCGCGTTGGTCGTGCTCGACGACAAGTCGGTGAGCGCGGACGACCTGATCGCGCACTGCCGCAAGAACCTCGCCGGGTACAAGTGCCCCAAGCGCATCGACGTCGTCGACGCGCTGGCCCGCACTGCCACCGGGAAGCTGCAGAAATTCAAGCTCCGGGAGCCCTACTGGGCCGGTTACACCCGGGGAGTCAACTGACGACTGTGATCCAGATCACACGAAGTCGGTCCGGCCTGGGTGTCGATTCCGCCCACCCGGGTTCGTGGGAAGGGTGACGGTCGGCACGGTGCCGATCCTCCAGACCAGGGGAGTTCGTCATGACCCAGTACCTGATGTCGGTGTGGCACGAGTGGGCCGGCCAGATGCCCGCCGGAGCCGAGATGGAGGAGATCTTCGCCGACGTCTCGAAGTTCAACGAAGAACTGCAGGCGGGTGGCCAGTGGGTGTTCGCCGGCGGGCTGCACCCGCCGACCACCGCGACCGTGGTGCGCTCGGTCGACGGGAAGATCACCACGACCGACGGTCCGTTCGTGGAGACCAAGGAGATGCTGGGCGGCTTCTGGGTGATCAATGCCCCGGACCTCGACGCGGCGTTGGCGCTGGCCGCCCGGGCCACCGTGGCCTGCCGCCTGCCGGTGGAGGTCCGTCCTTTCCAGGACCACCCCGGTGCCGAGTGACTTGGCGTCAGAATCCTTTGTGGCAAAAGTTTTCCGCGAGGAGTACGGCAGCTGCGTCTCAACGCTGACCCGCGTCCTCGGCGACATCTCACTCGCCGAGGACGCGGTGGCCGAGGCATTCGCCGTCGCTGTCGAGCGCTGGGACCCGGCCACGCCGCCGCCCAACCCGGGCGGCTGGATCACGACGACGGCCCGGCGTCGAGCCATCGACCGGCTGCGCCGGGAGTCGAGCCGGGCCGCCCGGCAGGCGCAGGCGCTGCTGCTCGCCGAACCGGATTCCGGCGTCGAGGAGGTGGGCGCGGTGCGCGACGACCGGATGCGGATGCTGTTCACCTGCTGCCACCCCGCGCTGGCGCAGGAGTCCCGGGTGACGCTGACGCTGCGCCTGCTCGGCGGGCTGGACACGACGCAGATCGCGCGAGCGTTCCTGGTGCCCGAGCCGACCCTGGCGCAGCGGATCGTGCGGGCCAAACGCAAGATCCGCGACGCGCGGATCCCGTACCGGGTACCCGCTGCGGCGGACCTGCCCGACCGTCTTGGCGCGGTGCTGGCGGTCGTCTACCTGATCTACACGACAGGCCACGCGGCGCCCGCCTCGCAGCCGAACCCGATCGAACTGCGCGCCGAGGCGGTTCGGCTGGCCCGCCTGCTGGTCGAGCTGATGCCGGACGAGCCGGAGGCACTGGGTCTGCTGGCACTGCTGCTGCTGTCGGAGTCCCGCCGACCGGCGCGGGCGGACGCCGCCGGGCGGCTCGTGCTGCTTCCCGACCAGGACCGGTCCCGCTGGGACCGGCCGCTGATCGCCGAAGGGCAGGGTCTGGTGCGCCGCTGCCTGCGCCGCAACTCCCCCGGTCCGTACCAGTTCCAGGCCGCGATCAACGCCGTCCACGTGGACGCGGCGCGCGCGGCGGACACCGACTGGCGGCAGATCGTGACGCTGTACGACCAGTGGCTGCAGGTCGCCCCGACCCCGGTCGTGGCCCTGAACCGGGCCGTCGCCCTGGCACAACTCGACGGACCGGACCCGGCCCTGGCCGCGATCGACCGGCTCGACCTGCCCGGCTATCAGCCCTACTGGGTGGCGCGCGCGGACCTGCTGGCACGGGCCGGCCGCGCCGCCGAGGCGGCACAGAGTTACTCCCGAGCGCTGGAGCTCACCGAGAACGCCGAAGAACACGCCCACCTGACCGAACGTCGCGAAGCACTCGGTTTGCGAACATGACGGCATGCTCGATCCGGACCGCGACCTGGTGATCCACGGCGACAACCTCGAGGTGCTCCCGACGCTGCCGGACGGCGCGTTCACCGTGGTCTACCTGGATCCCCCGTTCAACACCGGGCGGGCCCAGCGACGCGTCGGGCTGCGCACCGTGCGATCAGCGGCCGGTACCCGCATCGGGTTCGGTGGTCACACCTACGAGCAGACCCGGGACCGGCTGCGTTCCTACGACGACTCCTTCGACGACTACTGGGCGTTTCTGACGCCCCGTCTGGAACAGGTCTGGCGGGTGCTGGCCGAGGACGGCACGTTGTACCTGCACCTGGACTACCGCGAGGTGCATTACGCGAAGGTGTGCTTGGACGGATTGTTCGGCCGCGAGTGCTTCCTCAACGAGATCATCTGGGCCTACGACTACGGCGCCCGGGCCAAGAATCGCTGGCCCACCAAGCACGACAACATCCTGGTCTACGTGAAGGACCCCGACCGCTACCACTTCGACGCCGCCGAGGTCGACCGTGAACCGTACATGGCGCCCGGCCTGGTCACGCCGGAGAAGGCGGCGCTCGGCAAGTTGCCCACCGACGTGTGGTGGCACACGATCGTCTCGCCCACCGGCAAGGAGAAGACCGGCTACCCCACCCAGAAGCCGATGGGCATCGTGCGCCGGATGATCGCCGCCAGCTCCCGGCCCGGCGACCGCGTGGCCGACTTCTTCGCCGGCTCCGGGACGGTCGGCGCGGTGGCCCGCGATCTCGGCCGGCGCTACCTCCTGGTCGACTCGCACCCCGACGCCATCGCGACCATGCGCACCCGCCTGGGCACCCCGACCCTGGACCGCGACCCCCCGGAATTCCGCACCCTCCCCCACCCCCCGAATCCCGTTGCGTCCGGGTAACCGTGACCTATAGGTGCCGGTCAGCCGGACGCAACGGGGGGTTGGGTGCCCCCGGCGAGGAAGTCCCCGATCGCTTTGACCAGTTGCGGCTTTGTCACCGCGCTCATGTGGTTGCCCGGGACGCTGATGAAGGTGGCCCACGGCAGCGCGGCGGCCAGGTCCGGGCCCGATCCGTTGTCGGCGTCCTCGGTGCCGAGCACCACGGCGGTCGGCACCTCGATGTCGGCCAACTCGGCCGGGCTGGTGTCCACGAAGCTGTCCAGCAGCAGGAGCAGCGCAACCGGGTCGCCACCCGTCGTGCGCAGGAACGCCTGCGCCATCCAGGCCGCCGAACGCGGCGGGTGCGAGCCCAGGTTGGTCAGCACGTCGCGAAAGTGCGCGCTGCGCTCGGTGGCCTGCACCAGCCCGGACAGCCCCATCCCGGCTACGACGGCGCGCCCCGGCCGGGCGCCGCGAACCATCATGCGGACCACCGTCCGGCCGCCCAGCGAGTAACCGCCCAGGTCGTAGCCGGCCGGGTCGGCGGGGTCGAGGCGCAGGTGCGACAGCAACGCCTCGGCGTCGGTGGCCAGCACGTCCGGCGGGTAGGCGGCGGCATCGTGCGGCTTGGCGCTGTCGCCGTGTCCACGCAGGTCCGGCAGCACCACCAGATACCCGCGCTGCGCCAGGGCCGCCGCGTGGCCGTACCGGATCCAGTTCACCGTGGCCGTCGAGAAGTAGCCGTGCAGCAGGATCAGTGGGCGCCCCGCGCCGATCTGACGGTACGTCAGTTCGACGCCGTCGGGGGCCGCGAATCGGTGCAGCGTCGGCTCGGTCATGCCGGCGGCCCGACCCGGCCCCGCCGTTGCGCGTCCACGTTCAGCAACAGCCCCATCGCCACCAGGTTCGCGACCATCGCGCTCCCGCCGTAGGAGACGAACGGCAGCGGCAGGCCGGCCACCGGCATGATGCCGGTCGCCATGCCCATGTTCTCGAAAGCCTGGAAGCCCAACCAGCACACGACCCCGGTCGCGACCAGGGCGCCGAACAGATCAGCGGCGTTGCGCGCGACCCGGCACCCCCGCCAGAGCAACACGGCGAATACCAGGACTACCGCGGCGGACCCCACCAGACCGAACTGTTCGCCCGCGACGGTGAAGATGAAGTCGGTTCGCTGCTCCGGTACGAATTGGCCGACGGTCTGCGAGCCGTGGAACAGCCCCGCCCCGGTCAGCCCGCCGGAGGCGATCGCGATCCGCGCCTGCGCGGCGTTGTAGCCGATCCCGGAGGGGTCCATCCCGGGGTTGGCCAGTGCCGCGAGCCGGTCGAGTTGGTATTGGCTGAGCAGGTGCGCCTGTACGACCACCACGGCCCCGACCGCGGCGGCCGTCGCCAGCCCGACCAGCCAGCGCAGCGGCACCGCAGCGACCACCAACATCCCGGCGACCGCCGCCAGCAGCACCATCACCGAACCCAGGTCCCGCTGATAGAGGACCAAGGCCACCGGCACGGCGGTCACCGCGAGCGCAAGCAAGACCTCGGAGTTTCGTCCCCGCGGGTCCGCCGCCAGTTCCCCGCGCCCCTGACGACGTTCGGCCAGCAGTACCGCCAACCCGAGCACCACCGCCGGCTTGGCGAACTCCAACGGTTGTACGGACAGCCCCCCGAGATGGATCCACGAATGAGAACCGTTCACGGTCACCCCGAGCGGGGTCAGCACCAGCAGCAACCCGGCGCCCGAGGCGAGATAGGCCGCCGGGGCCAGCATCCGCAAGCGCCGGTGGTCGACGGTTGCCACCACGAGCCCGAGCACCAGACCGAGCAGCGCGAAGCCGACGTGTCTCTGGATGAGCGTGTCCGCACCTGCCCCGGAACGCGCTCGGGTGGCGGCCCAGACCAGCACCGAACCGAACCCGGTCAGCGCAATCGTCGTCGTGCACAGCACGGGGTCGAGCTGGGACAGGCGCCGCAGGACCAACCGGCGGCTGCGCGCACGCGTCAGTCCGGACGCCAACGCCGCCGGGGCGGGCCGCAGCAGCGTCAACGTGAGTCCCGCGGTGCGCGTTGTCGGATTTCCGGCCATGGGTGCTCCTTCGTCGCGCCCATCGCTAATTCATTCCGAGCAGGCCGTCGGGACGAGCGGCCGGAAGGGCCGCGGGCAGCTTGCCGTCCGGCAGCACCGGCTGCTCGCCCGCGCCCACCAAGGCCCGCTCGATCGCCTTCACCGCGGGCCCCGAGGTGCCGCTGCCGGTGCCACCGTGGGAGACGGTCATGACGACCGCGTACCGCGGGTGCGGGCCGGCCGGCACGTAGCCGGCGAACCACGAGGTCGGCGCTTCGCCGTAGTGCTCGGCCGTGCCGGTCTTGGCCGCCACCGGGATCTGCGCCAGCGGCCAGTCGCGATAGACCGATTCGGCGGTGCCCTTGGTGGCCACCCCGATCAACGCGGCCCGCAGGTAGTCCAGGACGTCGCGCGGCAGGCCCACCGACCCGTCGGAGACCGGCGCGAAGCGGCGCACCACCGCACCCGCCGGGCTCAGTTCGGCCTTGGCCAGATGCGGCCGCCACAATCGGCCGCCGTTGGCGATCGCCGCGTAGGCGCGCGCCAACTGAAGGGGCGTCACCAGCGTGTCGCCCTGTCCGATCGCCAGGTTCGCCGCATCACCACCGCGGTAGAGGTAGCCGTCCGAGCAGTTCTCGTCGGCCAACCCGGTCAGGAACTCGGCCCGCTTCGGGTCACTCGCCGCAACCTCGGGATAGCCGTTGGCGGCACGCCGACAGATCTCCTCCCGGGTAGCCGTCCAGTTGGCCCGCCGCCAGTCCCGATCGACGATCCGGCCGGGTGACTCCCCCGGCAGGTCTATGCCGGTGCGCTGCCCGAGTCCGAACCGGTGGGCCATCTTCTGGATCGGATCGGCCGGGTCGGCGATCGTCTTGCTCCCCCCGTCGGCCTGCCACATCTGGTAGGCGATGCGGTAGAACACCGTGTCGCAGGAGACCTCGATGGCCCGTTGCATCGTGAGCGGGCCGTAGGACTCCGACTCGTAGTTGCCGAATCGACGGTTCCCGATCTGGAACCAACTGGAGCAGTCGAATCGCTTGTCCGGGGCGAACCCGTCGGTGAGCGCGGCCGCGGTGGTGATGACCTTGAACGTCGAGCCCGGGGGGCCGCCGTCGGCGATGGCGCGCGCCAGCAGCGGACGGTTCGCCCCGTCGGAGGTGAGCCGGGCGTAGTCGTCGGCCGAGATGCCACCCACCCAGGCCGCCGGGTCGTAGGTCGGGGCCGAGGCCATGGCGACGACGGCTCCGCTGTTGACGTCGAGGACAACCACGGATCCGGAGTCCGCGGGGTACTTGCGGTGCCGGTAGTCGGCGATGTTGCGCGCCCGGTCGATGGCGGCCGTCAACTGCTGCTCGGCGATCGCCTGCACCCGGGAGTCGATCGTGGTCACCAGGTTGTCGCCGGGTGTGGCGGGCGTTTCGCCCACCGTCCCCAGTACGCGACCCAGGTGGTCGACGGAGATCCGCGAGACGCCTGGTCGGCCGCGCAGCACGTCGTCGTACTGCTGCTCCAGACCGGTCTGGCCGACCAGATCGGCGGCACCGAGCCCCGGGTCCGGCCGGCCCGCCGCACGCTGCCCGGTGAGCTGGCCGTCGTCGGCGGAGCGTACGTAACCGAGCACGTGGGCCGCGTTGACCCCGTACGGGGCCGGGTAGTCGCGCACGGCGACCTGATCGACGCTGACGCCGGGGAAGTCCTCCCGGCGCTCCGAGACGGCCAGCGCGGTGGACGGGTCGGCGTTCTCGGCCACCGGGATCGGCTGATACGGCGAGCCGGTCCAACACGGCTGCCCGACGCCGGGCCCGCACAGCCGCAACTGATCGCGCAGCCTGCTCGCCGGGACCCCGAGGACCCGCGCCAGCCGGTCCAGCGCCCCGGTTCCGTGGTCGGGCTGGGCGAGCAGGAGTGGACGGTCGACGGTGATCCGGGTCCGAGTGCGGTTGCGGACCAGCAGCCGTCCCGTGTCGTCGAGGATCATCCCCCGCGGCGCGGCCACCACCACCTCGCGAACCGTGTTCGCGTCGGCGGCCAGCACGTACTGCCGTGAGACCAGGCCCTGCAGGTACCACAACCGCCCGCCCACCACGAGCATCAGGCAGAGCAAGACCGCCTGAACGACCAGCACCCGGCGCGACCGGTGGGGTCTGCGCGTCGGCAACCGGCGTCGCGGATGCCCGCGCGGGGGCACGATCCTCAAGCCGGGCTCGCATCGGTCCGGATGAGCCGCCGCATCGCAGGCAGCGCCACCATCAGGCAGCCGGCGGTCCAGGCCGCCACCGCGGGCAGCGCGCGCAGCGTCTCATCGGGCCGGGCGTGCCCGTCGCCCAACGCCAACCCGACGCCGGTGAACAGCAACTGCGCGAGCACCGCGCTCACGGCTGCGCCCACCACGTACCAGATCCAGTGCTGCGCGATCCGCATCAGCGCACCCAGCAGGGCCCCGCAAGCGCCGAGCACGAAAGCCCATTGCCCCAGCGGATGATCCGCGGGCGGCGCGAGATCCAGCACGGCTCCGGCGCCCAGCCCGGTCCACGCACCGACTCGCGGCCCGCCGATCGCGGCGGCGCCGAACACCAGCGCCGGAACCGGATACGGGGTGCCATAGCCGGTCGACGTGAGCGCCGGCACCGCCAACTGGACGACCGCGGCGAGCACCAGGAGCACGGCAAGCGCGGCACCCCGCAAGGCCCTCATGAAGGCGGGCCCGCCGCGGTCAGCCCCCCACCGGCCGCGCCGGCCGGCACCACAACGCCGACGGCGTCGAGATCGCCGACGCCGGTGTAGGGCCGGACCAGGATCGTGGCGCCGTCCGCCTGCGGGGACACCGAGACCACCTTGCCCACCGGGATCCCGGCGGCGTAGGGACGGGCCTCGCGGGATCCGAACGTGCGCAGCTCCTCACCGACCGCGGGCGTGACGTGCTGGTCGAACATGATCAGCCGGCACAGTTCGTCGCCGGTGCCGGTCAAGGTCCCGATCTGACCCGACGTCACCGAGCGCACCCCGACCGAGGAGATCGGGTCGATCAGCAGCAGCACGGTCGCGGTGTCCGGGCCGACCGTGGTCACCCGACCAACCAGTCCGGCGGTGTCGAGCACGGCGCTGTCCGGGGTGACGCCGTCGGTCGCGCCGGCGTCGATTGCCACCGTCCACTCGTAACCACGGTCCGGGTCGACCGCGATCACGTGCGCCGGCCGGACGGTCACCGCGGCCTCGCGGGCCACCGCCGCCGGGCCCGCCTGTTCCTTGGTCGCGGCCGCGACCTGTTCCGACGACCGCACCTGCACGGCCAGGCGCAGGTTCTCCGCCCGCAAGGAGTCCACCTGTGCCTGCAACTCGTGCGTTCGACCGACGTCCGAAACGGCCTGCACGACCGGGCGCGCGATGCGGACCACGCCGGACTCCATCGGCCCGAAGATGCCCGCGGTGAACGACCGCACCGGGCGCAGCGCCGAAGCGGCCTGGGCCGAACGTGCATCGAAGATGGCAAGCCCGAGCGTGCCCGCGAGCAGCCCGCCGAGCAGCACGCGACTCGAGGTGGTATCGCGGATCACAGTATTTCCTGACGGAGGGTCAGTACCGCTTCGGGTAAGGGCCTTGGCTGTGTGAGGCGAAGACGGACTGCAGCGCCTCGAACTCGTCCACACAACGCCCCGCGCCCAGTGCGACGCACTCCAGCGGCCGCTGTGCGACGATCACCGGCATCCCGGTCTCGCTGCAGATCCGGTCGTCGAGCCGGCGTAGCAGCGCACCTCCGCCGGTCAGCACGATCCCGCGGTCCATCACGTCCGCGGCCAGTTCCGGCGGGCAGCCGTCCAGCGTGCCGCGGACCGCGTCGATGATCGCGTTCACCGGCTCGTCGATCGCCCGGCGGACGTCGTCCGGACTGATCACCACGTTCTTCGGCAGCCCGGAGACCAGGTCGCGGCCCCGGACGTCGGCCCGGAACTCGTCGCCCACCGGCAGGGCTGCGGCGATCGTCATCTTGATCTCCTCGGCGGTGCGCTCGCCGATCAGCAGCGAGAACTCCTTCTTGAGGTAGGAGATGATCGCCTCGTCCATGTCGTCGCCCGCCACCCGTATCGACTGGGCGCACACGATCCCGCCGAGCGAGATCACCGCCACCTCGGTCGTGCCGCCGCCGATGTCGACGACCATGCAACCGGTGGCCTCACCAACCGGCATGCCCGCCCCGATCGCCGCGGCCATCGGCTCCTCGACGATGTGCACGGCCCGCGCACCCGCCTGGTTGGCTGCCTCGATCACCGCGCGTCGTTCCACGCCGGTGATGCCGGACGGCACGCACACGACGATCCGCGGCTTGGCGAAGTAGCGGCGCCGGTGCACCTTCTGGATGAAGTAGCGGAGCATCCGCTCGGCCAGTTCGAAGTCGGCGATCACGCCGTCCTTGAGCGGGCGCACCGCGACGACGTGGGCCGGCGTCCGACCGATCATGGCCTTCGCCTCGGTACCGAAGGCGACCACGGTGCCGGTGGCCGTGTTCACCGCCACCACCGACGGCTCGTTGAGCACGATGCCGCGGCCCCGGACGTAAACCAGGGTGTTCGCGGTCCCGAGGTCGACGCCGATGTCGCGCCCCACCAGCGAGGACGACAACTGGGTGGGCACCGAGCCGCTGACCGAGCCGCTCGGCTTGGGCCGGGTGGGTGTCATGGCCATTGCCGCGACCTCCGTGGTGGATGTGACTGAAGTTTGCAAAGTGACCGAATTGGTCATTTGCGACGATAGTCATCCACCGTGACGAAACGCGGTAACGGCGCGCCAGCAGGGGTCCCGCGAGGTGACGTAGCGTCCGGGTAACCGTCACCTATAGCTGGCGGTTACCCGGACGCTATGGGCGAAGGCTCAGAAGTCGGGGAAGAACAGCCCGATCTCGCGCGCGGCCGCCTCCGGCGAGTCCGAGGCGTGGATCAGGTTCGCCTGGTTCGACAGGGCGAAGTCGCCGCGCACCGTGCCCGGGGCCGCCTTGCGACCGTCGGTGGCGCCCACCAGCAGGCGGACCACGTCGATGGCCTGGTCGCCGGACAGAATCATCGAGACCAGCGGGCCGGAGGTGATGAACTCGCGCAGCTCCGGGTACCAACCCTTCTCCACGTGCTCGGCGTAGTGCTGGTCGGCCATCTGCTTGTCCAGCATGCGCATGTTCAACGCCGAGACCGTGAAGCCCTTGCCCTCGAAGCGGGCGATGATCTGGCCGATGAGGCCACGACGCACACCGTCGGGCTTGACGAGGACCAGGGTGTTCTCGGACACGGGGTTCTCCTTGCGAGTGGCCGGTACGGCGTGAGCGAACGGAGGAATCTGCGGCTGGAGCCTACCGACTGCTCACGGGTCCCTCCCCGGCCGTGGCGACCATCTTGCCGACGCGCAGCGCACCGACCCACAACGCCCCGAACAGGACGCCCATCGCGAACATTGCGGGCACCACGACGCCGGTTGCCAGCACCAAGGCCTGCATCAGCCAACCCAGAGCCAACCCGTAGCGGGACCGCAGGGATCCGGTGGCCAGCACGCAGCCCAGCGCCAGCAGTCCGCCGAGGGCCAGTGCCTGCCCGGAGGAGACGCGGTCGGAGATCCGCGAGGCCACCAGCGCCCCGAAGAACACCACGAAGCCCTCGAAGGTCAGCACGACGCTGCACAGCCGCCGCTGCATCTTGGCCCGCCCCGCCGCGCTGAGCGGCTTCGGCTGGTACTCCCCACTCACGACGATCGCCCCATGTCCACGGGGTGACACCCCAACCGCGCGCTGACACCGGCGCGTCGGCGGCGAATTCGTGTCGGTGGGGGTGTCACCCCGATCTGAGGAGGCACCGCGGTCACCGGGCGGAGCCGCCGCGGAGCAGGGTTCGGGCCGCCCCGGCGAGCACCACCGAGCCGACCACCAGCACGCCGGACCCGGCCGGGTCGTTGCCCGACTCGGCCAGCGACAGCGCGATGTCGAGCGCCTCGTCGACCCGGGTCGCGACCGTGACGCGCTCCGCGCCGAACGTGTCGACGGCCACGGCCGCCAACTCGTCGACCGGCATCGCCCGCGGGTCGTCGATCGCGGTGACGGTGATCTCCTCGAGCACGGGCTCCAGCGCGTTGAGGATGCCGACCACGTCCTTGTCGGCCATCACCCCGACGACGCCGACCAGCCTGCGGAAGGCGAAGTCCTCGGCGATCGCTGCGGCCGTCGCGGCGGCACCGGCCGGATTGTGCGCGGCGTCCAGCACGATCCTCGGTGACCGGCGGACCACCTCCAACCGTCCCGGCGACCGGACCCCCGCGAAGCCGGCCCGGACGACCTCGACGTCCAACCGACCGCGGCCACCGCCCAGGAACGCCTCCACCGCGGCCAGTGCGCAGGCCGCGTTGTGCGCCTGGTGTGCGCCGAACAGCGGGAGGAACATCTCCTCGTAGAGCCCGCCGATGCCCTGGATCGCGAGCACCTGGCCGCCCACCGCGCCGAGCCGCCCGCGCAACCCGAATTCCTGGCCCTCGCGGGCGAGCAACGCCCCCACGTCGGCGGCCCGCTGCTGCAGCACCGCACTGACATCCTCCGCCTGCGCCGCCAGCACGGCGGTGGCCTCGGGCTTGACGATGCCCGCCTTCTCGACTGCAATCTCAACCGGCGTGTGGCCGAGGAACTTGGCGTGGTCGACGGCCACCTGGGTGATCACGGCGACCTGGCCGTCGGCCACGTTTGTGGCGTCCCAGCTGCCGCCCATCCCGACCTCGACGACGGCGACGTCAACCGGGGCCTCGGCGAAGGCCGCGTACGCCAGCGCGGTGATCGTCTCGAAGAACGAGAGCGGATGGGCCTGCGCCGCGTCCACCAGGTGCAGGTAAGGCTCCAGGTCGGCGTAGGTGGCCACGAGGCGGTCCGGGGCGATCGGCTTTCCGTCGAACATGATCCGCTCACGCATCGTCTGCAGGTGCGGGCTGGTGAACAGCCCGGTCCGCAGGCCGAAGGCACGCAGCAGCGACTCGATCATCCGGGCGGTGCTGGTCTTGCCGTTGGTCCCGGCGACGTGGATCACCGGGTACGCCCGCTGCGGCGAGCCGAGCACGTCGCACAACGCGGCGATGCGATCCAGCGACGGCTCCAGCCGCGACTCCGGCCAACGCGCCAGCAGCGCCGCCTCGACGGCCGGGAGTTCGGCGCCGCCGTCCGCAGGTCCGATCACCTCCAACCCCGGACGACCTCTGCGCCCGTTCACAACCGCCCCGCAGGATGACCGTTGCGTCCGGCTGAGTGGTCG
>DATAUG010000258.1:0-19097 GCA_036268355.1 Sporichthyaceae bacterium
CACCGGTTTCGTCCTTCGCCGGGATTGCCGGATAAGCAAGATTCCAGGTCGTGGCCAGCAGTTCACCGGGGATCAGGGCCCGATTCAGGGACCCCCCCGAGTAGTGGTCGTACCCGTAGCCCGGGTCGTCCGGCACCTGGAAATCGTCGATCATCACCGTGGCATCCGGCCAATGGCGGGCCACGATGGCCAGCTCCTCGGGCAACGGCAGATCGTCGTGCCAATGCGCGTCGAGATAGAAGAAGGTCGGGCCTGACGGCAGTCCGGACCGCGTTGCCAAGGTGCGCAGGTAGGTGCGGGAGTCGCCCAGTTCGACGTTGACCTCGGGGAGGTTGGCGAGGCGCTCGCGAGCATAATGAAAATAGCGGGGCTCGCTCTCAACCGTGAACACCGGGGCGCCGGTGACGTAGGTCAGGAATTCTGTGGTGGTTCCGCGGAATGACCCGGTCTCGACGACCGCCACAAAATTCAGTTGAGATTGGAGGCGACGCACTATGTTCTGGCGGCCGCGCTGCCCGTTCATCGGGCCGCCCCAGGGGAATAGATTGCTCGGGCTGGCGAAATCGGCCCGAGCGACGGCGCGCGGCACCTGGCGGCTCAGCAGGCGCAGGGTTGTCTCGTAGGTCTTCGCCATCGTCATGGCTCCAAACATATGGACATCTCGGGTGGTGGGACCAGCTCATTGACCCCATCGGGGAACGGGGCTCGAAGCCCGGACTGCGGTGTAGCTGCGGCCGGTTTTCACACGTGATGTCGTGCCGCAGGTATTCCCGTGGGGGCGCCCATCGAAATGCGCACCGACCGGCCGGTCAGGGCGTCTTCCAGCTTCTGTCGGTCGGTGTCCACCATGAGCTGTGCCAGCGCCCGCCAGTCGGTCTGCGCCCGCCAGCCGAGTTCGCGTTCTGCCTTGCTCGCATCGCCGACCAGAGCGTCGACCTCGCTGGGTCGCTCGTAGGCGACGTCGTACCGGACGTAGCGTTCCCAGTCGAGGCCGGCGTGGCCGAAGGCCGCGGTGCAGAAATCGCGGACGCTGGCCGGCCTGCCGGTGGCAAGAACGTAGTCGCCCGGGGCGTCCTGCTGCAGCATTCGCCACATGCCCTCGACGTACTCCTCGGCATAACCCCAGTCCCGGATCGCCTCGAGGTTGCCGAGGTACAGCGTGTCCTGGAGCCCGGCGGCGATCATTGCGACCGCTCGCGCGATCTTTCGGGTGACAAATGTTTCGCCGCGCCGCGGGCTCTCGTGGTTGAAGAGGATTCCGTTGACCGCGTACATGTCGTAGGCCTCGCGGTAGTTGACCACGGCCCAGTAGGAGTAGAGCTTCGCGACCGCATACGGGGAACGCGGGTGGAACGGCGTCCGCTCGTTCTGCGGCGGTGGGGTGGACCCGTAGAGCTCGGAACTCGATGCTTGGTAGAACCGCGTGTCGACGCCACTGCTGCGGATGGCCTCCAGGAGGCGGATGGTGCCCAACGCGGTCACGTCGGCGGTGTATTCGGGCATGTCGAAGCTGACCCGGACGTGGCTCTGGGCGCCCAGGTTGTAGACCTCGTCGGGCTGGACCGTCCGCAGCAGATTAACCAGTCCGCCGCCTTCGGTGAGGTCTCCGTAGTGGAGAAACAGCCGGCGGTGGGCGTCGTGCGGATCCTGGTACACGTCGTCGAGACGCTCGGTGTTGAAGGTGGACGCCCGCCGGATCAGGCCGTGCACCTGGTATCCCTTGGCCAGCAGCAATTCGGCCAGGTAGGAGCCGTCCTGTCCGGTGATGCCTGTGATCAGCGCGGTCCTGGTCACCGAGTACCCCCGAATTCCATTTCGGAACGGCGCACCCAACCGGGCCGCGGATCGAGCGTAGGTCGACCCGACCTGCCGTCCGGAGGATCTTCACCCGAGAGGGTGACCAAGTGCCTCGGCTTCGCGGGCGCGCTGCGGCGCCCGACGGGCGGTGATCCGCCCGTCGGGCGCCGGAGTTCGCCTCAGGCCCGTTCGGTCAGCGCACGCGGGTGCGCCGTCTGCGCCGCGTAGTGATCGCCAGGCCGGCCGCGATCAGGGCGCTACCGCTGAGCGCGATTCCGGCGACCTGACCGCCCGTTCCCGGAAGCTTGGTGTGTTCCGGGGCGTCGTGCTGGTGCGGGTCGTCGTAGACGTCGTCATCGTCGTCGTCGCCCCCGAAGAAGACCGGGCCCGGCGGTGCCTGCTCGTGGGGGCAACCGCGGACGTGAACCACTGCGGAGGCACGATCTCCGGTGTCGCCGATTCCGACGATCAGATGCTCACTGCAGCGCCACTCCTCGGGTATCTCCACGACTGTCCGGAAATGTCCTTCGTCGTTGGTACGCGCATCGCCGAGGTGCACCGGCACCGAGTGCCCGTCGATGGCTACGTGCTCCACCGGTGCGTAGTCGAAGCCCATGACGCCGTCCTGCTGACCGGGCCACGGGAAAGGGTCGTAGACCACCAACCTGGGGGTCCGAACGTAGGGCGCGGCATATGCGGCCCCGGCTCCCAACGCGAGGGCGCCCGCCATCCCCAGGGCGACACCAAGCGTCGTCGCGCCCGTTTTGAGATTCATGTGCGTTCCCTCCGAATTGTGGCGAGCGATTGTGCCCCTACGCCTCCCCGGAACCTGATCCTAGGGATGGGTGGTGACCTCGAAAATGTGCAGGATGCACGTCTTGGACACGCAATTTGTGGGCGGTCCGGAATGCGCTGTTCGCGAAGGCGCCGGAAGCTGCCATCCCGTTCGGGTGGAGGTCGTTGGGTCTGATGTCCGGCCCTGGCTACGATGGACGTGGAACAGGGGGAATATCATGACCGCGACGGTGTGTCCGACATTCCGATTTCTGTTTGTGTGTACCGGAAACATCTGCCGATCACCTTTCGCCGAAATTTTCACTCGGCATGCGTTGGAGCAGGCGTCGGCACCGGAGCGCAGCCCTTTCGAGGTCGCCAGTGCCGGCGTCGCGGCCGTGATCGGTTCGGCGATTCATCCGGCGAGCCGCGCGGCGCTGGAGCAGTTCGGGATCCCGGATGCGGCGGGTGCACCGTTCCGCGCGCGCCAACTGACGGCAGGTCACGTCGCCGCGGCTGACGTCGTGCTGGGTGCAGCGCCGATTCACCGTGGTGAGGCGCTGCGGCTGTGGCCGCGGGCGTTGCCCACTGCTTTCACATTGCGGGAATTCGCACGGTTGGTGCAGTTGGTCGACCTCGAAGCGCTTCCGGCGGCCCCGGTCGCCCGGGCGCGCGCCCTGGTGGAGGCGGCACGCGCAGCACGTGGGATGACTCCGCCGGTATCTCCGGAAGCGAACACGGTGCCCGATCCGATGGGGGGTTCGGCGGCCGACCACCTCAACTCCGCGCGGATCGCTGCCGATGCTCTGCGCGTCACGTTGGCGGCTCTCGCGCCGGACCTCGGTGCGGTGTTGCGGCGCCCTGCTGCTTTCATCACGGATTGAGGTTTTCGCCCACCCTTCGTCGTAGATCATCGGGCGCGGAAATCGGCGGGCGGATTTGCCGATCCGTTGCCGCTGCGCATGCATGAGGAGTCCGAATCCCCTAATGGGCCCGGACATATTGTGTCCGGCCCGGACTCGTGGCTTTCGCTCCTGGGGGCCGCGACCGGGCATTCCCCCGATTACCCAGCCCGTACTCGACCTAACGTCTAGTACGGGACTCCTCCATTCGGAGGAGGTGAACACGCAGGACTCCACCTGCGTGGAAATGGGGAGATCAGATGGCGAACCACTCGTTGCTCGACTGGATCCTGAATCTGCTGCGCGACGATCACGCCCATGCGGCGTTCAACCGGGACCCCGTTGCGACACTGACCGCGGCCGGTTTCGACACCAGCTGCGGCGACCAGGTCGACGAGGTTCGCCGCACGCTGGTCGACCACGCGTGCATCGCGACCAACAGCGACGGGCACGGCGAGTGGAATGGCTCAGGTGTGGGCGGTGGCTGGGACGACCACGGCAACGACGGCATCCGCAAGATTCACCACATCCTGCGCGACTATCGCTGGACCGAGACCACCAACATCACCCACAACGAGACCACCAACACAGTCACGAACGACACCACGAACAACACCACGAACAACACCACGGACAACCTGACAACGACCACGACGAACAGCAACAACACGACGTCGAACAGCAACAACGGAAATACGACCAACAGCAACAACGACACGAACAGCCACAACACGACCGACAGCGACGACCGCAATGCCACCGTCAACGGCAATGGCAACGTGGTGACCACCGGTGATCACGACCAGGTCGGCAATGGCAATATCAGCGGCGACGGCAACCAGGTCGGTAACGGCAACGTGCAGGGCGACGGCGACAACACCATCAACGGCGACCACGACACCCTCAACGACGGCATCGGCAACCAGCTGATCAACGGCGACATCCTCAGCCACGGCGGCCTGATCTCCGGCGGCGTGCTGAACGGTGGCGTGATCAACGGTGGCCTGCTCGACCCGACCCTGCTCAACGGCGTCGCGGACGGCATCCTCTCCGGCAACGGCAGCATCCTGTCCGGCATCGGAATCCTGTCCGGCGACGGCGGTGTCCTGTCCGGCATCGGCAACGGCGGCATCCTGTCCGGCATCGGCGACGGGCTGCTCAACGGCTCGGCCAACGGCCTGCTGAACGGCTCGGCCAACGGCATCCTCGGCACGGTCGCCAACGGCACCCTCGACGGCACCCTGAACAACGCGCTGCAGGGCGGCGTGCTCAACGGGCTGGGCGGCATCCTGGACGGCAGTCCGATCCTCAACGGCAGCCCGATCCTGAACGGCCTGCCGATTCTGGACGGCAGTTCGGTCCTGTCCGGTTTGGTCAACGGTGACGACGTTCTCGGCGGCGGAATCCTGAGCCCGACCGTGATCGCTCCGATCACCGACGTGCTCAACCCAGCCGGCCTGCTCCACGACGGTGTGCTCGACTCGGCCACCGGCATCCTCAGCGGCCAGGGCGGCATCGCCAACGGGCTGGGCGGCGTCCTGAACGGCCAGCAGGGCATCCTCGACTCCACCACCGGAATCCTGGGTGGACCCGGTGAGACCGTCGGCATCCTCGACCCGGTGACCGGCGTCGGCGGTGTGCTGGGCGCGGGCATCCTGAACAACCAGTCCGGAGAGCTGGGCTACGTGGGCGACGTCGCGGACAACGTGCTGAACCCCGTCGTGGCCGGCAACCTGGTCGGGGTGGCGGCCCTGAACGGCATCACCACACCGATCGGTGCGCTGAACGGCCTCACCGGTGTCGCTGGTCCGGTCACCGCGCTGGCGCCGATCGCCGATGGCCTTACCGCGCTGGCCCCGATCGCGGACGGCGTGAGCGCGCTGGCGCCGATCGCCGACGGGCTCACCGCGGTTGCCCCCGTCGGTGGGGTGGCAAACGGCCTGACCTCTCCGGTCACCGCCGTCGCGCCGATCACCGGCGTGGCCGACGGCCTGACCGCCCTGGCACCCATCAGCGCCCTGGCACCCATCAGCGCGCTGGCTCCGATCACGGCGCTGACCGCTCCGGTCACCGCCTTTGGTTCGGTGAGCGCGCTGACCGCTCCGGTCACCGCGCTGGCCCCGATCGCCGACGGGCTGACCGCGCTCGCGCCGATCAACGCGCTGGCTCCGGTGAACGCCTTGACGGCTCCGATCACCGCGCTGGCCCCCGTCACCGCGCTGGCCCCCGTCACGGCGCTCGCGCCGGTCACGGCGCTGGCGCCGATCGCCGGCATCGCGGACGGGTTGACCGCCGTGGCGCCGGTGAGCGCGCTGACGGCGCCGGTCACCGCGCTGGCGTCGATCAGCGGGATCGCGAATGGCACCACCGCGCTTGCGCCGATCCATGCACTGACCGCGCCCGTCACCGCGTTGGCTCCGGTCACCGCGTTGGCTCCGGTGAGTGCGCTGACCGCCCCGGTCACGGCGTTGGCTCCGGTCACCGCGTTGGTCCCGGTAACCGCTCCGGTGACGGCGTTGGCTCCGGTGACCACCGTGGTCGACGTGTTGCACAGCGTGAGCACGGCAGCCGTAGCCCCGGTCGTGGCGGCAGCGGTGGCGCCGGCGGTTGCCGACGGCATCACCTCGGCGGTCACCAACCCGGTGGTCAGCCCGCTGGCCAGCGTCGCACCGAGCGTGCTGTCGACCACCAACGCGCCGCTGCTGGACGTCCTGCACTCGCAGAACGCGCCGCTGGCGCCGTTGACCACAACGGTCGCCGCCCCGGTGGGCGCGGTGACGGCTCCGGTGACCACCGTGGCCCCGGTGACCGCCCCGGTCGCGGGCGCCGTGACCGCCGACCCGGTGACCACGGCCACCGACGCCGTGCACGCCGCGACAACGCTTGACCCGGCCTCGCTCGCCACCGACGCGGTGCACGTGGCCACCGCACCGCTCGACACGCACGCGCTCGACAACGCGGTCAACGGCGACACCCTCCACGGTGCCGACACCACCGCGACCACGACGGCGACCACCGCGGCCCACGCCGCGGATGACGTCAACCACCTGGTGCACGTCCTCTGATCCACCGCCCCCGCTGACCCCCCTCCCCTCAAAACCGAATGGCCCGCTCCGGAAGGAGCGGGCCATTCGGCATTCCTGGGTCGATCAGCGGGCCGCGGGCGCGCCCGCCCCGGCTGGTGCGGAGTTGAACTCGGTGGTCCCGGAGTCGTTGTTCTCCGGGGCCGGTGCCGCGGCAGGCGCGGGTTGGGCCGGCTGCACCAGTTGTGCAGGTTGGGCCGGGGATTGGCCCGGCACTATCGGTTGGGTCGGTTGGAGGTGCGGCTGCGCGGCTGCGCCGGGCTGGGTCGAGGCCGGGTCGGTCGCTCCGTTCGTCGGCCGGTGCATCGTGGCCGGTTCGATCACGCGCGCCGCGGTCGCTCGCCGTTCCACGACAGCGCGGGTCGGGGCGGTGGCCGGGGGTCGGCGCGGAATCGGCACCGACGCGAGGTAGCCGTGCGGCCGGTCGGTCGCCGGGGCGTCGCCGGCCGGTTGTACCGGGGCGAGCGCTGTCGTCGGGGAGACCGGTGCTGTCGGTGCGACGGGCGCCGCCGGTGCCACGGTCGGGACCGGTACGACGGTCGAGCGGTTCGGGACCGCCGGGGCCTGCTGCGCCGTGTGGTGCCCGGCATTCCCGAAGTGCTGTCCCAGGCCCCCGGCGACCAGGGCCACCGCCGCGGCGGCCAGGAAGAACAGGGTGCGCCCGGTGCGTCGGCGGGGCGGCTCGAGGGTCAGCGCCGGGGAGGGCGCGATCGACGCGTCCGGCCGCGGCGGCGCGCCGGCAACGACGGGCAGTGGGTCGGCCGCGCCCCGCGCCGCGGGCAAGCTCGGCGCCGGGTCACTTCGGGCGTCCAGAGCGGCCAGCGCTGCCCCCATCGCGACCGCCAGCTTCGGGTCCAGATCGCGGTCCAGCCGGACAGCGGGACCCAGCCGCGCCGAAAGTGCCTGAACCACCAACGGAATACGGGACGAACCACCGGTCAACAGCACATGCCCGACCTCGCTGGGTTCCACGCCGGCCGACCGCAAGGTGGATTCCAACGCGTCGATGCTGTTGGCGATCCCGGGAGCGATCAGTTCCTCGAACTCGGCCCGCGTGATCCGGACACTGGTCGACAGCTCCCCGAGCAGGACCGGGACGCAGGTTGCGGTGTCGGTCGACAATGCTTCCTTGGCATCCACGCATTCGCGCCTCAGCCGGGCCAGTGCGGTGATCACCATCGGGTCCGCGGGGTCGAGATGGGCGCTGGTCGCGCCGAGGCCCTCCAGCACGTGGTCGAGGACGGCGTCGTCGAAGTCGATGCCGCCGAGGTTCGGCAGGCCGGCCGGAACGCCGACGACGGCGAACGAACCGTCCGCCTCGGCCCGCATCACGCAGGCGTCGAACGTGCCACCGCCGAGGTCGTAGACCGCGAACGTGCCGGCGCCGGGCAGGCGCCCGGAGCGCGCGTACGCGAACGCGGCGGCCGCGGGCTCGCTGATCAGGCGAACCCGGGGCAGGCCGACCTCGGTCAGTGCGCGCAGCAACAGCTCCTGCTTGTGCGGACCCCAGGCGGCCGGATGGGTCACCGCCGTCTCGTCGGGCGCGCTGCCCTGACGCTGCGTCACCTGTTCGGCCACCCAGCTGATCAGGCGTGCGGTCAGGGTGTGTGCGTGATGGGCCTCGTCACCGATCACCAGCGGCGTCTCGTCCCCGATCCGGCGTTTGAAGCGACGCACGACGCGATCCGGATCGACGAGCGCCCGGCGTTCCGCGGCGTCGCCGACCAGGAACTCGCCATTCCCGCCGAGATACAGCACCGACGGCATCGTCGCCGACTGGTTGCCCAACGGGACCGGCATCGCCGGCTGCCCGGGCACCGCCACCGCGGCCGCCGTGAACGTGGTCCCCAGATCTATCCCCAGTGCGTAACCGCCTGCGCCCACTTCGGGTGCACCTCCCCAATTGCCCGCCTTGCGCCCACCCTCATCCGACCCGACCAGGGGGAAATTGCGCGCCCGTGGGGCAGGAAAGATTCCTTGACCCGGGGGCCCCTTTGCCGTCCGAGGAGCGGCCCTACGGGGCCACCGGATGCCGCTTCACCTGCGGGTTTGCCGAGCCTTGAAAGATTGGGGCGAGAGTGAACTTATGGGGTGTTCGTTACTTGTGTTTCTACAGATACCACTGGGACGAACTGCTCGCGAGCGTTCGGATCCCCTAACGATCCCCGCCGGATCGCGGGTTTTTCCCCGATTCGCCGGGTTGGTCCGGTTGCCTAACTTCGTCATCGGCGGTCCGGACAAGCGAACCGTCCCGAAGATCACCGCACACGATGAAGGACGGCGACGATGGCCACCTCCCTGCTCGACTGGATCATGCACCTGCTGCAGAACCCCGAGGCCCGTGAGCAATTCCAGGCCAACCCGCAGGCCGCGATGGCGTCCGCCGGGATGAGCTCGGTCTGTGGCCAGGACGTGCGCGACGCCCGGGCATTCCTGCTCGACAACCCGAACGTCCAACAGGTCGGCGGCGGCGACAAGCAGGATGTGCGCAGCGACGCTGGGCACGACCACATTCACCACATCATCAACAACTACGCCTACGAGCCGAAGCACCCCGTGGCCGCCGGCGTCGAGCAGGTCGCGCCGGTCAGCGGCCTGGAGCAGATGAACCACGCCGGGCACTACGGCCGCATCGACCACATTCGGGCCGACGGCACCGGCAACAACCACGACCACCCCGTCGCCGTGCACCACAAGGTGGCGCGCCCGGTCGACCATCACGTCGTCGACGACTCGCACAACCACCGCCTGGCCGACCGGCACGACCGGTACGCCCACGTGGACGACGCCCACAACCGCTGGGCGCACGTCGACGACTCGCACGACCGCCACACCTGGCACGAGTTCGGCGTCGGCCCGACCGCGTCCGGCGGAACCGGCGGCGACCAGCACGACTCTCGGGTTGCCCACGACCAGCTGGAGATGGGTGGCCGCGGCAACCTGCTCGGCGACGACAACGACTTCAGCGACCGCCACTCGACCAACCAGACCCGCACCGACACCGCCAGCCGCATCACCACCACGTCGACCAGCTCGGACAGCCACCGGCACGACGACACCGTGAGCGGCAACGGCGCCGCGGGTCATGACGTGCACCGCGCGACCGTCAACGGCAATGGCGCTTCCGGCCGCGACATGCATGCCGACCACACCAACTCGCACACCAACGTCAGCGGCAACGGCAGCGCCGGCCACGACGTCCACGTCGACAAGAACGGCCCGGTAATGGGACAGGGCATGGCCAACGGGGACATCGACCACACCGGCAGCCTGGCCGGCCTGGACCACACCGTCTCGGTGGGCGACATCAACCTGCTCTCCGGCCTGGTCAACACCGGCGACGTCCTCGACGGCAGCCTCGACCACAGCCTGAACCACGTCGTCGACCACAGCCCGATCCTCAACGTCCTCGACGGCAGCCTCAACCGGAGCCCGATCCTCAACGGCAGCCTGAACCACGTCGTCGACCACAGCCTGAACCACAGCCCGATCCTGTCCGGAGACACGATTCCCGTGCTGTCGCCGTCGCTCCTGTCGAACGACCCGATCCTGTCCGGCCTCCTGGACCACAGCCCGGTCCTGTCCGGCGACCTGAACAACAGCCTGAACCACGTCCTGAACGGCGACCTGAACCACGACCTCAACGGCGACCTGAACCACAGCCTGAACCACCTGGGTCAGGGCAGCCTGGACGACCTGCTGCACAACACCGACGTGCACAACATCCACGACATCGTTGAGCACATCCTCGGCTGACCAGTACCGGTCGAGCTCATCGCAAACTCCCTGCTCCACCGTCCGGGGGGACGGTTGGGGGATAACGGAGCAGGGGAAAGTTCTCCATCCGAGCTCGACGCACTGCCCTGCAATTCACTGCCCGTGGGGGGACCACGGGGAGTGGGGGGAGCAGGGGAATCGCCTCGGTACCGCCTGCCCGCGAGTCGTGTGGTTGCCTGCCTGCCACCCGACCGACCGAGGTGAAAGGATCGGCCCCGTCCCGGCCACGCCACCGGGACGGGGCCATCCGTCTTTTGGGCGAGCTTTTGTGCGAGTCGCGGTGGTTGCCACCACCCGACCGACCGAGGTGAAAGGATCGGACCTCGTCGTTCCCGGCCACGCCACCGGGACGGGGCCATCCGTTGTTCGGGACGCGGATTGGGTTGCGGGTCCGGGCGCGGGGCAGGTGGGGCGGATGTCAGCACCGGAGGCAGTCGTCGCAACCGTCCAGGCCGCGCTGGACCTGGCGAACGCGTGCGGGCGCGCCGACCTGGCCGCCAGGTTGCGCAAGGCGGCCGAGGGGTTGGCCGACGACCGGGTCCGGGTCCTGGTGATCGGGGAGTTCAAGCAGGGCAAGAGCCAACTGGTGAACGCGTTGGTGCGGGCACGGATCTGTCCGGTCGACGACGACATCGCCACCTCGGTGCCGACGGCGGTCTCCTGGGCCCAAGTGCCGACCGCGGCCCTGGTGAAGGAGAAACCACGGACGGCGGACCGGGCGGAGGGCGCCGCGCCCGAATTCGAACGCACCGAGGTGACGCTGGAGGAGCTGGCCGCACACGTCAGTGAGTCCGGCAATCCGGGCAACCGCGAGGGGCTGTCGCATGTCGAGGTCGCCCTGCCGGCCACGTTGTTGGCGGGCGGGCTGGAGCTGGTGGACACCCCCGGGGTCGGTGGTCTCGGATCGGTGCGAGCCACCACGACGTTGGCGGCACTGCCCGGCGCCGACGCGGTCCTGCTGGTCTCGGCCGCCGCGCAGGAGTACACGGCCGCCGAACTGGAGTTCTGCAAGCACGCGGTGAAGTTGTGCCCCAACCTGACCGGCGTGCTGACCAAGATCGACCTGTATCCGGAGTGGCGGAAGATCTACGCCCTGAACTCCGAGCACCTGGCCGCGGCCGGAGTCGGCGCGCAGGTGATCCCGGTGTCCTCCGCGCTGCGCTGGCACGCGTTGGAGCGCAACGACAACGAGCTCAATGTGGAGTCCGGCTTCCCGGTGCTGGCCACGTTGCTGACCCAGATCGTGGAGAACGCCGATCTGCTCACCCGGCGGGCGGCGGCGAACACGGTGCTCCGGGTGACCGAACAACTATCGGCGGCATGCTCGGCGGAGCTGGGCGTCGCCGAGCACCCGGAGACCGTTGACGCCATCATCCGCGGCTTGGCCGAGGCCAAGGTCCGGATCACCGCGTTGCGCGACCGGTCCGCGCGCTGGCAGCAGACCCTCGCCGACGGTGCCGCGGACCTGAGCTCGGACATCGACTACGACCTGCGGGATCGCCTGCGGGAGATCGGGCGGGCGGCGGAGGAGGAGATCGACTCCCTCGGCGACCCGGCGGTGGTGTGGGTGGAGTTCGCGCCCTGGGTTGAGGAACGGGTTGCCGCCGCCGCCTCGGCGAACTTCGTCTGGACCCACGAGCGGGCGCGGTGGCTGGCCACGCAGGTCGCCGAGCACTTCGCCGAGGACGGCCAGTTGGCGTTGCCGGACCTCGAACTGGTCACCGGATCATCGATGCTGGAGGAGATCCGGCCGATGACGCTGGCGACGCAGGACGAGCCGAACATCGGCGACAAGGCGCTGACCGCGGTCCGCGGTGGATACATCGGGACGTTGATGTTCGGCATGTTCTCCACCGTGGCCGGCCTGGCGATGCTCAATCCGTTCTCGGTCGGGGCCGGGTTGCTGCTGGGTGGACGGACCCTGCGGGACGAACGCAAGCGGATGCTGACGAAGCGTCAGGCTGAGGCCAAGGCCGCGGTCCGGCGCTACACCGACGACGTGATTTTCCACGTCGGCAAGGATTCCCGCGATCTGCTGCGGCGGTTGCAACGACAGCTGCGCGACCACTTCACCGGTGTTGCGGCGGAGCTGGAGACCTCGTTGGCCGAGGCGATGCGGACCGCGGAGGCGGCGGCCCGGGCCGACGCCGCGCAGCGCGACCAGCGGGTTACCGAGTTACGGGCCGTGCTCGCCCGGATCGGTCAGGTCGAGGCCGCGGCGGTGGCCCTGGTCGCACCGGCGCCGGCGAGCATCGCCGCCGCAGCCGGCAAGTAGGGTTCAGTTCGTGCCCGACCGGCCCGAGATCGGCGCGCAGGTCGCCGTCCTGTTGCGGCGCGCCCGCGACGTGTACGTCGACCTGCCCGAGATCACCGAACGCATCGACGCCTTCCTGGCCCGGCTGGACGGACCGATCCGGGTGGCGATCGCCGGGAAGGTCAAGGCCGGCAAGTCGACCCTGCTCAACGCGATGGTGGGGGAGATCATCGCGCCGACCGACGCGGGGGAGTGCACGCGGATCGTGACGTGGTACCGCGACGCCCCGGTACCGCGCATGACGCTGCATCAGATCGACGGCGACGCGCGCGATCTGCCGATCAACCGCAAGGACGGCAGGTTGCTGATCGACCTTTGCGGCGTCGCGCCCGCGGCGGTCGAGCGGTTGACCGTGGACTGGCCCTCGATCGACCTGGCGTCGACGACGTTGATCGACACCCCGGGGATCGCCTCCAGTTCCGCCGAGCTGTCGGCGCGGACCGAAGCATTCCTGACGCCCGGGTCCCAGCCCGGCGAGGCCGACGCGATCGTCTACCTGATGCGACACGTGCACGCTGACGACATCGGATTCCTGCAGGCCTTCCACGCACACTCGGCCACCGGATCCACGCCGGTCAACACGGTCGCCGTCCTGTCCCGGGCCGACGAGATCGGGGCCGGTCGGGTGGACGCGCTGGCCTCGGCCGCCCAGATCGCGCGGCGAATGCGCGCCGACGAGGCGATCCGCGCGCTGTGTCAGACGGTCGTCCCGGTGGCGGGCCTGCTCGCCGAAACCGGTCGGACCCTGCGCCAGGCGGAGTTCAACGCGTTGGCGGTGTTGGCCGCCGCCGACCGGGACTTCGTCGAGAGCTTGTTGCTGTCGGCCGATCGTTTCGTCCGGGAGCTTCCGGAGGGTGCGCCCGACCTTCCACCGCCCGAGGTCCGCCACGAGTTGCTGGTGCGGCTGGGCCTGTTCGGCGTCCGCATCGCGCTTCCGCTGATCCGGCAAGGGTTTTCTGACGCTCCGTCACTAGCCGGCGAACTGGTCCGCCGCAGCGGACTGACCGAGCTGGTCGGGGCGCTGTCGGCGTTGTTCACCGAGCGGGCTGCGCTGCTGAAGGCGCGCTCGGCGTTGCTGGCGGTGGAGCAGATCATCCGGCAGGTCCCGACCGAGTCCTCGGCCGGACTGCTCGGTGAGATCGAGCGGATCATGGCCGGGGCACATGAGTTCGTTGAGTTGGCCCTGCTGGGTTCGTTGCGGTCCGGGGCCGTGTCGTTGGACCCGGAACTGGTCGCCGAGGCGGAGCGGATCCTCGGGGGGTCCGGTCAGAAGCCGTGGGTGCGGCTGGGACTGAGTTTCGGGACCGGGCCCGCCAAACTTCGCGCGGAGGCCGCCGAAACCCTGACCCGCTGGCGCCGCCGGGCGGAGAACCCGGTCTCGGTCCGGGCGGTGGCCGACGCCGCCCGGGTCGTCGTGCGGACCTGCGAGGGGATCATCGCGGCCCTGCCGCCGGACTGAACGCTGCGGCCCTGCCGCCCGAGTGAACACCGCGGCCCGAGAACGCTGAACGCCCCCGGGCGGGATGTCCCGGGGGCGTTCGCAGATTCAGTGGCCGCCGCCACTTCCTGTCCAGAAAGTTTCCTCGATTCAAGCTCCCTTCGAGCTGACCGTCATGCCGTGTTCCGTCAAGAACAAGCGTGTGCCGATTCAGTAGTCGCCCTTGGGCCCGACCGGGCCGACCGGGCTGGGCCCGTCCTGCGGCGCCGTGGCGTCCGGCAGGTTCATGTCCTTGTCGTCGGGCATCTTCGGGTCCTGCGGGGTGTTGGCGTCCGGCTTGGCCGGGGCCTGCTGCTGGTCCGGGGTCTGCTGTTGGTAGGGCGTGGTCTGGCGGCCCGCCAGGTTGCCCATGGAGGAGGGCGGCGCCTGACCGCCCGTCGAGTTGTGCTCCGCCGGCTGGCTCGGCTTGGCCGGCAGCGTCGGTTTGGCCGGCTTGTTGGGGACGGCCGGCTTGTTCGGGACGGCGGGCTTGGTGTTGTCCGGCGCCTGGCCGGTCCTGGTCAGCGGCCCACCGGCCTGCGGTCCGCCGGAGGCGTCCGCGTTCGGCATGCTGCTCTGGCCGCCCTGCGGGTTGGGGTTGTTGTCCGGATTCGGGTTGTACGGGCTGGACGGGCCGTCGTGCGTCGGCAACGAGTGTGGCGCCATGGCGGCGCCGGCGCCGGCGGACGGCCCGACCGCGACGAGAAGTCCGGCCGCGATCGCGGTCCACAGCTTCGAGGAATTCCTCATTTGGCAGTCCCCCTGATTTCCAGGCCTCGGCCCGTGCAATCCGGGCCAACCGGGAGCAACGATGCTCGATGGGGCAATCCAGCGAAATCGGATTACTCCAAAGGGGGCGTGCGACGAACCCATCGCCTGCGACGAACCCCTTGCCTGCGGCGAACCCGCGTTGCGTCCGAAGAACTGGTCGCTATGACGACCGGTTCTTCGGACGCAACGTAGGGATTGGATTACTCGGCGGCCTCGAGGGTGGCCCGCAGGCGGGAGAAGAGATCCGCGCGACTGCCGGCGCCGCAGCGGTGCCGGATCCGCGCGATGTGGTGCTCCACAGTCTTGGCCGAGATGAACAGCCGGGCGCCGATCTCCTTGTAGGTCAGCCCGTCGACCAGCAGCGCCGCGACCTCGCGTTCCCGGTCGGACAGCACCACCTCGCCGCTGCGCGAGACGGCGGGCGTCGAACGCGTCGGCTGCTCCGCCGGCCCGTTCGACACCGGCTCCAGCGGTCGTGGCTCGGGGCTTGCGACGTCCGGGCGAAGGCTGCGCGCACAACTGAGCAGGCTGGTCATGACGGCCCGATCCGCTGCGCGGACCGCCGCCTGTCCGGCCAACCGCGAGGCGTCCCAGGCGTGCCCGATGGCGTGCAGTCGGCGGGCGGCCGACTCAACCTCGGCGGCGTCGATCTGGCCGGCCAGGACCCGCATCCAGCACCGCGCGGCCTCGGCCAGCACCTGGGCCTGCGGGTAGGCCGTGGCGGCGTCCAACGCGGCCACGTGCGCGGCCGCCGCATCCGGGCGCTCGGCCAGGCCGGCCGCCTGCACGGCGTACCAATGCATGGGGGCTGCCCACAGCGGTGGCTCGCCGAGTCGGTCGAGCAGCGCCCAGGCCTCGGCCAGGTGGGGTGCTACCCACCCGGCCTCCTTGAGGCGTTCCGCCGCTACCGACAGCTCGCCGAGCGCGTGGAGCGTGAACAGATCGACCGGATGCCGGACGACGGCCTGCCGCGCCCGGGCCCAGGCCGTCGACAGCGCGGCCAGGTTGCCCTCCCGGCGGGCGATGCCCACCTCGATGGCGGCGGCGGTCAGCTCCTCCCGCGGTTCCAGGGCACCGCCGGCCGGGCCGGGACAGGCCAGCAGTGCGCGGGCCCGTTCCAGGTCGCCGCGTTGCATGGCGATCCAGGCCTGCAGCACCTGGTGCCGCGACCGGGCGAACTCCCCGCCCAGCCCGATGCCCACGGCCCGGGCCAGCACCGATTCGGCAACGCCGAACTCGCCGCAGTTCAGCGCGACCACCGCGGCCAGCGCCGCGGGTGAGTCCGACAGCAGGGCCCGGGTGGCGCCGGGTTCGAGCAGAGCGGCCGCGCGGGTCAGCTTCGACAGTGCCGCACTCGGTGTACCGGTCACCGTGTCCAGCAGGCCCTCGGCGAGCAGGGTCTCCACGCCTTCGCCCATGGTCGGCAGCGTGTGCGCCCCGGCGGCCGTGGCGGCCACCGCGCCGGCCAGGTCACCGGTGCCGAGCAGGGCCGGGACGGCGGCCGGGGCGAGCGTGCCGCTCTGGCCGGCGAACCATCGGTGCAGCGCGGCACTGCGTGCCAGCATGCCGCGGCCGGCCAGTACCGCGGCGGCGACCGTGATCGCGATGTCCCGGTCGGGGGCGCTCGGATCGCCCACCGCCCGGTCGGCCAGGCGCAGGGCGTTGTCCAGGTCGCCGGTCAGTGCGGTGGCGCGGGCCAGGCGCCCGGCGACCGTCTCGACCGGGACGCCGGCCCGGACTGCCTCGGCGAGCAATGAGGCGATGACCCGGGGGTCGACAGCCTCGGTGGCCCCGGCCACCAGGACCGCGGCAACCTCCGCGCCGGTGGCGCCGACGCCGGCCATTTCCCGGGCGTACGGGAGCATCGATCCGCCCCGGGCCAACACCAGCGCGGCCAGTCGGCTGCGCAGCGCCTGCAGGCGCATCGGCGGGGTAAGTGCCCGGACGGCGACCCGGACGATCGGCAGCACGGTGCCGGCCTCGATGAGCATGCCGCTGCTGGTGGCATCCTGCGCGGCACGCTCGATCCGCTCCGGGCCGATGCCGAGGACTTGGCCCAGCAGGCCCGCGTCGGGGTCGGTGCCGATGGCCAACGCGTGCAGCAGCGCGGCGCTGTCGGCGCCGAGCAGGTCGACCTCCAGCCGGATCTGTTCCAGGACGCCGGTCGGCACCCGGGTGGGCACCCAGTCGGCCGCCGGACGGTCGGGAATCAACGCGGCGTCGCGCAGGGCCGTGGTCAGCAGCCCGACGAGTCGCGGGTTGCCGCCGGCCTGCTGGTGGATCCAGTCGGCCAGCGCGGGGGTGGCGCTGCGCGGGCACAACGCCTCGACCCTGGCACGGGTGTCCGCCGGCTCGAGGCGCCCGAGGACGATCGGCGGTCGGATCCGGCCCAGCACCGCGGCCAGCGCGTCCAGTGCTGGTCGGGTCGGTCCAGGTCGGGCGGCGACCACCAGTCGGACCGTCTCGGAGTTCGCCGCCGCGGCCAGGAATTCCAGTTCCTCGTCGGACAACACGCGCGCGTCGTCGACGATCAGGACGAACTCCCCGTCCGCGGGGCGCGGTCGGCGGCCCGGTTCGCGCAGCACGGTGATCCCCGCCGTGGACCACAACTTGGCCAGTGCGTCGAGCACGGTCGTCTTGCCGGTTCCGCCGGTGCCCACCACCAGGACCCGGGCCGGAGCAAGTGGGTTGCGGGCGACCTCGGCACCCAACGCGGTTGCCTCGGGCGAGCCCATCAGCGAACCGGCGGGCGCGGAACGCCGGGCGGGGATGTGCTGTTCCGTCGGTGGCACCAGGATTTCGACTCCGCCGACGGAGTCCGCAGGGTGTCTCACGTGGCGCGCCGCAGTAGGCCAGTCGCCACGTGAGGCGCCCGTTTCGCCACTGGGTATTCCTCCGTCGGTCTGGCCGGTCGCGCGGGTGTCCGGCCCGGTCTGGTCCTGGGACGCGGTACGGCGCCCGCAGGTTCCGGCCCCGAAGGCCTCTCCACTCCGGTCAAAGCGGCCTGTACCAGTTTGCGCCAATGATCACATTGGACACAACAGTATCAACTGCCTCATTGTTTCCGGGCCCCATGGCGGCCTCGCCGCAAGAAGACCGTCGGCAGGTAGTAGCCGGTCCTCGTCCTCGCCCCATGGTGGCACCGCCGCAGAGCCGGCAGACTGACTCCGGAGACGTCCGGTACCCGTAGAGGACTGGAACGGACAGAGATGACCGAACCCCGCACGCCGCCCGGCGCTGCTGCTTCCCGGCCCGCCCGCCTTGCGGTCGGGGTGATCGGCGCGGGCCGGGTCGGGGCGGTGCTCGGCGCCGCACTGGCCCGGGCGGGACATCGGGTGGTCGCCGCCTCGGGGGTCAGCCGGGCCAGTCGGGAACGCGCCGCCGAGTTGCTCGGCGTGGAGTGCTCCGACCCGTTCGAGGTGGCCGCGGCCAGTCAGCTGGTGCTGATCGCCGTGCCCGACGACGCACTGCCACCGTTGGTCGAGGCGCTGGCCGTCGCGGCCGCCGTCCCGGTGGGGGCGCTGGTGGCGCACACCAGCGGCCGTTACGGCACCGACGTCCTGGACCCGCTCACCCGCGCCGGTGCCCTGCCGCTCGCGCTGCATCCGGTGATGACGTTCACCGGTACCGGGGTCGACCTGGCCCGACTGGCGGGTGCCTGCTTCGGCGTAACCGCCCCGGACCCGCTACGGCCGGTGGCCGAGGCGCTCGTGGTGGAGATGGGCGCCGATCCGCAGTGGGTGGCCGAGGAGCACCGGGTGCTTTACCACGCGGCGCTGGCCAACGGGGCCAACCACCTGGTCACGTTGGTCGCTCAATCGGCCGACCTGCTCGGGGTGGCCGGCGTGGAGAATCCGTCCCGGCTGCTCGGGCCGCTGCTCGGGGCGGCGCTGGACAACGCGCTGCGCGGCGGCGACCACGCGCTGACCGGGCCGGTCGCCCGTGGCGACGCGGGCACCGTCGCCGCACACGTGGCCGCAATCGCGGGACAGTCGCCGGAGGCCGCCGCGGCCTATGTGGCCATGGCCAGGTTGACCGCCGACCGGGCCCTGGCGGCAGGCCTGCTGGACTCGCCGCGCGCCGCCGACCTGCTCGAGGTGCTGCGCCGCGGGCATCCCTTCGAGCGGGCGGACGGCGAGCGATGACCCGCCCCACCCCCTGCATCTTCTGGCGTGTCGCGCGCCCTAACCCGGCACGGGTAG
>DATAUG010000259.1:0-167629 GCA_036268355.1 Sporichthyaceae bacterium
ACCGCCGCCAACTGCTCCGCGGACGCCTCGGTTTCCTTCTTCTTCGCCACATCGTTCAGTGTCACGCTCATCGAGTGACCTTCCCCGCCGGCCATCAGGCTCGGCGCGTCAGGCCGGAAACACCGTTAATCGGACAGTCCCGCCAACCGGCGCTGCACGAGAACCGCGAACTGTGGGCGACCATCAGCGCCGAGGTCTCGGCGCTTCGGGCCGGCACCGTGTCGAGCACCGACGCGAGGGTTGCCCCATGACATGCGAGCGCTGTGAACCGGACGCTGAAACAGATCTGACGACCCGTCATCGAAGTTGCCGGGGTCGCGGCACGTCGCGACGGGGCGCACGCCACCGCGGGGACGTGCCGAGTCGGGCATCGAGAGGTCCCAGGTGACCCCGCGGGCTCGGCGCGTCGTGGTCCCGCCCGAGAACCAACTGGCATTCGAGCTCGGGACTGAGGCTGAGTCCCCCAGCGTCGCAGTACCCGCCGAGCCTGCCCCTGATCGACCGACGCGGCCCTCGGTCCCGGCGGGCCGCGGAAGCGGGCGGCCGAGCGCCACCGTCACGGGGCCGGATCGGCGCATCGAGGGGGCGACAGATGCCGAGGCGGCCCCAGCCGGTGAGCATCGAGGCAGCGAGGCGAACAGGCCGGTGGCGGCGGTCCTTCTCACGGTGGATGATGCCGCTGCGGTGCTCTCGTTGGGTCGGACCAAGGTCTACGAACTTCTGGAGTCGGGGCTGTTGCCGTCGGTGAAGATCGGACGTTCCCGCAGGATCCCGTTGTCCGGCGTTCGCGAGTTCGTCCAGCGGATCGCTTTGGGTGAGGAAGAACCAACCAGGAGCCAGTGATGCCCCGAGCCTCGAACGGTCGGTCCTCGATCTACCAGAGCGCCGACGGTAGCTGGCACGGCTGGGTCACGGTCGGCGTCAAACCCGACGGTAGCCCGGACCGCCGCCACCGCGAGGCCAAGACGCGGGCCGAGGTGACCCGGCGGGTCCGCGAGCTGGAGCGGCAACGCGAGACGGGGCAGACGGTCGCCGGCCGGGTCCCGACGGTGACCATCTGGCTGCGGGAGTGGCTGGACACGATCGCGCCCCGCACCGCCAGCCGCGCCTCGATCAAGGGCACCTACCGGCCCAAGGTGGAACACTGGATCATCCCCCGCATCGGCGGTCACCGCCTGGACAAGCTGCGTCCGGAACACCTCGACGCCCTGTACCTGGAACTGGCCGGGGAAGGCCTGTCCCCCAAAAGCATTCTGATGGTCCATCAGATCATCAGTCGGTCCCTGCGGATGGCGATGCGCCGCGGCATCCTCGGGCGCAACGTCGCAACCCTGGTCGACGCGCCGAGGCATCGCGAGGCGGAGATGACACCCTTGAGCGCCGAGGAGGCCCGCGCGATCCTCGCTGCGGCCGCCGGCACGGTGAACGGCGCACGTTGGTCGGTCGCCCTGGCCCTCGGACTGCGCCAGTGCGAGACCCTCGGCATGCGCTGGCGCTACATCGACTTCGACCGCGCCGAGGCCAGGATCTACCAGTTGAAGCCCGACCTGCTCCAGCACGGCTGCTCCGATCCGCGCGCCTGCGGCACGCGCTACCACACCGCCAACTGCTCCCCCGGCTGCGCCAACCACGCCCAGTACTGCCCGAAGCGTCACGGTGGCGGCTGGACCTTCACCGAACCGAAGGGCGGCAAGGCCCGCACGATCGCCATCCCGCCCCAACTGCTCTCTCAGCTACGGGCGCACCGCGTCGCCCAGGCCGCCGAGAGACTGAGGGCCGGTGAGGTCTGGGAGGACTGGGATCTGCTGTTCCCGGGCCCGGACGGACGGCCCGTCCCCGGCAGGTACGACTGGGCGGCCTGGAAGCAACTGGTGGCCAAGGCCGGGCTACGCGACACCCGCCTGCACGACGCCCGGCACACCGCCGCCACCCTGCTGCTCGAACAAGGTGTCGACATCCGGGTCGTGCAACAGATCCTCGGTCACTCCACGCTGGCGGTCACTAAGCGTTATACCCACGTGACCGACAAACTCGCCCACGACGCCGCCGAACGCATCGGCCGCGCACTCTGGAGCAGTTGACCGGACCCGGGCGCGCCTCGGCGATCGACAGCGGACGAGCCCGGCCGACGGCCTTCGCCCGCCGATCTGTCTGCGCAACCCAAAAACTAACTGCAACGGAAACTGCAACGGAAACTCTTTACCATCAGTAATTTACTGAGAATCAGTTAGGCATTTCCGCAGGTCAGACCAGTGCCCGGGACGGGATTTGAACCCGTACTCCCTTTCGGGAAGCGAGGTTTAAGCTCGCCGTGGCTGCCGATTACACCACCCGGGCGGTGTGGCGTACACGGTAGCCGCGCGGGCGTCAAAACTCCCCTGCCCCGACAGAGCGACGCTGCCCTGACGGTGCGTCAGGCGGTCTTCCCGGAGGCGTCGGCCGGATGCCCGACGGCAGCCGTGGGCAGCCGGTGCGCGGCGCGACGGGCCACGCTGCGGCGGGCCGCTCCCCCGCCGAGCAGGACCACGCACCCGACGGCGACCGGGCCAGGCCCAGGCCGGGGTGCCGCGGCCGGCGTGGCGTCCCAGGCGCGCCAGATCGTCGGAGGACGCCCACTCGATCGTCCCGGTCAGCTGGGTGGCGCGGCCGTCGACGGTGATCGGGATCTGCCAGGTGCCGAGTTCGGCGGTGCGGCCGGCCGCCTCCACCACCGCGGGCGGCCGGTCGGCCGAGTAGTTCAGCCGGTCGTCGAGCCAGTCGGCCGTTCCGGGTTCCCCCACCCGCACCCAGCCGTCGGCGGCCGTCGGCCCGGCCACCAACTGCGGGTTGCGGCCAAAGCTGCGGCTGGGACCTGCTCCCAACGTGCCGGCGCGTCGTCGCCGGCGAAGGACGGCAGCTGCAGCGAGGCGTCCGGCGGATTCAGCGAGGCGTGGAAGAACGGCGCCGCCACGTCGGCCTGCACCCCGGCGCTGGAGATCCGCAGGAACGGGCGCTTGCCCGGATCGTCGACCTCCAGAACCGTGGCCGAGTTGTTCTGCACGACCCTCTGCTCACCGGCCGTGGTCCGTACCTGGATCACCACCGCGTCGGGCAACGGCGGACTGGTCCCGAGGTACTCGGTGACCAGCGTCGGATCGCCGCCATGAGCGTGTGCCGGGGTCGGGACCGCGAGCAGGGGCAAGGCCGCCGGGGTCACGGCCGCGGCGGCCCGGCGCCCTGGTGTGCCCGCAGCGAACGGGCGCAATCTCAACCCTTCCGACGTGGCATCCGTGGCCGCCGCCGACCGTGCGAGCTGCGGTTTTGGGAGCTCAATGTCGCCAGGTCCTGGCTGGTGTCCGAGACCGTGGGGGCGGTGGCCGGTGTGGCGGTCGCCGGGGCGTGCAGCTCCTGGACGTACTCCTGTGCCGCCCGGTCCTTCACGTCGTGCAGCTGCTGCGCAGCCAGCTGGGCGTCGACGAACACCTGACGGGACACCGACGGGACCTCGCCCTTGGGCGAGGGGCCGTTGGCGAACAGCATGTACGGCCCCGGCGGCAGGTAGGTGTTGCCCGGCACCTCGACTTGACGGACTTCGCGTCCCGCTTGACGATGTTCAGCTCCACGGTCCGCTGATCGCCGTTGATCAGGTGCGTGTAGCTGCCGTTGCGGACCAACCGGATGCTGGAGATGTCACCCGGCTTCTCCACCTCGACTGTGACCGTGCTGTTCGTGTGCATCATCGGGTCGACGCTCTTGAGGGCCGGCCGCGGACCCCAGAACAGGTACGGCGGGCTGAACACCTGGAACGTCGGGTCGAGATATGCCGGGGCCAGGCCCAACTGCGCCGGCCCGTCGCTCGGCGGCCCGTAGAAGGTACCGATCGGGGCATGGCCACCGACCAGGACACGACCGTCCGGCATGAGGATCGCGCTGTTGTGGTACGTGCGAGCGTGGGTCTGCGCCGCGGTCTCGCTCCACTTGCCGGTCTGCGGGGTCCAGAACTCGGTGCCCAGGTCGGCGACCTCCGAGCCGGGGAAGTCGACGTGGTCCCGGTTCGCGACGCTGACCAGCCAAACCCCACCGGTCGGCAGCGCCACGCCGGAGCCGTACCAGCGGCCCTGATGAAGGCTGCCGCTGGGCTCGCTGGTCATCACGTCGCCCTTGGAGTTGTCGATCGAGGTGAGCGTGGACGTCGCGGTGCCGAGGTAGGTGCCGGGCGTGACGCCGTAGACGCCGCCGGCGGAGAGGAATCTGGCCACCGGATCGCCGGCCTTCAGCGGCAGCATCACCGAGAATCCGGATCCCCGGAACCCGAGCGGTAGGCCGCCGAAATCGGGCACGCCGAGGTTGGTCCACGCATTGGTCTTCGGGTCCAGCGCCGACGCGAAGTTCCAGGTGGCCTCGTCGTACGCCTCGCCCGCCGGGTCGAACGTCTGCCCGGCGGCGTTGAACAGGGTCTTGCCGTCCGGCAGACACTTCTCAGTTGCGATTCAGTTACGTTACGTGTTCAGCACCCCCTCCGAACAGGGGTAGGGCTGGTCAGCTCACCTTGAGCGTCAGCGAAACCGAGGAATGTCCGCGGTCGATGAACACGTACGTGCCCGGGTTGGCCGGCGCGGTGAGTTCCCCGGAACTCTTGGCCGGGATGTCGCCGTCGTAGAGCTGGTGGACCCGGTCCTCCAGGTTGTGGGAGAAGGGGTCCAGGTTCTTGATCTCGACCGTCTCGCCGGTCGACACGTCCAGAGTTGCCGGGGTGACGATGCTGCCCTTGATCTGGGCGGAGGGAGCACTCGCCTGCGGGGTCGGGCCGGCGGCGCCGGAATTCGGGGCGGCGCCGGAATTCGGGGTGGCGCCGGTGTTCGGCGCACCGCTCGAGGCGGAGGCGGCCGTGTTACCGATGTTGCCGCAGGCCGCCAGGCTCAACGAGCTGAGCGTGAGCAGGACACCGAGCCACGTCCCACGCCGGCCGCGCCGACCGGCCAGTGAACTACCCATGGTGGACTGCCCCTTGCGCCCGGCCGATGTGAGGTGCTCGAAACACGCTAGCGGCGCGCCGGGGCCCCTCATCGATCTTCGGCAGGGCACATGGGGAATGCACAGCGCACCTCAAGCGCCGCCGACCGACGGTCAGCCGGCGGCCAGTTCACGGGCCCGGGTCAGCAGGGCGTCCAGCATGGGCTCGGTCAACCGGCCGGTGAACGTGTTCTGCTGACTGGGGTGGTAGCAACCCAGCAGGTGCAGCGGCCCGGTCGGGCCGACCAGGTCGACCTCGACCCCGTGCCCGAATGTCGGGCGGGGACGCGGAACCCGGACGCCACTGGAGTCCAAGGTCACCAACGCGGCCGACCAGCCGAATCCGCCGAGGGCGAGCACGACCCGCAGGCTCGGCAACACGAACGCGATCTCGCGGTCCAACCACGGTCGGCAGGTGTCGCGTTCCTCCGGGGTGGGTGAGTTCGCCGGCGGCGCGCAGCGGACCGCGGCGACCATTCGGGCGCCGAGCAGACGTTGGCCGTCGCCCGCACGCACCGACGTCGGCAGCGCGGCCCATCCCGTCCGGTACAGCGCCGCGAACAGGAAGTCCCCGCTGCGGTCGCCGGTGAACACGCGCCCCGTGCGGTTGCCGCCGTGCGCGGCCGGGGCCAGGCCGACCAACACCAGACGGGGGTGCGGATCGCCCCAACCCGCGATCGGACGCCCCCAGTAATCCTCGGTCGCGTAGGCGCGGCGGCGTTCGACAGCCACCTGCTCGCGCCAGGCGACCAGTCGTGGGCATGCTCGGCAAACCGACTGACGGGCCGTCAGTTCGGCCAGGTCCGGTGCGGACCCGGCCAACCGGACGACCTCGGCCGCCGAGGTGGCGACCGGGGTATCCGGACCGGCCGGGTCCTCCGGCCAACCCGAGCCGGGGGCGGCGAAGGCGCTGTTCAGCTCACCCTCCTACAGCAGGGACCGCGCGATCCCGTCGAGGATGTCGTGCTCGGAGGCGACGAGGTCCGGGTCGCCGAGCGTTGCCAGGACGCGTTCCAGGATCAGCGCGCCGGCCGCGATCACGTCGACCCGTTTCGGGTGCAGGGCGCCGATCGTCGCACGCTGTTCGCGGGAGGAGGAGAGCAAGCGGTCGGCCACCTCCCGGATCCGCTCGGCCGGGATCCGTGCCAGGTGGACCTTGGCGGCGTCGTACTCCGGCAGGTCCAGCGCGATCGCGGTGAGGGTCGTGACCGTCCCGGCGACGCCGATCAGCGAGCGCGCCTGCGCCAGCGGCACGACGGCGGCGGCCGCCGCAATGGCCTCGTCGATCGCTGCGGCGGCGGCCGCCACCTGCTCCTTGGCCGGCGGGTCGTCGTGCAGATAGCGCTCGAGCATCCGGACGCAGCCCACGTCGACCGACCGGGCCGCGGTCGGCGCGGTCGTCCCGAGCACGAACTCGGTCGATCCTCCGCCGATGTCGACCACCAGATAAGGGCCTGCGATCCCGCCGGCGTCCAGGCCGGCCGTGGCCCCCACGAACGACAGCCTCGCCTCCACGTCGCCGGGGACGACCTCTGGAGCCACCCCGAAGATCTCGGTCATCCCGGCCGCGAACTCGTCGCGGTTCTCGGCATCCCGCGTCGCGCTGGTCGCCACAACCCGGACCTTCTCGGCGCCGGCCGCCGCGATCGCGTCGGCGTAGCCCCGGGCCGCGCCGAACGTGCGCTCCAGGGCCTCCGGCGCCAGTCGGCCGGTGGCGTCGACGCCCTGTCCGAGGCGCACGATCAGCATGCGTCGGTCGAGGTCGATGAGGTCGATCTGATCGCCGTCGCCGACCGCGTCCGCGATCAGCAGGCGGATCGAGTTCGTACCGCAATCGACGGCTGCTACCCGTGTCATCCCGTCCCTCCGAATTCTCCGGCCGGCCGGCCGGACCACCGTGCCCCGCACGACTCTGCCGGCCGCCGGTCGTCGACCTCGGACAGGGCCTCGTCGCCGAACGGGTTCACGCCCGGACCCGCGGCCAGGGCATGTGCGACCAGCGCGTGCAGACACTTGACGCGGTCCGGCATCCCGCCTGCCGAGGTGCCCGCGATCTCCGCCACGTCGGCCAACCGCTGACGACGCGTCAGATAGTCCTGGTGCGCCGCCCGATGGGCAGCGGCGAGCTCCGGGTCGACCGCCATCCGGGCGGTCATTTCCGCCATCCGGCCGCCGGCCTCCAACGTCCCGATCGCGGCGGCCAGGCGCGGGCAGGTCAGGTAGAAGGTGGTCGGGAACGGCGTGCCGTCCGACAGCCGTGGCACGGTGGCGACCACGTCCGGCAGCCCGCACGGGCAGCGGTGCGCCACCGAGTCGACGTCGCGAACCGGGCGTCCCAGCTGCCAGGTCACGGCCGCCAGGTCGATGGCCGACGGCGCGGGGCCCAGCACGCCGTCAGCGGGCAACCGGCGTGTCCCGGCGCACTCCGGCAGGCAGCCGCTCGACCGGGGTGGCCGCGGTGGCGACGGACTGCATGAGCCGGCCCCACCAGGTCTGCGCGGCAACCTGGACAGCCGCGCCCGGGGTCCCCGGCGCCGGCGGCGGATCGCTGACCCGCAAGGCGGCCTCGCCCGGCATCACGTAATGCAGCCGCAGCCGCGCCTGACGTTCCACGTAGAAGTCCTGGGCGCGCAACGCCGTCTCCCGCTCCAGCGTGGCCACCTGCGCGGCGTCCGCGGTCACCTCCGCGCGCAGTTCGGCCACGTGCTTGCGTTGGGCCAGATACCGCTGGACCGGGAAGGCGACCGAGAACGCGGTCAGCATCAGAACCGAGGCGAAAACCGCGGCCCGCCTGGTGAACGGACTGTTGCGCACCTCCAGCAGCGCGACCGGTTCCTCGCCGGCGGCGACCACCACCGGCACGCGACCGCGCATCCCGCGGCGGGCCGGCCGACTGCCGCGGCGGACCGCGGTCGGCCGCACCCGGTTGGGCGCGCCGGGACGCGGGACACGGCTGCGGCGGGGAACCTTCATCAGTGACGGAGCCTCAGGTCGCCGTGTAGCGCGGGAATGCGGCCCGGCCGGCGTACCGCGCGGCGTCGTCGAGCTCTTCCTCGATCCGCAGCAACTGGTTGTACTTGGCGACGCGTTCGGAGCGGGCGGGCGCGCCGGTCTTGATCTGCCCGCAGTCGGTGGCCACCGCGAGGTCCGCGATCGTGGTGTCCTCGGTCTCCCCGGACCGGTGGCTCATCATCGTCCGGTACGAGCTGCGGTGGGCCAGCGCCACCGCGTCCAAGGTCTCGGTCAGCGTGCCGATCTGGTTCACCTTGACCAGCAAGGCGTTGGCGCACCGCTGCGAGATGCCGCGTGCCAAGCGCTGCGGGTTGGTCACGAACAGGTCGTCGCCGACCAGTTGGACCCGCCCACCGACACGTTCGGTCAACGCCTGCCAGCCCGCCCAGTCGTCCTCGCTCAGCGGATCCTCGATGGAGACCAACGGGTAGGAGTCCAGCAGCCCCGCGTAGTAGTCCGACATCTGCTCCGCACTGCAGTCGCGGCCCTCGAAGCGGTACACGCCGTCCTTGTAGAACTCGGTCGCCGCGACGTCCAGGGCGAGCACGACGTCGGTACCCAGCGTGAATCCGGCCTGCCCGACGGCGCGGGCGATCAGGTCCAGCGCATCCCGGTTGCTCGGCAGGCCCGGGGCGAAGCCGCCCTCGTCGCCGAGACCGGTGGCCAACCCCTCGGACTTCAGCACAGATTTCAGCACGTGGTAGGTCTCGGCGCCCCACCGCAGCGCCTCCGCGAACGTGGCAGCGCCGATTGGCGCGATCATGAACTCCTGGATGTCGACGCCAGTGTCAGCGTGCGCGCCGCCGTTGAGGATGTTCATCATCGGAACCGGGAGCAGGTGCGCGGTCGGCCCGCCGAGGTAGCGGAACAGCGGCAGCCCCACGCTCTCCGCAGCCGCGCGGGCCACCGCGAGACTGACCCCGAGAATCGCGTTGGCACCGAGCCGCGACTTGTTCGGGGTGCCGTCCAGATCGATCAGGAACTGGTCGAGAAGGCGCTGCTCGGTGGCCTCGTAGCCGTGCAACTCGTCCATGATCTCGCCGTTGACGGCCTCGACCGCGTTGCGCACGCCCTTGCCGCCGTAACGGTCGACCGCGCCGTCGCGCCGTTCGCTGGCCTCGAACGCGCCGGTCGAGGCTCCGGACGGGACCCCGGCCCGGCCTACGGTGCCGTCGTCGAGCACCACCTCGACCTCGACGGTGGGGTTGCCGCGCGAGTCCAGGATCTCGCGCGCGCCGATGTCCTCGATCGAGGCCAACCGAGGCCTCCCTTCCACCGCCGCCGCCAAGCCACCGGCCACCCTACCCAGGCAGGCACGCCAGGCCGAGCAACCTCGGGGCAACCCCGAGCCGTTGCGTCCGGCCAACCCGACGCCAATAGCCTCGGGTTGGCCGGACGCAACGCTGTTCCGGGGGGGCCTAGGGGCGCGGCACCGGCAAGCTGAGCAATCTGCGCAGGTGCCGCGGCGGTGGCGAGCCGTGGGCCAACACCGCGTCGTGGACTTCCCGGGCGCTCGCCGCCGGGCGGCTCGTGGTGAGTTCGCGGACGATGCCGCGCACGCCCAGCCAACCGACGAAATAGGTGGACAGCTGGGTGGAGGTCAACAGCGCGCGGCGCCATTTCCCGACCGCCTCGCCCTCCTCCTGGTGGCCGCGGTCGATCATCAACCGCATCGCCTCCTCGCGGGTCATCCCGCGGGTGTGCACCCGGACGTCGAGGATCGCGTTGATGGTCATCCGCAGCGCCATCTTCAACTGCTGCATCCGCACCGCGTCGCCGCCGAAGCCGTGACCGGCCATCAGTTCCTCGGCGTACACCGCCCAGCCCTCCACGAACGGACCGGACCAGAAGGTCGAACGGACCCGCGTGGTGGTGTGCTGCCGACGGTCGTGCGCCAGTTGGAGGACGTGGCCAGGCATCGCCTCATGGATCGTCAGATTGCGCACCATGTGGACGTTGTACTCGCGGAAGAACGAGGTCACCCGCTCCGGCGGCCAGTCCGCCGGCGTCGGTGAGATCGCGTAGAAGGTGGGCAGCGGCGCGGTCTCCAGCGGCCCCGGGGGGTCGCAGTAGGCGACCGCGACGCCGCGGTGGATCTCCGGCATGACGACGATCTCGACCGGGTCGTCGAAGATCGTGACCAGGTCGTGTTCGGCGACGAACGCGGTGGTCTCGGCCAACGACTGCTCGGCCAGCGCGACGATGCTCGCGTCGTCCGGAGCCTGGGCCGCCAGCGAGTCGAGCACCTCCCGCACCTGGCCGGGACGCGGCGCCGACCCGGCCACCCGCGACGCGGCCTCGGCGATCAGTTCGCCGACCCGCTCCAGCTCCGCCTCGGCCGCGCCCAGCACGTCGTCCGGGGAGTCGTCGGTGTCCAGCGTCAACCGCAACTTCCCGGCGAACAGCTCCGGTCCCAGCCGAGGGTCGCCGGCGGCGTCGTCCTGGCGCTCGGTGAGCCAGTCGATGTGCTGGTCCAGCGCGGTGATCGCCGCGTCCAGGGCCGGCTCGACCTCCCGGCGCAGCGCCTGGGCGCGGTGCAGGGCCCGGTCGACCTCGGTGGCCAGCAGGGTTCGGGTGCCGGTGAACTGGCCGATGGCGGTCTGCACGTGGACCTCGGGGAGGTCGCCCAGTCCGGCCCGAGCGACCGCGAGGGACTCCGGGATCGCCGCCAACCGCGCGCCCAGGGCGCGCAGTCGCACCTCGAGCGGCGCGAAGTCGCGGGCCAGCAGCAGGTGGATCGCCGTGCCCGGGTTGCCGACCAGCGGGTTCCACTCGGCCTCGCGCAGCTCGCACAGCCCGAACACCCGCGCGTCGACGCGGTGCCGCAGGATCGCGTGGTCGACCTGTTCGTCCACCTCCAGCGTCGCGACGTCCACCGCGTCGAGTTCGGCCAGCCGGGCCGACCACCGGCCGGCCTCCCGCTCCCGCGCCGCGGCGCCCGGTTCCGGCAGACGGTCGTCGTGCCGGTGATCGCCCAACGCGGTCGCCGCGACCGGGTCGGCCGCCAGGTAGTCGTCGACCACCTCGCCGGCCAGTTGGCGGAACTGCGTCGCGTCGGCCGGTGGGATCATCGCGGGAGGTTACCGCGCGTGACTGCGACGAGCGAGGAGCACAAGCGAGCAACAGGTACGGTGGCCCTGGCCGTCCCCCGCGAGGTCCAGGAGCTGTGGCGTTGCCGAAGGTCTCGGTGGTCATCCCCACCTACAACGTGGCGCGTTGGCTGCCGGAGTTCCTCACCTCGTTGGACGCCCAGACCGGCGGCCTGCACGGTTACGAACTGATCTTCGTCGACGACGGGTCGCCGGACGAGTCCGCGGCGCTCGTCTCCGCCTGGATCGCCCGATCGCAGTGCGACGCCCGGCTGGTGACGAAGGAGAACGGCGGCCTGTCCTCTGCGCGCAACGCGGGTCTCGCGGTCGCGGGCGGCGAGTGGGTCACGTTCTGGGACCCGGACGACAAGCTGTCCCCGCCCTACGCGACCGAGATCCGGGAGTTCGTGGAGTCGCCCGCCGCGGCCGAGGTGGACCTGATCGTGGGACGACTGGTCAAGTTCGCCGAGTCCACCGGCCGGCGCAGCACCCATCCGTTGGACCACCGATTCGCCCGGGGCGACCGGGTGATCGACCTGGAGTCGGAGCCGGACGCCTTCCACCTGGCGGCCAACACCGCCTTCTACCGGACGGCGCGACTCGCCGAACACGGCCTGGAGTTCGACTCCCGGATCGTGCCGACCTTCGAGGACGGGCATCTGACGGGGCGTTACCTGAGCAAGGCGGCCCGGCCACGGGTGGCCGTGCGCAGCCGCGCCCGATATCTGTACCGGCGGCGGGCCGACCAGTCGTCCTTGGTGCAGGCCGGCTGGCAGAAGGAGAGCAAGTACCTGGCCCAGCCGCGGTACGGCTGGCTGGACCTGCTGCAGTCGGTGCGGGCCGATCGGGGTCGCGTGCCGGCGTGGGCGCAGTACATGGTGCTGTACGAGATCGGGTGGTACCTGCGCTCGGAGGAGATGGCGCCCAGCCGTACCGCGTGGGTCGGCCCGGAACTGTCCGCGGGCTTCCACGAGATCCTCGGCGAGGTGGCCGCGCTGCTGGACCCGGAGAACATCGAGCACTTCGCGCATTCCGGGTCGGACACGCCGCCCGACCTGATCCCGGCGCTGCTCATCGGCGCCAAGGGCTTGGCAGGCCGCCCGACCCACGTGACGGTTGATCAGATCGACGCGGGCCGCCGGCTGGCCCGGCTGCGTTACTACTGCGCCGCCGAGCCGACCGACGAAGTGTTCGAGGTGGCCGGCCGACAGGTCCGACCGGTGCACATCAAGACCCGCAGCATCGCGTTGTTGGGCAGGCCGATGGCCGCCGAACGCATCGCCTGGGTGTCGGCCACCGACACGGTCTCGGTGGCGCTGAACGGCGTCCGGCTGCCGATCCGCATCGGCCCGGTCGAGCACCCGCGCCACGAGGCGGCGCCCGACCGCACCTGGCCGACCCTCGCGCTGCGCCCGCCACCGTCGACCGGGAAGGCCCGAGCGCCGCGGGGTCGCCGCCGGGAGTTGGTCCACAAGGCCCGGGAACTGAAACGTCGCCTTCCCAAGGGGCGCGCCGCGGCCCGCCGGATGGTGGAGGATTTCGCCGCCCGCAAGGTCGCGACCGCCGCACCGGCGCGGCGCGCCTTCCACGACGCCTGGCTGCTGATGGACGAGCCGAAGACCGCCGGCGGCGACGCGGAGGCGTTGTACCGCCACCTGTCGAAGGAGCACTCCGAGGTCAACGTCTGGTTCGTGCTGCGGCGCGACAGCGCCGACTGGGACCGCCTGGCCAAGGACGGCTTCCGGCTGCTGGAGCACCGCGGCAACCGGCACCGCACGGCGCTGCTCAACGCGCGCCACGTCGTGTCAGGCACGGCGGAGGAATCGGCGGTCAATCCCTTGGACCGTAAGCGCTTCGGGCCCCGACGGTGGCGCTGGACGTACCTGGCCGCCCAGCCGTTCGACCTGGACCTGGCGAACTGGCTCAACCCGAAGCCGATCGACCTGACCCTGCCGGCAACCCGCGCGGAGTACGACTCGGTCGTCGTCGACGGCAGCCGATACCGGCACTGCTCGGCCGAGGTGGCAGTGGTGGGCCGGCCCAGCCGGGACCCGCTGTGGCGGGCCGCGGCGTCCGCCGCGGGCGACCGACGAACCGTCCTGTTCGTGCCGGCTGTGCGGCAGACACCCTGGACCAAACCCGCGAGCTTCGGCGACGCCGCGGCTGCGCAGGCCTGGAGCGCGCTGCTGGGCGCGGAACGCCTGCACAAGGCGGCGACCGCCGCCGGCTACCAGTTGGCCGTCCTGCTGCACCCGGACGAAGCGGCCGCAGTGGCGGTGCCGGAGCACGTAATAGTGCATCGCCACGGCGAGGCCAAGGCCTCGGACCTGATCGTCGGTTGCGCGGCTTTCGTGACTGACCGTTCGTCACTTGTTCACGAGGCGGGCTATCTCGGGCGTCCGGTGGTCCTGTGCCGGTTCGACGACGGCAGCGCCGTACCCGGGCTGGCTCCGAACGGGGGCGAGCCCGGCGACGGCCTGGGGCCGATCTGTACCGAGCCGGAGGCCGCGCTGGACGCGGTGGTCGGACTGCTCGAGTCGGGTTGCCCGAGCCCGGCGCGGGACGTCGAGTTCCGCGACGGGCAGTGCTGCGAGCGGGCCTACCGAGCGATCCGGGCCGGGGGCGAACCGGCAGCGCCGCAGGACGTCTACGTACCGTAAGCACCTGCCGAGGAGGCACGCATTGCCCACCGTCTCCGTGATCCTGGCCAGCTACAACGTCTCCCCCTGGCTGGGCGAATTCCTCACCTCACTGGACACGCAGACCGAGGGACTCGGCGGATTCGAGCTGATCTTCGTCGACGACGGCTCGACCGACGACACCGCGACCCGGATCGAGGAGTGGATCCGGCGATCGGGCGCCGACGCAAAGCTGATCGGACAGGCGAACGCGGGCGCCGGGGCCGCACGGAACACCGGCCTGGAACATGCCAAAGGCGACTGGGTGACGTTCTGGGACCCGGACGACATGCTCATGGAGCCGTACGTCGGGGAGATCCGCCGATTCCTGTCCTCGCCGCAGGCGGCCGATGTGGCCCTGGTGGTGGGGCGACTGGTCTGGTTCAACGAGTCGACCGGCCGGCGGCAGAACCATCCGTTGAACTATCGCTTCGAGGACGGCAGCCGGATCGTCGACCTCGAGAGTGAACCGCGGATGATCCACCTGGCCACGAACACCGGTTTCTATCGCACCGGCGTGCTGCGCGAGCACGGCCTGAGGTTCGACACCCGGGTCGTTCCGACCTTCGAGGACGGGCATCTGACGGGGCGTTACCTAGCCAAGTTCGAACGGCCGAAGGTCGCGTTGTGCGGCGATGCGCACTACTTGTATCGCCGGCGGGCCGACCAGTCCTCGCTGGTGCAGACCGCCTGGAGTCGCGAGGAGAAGTACACTGCGCAACCGCGGTATGGCTGGCTGGACCTGTTGCAGGCGGTGCGCGCCGAACGTGGCCGGGTGCCGCACTGGACGCAGCACGTCGTGCTCTACGAGTTGCAGTGGTACTTCCGGTTCGAGCAGGCCGTCCCGAACGAGACGGCGTGGGTGCCCAAGGGAATTGCCGACGAGTTCCACCGCACGCTGGCCGAGGTCGCCGCGCTGCTGGACGACGACTACATCCAGACGTTCGCCAATACACTTTTCGGCTTCCGGATCGACATGGCCGCGGCGCTGATTCTCGGGGTGAAGGGTGCCGACAATCGCACGCAGTACGCGACGGTCGACCTGATCGACCCGAAGCGGCGGCTGGCTCGGCTGCGCTACTACTACGGCACGGCGTTGCCCGCCGAGGATTTCCGGGCGAACGGCTGTCGGGTGGTGCCCAGGCACGCGAAGACCCGACGCATCCAGTTCCTCGGCCGCGTGCTCGCGAACGAACGGATCATCTGGTTCAACGCCACCGACACCGTCTCGCTCTCACTCGACGGCCGCCCGATCCGCATCGAGGTCGGCGAGGCGGTGAACGAGTCCTTCGAGGCCGCGCCGGAGCGGATCTGGCGGGAACTCGCCGGGCAGGCTCCGCCGGACTCCTCGGGCGGCGCGATCCCGGCGACCCTGGCCGACCGCGCACGACGGGTCGAGCACATGGTGCGCGACCTGGCGCGCCGGGCGCCCCGCGGAGCACAGGTCGCCCGGAGTGTGCTGGCGGACCAAGTGGTCCTGCGCGGGTCGGCCACCCCGCCGATCCGCAAACTGTTCGCCGACGCCTGGGTGCTGATGGACCGCGACACCGCCGCGCAGGACAACGCCGAGCACCTGTACCGCCACCTGCGCGCCGAACACCCGGAGATCAATGCCTGGTTCGCGTTGAACCGGACCAGCGTCGATTGGGATCGCCTGGCCGCGGAGGGGTTCCGCCTGCTCGAGCACGGCAGCCCGCGCCACAAGTTGGCTCTGCTGAACTGCCGACACCTGATCTCGTCGCACGCCGACGGGTACGTCGTGAAACCGCTGAACACCAAGCGGTACGGCCACCCCACCTGGAAGTTCTCGTTCCTGCAGCACGGGGTGATCAAGGACGACCTGTCCACCTGGCTGAACCCGAAACCGCTCGACCTGTTCCTCACCAGCACCCGCGACGAGTACGAGTCGATCGCCGGCGACGGCACCCGGTACCGCTACTCGTCGTTGGAGATCGCGCTGACCGGGCTCCCGCGCCACGACCGGCTCCTGCGCCTCGGACAGGCCGCCACCCCGGACGCCCGACGCACGCTGGTGTTCATGCCGACCTGGCGGTTGAACCTGGTCGGCGAACGAAGCAAGACCGGCAACTCCCGCGCGCGCATCCAGGGTTTCTGGGACACCGAGTTCATGCGGGGTTGGCGCGCGGTCCTGGAGTCCGAGCGACTGCGCAAGGCCGCCGAGGCCCACGGCGTGAAAATCAAGATGGTGCTGCACCCGAACATGGAGGAGTACGCCGCCGACAGCCCGCTGGCGCCGGAGATCGACGTGGCGCGGTTCTGCGACGTCGACATCCAGGAGTTGCTGGCCGGCGCTGTCGCGCTGGTCACCGACTTCTCGTCGCTCGCCTTCGACGCCGCCTACATCGACCGCCCGGTCGTGTACTACCAGTTCGACACCGAGGCGTTCTACGCCGGACACGTCTACACCTCCGGCTACTGGAGCTATCCGGAGCACGGGTTCGGCCCGGTCTGCCCGGATTCGGACTCCGCGCTCGACGCGATCGTCGGGCTGATCGAGTCCGGCGGGACACCGGAACCGGAATACGCGCGGCGGATCCAGAAGACCTTCGAGTTCCGCGACGGCGGCTGTTGCGAACGCACCGTCGAGCGCATTCGCGCGCTGGAAAAGCTGGCAACGGCCGCGGAGATGTACATCGAGAGCTGAGCTGCGAATGCGCCAACTCTCGGGGCATTCCGCAACTGTTGAAATGACCACACCACAGCGGGCACGTCGACGGACGTGCACGGAATTCTTGAACGCGCGGAGGCCACACGAGCCAACTACGGGGCTCGTAGTGGAGAGTTCGAAAATCCTAGCGCTACCGAAGTTATAGTCGGAGCCTTACCGGGATCGAGCGGGCCGTGCTTAATGACCTGCCTGCCATTGAGGTTCGGGGCCTGTCGACCCCTCGACGGGGCCGGCCCGTCGAGGGGTCAACTGCATAGATTGGCCTTCAGACAACAAGATTTTAGCCACCTCGCCGCTCGTGGGACCCGAAAGAACCGGCCGCACGGGCGGCTACGCCGGGCGGGGAGGGACAACCGCCCGTCACATGAAAGTTTATGCGGCCGGTTCTTCCCACGAGCAGCGAGGGACCGGCCAAAATCTTGTTCGGGGCTCTGGAATTTGGTCGGCTGAGGTTTGGTTTTCGGCTGAAATTGTCGGTGGTCGGGATTAGATTGATGGCATGGAAAACGCGGTGGTTGAGGCGGTCTCGGAACTCGAGGCTGCTATTTCCGCTGCGCGGAAATCGGTTGAGAATGAACTCTGGTCTTGCGCGGGTGTCCAGGTCTCGGATTTGCTCGGGCTGGTGCATCGGTTGCGGGCGCAGGTCGAATCGATGGAGCTGCACCTGGTCCGTGAGGTGATCTCGCGCGGGATCCCGGCCGAGGTCGGTGCGGTGAATCCGCGGGCGTACCTGATGGGTGCGTTGACGATGTCGCCGGCCGAAGCCACGATCACCGTGAAGCTGGCCGAAGCGTTGGGTGGGCGGTTGGCCGACACCGGCGAGGCGTTGGCCGAGGGCCAGATCTGTCGGGATCGCGCCAGATCGATCGTCGATGTGATCACCGGCTTGCCGGATGTCGCCTCGCCGGAGCAGCAGGCCGAGGCGGAAGAGATCCTGCTCGAGCGCGCGTCGGAGTTGAACGCCAGGGATCTGCGGGGCTTGCGCAAGGTCATGGAGCACTACCTGGATCCCGATGGCGTGGAGCCCCGCGAGGAGGCGGCGCGGCGCAAGCGGTCGGCGCACTTGCGACCGAACGGGGACGGGACCACCACCCTGAGGTGGACCGACATCGACGAGCAGATGGCCCGCCTCCAGGCGGCGCTCGAGCCGCTGTCCGCGCCGCAGCCCGGCCTCGACGGGGAACCCGACCGGCGCGACGCGGCCGTGCGCCGCGCCGACGCCCTCGCCGACCTCGTCGCGATGGTGCTGCGCCACGGCGACCTGCCCACCTCCCGCGGCGCCCGACCCCATCTGATCGTCACCGTCACCGGGCAGGCCTTCACCGCCGGCAAGGGCTTAGGGATTACCGCCACCGGCGAGCACCTGTCCGCCGCCGCGGTCCGCCGGATCTCCTGCGACGCGGATTTGACCGCGATCCGCCTCGACGCGAACGGCGTCCCGCTGAGCATGGGCCGCAGCCGACGGACCGTCAGCCCCCAACAATGGTTGGCGCTGGTCGTCCGCGACTCCGGGTGCGTGTTTCCCAATTGCGATCGACCCGCCGCCTGGTGCGACGCCCACCATGTCCGGCACTGGGCCGACGGCGGGCCTTCCAATCTTGAAAATCTAGCTCTGCTCTGCAGCCGGCACCACGACTCGGTTCATCATCAAGGCTGGGACATCGAGATGGCCGCCGACGGCCGATCCCAACTACGACCGCCGCCGTGGATCTCCCCCGACCGAAGGCCAAGGCGCAATCACTATTGGCAGACGCAGGTCAGGTCGCACCTGCGGTGAACTACGACCCGGCCTCCAGCTCGGCCGCACGAACGGCCGCTACGAAACGGCGGGCACTGGCGCGCAACGCCGCCTCCGGGTCCTCGCCGCGCTCGGCGGCCAGGGCCACCAGCGCGAACAGCGCGTCGCCGAGGTCGGCCTCGGGCGGCACTTGCGCGGGCGCCACCCGCGGTCCGACCCCGGCCCGACGTGCTCGCGACTGCACTTTCGCGGCCAGTGCCAACGCGGGCTGGGCGAGCGGAACGCCGTCCATCGCCGAGGTGCGGCCCTTCTCCGCGGCCTTCAACACCTCCCAGCGGGCTTCAAGGTCGGCGGCGTCGGTGGCAATGACATTGCCGACTGCGCCAATGTCGGCTCCAGAGTCGCCGACTGCGCCAATGTCGGCTCCAGAGTCGCCGAACACATGCGGGTGACGCCGGGTCAGTTTCGTGGTTATGCCCGCGGCGACATCATCGATGTCGAACGGGTCGTCCGCATCCTCGGCGGCCACCCGGGCGTGGAAGACCACCTGGAGCAGCAGGTCGCCGAGCTCCTCCCGCAGCCCGGCCCGGTCGCCGAGCTCGACAGCCTCGACCGTCTCGTAGCACTCCTCGATCAGGTACTGCAGCAGCGACTCGTGGGTCTGCACGGCGTCCCAGGGACAGCCGCCGGGCGAGCGCAGCCGGTCCATCAGGGCCACCAGGTCCAGCACGCCCTCCCCGGTCATGCGGCCGGCTCGCTGCACTCGCTCATGCGATCCCTGCCGCGCAGCCGGGGTCAGCCGGCCGGGCGCAGGAAATCGAACACGACCGGGTTGATCTGCCCGGCCTGCACGTCGAATGTGCCGTAGCGCGGGTTGACCTTGATCCGCATCGACTTGGCCGCCGAGGACAGATCGCCCAACAGCTTGGCCGTCAACTGCTGGCTGGTCGACCCGACGTTGGCGGCGGCGAGGTTCTGGGTCATCTTCCGGTTGAGCAATTGCATTCGGAAGACCTCGTCGACCGCGTCGAGGCTGAGATTGGCGCGCGCGAACTCTTTAGCGAACGCGGTGGCGCCGCCGACCCGCTGGTTTTCGGCGCCCTCCGCCGTGGAGATCTCGCCGGGGCTGACCGCCACGCCCATGTCGCTCGCGGCGCGGTCGAAAATCAGGTCGATGATCCGACGCTGGACCTCGTCGCGCGCGGCCGTCGGGGAGTCGGCCGCCGTTATCCCGTAACGGTTCTGCAGGGCGTGGACCGATTTCAGAGTGCCCTGGATCTCGGACACCGTTATCCGCTTGTCGTCGACCATCGCGGCGGCGCCCAGCTGCGAGGGCGAACAGGCGGACAGGGCCGCCGACGCCAGGCAGACCACGAGCACCGTCGGCCCGACACGACCAACCCTCACGATGGCGAGTCCCCTCATCCGGCAACCGGCTCCCCGAGCACCGCGTCGACCAATCCACGCGCCCAGTCCAGCAGTTCGATCCCCGCGATCGGGCTGCCGGCGACCTTTGCCGTGGTCGGCCTGGGTACCAGAATCGTACGGGTTGCGGGCTTGACGAGGCTGCGCGGGTAGAGCCGCTGCAGGCGAAGTTCCTGCGACTCTCGCAGCTCCATCGGCGCGAACCGGATGTTCGGCCCAGCCAGGGTGGCTTCCTCGACACCTCGCGCTCGCAGGTGGTTGCGGAACCGGGCCACGGCCAACAGGTTCTCCACCGGCGTGGGCAGAGGTCCGTAACGGTCCGTCAATTCGGCGCGCACAGCGCGGATGTCGGCCTCCGGGTCGGCGCCCGGCGTGCTGCCCACGGAGGCGATCCGGCGATAGGCCTCCAACCGGAGCCGCTCGGTGGACAGCCAGTCGTGCGGGATGTGGGCATCGATCGGCAGCTCGACCCGCACCTCGACCGGCGGGGCCGCGGCGTCCGGTCCGGCCTTGTACTCGGCCACGGCCTCCCCGACCATGCGCATGTACAGGTCGAACCCCACACCCTCGATGTGGCCGGACTGCTCGCCGCCGAGCAGGTTGCCCGCCCCGCGGATCTCGAGGTCCTTCATCGCCACGTACATCCCGGCGCCGAGTTCGGTGTGCTGCGCGATGGTGGCCAGTCGTTCGTGCGCGGTCTCGGTCAGCGGTTTCTCACCCGGGTAAAGGAAGTAGGCGTATCCGCGTTCCCGGGACCGTCCGACGCGACCGCGTAACTGGTGCAACTGGGCCAGTCCGAGCATGTCCGCGCGCTCCACGATCAACGTGTTCGCATTCGAGATGTCCAAGCCGGTCTCGACGATCGTGGTGCACACCAACACGTCCGAGCGCCGCTCCCAGAAGTCGACGATGACCTGTTCCAGGGCGTGCTCGTTCATCTGTCCGTGAGCGGTGGCGATCCGCGCCTCCGGGACCAGGTCGGCCAGCCGGCGCGCCGCCTTGTCGATCGACTCGACCCGGTTGTGCACGTAGAAAACCTGCCCGTCGCGAAGCAACTCGCGGCGGACCGCGGCCTGGATCTGCTTGTCCGCGTAGGCGCCGACGAACGTGAGCACCGGGTGACGTTCCTCCGGCGGCGTCGCGATCGTTGACATCTCGCGGATACCGCTGATCGACATCTCCAGCGTGCGCGGGATCGGCGTGGCCGACATGGTCAGCACGTCGACGTGCACCCGTAACGCCTTGAGGGCTTCCTTGTGCTCAACACCGAAGCGTTGTTCCTCGTCGACCACGATCAGCCCGAGGTCCTTGAACTTGGTGCTGGTCGAGAGCAGTCGGTGGGTGCCGATCACCACATCGACGGTGCCGTCGGCCAGCCCGGCCACGATGGCCGCGGTCTCGCTCGGGCTGCTGAAGCGGGACAACGACCGGACGGTGACCGGGAATGCGCTGTAGCGCTCGGAGAACGTGGCGAAGTGCTGCTGGGCGAGCAATGTGGTGGGCACCAGCACCGCAACCTGCTTGCCGTCCTGCACCGCCTTGAACACCGCGCGCACCGCGATCTCCGTCTTGCCGTAACCGACGTCGCCGCAGATGACCCGGTCCATCGGGTAGGGCTTCTCCATGTCGGCCTTGACGTCGTCGATGGCCGACATCTGATCCGGGGTCTCCACGTAGCCGAACGCGTCCTCGAGCTCGCGCTGCCACGGGGTGTCGGGCGCGAAGGCGTGACCGGGGGCCGAGGTGCGCGCGGCGTAGAGCCGGATGAGTTGCCCGGCGATCTCCTTGACGGCCTTGCGGGCCCGTCCCTTCGCCTTCTGCCAGTCGGCGCCGCCCAGCCGGTGCAGGGTCGGGGACTCGCCGCCGACGTAGCGGGTCATCTGCTCGAGTTGGTCGGTCGGCACGTACAGCCGGTCCGGCGGCGCACCGCGTTTCGCCGCGGCGTACTCGACGACCACGTACTCGCGGGTGTTTCCGGCCACGGTCCGTCGCGTCATCTCCACGTAGCGGCCGACGCCGTGCTGTTCGTGGACGACGTAGTCGCCGGGCCGCAGCGCCAGCGGGTCGACGCCGTTCTTTCTGCGGCTGGGCAGGCGACGGGCGAGGTCCTTCGTGGCGCCCAACACGCGACTGGTCAGATCGGTCTCGGTGAGCACTGCCAGCCGGCCGGGCTCGAACAGGAAGCCGTTCGACAGCTGGCCGCAGGTGACTGAGACGAGGCCCGGGGCGGGCGCCTCGACGATCTCGTCGAGCAATCGAGCCGGCAACTCGGCTCCGGCGAGCAGCTCCAGCACGCGCTCGGCCGTGCCGTGCCCACCGACGATCAGGACGACGGCCCAGCGCTCGGCCAACCAGCCCCGGATGTCGCCCAGGGCCCGCTCGGTCTCGCCGCGGTAGGCCGCCGGAGGCCGCGCCGCCAGCGCGTGGCCATCGAGCTCGAAGGCCCCCGGGTCGGTGCCCGCCGGGGTTGGGTCAGGCGACTCGGTCGGCGCCGACGGCGCGAACGGCGCCACCGACCACCAGGGCAACCCCAGCTCCCGGACATGGGTCCGCACCTCGCCCAACCCGCGCAGCGCGGCCGAGCGGAGGTCGATCGGCGCCTGACCGCCCACGGCCGCACCCGACCACGACGCCTCCAGGAACTCCTGACTGGTGCGCCCGAGATCGGCGGCGCGGGCCCGGACCCGCTCCGGGTCGACGGCGAGGATCAACGTGCCGGCGGGCAACTGGTCGACCAGCAGTTCCATCCGGTCGACGAGCACCGGCGCAAGGGCCTCCATGCCCTCGACCGCGATGCCCTCAGCGATCTTGCCGAGCATCTCGTCGAGCTCCGGATACACCGCACGCAACGCCGCCGCCCGAGCCCGGACTTCCTTGTCCAGCAGCATTTCCCGACACGGCGGCGCCCACAGTGACACCGGGCCGCGGTCGTCGACCCGGCCTCCTCCGTCGGTCGGATCGCCGCCCGACCGACCTGGAGACACCGGGCCGCGGTCGTCGACCCGGCCTCCTCCGTCGGTCGGATCGCCGCCCGACCGGCCTTTGCGATGCGGCGTGGGCTCCTCCGCAGCATCCAGGCTGCGCTGGTCGGCGACCCGGAACGGCCGGATCTCCTCGACGGTGTCGCCCCAGAACTCCACCCGCAGCGGGTGTTCGGAGGTCGGCGGGAACACGTCGACGATCCCGCCGCGTACCGCGAACTCACCCCGCTTCTCCACCAGGTCGACCCGGCTGTAGGCGGCGGCCGCGAGCGCGTCCACCATTGCGTCGAGTTCGATCTCCTCCCCGACCTGCGCCCGCACCGGTTCCAGCGCGCCCAACCCCGGAACCATGGGCTGCAGCAGACTTCGCACCGGGCAGAGCACCACGTCCAGCGGCCCGGCTGACGGATCGTCAGCAACCGGCCGGGTGAGCCGACGCAACACCGCAAGGCGTCGCCCGACCGTGTCCGCCCGCGGCGAGAGCCGCTCGTGCGGCAAGGTCTCCCAGGACGGGAACAGCGCAACCCGCTCGACCGGGAGCAGCCCGGCCAACCCCGCCTGCAGATCCTCGGCCTCGCGTCCGGTCGCGGTGACGACCAGCACGGTGCGGCCGGTGCCCGCCAACGCGGCGACGATCAGCGGGCGCAGCCCGACGGGTGCAATCAGGTCGCGGCCGCCGGCATCGGGCCGACCCACCGCCTCCAGAGCTTGGGCAAGCACGGGGTCGGTGCGCAGCACGCTGAGCAGGCCGGTTACGGACATGACGAGCCCCCCGCGACGAACAGCACGAAGACCCCGCTTCGGCGACCGAGCGGGGCTGCGGCCAGCCTACGTCGTAGGCGTCAGCCGGCTGACGGGCCGCCTACTCCGGCGTGCAGTTCAGGTCGGTCGGCGCGGTGTCGGCGGTGAGCTGCGCGACGAGGTTGTCGGCAAGCTGCTCCCAGCGGGCATAGGCCCAGGGGAACGCGGATTCCTGAACCGTCTGCGCCGCGACGGTCAACGGCATGGTCTGCCAGCCGGGCACGGCGACGAGCGCGTCGTAGAACTGCTGCGCCGCGTACAGCGGGTTGCGAACCTGGGAGTACGAACCCCAACCCATGGACGGCCGCTGCTGGAACAGGCCGACTGAATCGCGGTCGCCGCCGCGCATGTTGATCAGATTCGACTCCTGCCATGCGGTGGCCAGCGCGATGACCTCCGCCCGGACCGGCAGGCCCATCTGTTGCGCGGCGTCGATGATCGTCTGCGCGTTCTCGACCTGCAACGGGTCGGACGCGGGCAGGCGCTGGATCGTTGGGTTGAACTTGCACTCCCGGCGCAAGGCAGTGAGCTGCACGGCAGTCGCGGCCGGCTGCTCCACCGCGGCGATCCGCGAAGCGAGCAGGTCGCGGGCCCGGCTTCGGGCCGCCGCCTGCCGTTGCGCCGAATCGGCGGCGACCGAGGAGTGCGTACCGAGCGCCTGCCCGGACGGCGTGGGGGCGCTCGCCCCCGTGCCCGACAGGGCGGCGGGATCAGGTATGCCCAGTGGGTCGCTGCCCTCGATGTCCGCCAGCGCCATGGCCCCGGCCACGGCCACGGCCACCGCGGCGGTCCCCACGACGGCCGGTCGACGAAACGGGGTCGGGGGCGACACGGCCCGGTGCCGGCCCCGACTCGCACTCGACACCGCGGAAGGACTCGCCTGCCGCGGCGCGGGCATCGCGCGGTGCCGCCCGCGGGGTGACGCGCCCAACCCGACTTCCGGCTGTGCCACCCGCTCCGGACACTGCTCCGCCGTGCCTACCGGCTCGCCGCTCCCCCGGCGATTCGTGCGGTCCGCTCGGTGGCCGACCGGACGGCCGTCCGATTGAGGCGCGCTCGAGCAAGCGTGTCGTGGCGAGGACATTGCTCGACGGTAGGTATTGCCCGATCGCACGGAACCCAAGTCCAGGACGGGTTTCGGGGAAGCCTTCCCCAAGGCGCGGGACATCTGCGGACTTGTCGTACGGCCGGTTGGTCAGCCGGTCAGATCCCGGACCACGGCGTCGGCGAGCAGTCGGCCGCGCAACGTCAGCACGGCATGCCCGCCGGCGAGCGCGGCCGGTTCCAGCAGTCCGTCGGCGGCAGCCCGGTGCAGCGCCAAGTCCGCGTCGGGCACCCGATCGACGGGCAGGCCGGCGCGCAGCCGCAACCCGAGCATCACGTACTCCAACTGTCGCTGATGCTCCGTCAGCACCTCGCGCCCGGCCTCCGGGGACTCCAGCGCCGCGAGGCGCTGCGCGTAGTCCCGCGGGTGTCGGACGTTCCACCAACGCACGCCGTCCCGGTGGCTGTGCGCGCCCGGGCCGATGCCCCACCAGTCGCCGTCGGTCCAATAGAGGATGTTGTGCCGACACCGGGCCGCGTCGCCCCGAGCCCAGTTCGAGACCTCGTACCAGGTGAAGCCGGCGGTGCTCAACGCCTGCTCGGCCATCAGGTACCGGTCGGCCAGCACATCGGAGTCCGGGGCGGGCAGTTCGCGACGACGGATGCGGGCGGCCAAGCGGGTGCCGTCCTCGACGATCAGCGAATAGGCGCTGATGTGATCCGGTCCGGCGGCAACGGCGGCCGCCAGCGAGTCCGACCAGTCGGCGTCGCTCTCGCCCGGCGTGCCGTAGATCAGGTCCAGGTTGACGTGCTCGAAGCCGGCCTGGTGCGCCCAGGCGACGCACTGGGCGGACCGGCCCGGGGTGTGCACTCGATCGAGCACACCCAGCACGTGCGCCCGGGCGCTCTGCATCCCGAACGAGATCCGGGTGAATCCCACGGCGCGCAACTGCTCGATCGCGGCGGCGTCGACGGATTCCGGATTGGCCTCGGTGGTGACCTCGGCGTCGGCGCTCAGCCCGAACTCGGAGCGGATGACCCCGAGCAGGCCGCCCAGTTCCGTCGGGGTGAGCAAGGTCGGCGTGCCACCACCGACGAAGACCGTCGCGACCTGGGGCGGTCCGTCGGGGCCGCGCAGCATGCCGGCGGCCAGCCGGATCTCGGCGGCGGCCTGCGCCGGGTACGCCTCCCGGGTGGCGCCGCCACCCAGGTCTTCCGCGGTGTAGGTGTTGAAGTCGCAGTAACCGCAACGGGTCGAGCAGAACGGGACGTGCAGGTAGATGCCGAACTGACGAGCCATCAGGAAGCCGCGCCTGGGGCTCGCATCCAGGCGCGCGCGCGCTCGTGGTACTCGTCGGGCAGCTCGGGAGCGTCGAGCAGGCGCGGCAACAACTCGGGCTGCAGTGCCCGCGCGGCGAAGGTGAGCCCGACCGTGATGCCGTGGTCCGGCCGGTGGAGCAGCTCGATCTCCTGACCCGCCGTCAGATCACCGCAGCGCAGGACACGCAGATAGGTGCCGACCCGGCCGTCCTGGGTGAATCGTTTCACCCAGAACGGCTCACCCAGGAAGTCCTGGAACGTGGCGCACGGCACCCGCGGGCAGGACACCTCGAACTCGACGCCGCCGACCCGCCACCGTTCCCCGATGACCGCCTCGTACAGATCGATTCCGCTGGTCGTGAGGTTCTCCCCGAACTGGCCCGGCCGCAGTGCGTAGCCGAGTTCGGTCTCCCAGCGGTCCAGGTCTTCCCGGGCATATGCATAGACGGCCTGGTCCACCCCGCCGTGGTGGTCCGCATCGGCGACCTCGTCGCCGTCCAGGCCCAGCGGCCCCGCGTGGACCGGGCCGGTGACCGGACGCTTGTCGATGCCGGTACGGCCCAGCTTGCTGGTCGGCCGCGTCTGAACCCGACCGACGTTGACCGAGAGAATCTGCGCGGTCACGTCGGACACCCGCCAGGCCTGTTCGTGGCGTCCGGGCGGATCAGGCCGGGACGTCGGCGGGGGCGGCGTGGACCAGCGTCAACTCGGTCGCCACGTCCTGTCCCTGACTGACCGTCAGATCACGGCCGGTGGGCTGGTAGCCGACGGCGAGAAGGCGGTAGGACCCGGCGGGGACGTCGGCGAAGGCGTAGCGGCCGGTCGCGTCGCAGTTGGCCCGCGCCACCACGGCGCCGGTGGCGTCCTGGAGCCAAACCCGGGCGCCGGGGATCTCGTGACCGTCGGGCCCGCGCACCGCACCGCGCACCGCCATCCCGGACACCAACGTCACGTCCACCTGCAGGTGCCCGACTGCACCGGAGTCGTCGCCGAGGTGCACGGCGCAGGCGTACGGGCGGTGCCCGGGATGACGGACCACCAGGACCACGTCGGTCTGGTCGGCCGCAGCGAACCCGAACACACCGGAGGCGTCGCTGCGGCCATGGCCGAGCTGCCGGCCGGCGGTGTCCAACACTGTCCAGACCGCGCCTGCGACCGGGGCACCGGAGGCGTCGCGAACCACCGCCTGCGCGTCCGACGACCCACCGACCGAGGCGGTGGATGACGGGCCGACCGTCGCCCGAGGCGCAGCGGCGACCGGCTCGACCGGCTCGACCGGCGCGCCGGCGAGCACCGGCGGATGCGCCCGGTCGGCGCCCGAGCCGATGATCGGGTTGGCACCGGGGGCACCGGAGGCCGCCCAGCCCGCAGAATCACCGTCGGAGGAACGACGCGGCGCAGTAGGCACGTCTGTCAGCTTCGCAGAAACCGCGGCGGTAACCGAAGGCGGCACGACGTGATGGATGGCAATCGCTTCGGCGATCGCCGCCGGCATCAGAGCCGCCTCGGCCGCGCCCTCGTCGGCCACCACCGGCAGTGCGGTCTCGCCGGTCATGCTCAGGTCCAGCCTGCGGATGTTGACCAGCACGGCGGTCAGCACCGCGGCCAGCAGCAGGATCACCGCGGCCCAACGCGCGGCCGCGGTCGAGCCGACGACCTGGGCCTGCAACAGGTTCATCGGGTTGACCCCGTGCTGGGCCAAAAAGTCCTTGGCCTGGTTGGCGCCGACGGTGGACAGCAGCGCGACGCCCAGCGACCCGCCGACCTGCTGGGAGGTGTTGATGATCGCGCTGGCCACGCTGGCGTCGCGCGGCGCCACCCCGATCGTGGCGGCGTTGAACGACGGCACGAACACGCATCCGAGGCTGAGCCCGATCAGGATCAACGCGGGCAGCAGATTGGCGGTGTAGGTGGCAGTCGTCGAGAGGTGGGACAGCAGGACCGCGCCGACCGCGGCGCCCAGCAGACCGGAGCCGAGGATCAGCCGGGGCGGCACCTTGTGCCCGATCGCGCTCACGACCCCCGAGGACACGATGATCCCGCCGGTGATCGCCAGAAAGCCGACCCCGGTCTTGACCGGCGAGTACCCCAGCACGCCCTGCATGAAGAACGTCAGGACGAAGAACACCCCGAACATCGCGACCGAGGCCAGGCCGACGGCCACGTTCGCACCGCCGCGCGTACGGTCGCCGAGCACTCGCAGCGGGAGCACCGGGTTGGGGACCATCCGCTGGCTGACGATGAAAAGTGCGAGCAGCCCGACGCCAAGGCCGAGCAGGCCGAGCGTTCGCGGTTGGCCCCAGCCGTGCCGCTCGGCCTCGGAGAAGCTGTAGACGAGGCTGATCAGGCCCGAGGTGACCAGGATGGTGCCGAGCATGTCCAGCCGGCCGGGATGCTCACCGCGGTGCTCGCCGAGAAGCAGATACGCCCCGGCCACGGTGAGTGCGGCGATCGGGATGTTGATGTACATGGTCCAGCGCCAGCTGGCGTACTCGGTGAGGACGCCACCGAGAACCAGACCGACAGCCGACCCGCCGCCGGCCACCGCGCCGAAGATCGCGAACGCCTTCGCTCGTTCCCGCGCGTCGGAGAAGGTGTTGGCCAGCAACGCAAGCGCCGCCGGAGCGAGCAGCGCCCCGAACAAGCCCTGAGCCGCCCGGGCGGACAGCAACATCGTCAGGTTCTGGGCGGCACCGCCGAATCCGGAGGCGATGCCGAACCCGATCAAGCCGATCACGAAGGCCTTGCGCAGGCCCAGGTAGTCCGCGACCCGTCCACCGATCAGCAGCAGACCACCGAAGGACAACGTGTAGACGGTGATCACCCACTGGCGGTCCTCCGGGGAGATCCGCAGCGAGACGGTCATCGCGGGCAGCGCGACGTTGATGATCGTCGCGTCCACCACGATCATCAGCTGCGACAGCGCGATCACGCCCAGGCCGAGCCACCGCCGGCTGTGGTCCGGGGCAGCGGTGGGCGCAGCGGGCACGTGACCGGGGTGCGTCCCGTTGCGGGAGGACCCCACGTCGGCCGAGGTCACCGACATCCGAAGTGTCCCGGCGCCAGCAGCGGCAGCATCACGTTGTCGACCAGGCGGTGCAGCAGATCGTCGTCCACCGGCTCACCGGTGACCAGTACCCGAATCAACAGCGTGGCCGGCGCGAGCTGGCGGATGAGGTCCGCGTCGGGGGCGGTTATCACGCCTTCGCCGGTGTAGCGGCCGATCAGGTCGTCGATGGTCATCTTGCAACGGGCGATGTCGGCCCGGATGAGCGTGGCCAGCTCCGCGTCGTTCTGCATCGCGTTGACCATGCCCGCCATCAACCGGCCCTGACGCACGAACCGGTTCCGGGCGTTGGTGATCAGGGCCAGCAGGTCCGCGCGCAGATCACCGGTGTAGTCCGGGGCCAGGTGGGCGGTGTCGGTGACGTGCCGCACCGCAGCGCCGACCAGGGCCGGCTTACCCGGCCAACGGCGGTAGATGGTGGCCTTGCTGGCCCGGGCCCGGGCGGCCACGGCATCGATGGTGAGGCGCTCGTAGCCGATCTCGGTGAGCAGCTCGGCACAGACGTCGAGGATCTCCTGTTCACGCGGGGTGAACTCCTCGACGTCCAGCACCGCGGTCGACGAACCCGACATTTCGGACACAGGGCCACCCTACGCGCAGATGAGTACGGAACCGTACTGTCATTTTGCACAGATTCGGTATGGAGGTGCTACTTCCGCTACTTGGCCTTCTTGCCGTCGGGCGACTCGTCTGTCGACAGTGCGGCGATGAAGGCCTCCTGGGGTACCTCGACCCGGCCGACCATCTTCATCCGCTTCTTGCCCTCCTTCTGCTTCTCCAGCAGCTTCCGTTTGCGGCTGATGTCGCCGCCATAGCACTTCGCGAGCACGTCCTTGCGGATCGCGCTGATGTTCTCCCGGGCGATGATCCGCGCCCCGATCGAGGCCTGGATCGGCACCTCGAACTGCTGCCGGGGAATCAGCTGGCGCAGCTTCTTCGTCATCCGGGTCGCGTACTCCGGAGCCTTGTCCTTGTGCACGATCGCGGAGAAGGCATCGACCGGTTCGCCCTGGAGCAGGATGTCGACCTTGACCAGATCGGCCTCCTGCTCGCCCTTGACCTCGTAGTCCAGCGAGGCGTAGCCGCGGGTGCGGGACTTCAACGCGTCGAAGAAGTCGAACACGATCTCGGCCAGCGGCAGCGTGTACCGCAGCTCCACGCGGTCGGCGGACAGGTAGTCCATGCCGAGCAGCGCGCCGCGGCGGTTCTGGCAGAGCTCCATGATCGTGCCGACGAACTCGCTCGGGGACAGCACCGTGGCGCGCACCACCGGCTCGTAGACCGCCGCGATCTTGCCCTCCGGGTACTCGCTCGGGTTGGTGACGATGAATTCCTTGCCGTCGTCCTTCACCACCCGATAGACGACGTTCGGGGCGGTGGAGATCAGGTCCAGGCCCGCCTCCCGCTCCAGTCGCTCGCGCACGATCTCCAGGTGCAGCAGGCCCAGGAAGCCGCAGCGGAAGCCGAATCCCAGAGCCGCCGAACTCTCCGGCTCATAGACCAGCGAGGCATCGTTCAACTGGAGCTTGTCCAGCGCCTCGCGCAGCTCGGGGAAGTCCGACCCGTCGATCGGGTACAGCCCGGAGAACACCATCGGCCTGGGCTCGCGATACCCGGCCAGGGCCTTGGTCGCCGAATGATGGGCATTGGTGATCGTGTCGCCGACCTTCGACTGGCGGACATCCTTCACCCCGGTGATCAGGTAGCCGACCTCACCGACACCGAGACCCTCGGTCGGGGTCGGCTCGGGTGCGCTGACCCCGATCTCGAGCAGCTCGTGGGTGGCCCTGGTGGAGAGCATCAAGATCTTCTCGCGGCGACTGAGGTGGCCGTCGATCACTCGGACGTAGGTCACCACGCCGCGGTAGGTGTCGTAGACCGAATCGAAGATCATCGCCCGGGCCGGGCCGTCCGGATCGCCGATCGGGGGCGGGACCTCGGCGACGATGCGGTGCAGCAGCGCCTCGACGCCCTCCCCGGTCTTCGCGCTGACCTTGAGCACGTCCTCGGGGTCGCAGCCGATCACGTGGGCCAACTCGGCGGCGTACTTCTCCGGCTGGGCGGCCGGCAGGTCGATCTTGTTCAGCACCGGGACGATCGCCAGGTCGTTCTCCAGGGCCAGGTAGAGGTTGGCCAGCGTCTGCGCCTCGATGCCCTGGGCCGCGTCGACCAGCAGCACGGCGCCCTCGCAGGCGGCCAACGACCGGGACACCTCGTAGGTGAAGTCGACGTGTCCGGGCGTGTCGATCAGGTTGAGCACGTGTACCCGGCCGTCCAGCGCGGTCCACGGCAGCCGCACGGCCTGGCTCTTGATCGTGATGCCACGCTCGCGCTCGATGTCCATGCGGTCCAGGTACTGGGCGCGCATGTTGCGGGCGTCGACCACGCCGGTGAGCTGCAGCATCCGGTCGGCCAACGTCGACTTGCCGTGGTCGATGTGGGCGATGATGCAGAAGTTCCGGATCAGTGCCGGGTCGGTACGACTCGGCGCCGGCGAGGAGGGCGGCACGGGGGGATCCGTCCAGTTCGGCTAGGCGGGTACGCGGGCAGCGGCCATTCTCGCAGCGCTAACGTTCTTCAGTGAGCGAGCGCAGCGAGCGAACCAAGGTACGAGCACCTTGGTCACGGCCGACCGAGCGTAGCGAGGCCGAGCCGTGACCACCGCAACGGCGCGGCCGCTGGCCGAGTTGGTCGACGCCGGATGGGCGCGGGCGCTGGAGCCGGTGGCCGGGGCGATCGCCGGGCTGGGCGACTTCCTGCGAGCCGAACTGGCCGCGGGCCGTGGATATCTGCCCGCGGGCGCAAATGTGCTGCGGGCCTTCACCCAACCCTTCGACGCGGTCCGGGTGCTGATCGTCGGTCAGGACCCGTATCCGACGCCCGGGCACGCCGTGGGGCTGTCGTTCTCGGTGTCGCCGACGACCCGGCCGCTGCCGCGGTCGCTGCAGAACATCTTCCGCGAGTACGGCGCCGACCTGGGTCTGCCGCCGCCGGCCGGCGGCGACCTGAGCCCGTGGGCGGCCCAAGGCGTACTGCTGCTCAACCGGGTGCTGACCGTGGCGCCCGGCAACCCCGGATCGCACCGCGGCAAGGGTTGGGAGGCCGTCACCGAACAGGCGATCCGGGCACTGGTGGATCGGGCCGGCGAACCACCGCTCGTGGCCATCCTTTGGGGCCGCGACGCGGCGAGCCTGTCCCCGATGCTGGGCGAGGAGATCCCGCAGATCACCTCGGCGCACCCCAGCCCGATGTCGGCCGATCGCGGCTTCTTCGGCTCCCGACCCTTCAGCCGCGCCAACGAGTTGCTGACCGCACTGGGTGGCGAACCCGTCGACTGGCAACTGTCCTGACGGTGCGTCAGAGCGGGAACTTGGTACCGGTGAGCTCCTCCGACGCGGCCCACAGTGCCTTCGCCACGACCGCGTCGTAGGCCCGACCGCTCCGGCCGACCAACCTCGGGCCGCCGCGCATCTCGCCCGGGCCGTCCGGGCCGACGTAGCTGTCGCTGGGCAGGTCGACGGTCGCCGCGTACAGGGTCGGCGTGGCGCCGCCGACGGCGTCCTGCGCCAGGTGGTCGCCGAGGGTGAGCAGCGTGGTCACGACGGCGTTGCCGGTGTGCTTGCCCAGCCGGGTCGCCGAGTAACCCGGGTGGCAGGCCATGGCTCGAACCGGAGAGTTGACCGCGCTCAGGCGTCGGGCCAGCTCGGTGGTGAACAGCAGGTTGGCCAACTTCGACTGGGCGTAGGCCTGCCAGCGCAGGTAGCGGCGCCGGTGGAACGACAGGTCCGTCGGCTCGACCCGGCCGAAGCGATGGGCCAGCGAGGCGACGGTGACCACCCGGTCGGTGATTCGGGGCAGCAGCAGGTTGGTCAACGCGAAGTGGCCGAGGTGGTTGGTGCCGAGGTGGGTCTCGAAGCCGTCGACCGTGCGGCCACGGGGCACGATCATCACGCCCGCATTGTTGATCAGCACGTCGACGGGGCCGTCCAGGCCGGCGGCGAACCCCCGGACCGAGGCCAGATCGGCCAGGTCGAGACGGCGAACCTCGGTGCTGGCGGTCATCCGGGCCGCCGCGGTCGCGCCGCGCACGGTGTCGCGGACCGCCAGCACCACGTGCGCGCCGGCGCCGGCCAGCGCCGCCGCGGCCGCCTCGCCGATGCCGCTGGTGGCCCCGGTGACCACAATCCGACGGCCCGTCAGATCGGGCAGGTCCGCTCGGGTCCAGGGCATGCCCGATCCTCTCAGGCCAGCCGGGTGACCTCGACCACGACGCCGAGCGCGGTGCCGACCGGGCCGGAGTAGACGCCCTTGTGCGGCGGCACGTCCCAGTAGTCGCGGCCGCGCGCCACCACCACGTGCTCGGGACCGACCGGCTTGCCGTTGGTGGGGTCGCCGGACGTCCAGTCGCCGTCCCACCACTGCACCCAGGCGTGGCTCTCGCCGGTGACCGTCGAGCCGATCTCCGCGGCGGGGTCCGGGTGCAGGTAGCCGGAGACGTAGCGGGCCGGAATGCCCAGGGAACGCAGCACCCCGACCGTCAGGTGTGCCAGGTCCTGGCACACCCCCTTGCGCTGTGTCCAGACCTCCATGGCCTTGGTGTGCACGCCGGTCGCGCCGGAAACGTAGGACACCTGGGAGCTCAACCAGTCGGCCACCTCGCGGGCCGCGGCCCGCGGCGGCAGATCGCCCGCCACCTCCCGGGCCGCCGTGCAGACCTCGATGTCGACCGCCGTGTACGGGGTCGGCGTCAGGTACTCGACATGGGTCTCGCGGACCCGCATGTCGCGCAGCACGTCCCAACCCACCGCCGCCAAAACCTGCGGCACCGGGTGGGTCTCCACGACGCTGTGCGCCTCGATGGTCAATTCGGTGTGCGGGACGTGGACGTCGAACGCGGTCACCGCCGAGCCCCAGTAGTCGCGGTAGCGGGACACGGTAGCCCGCGGCGTGATCCGCACCCGGGTGTCCAGCGCGGTCTGCGAGGCGTCGGTCAGCGGCGTCATCCGGGCCTCGTTGTACGACGACAGAACATCGTCGGCGTAACGGAAACCGGTCAGGTGACGCACCCTCAGCCGCCAGGCCATCAGTTCGCCACCTCGACGGGTTCGCAGGCCAGATCGGCTGTCCACATCACCGGCGCGACGTGCGGGAAGTACTTGCGGGCCACTGCGTCGCTGACCGCCGAGCAGGTCTCCTGCAGGGCCTCCAGGTGCTCGGAGAAGTCCTCGAGCAGGTCACCCCGGCTGCGGAACTCCAGATCGGTGCGGACCCGGCCGAGCAACAGCCGTCCGGTGTCGTCGAATCCACTGCGGCGGGCAGCCGGGTCGAGCGTCTGGAGGCATTCCTCGGCCTGCGAGAGCGCGTAGAACACCGAGCGCGGCGAGAGCCGGTCGACCATCAGGAACTCGGCGGCGAGGTTCTCCCGCACCGGCCCGCGGTAGGTTCGCAGGTAGCTCTCGTAGCAGCCGGTGGAACGCAGCAACGTGCCCCACGAGGGCGCGCGACCGCCGGGCAGCGTGCGGAGCATCAGCAACCGGGCGGTCATGTCGGCTCGCTCCAGGCAGCGGCCCAGCGTGAGGAAGGTCCAGCCCTCGTCCCGGCTCATCGTCGCGTCGACCAACCCCAACATCACCGCGATCCGTTCCCGGATCCAGGCGAAGTACGGGTGCGGGCCCAACTGGTCGGCGCGCCGAAGCCGCGCGGGCAGGCCCATCCAGGTGGCGTTGAGCGCCTCGAAGATCTCCGCCGAGATCGTCTCCCGGGCCCCTCTGGCGTTCTCCCGGGCGGCGACGATGCACCCGGCGATGGCGCTGGGGTTGTCCGGGTCGTAGGCCAACTCGGCGAGCACCTGACCGGCGCCGGTGACCGTGCGGGCACTCGGTTCGGTGACTCCCATGACCTCCATCAACGACGAGCACACGACCTCTTGGTCGACCCAGGGATCCTCGATCAGCATCTGCACGTGGACGTCGAGGATGCGCGCGGTCGAGTCGGCCCGCTCGAGGTAGCGACCGATCCAGAACACCGACTCGGCGATGCGGCTCAGCACGACTCCCCCTGACGGTCGGTCAGGAAATCGGACCCGGTCTGACGCACCGTCAGCTGCTGCTGTTGTTGTTGTTGTTCCTGCTGACGTAGGAGCCCGTAGGCCGGGCCGCGGATCGGTCCGGGATCGGAGGCGCGGCCGCGGGGCGCCCCGGCGTTGGTGCTGGGCTCCGGCTCGCCCTGGCCGTCGGCCGACGCCAGCACCCAGGTGTCCTTGGAGCCGCCGCCCTGACTGGAGTTGACGACCAACTGACCCTCGGGCAGCGCCACCCGGGTGAGTCCGCCGGGCAGCACCCAGATCCCGGTGCCGTCGTTCACCGCGAACGGCCTCAGGTCGACGTGCCGTGGTCGCAGGTACTCACCGACCAGGGTCGGCACCGTCGACAGCGAGACCACCTTCTGGGCGATCCACCCACGCGGGTCGGCACGCACCTTGATCCGCAGCATCTCCAGCGTGGCCGACTCGGCCGCCGGCCCGATCACGATGCCCTTGCCCCCGGAGGCGTCGACCGGTTTGAGCACCAACTCCGAGAGGTGTTCCAACACCCACTCGAGAGTGTCCGGCTCGTCGAGGCGGTGGGTGTCGACGTTGGCCAGGATCGGCTCCTCGCCGAGGTAGTAGCGCACCAGTTCGGGAACGTAGCTGTAGACCAACTTGTCGTCGGCGATCCCGTTGCCGACCGCGTTGCAGATGGTGACCCCGCCCTCGCGGGCCGCGTTGAGCAGACCCGGGCACCCGATCGTCGAGTCCGCCCGGAAGTGCAGCGGGTCGAGGAAGTCGTCGTCGATGCGGCGGTAGATGACGTCAACCCGCCGTTCGCCGCTGGTGGTGCGCATGTAGACCTGGTTGCGCCGACAGACCAGGTCGCGACCCTCGACCAGTTCGACGCCCATCAGCCGGGCGAGCAGCGCGTGCTCGAAGTATGCCGAGTTGTAGACGCCGGGGGTGAGCACGACGACCGACGCGTCGGCCGCGCCCTCCGGAGCGGCCGCGCGGGCGGCCGCCAGCAGTCGCTGCGGGTAGTGGGAGACCGGCATGATCCGGTGCGAGCTGAACGCCTCCGGCAAGCCGTGGGTCATCGCGCGCCGGTTCTCTATGACATAGGACACGCCGGACGGGGTGCGGATGTTGTCCTCCAGCACCCGGAACTCGCCGGCCTCGTCGCGGATGACGTCGATGCCGGAGACCAGCACCCGGACCCCGTTCGCCGGGACGATGTCGGCGGCCGCGCGGTGGAAGTGCGCCGAGGTGACGATCAGCCGGCGTGGGATGACCCCGTCGTTGAACACCTCGCCGCGGTCGTAGACGTCGGCCAGGAAGGCCTCCAGGGCACGGACCCGCTGCGCGACGCCGCGGGACAGCACGTCCCATTCGACGGCCGTGATGACCCGGGGCACGATGTCGAGCGGGAACGGCCGCTCCTCGCCGCCCAGGGCGAATGTGACCCCGCGGTCGAGGAAGCCCTGGGCCAATGCGTCCGCGCGGGCGCGCAACTCGTCGGGGGCCAGGGCCCGGACGGCGTCATGCACGCCCGCCATCGCGGCCCGGGGTTCGCCGGCTCCGGCGAACATCTCGTCCCACGCCGCCCCGAACGGGTAGTCCTCCAGCAGGTCGGCCACGTCCGTCAGGGTATTCCGCGGGTGTTTCGCGGATTTTTCATGGCCGTCCGGGGGGCACGCGGCCGCGTTTGGCCGAGGCCGGCCGACGCTGATACCCTCAGCGGTCGCGCCCGAGCGGCGCACCCCTGTCACCATCCCCGAACCGAGGCGAGCACCTTCCGTGGCGAACATCAAGTCTCAGATCAAGCGCAACGGCACCAACGAGAAGGCCCGGCAGCGCAACAAGGCCGTGCGTTCGTCGTTGAAGACCGCGGTGCGCAAGTTCCGCGAGGCTGCCGCCACCGGCGACACGGATGCCGCGGGCACGTTGATGCGCGCCGCGTCGCGGGCGCTGGACAAGGCCGCCAGCAAGGGCGTCATCCACGCCAACGCCGCAGCGAACAAGAAGTCGGCCATGGCGCAGGCCCTCAACAAGTCCTGAGCGCGACAAGTCCTGAGCCCAACCAGATCCTGGGCAGCAGAAAGCTACCGGCGCCGGGCCGCGCCGACGGTGACCAGCGCGCGCTCCAGCGCGTAGCCCGGCGAGGCAGCGGCACCCTTCACATCCGCGTCGGCGGTCGCAACCGCCCGCAGCGCCCGCGCAATCCCCTCGCCGTCCCAACCGCGCAGCTGCGCCCGGACCCGGTCGATCTTCCACGGCGGCATCCCGAGGTCCCGCGCCAGATCGGCCGGGCGCGCGCCGCGCGGGGCGCCGGCCAGCTTGGCGATGTTGCGCAACGCCATCGCCAGCGCGGCGACGACCAGGACCGGCTCCACACCGCAGGACAGCGCCCAGCGCAGCTGCACCAAGGCTTCCTCGGTGCGGCCCTCCACGGCCAGGTCGGCGACCGCGAAGCTGGTGACCTCCGCCCGCCCCGCGTAATAGCGCCGCACCGTGTCGACCTCGACCGTCCCGGTGGTGTCGGCGACCAGTTGGGCGCACGCGCCGGCCAGCCCACGCAGGTCGCCGCCGACGGCGTCGAGCAGGGCTTTGGCGGCGTCGGACGATATCCGCCGTGACGCGGCGCGGAATTCCCCGGACACGAATGTCAACTTGTCGCCGGTTTTCTTGACCTCCGCACAGTCCACGACAACCGCACCGGCCCGCCGAGCTGCCTCCAGCACGCCCTTGCCCTTGGCTCCTCCCGCGTGGGTCAGCACCACGGAGGTGTCCTCCGGCAGGTCGGCCAGCAAGGCTTCGATCTCGACCAGCGCCGGCCCGGTGAGGTCCTGGGCGCCGCGGATCACCAACAGCCGACGTTGGGCGAACAACGACGCGGCCGTCAACTCGAACACAGCGCCGGACTCCAGCACTCCGGCGGCCACCTGGATCACATCCGCCTCGGCGTCGACCGCCCGAATCATCCGGGCGGCGGCGGCCACCGCCCGGTCGACGAGCAGTTCCTCCGGCCCGATGACCAGCGTCACGGCGGGCACGGCGGCCGGCACGGCAGCAGAGGCGGCGGACATCGGGGGCAGCCTGCCACGCGGGGCCGACCGCCGCGGCGGCGGACCCGCCCCGAGGGCGGCTCGGCAACCGCGCCGGGGGGTGGCCCGGGCGACCGGGGATCGGCGCGATCAACGCTTCCCGACCGCACGACCAGTCGCAGCCGGCCGTCGACCACGGTCGCGGCCAGGTCGCCGTCCAGATCCGTGCGCCCGCCGAGCATCCCGGCCCCACGCAGCAGCGCCAGGGTCTGCGGCGCGGGGTGGCCGTAGACGTTGCCGAGGCCGACCGAGGTCATCGCGACCCGAGCACCGAGCGAGCGGATGAACTCCGGGTCCTGGTGCCCGCTGCCGTGGTGCGGTGTCTTCAGGACGTCGACCCGAAGGCCGGGTTCGGCCCGATGCAGAGCTTCCTGCGCCGGCGTCTCGATGTCGCCGGTGAGCAGTAGCCGCAAGCCTGTCGCGGATGTCACGAGCAGTACGACGCTGGCGTTGTTGGGTGCGGATCCTTCCCGGATCAGCTCGCGCGGCCACAGCACCCGCCAGGTGAAGCCGGCCACCGATCTGACGTCGCCCACCTTCGGGTGCGTGATCGGAACGTGCGCCGCCGTCGTCCACCGGCTCACCCGGTCGACCTCGTCGGGCGGCTCGGGCAGCGGACTGACGCCGATTTCGCCGACCGTCCGGTCGTGCAGCACACCCGGCAGGCCCTCCACATGGTCGGCGTGGAAGTGCGTGAGCAGCAGGTACGGGACGCGGTGGATGCCCAGTGAGCGCAAGCAGCGGTCGGCCAACCGCGGCTCCGGACCGGTGTCGACGACCACCGCGGTTCCGGGGCCGCCGTTGAGCACCAGGGCGTCGCCCTGGCCGACGTCGCAGGCCACCAACTGCCAACCCGGCGGCGGCCAACGCATCGTGCCGAGTACTCCCGGCAGCGGGATCACCGTCGGCCGCACGATCAAGACCGCTGCGCAGAGCAACGCCGCCACAGTCAGGAGACGTCCGGCCCGGGTGCGCCGCGCCGGCGGCCGGGTCGGCACCCGGCGCGCGAGGACCAAGCCGATCCCGACGAGCACCGCCAGCGCAACCCCGATCGCGCCGTGCGGCCAGGGCAGGCTCGCCCCGGGTAGTTCGCCCGCGTGCCGGCCGACCTCGATGATCCACCAGGCCGCGACGCCGGCGCCGTGGGCGATCAGCCCTGCCAGACCGGGGCTCAACGGCTGAATCAAGCCGGCCGTGTAACCCAGGAAGAGCGCCGGCGGAACGGCCACGGCCGCCAACAGGTTCGCCGGCACGGCCACGAGGCTGACGGCACCGCTCATCAGCACCAGAATCGGCGTGCACGCGGTCTGCGCCGCCGCCACGACAGCGAGGGGGCCGACGATCCGGGCCGGGACCCGCCCGTCCAGTCGGGCTCGCCACCGAGGCAGCAACCAGATCAAGCCCGCCGTTCCTGCCGCCGACAGCGCGAACCCGTACGACCGCGCCAACCACGGGTCGACGAGCACCAGGACGACGACGGCGATGCACAGCCCCGCCGTGGCGCCGCTGCGCCGACCGATGGCCGGTGCCAGCAGCGCCAGGGCTGCCATGACCCCGGCGCGCAACAGGCTCGGCTTCGGCCCCACCACCTCGGCCAGAGCCGCCAGGCTCAGTACCCCCAATACCGAGAGCGCCCGGCCACGGGCCCCGATCCGACGGGCCATCCCCAGCACCCCGGCCAACAGGATCGCGAGCTTGGCCCCATCCATCGCGAGCAGCCGGCTCAGCCCGGCCTGACGGAAGTCGTCGGCCAACTGCGGGTCCAACCCGCTGGTGTCGCCGAACTCCAGCCCGGGCAACAGGCCGCGCTCGTCCGCGGACAGGCCGGCCGTGGCGCCCCGCAGGTCGGCCCGGACCGCCGCGGCCGCCCGGCTGCGCAGCGGTGGTCCGTCGTCCGGCCGGGGCGCCGTGGCGACCAGCAGCGCGGTGGTGGCCGGGCGCCATCGCGGCGGGAACACCCGACCGGCCGTGTGTACCTGTTGCCCGGGCAACAGGCCCAACCAGGCCGGGTCGCTGCTCTCGATCGCCACCGGGTTGTGCACGGTGACCGTCCGCCCACGCGCGACGACCTGCGTCACCTCCCCGGTCAGCCGGATGACGGTCTGCGCCCGCTCGGAACCACGGGGCCGGTCGAGGTGGGCGGCAGGGACCGAACGCACCGACAACTGCACGGTGACCCTGGCTTTGTGGGCCGCCAGTTCCGGTAGCGGGCCGGAGTCGATCGCCGCCATCCGGGCGTCGGCGGCCAGCCCGGCCGCCGCACCGGCGGCAAGGACCGCGGCCAGTACGGCCGCCAACGAGGCCTGGCCCGCGACGCGCGGGTCCGGCGGAGGCCGGCGCCGCCATTCCAAAACCAACAGCGCCACCGCCCCGATCCCGCCGGCGCAGCACAAGGCCACCGGCAGCCCACCGGGCAGCGCGAGCGCAACCCAGGCCGTAATCCAGACCGCGATCGCCGCAGGCACCAGTCTGCGGTCGGTACCTGAGCCTGTTGTTCGCCTGTCTTCCTCGCTCGTTCCTCGCTGGTCGCAGTCACTCACGGGTTGCCCACGACTCAGACCCGGACCCGGCTGCGCAGGGCCGCGAACTTCGCCGGCCCGATACCCGGCACCTCACGCAGCTCGTCGACCGAGGTGAACCGACCGTGCGTGCGGCGGAAGTCCAGCACTCGATCGGCCAGCACCGGCCCGATCCCCGGCAAGCCTTCGAGGTCGGCTTCGGTGGCCGTGTTGAGGTCGACCTGACCGCCCGGGCCGCCACTACCGGGGTGACCCCCGGCCGCCGCCGGGGCGGCACCGCCCACCACTACCTGCTCCCCGTCCGACACCGGCTCCGCGAGGTTGACCGAGGTCGTCGGCGAGCCGGGCAGGACCCCGCCCGCAGCGGACAGCGCATCGCGCACCCGCGAACCCGAGGGCACGGTGACCACCCCGGGGCGACGGACCGTGCCCTCGACGTCGACGACCAGTTGCGAACGCGCGGTCGGTTCCGGCGCGGCGGGAGCCACCTCCCGTGGCGCAGCCGTCACCGGGGCGGCGACGACCTGGGCCGCCGGCCCCGCGTCGACCGAGTGCGGCCGGGCGCGCCACAGCACCGCGCCGGCCAGAACGACCGCGAGCAGCGCGACCACACAGACCACCGAAGCAGCCCGTAGGTCCAGGTCCCGCCAGGAGCGAGGCCGGACAGTCGGGCGATCCGGCTCCGGCGTACGCGGCCCGCCCCGCAGACCGATCGCGCGCAGGCGTTCGGTGGCGCGCTGCTGCGCCGGGCCCGGCGAGTGTGGTGGGTCGGTGGTCACGTCGGCACGCTAGGTTCCTCGACGCCCACGCCCAGCCGGCTCCGATCGGCCTGTGGACGCACCGCGGGGATGTGGACAACCGCGACGGCTACGGGTCAGCCGGATTCGTCGGCGGGCATCCGGTGGACGGTGGCGGGAGCGTCCCGGCCCGACGAACCGCCGATCAGCCCCGACGCACCGTCACTGCGAGCGTCCCCGGCCCCACGTGGACACCAATCGCAGCTCCGACCTCTCCGACGGCAATCGCCTCGGCGTCGGGCCGCAACTCACGCAGTCGACCAGCGACCTCGCCGGCCCGCTGTGCAGCACCGACGTGTTGCACGCCGAACTCCACCGGCCCGTCGCCCGCCGCCGCGCCCGCCATCTCGGCCAACCGCGCCAACCCCCGGGCGGCCGTGCGCACCTTCTCCGCCGCCACGATCCGGCCCGCCTCGAGGCGCAGGATCGGCTTGATCGCCAACGCCGAGCCCGCCCACGCCGCCGCCGACCCGATCCGTCCGCCGCGTCGCAGGTACTCGAGGGTGTCCACATAGAACAGCACCTCGCTGCACCGCAGGCTCTCCCCGACGGCGGCGACGACCGCGGCGCCACCGGCCCCGGCCTCCGCCACGGCCAGCCCCGCCCGGACCGCGAAGCCCAGCCCGAAGCCCGCCGAGGCGGAGTCCACCACGTGGACCCGGAGCTCGGCCTCCCGCGCCGCCGCGCAGGCGGTCGCGTGCGTCCCGGACAGTGCCGCGGACAGGTGGATCGAGACGACCTCAGCGGCGCCCTGGGCTGCCGCGCGTTCGTAGGCGGCGACGAAGGCCTGCGGGGTCGGTTGGGACGTGGTCAACGCGACGCCCGCCCGCAGCTTCGCAACCAACTGATCCCCCGTCAGATCCGTCTCGGCGTGGTCGACGCCGTCGAGGTGGACCCGCAGCGGCACCACGATCAGCCGCGAAGCCCACATCAGCCCACCGGGCAGGCAGCAGGCCGAGTCGGTGACGATCGCGACCCGCGGCACCGCATCACTCCGGGACGACGTTGACCAACTTCGGAAGCACGACCTTGACCATGCGCACTCCCCGCCCGTCGAGCGCGGCCACCACTTTCGGGGCAGTCAGTGCCAACTCGCGAAGTTCGTCCTCGCCGATGCCGGACGGCACCTCGATTCGGTCGCGCACCTTGCCGGCCACCTGTAGCACACAGGTCACCGTCTCGGTCACCAACAGTGCCGGGTCGGCGATCGGGAACGGCTCGTAGGCCAACGATTCGCGGTGTCCGAGCAGCGCCCACATCTCCTCGGCCGCGTGCGGGGCCAGCGGAGCCAGCAGCAGGGCCATCGTCTCGGCCGCCTCCCTCGGAAGTGACGCACCGTCAGTCAGCAGCCGGGTCAGGTGGTTGTTGCACTCGATCAGTTTGGCAACCGCGGTGTTGAAGCGCAGGTTGGCCATGTCGCGGCCGACGCCGTCCACGGTTCGGGCCAGCACGCGCCGGGTCTCCTCCTCGGCCGGAGCATCGGTTACCCGAACCTGACCGGTGTGCTCGTCGACGACGTTGCGCCACAGCCGCTGCAGGAACCGGAACGACCCGACGACCGCGCGGGTCTCCCACGGCCGGGACACGTCCAACGGACCCATCGACATCTCGTACAGCCGCAGGGTGTCGGCGCCGTACTCGGCGCACATCTGATCCGGCGTCACCGAGTTCTTCAGCGACTTGCCCATCTTCCCGAACTCGCGGCTTACCGGAATCCCGAGATGGGTGAAGGTCCCGTCCGGCTCCTCGACCACCTGCTCGGCCGGGACGTAGACGCCACGGGCGTCGGTATAGGCGGCAGCCTGGATGTAGCCCTGGTTGAACAGTCGGCGGAACGGCTCGGAACTCGACACGTGACCGAGGTCGAACAACACCTTGTGCCAGAACCGCGCGTAGAGCAGGTGCAGCACGGCGTGCTCGACGCCGCCCACGTACAGGTCGACGCCGCCGCAGTCGCCCGGTTTCCGGGGACCCATCCAATATCGCTCGACCTCGGGGTCGACGAATACCTCGCTGTTGGTCGGGTCCAGGTAGCGCAACTCGTACCAACATGAGCCGGCCCACTGCGGCATCGTGTTGGTCTCGCGACGGTACTCGCGCGGTCCGTCACCCAGATCCAGGGTGACGTTGACCCACTCGGTGGCCCGCGCAAGCGGGGACTCGGGTTCGGAATTTGCATCATCCGGGTCGTAGGCGCGCGGCGCGTAGTCCTCCACGTCGGGCAGTTCGACCGGCAGCATCGAATCCGGCAGGCCCCGGGCGCCGTGCTCGTCGTAAACCACCGGGAACGGCTCACCCCAGTACCGCTGCCGGCTGAACAGCCAGTCCCGCAGCTTGTACTGCACCGTCGCCTCGCCAAAACCCTTGTGGGACAGCCATTCCGTGATCGTGGCCTTCGCCTGCGCCAGCGGCAGGCCGTTGAGGCAGACCTCGTCGTTGGCCGAGTTGATCGCGGGCCCCTCACCGGTCCAGGCTCCCCCGGTCCAGTTCTCGGGGGGTTGGACGGTCCGCACGTGCGGCAGCCCGAACGCGGCGGCGAAGTCCCAGTCGCGCTCGTCCTCGGCGGGCACGGCCATGATCGCGCCGGTGCCGTAGCCCGTCAGCACGTAGTCGGCCAGGAACACCGGGGTCGCCGAACCGTTCACCGGGTTGGTCGCCCAGGTGCCGGTGAACACCCCGGTCTTCTGCTTGGAATCAACCTGCCGCTCGAGTTCGGACTTGGCGGAGGCATCGGCACGGTAGGCAGCCGCGGCCGCCGCCGGGGTGGCCGCACCGTACCGCCAGGACTCCGGTGTGCCGTCCGGCCAAACCTCCGGCAGCAGCTCGGCGACCATCGGGTGCTCGGGGGCCAGAACCATGTAGGTGGCGCCGAAAAGCGTGTCCGGTCGGGTGGTGAAGACCTCGATCGCCGTGTCCTGCCCGGCGCGGTCGCGGACCGGGAAACGGACCAGCGCCCCGGTGGAGCGACCGATCCAGTTGCGTTGCATTCCCTTGATCGGCTCGGGCCAGTCCAGGCCGTCCAGGTCGGCGATCAGTCTGTCGGCGTAAGCGGTGATCCGCATCATCCACTGCCGCAGGTTGCGCCGGAAGACCGGGAAGTTGCCGCGCTCGCTGCGGCCGTCGGAGGTGACCTCCTCGTTGGCCAACACCGTGCCCAGCCCCGGGCACCAGTTCACCGGCGCCTCGGACAGGACGGCCAGCCGGTGCCCGTCGACGACCTCCCGCCGCGCAGCCTCGGTCAGATCGCTCCAGGAGCGGCCATCCGGCACCGGGCGCGAACCATCGGCGAAGGCGGCGACCAACTCTTCGATCGGACGGGCCCGGTCGACCGCCTCGTCGTACCAGGAGTTGAAGATCTGCAGGAAGATCCATTGGGTCCAGCGGTAGAAGGCCACGTCGGTGGTCGCCACACTGCGTCGCGGGTCGTGCCCAAGACCCAGCGCTCGCAGCTGGCGGCGCATGTTGGCGATGTTCGCCTCGGTGGTGACCCGCGGGTGCCGGCCGGTCTGCACCGCGTACTGCTCGGCCGGCAGCCCGAAGGCGTCGTAGCCCAGCGCGTGAAGCACGTTGTGACCGGTCATCCGCGAGTACCGGGCGAACACGTCGGTGCCGATGTATCCCAGCGGATGTCCGACGTGCAGCCCCGCGCCCGACGGGTACGGGAACATGTCGAGCACGTAGAGCTTCGGCCGCGCCGCCGCGGCCGCGTCACCCAGCGGGCCGTCCGGGTTGGCCGCCCGGAAAGTGCCTTCGCGTTCCCACCGGTCCTGCCACTTGGTCTCGATCCGGGCGGCGGTCACGGCGGTGTAGCGGTACTCCGGGGCGTCGTCGGTCGCCGGTGCTGCAGTGATCGCTTCGGTGTCTGGCACCTCGGCAGACTACCCGCGCGGGTGGCCGCCGGCTCAGCGCAACGGCTCGTCGATCACGGCCGGCCCGGCGCCACCGGGGCGGAACGTGACCTCGCGGATGCCGAGCGCCGCCTTGAGCTTGCCGGGCGGCAACGTGACCGGCGTCGGGGCAGGCGAGTCACCGGGGTGCGGCAGCGGGTAGGCGGTCGTGGTGGCGCTGTGGAAGGTCACATTGCCGTCGGTCATCGAGAAGACCTGGTGCACGTGGCCGTTGAGGCAGGTGACCGACGAGAAACGGCGCAACAGGCTGAGCACCTGGGTGGCGTCGTCCGTGCCCCAGCCCCACTGCGGGTACATCGCGAACAGCGGGATGTGGCTGAAGACCACGATCGGGGTGTCGGAGCTGCGACCGGCGAGGTCGTCCCGTACCCAGTCGAGTTGATCCTGTCCCAGGTGGCCGAGCTTCTCCAACGACAGCGAGTTCACCAGCGCCAGCGCATGCACGCCCTTGACGTCGAAGGAGTACCAACCGTTCCCGCCACCCCCCAGACCGAACGCGGCGCGGTACTTCTCGCCGTGGTCGTCGACAGAGTCGTGCTCGCCCGGCACCGTGAACACTCGAGGAGTCCGCAGGCCGGTCATCATCTGCTTGACCTGGTCGAACTGCTCCGGGGTCGACAAGTGGGTCAGGTCGCCGGTGTGCATGACGAAATCCGGGCGGACGGGAAGTTGGTTGACCTGCTCGATCGCGCCGGCGAACGAACCGGTCACGTCGGTGTTGGCAGTGCCGGTGAATCCGATGTGGGAATCGCTGAGCTGCACGAAGTGCAAGGCCCCCGGGTCTGCCGCGGCCGCGTGCGCGGTGCCGCCACCGATCACGTGGGACACCACCTCGCCACCGGTGACGGTCATCATCACTGCGGCGCCGAACCATGCGGAGTGCCGCATCAACTGACGGCGCGTCATACCGGTCGGTGAGGGCTTCGCGCCGTCCTCACGATCACGCTCCTGGGTCATGGCGTCACCACCACGGTGGCGACCATGAACGGGTGGATCGAGCACAGGTACTGGTAGGTGCCCGGCTTGTCGAACGTGTGCCGGTAGCTACCGCCCTTGGTCAATGCGCCTGAGCGGAAGGTGCCGTCCTTGGCGACGACCGTGTGCGGGTCGGTGTCGTCGTTGGTCCAGGTGACGGTGGCGCCGACCGGAACGGTCAGCGCGTCCGGTCCGAACATGAACTTCGCGATCGTCACAGTGGTGCCCGCCGATTCCGCGACGGGCTGCAGGTTCGGCACGCCTTGCGTGTTCGCAGTGCTCGTCACGGCCGGGGCCGCGGGCGTTTGGTGGGCCTCGGCGACCGCCCCGCAGGCGGACAACGCCAGGCCGGTCACCGCCAGCGCGGCGGCCGGGCCCAACCGAGCGATGGTGCGAATCATTTCGAGCTCCCCTCGTCCGGCCCGCCGTTCACGGGCCCGCAGAGGGATATGCGGAGGGGTTACAAGCTCACACCGGCACGTAGACCTCGATCTGCCCGTCCTGTTCGCGGACCTCGATGTGCGGCAGGGGCGCGGGCGGCTTTGCCAGCTGGTAGTGCAGCAGCGCGCCGGTTACCGCGAACGAGGTGTTGTGGCACGGACAGTCCAACTGCCGGGTGGCGTTGTCCAGGTTGAGCCGACAACCCAGATGGGTGCAGATCCCCGACACCGCCTGCACTCCCCCGGCGTCGCGGGTCACGAACCCGACCACCGAGCCGAGGTCGAAACGCTGCACCCCACCCTGGGCCAGGTCGGCCGAGGCGCCGATACCGCGCCACGTCCCCACGTTGGGTTCCAGCGTGGGCGCCGCGCTGACCACACCGGATCCGTTCTGACGCGACGTCAGGACATGGTCCAACCCCGCACCGATGGCCGCGGCACCGGCCGCGACCGAGCCGGTGATCAGCACCCGGCGGCGGGTGGGACCTGTCGCACGAGCCGCGAGCGGCACCACCGGGTTCGCGTCCTCGGCGAGCTTGCGGTGTAGTTCGGCCACGAATTCCGATCGCGGCGCATCCGCCCCGGGCCGGGCCGCAGCCAGCGTGATCGCGGCCCGCAGCGCCGCGAGGTCCTCGGGATCCTCGACGGCGAACGGCCGCGGCCGCCGACCGCGTAACAGGTCCCCGACGAAACGGCGTAGGCCTCGAGCGTTCATGCTTCCACCTGCCCGATCTTCGCCGCCGCGCGCAACGCCCGGTGCTGCAACACCTTTGCATTGGTCACGGTGATTCCCATCGTGGCCGCCGCCTCCTTCAACGAACAGGCCTGGAGGAATCGCAACTGGAGGATCTGCCGCTGCTTCTCCGGCAGCTGTGCCAGCAGCGCGGCGGCCTGAACCGGTGCGTTCGTCGGCTCGTCGGGAACGGTCGACGGGGCCATCAGCCACCGTTCGTCATCGGCGTCCAGAACGGTCACCTCGATGCCGAGCGTCCGCCGCCAGTGGCCGGCCAGCACGGTGCGGGCGGTCGTGAACAGGTAGGCCCGCACCTCCGGGGCGCTGGCGGAGACCCGCAATGGCCGCAACGCGGCGGTGAACACCTCCGCGGTCAGGTCCTCGGCGTCGGCCCGGTTGCCGACCTTGCTGTACATGAGGCGGTAGACCCGGCCGACGTTGTCGCGGTAGACGGCATCCCAGTCGGGATAACGGTGCTCATCGTCTCGCTCGCTGCGCTCGCGAGAGCCCGCGTCGACCACACGCAAATATGGCGCACCCGCTCGCCTGCGTGCCGGCGGGCGTACCACCGCGGGGGTGTCGACCGGTTCGTCGGATCGGCCCAGGCATTCGTGGTCCACCCCGATTGATATGCGGCTGGGTTACGGCTGCGCCACGGCTCGTTCGCCGTCCGCCACTCAGTCGTCGGAGAGCACCGGCTCGGGCAGGGTGCCCGCGTTGTGCTCGGCGATCGCCCAACGGTCGGGCCGTTCCCGGAGCAGCGTCCAGGAACAGTTGGACAGCACACCCAGCGCGCTCCAGTGCTCCGGCGGCAACCCGGCCAGCCGGCCGATCAGCACGCGTCCGGACCCCCCGTGGGTCACCGCGACCAGGGTGTCGTCCGGGCCGAGTTGGTCAAAGGCCTGCCGGACGGCGCGCACCGCGCGCTCGGCCACCTCGGGCATGCTCTCCCCACCACCACGGCGCTCCAGTTCCCCGCGCAACCAGGCCCCCTCCTCGCTGGGAAAGCGTTCCTCCACCTCGCCCCGGGTCAGCCCCTGCCAGGTGCCCAGGTAGGTCTCCCGCAGGCCAGGGTCAAGGTGAACCGGATGGCCGGTCAGGCGGGCCAACTCGGCCGCGGTCGCCGAAGCCCGGCCGAGGTCCGATGACACGATCCCGGCCGGCTCGAGCGCTGCCAGGATCCGCGCGGAGCGACGGGCCTGCTCGTGCCCGACCTCATCGAGTGGCACGTCGCTCTGGCCCTGGAAACGTCCGGCCAGGTTCCACGTCGTCCGACCGTGCCGCCAGACGACCAACTGACGACCCATCAGCGCCAGGGCAACACGGCGAGGTCAACCCGCCGCGCGCGGGCCGTCGCGACCCACCCGCACCGAATCGGGCAGCGCCACGCTCGGGCAGTCTTTCCAGAGCCGTTCCAGCGAGTAGTACATGCGGTCCTCCGCATGCTGGACGTGGACCACGATGTCGGCGTAGTCCAGCAGCACCCAGCGCCCCTCGCGTTGGCCCTCGCGTTGCACCGGCCGCTCCCCGAGGGCCCGCAGCCGGTCCTCGATCTCGTCGACGATCGACTTGACCTGGCGGTCGTTGGCTGCCGAGCAGAGCAGGAAGATGTCGGTGATGAAGAGCTGATCACTGACGTCGAAAGCCAGGATGTTCTCGGCCAGCTTGTCCGCCGCCGCCTCAGCGGCGGCGACGGCAAGTTCGACGGCTCGTTCGGATGCGGTCACGGTGAGCCATTCTCCCATGGGTTCCCGAAGTGGTTGGTCAGTGGCGGTCACGGCTGCTTGGCCAGCACGACCGCGACGTCGGCACCCAACGGCACTTCGGCGCCCAGCCGCACCGCTGAGCCGGGCAGGTCGAACAGCGCGGCGATCGCCGCGCCCAGCTTCTGGGCGTCCGGCGTGCCGGTGCGCACCACCACCGAACTCGCCGCGCCCGCCGCGACGGCCGGGCCGCGCAGGTATTCGTACCCGGCGTCGAGCACGTCGGCCTGGACGTCGAGCTCGGCCAGGCCCGCACCGGGCGCGATCGAGACGGAAACCCGCGGGGTGCTGTCCGCGCGCCCGGCACCCGGACGGCCGCCGAGGATGTCGGTGATCAGCGGGGTGGCGCCGGTCGGATCCAGGGCCTGACCGGAGGAGTCCAGCGGCAGCGCGCCGGTCCGCAAACGCCCGTCCGGGACGTCGCGCGCCAGGCCGGACACCAACGCCGCCAGCCGGGCGACCGGCAGTCCGGGCTCGTCGAGCACGCCCAGGTTGCCCAGCAGGCTGCGGGTGGCGGCGAACCCCGCCGGGAACGCCGACACGAAACCGGTCACCACGTCGCGGACGCCGGCGGCGTCCACGCCGGCCCGGGCGAGTGCGGTCTTCCCGTCGACCGGCTGCCCGGCCACCCGGATGCCGCCCAGCCGGTCGACCAGCGCGACGAAGTCGCCCGAAGCGATCACCCAACTGCCGACCAACGGGACCCCCAGCAGCGCCCCCAGCGCGTCCCGGCTCAACGTCGGTCCGGCCTGGGCAGCCGCGTCGCGCACCGACAGCGGACCGAGGCCTTCCACGCTCAGGCCCAACGAACCCGGCACGCCCACCACCGCCCCGCTGCCGGAGCCCCGGCGGTCCTGTTCCACGACGGCTGTCGCGACCGCCCCGCTCCGGTCCGAGACCACCACCAGCGCCGCCACCCGGTCGGCGCCGAGTGCCGCGTCGCCGGCGTCGTCGGATCGGCCGGCCGACCACGGCCGCCACACCACGATCCCGGCGACCGCCCCGAGCACCAGCACCAGTACGAGGGCGGCGATCCGCCGTTCCCGGCGCACCTCGCGACGGTCGACGCGGGCACCCGCGCGGGAGTGCATGAAGTTCAGCCAACCGGTACTGTCGGCCTCCCCCGACGCCTCGATGTCGACAGGTTGCTCGACCGAGGTGGGATCTGACTGTTCGTCAGACGAGGTCATCGAGGCGCCGCGTACAGCGAACGCTTCGCGATGTACTGGACGACCCCCTCGGGCACGAGGTACCAGACCGGCCGACCGGCCGCCACCCGAGCTCGGCAGTCGGTGGACGAGATCGCCAGCGCAGGCACCTCGACCAGGCTGACCCGCGCGCCCGGCAGCCCCGGGTCGGCCAGGGCATGTCCGGGCCGGGTGCAGCCGATGAAGTGCGCCAGGCCGACCAGTTCCTCGGCGTCCCGCCAGCTCAGGATCGCACCGAGAGCGTCGGCGCCGGTGATGAAGAAGAACTCCGTGTCGTAACCGCGTTCGGCCGCGAGGTCGCGCAGGGTGTCGACGGTGTAGGTCGGTCCGCTCCGGTCGATGTCGACCCGACTGACCGAGAACCGCGGGTTCGCTGCGGTCGCAATCACCGTCATCAGGTAACGGTCCTCGGCGGCCGAGACCGCGCGGCCGGTCTTCTGCCAGGGCTCACCGGTGGGCACGAAGATGACCTCGTCGAGCCCGAACCGGTCGGCGACCTCGGCGGCGGCGACCAGGTGCCCGTGATGAACCGGGTCGAAGGTGCCTCCCATCACCCCGATACGTCGCCCCATCGGAGCCCGGGGGTCAGCGGTCGCGGTTGAACTGCAGGGTGATGAGCAGCAGCACGGTCAGCCCGATGAAGACCGAGATACCGACCAGGGGCGCCTTGTTGTGGTGCTCGTGCGCGGCGGCCGCGGCCAGTATCCGGTCCAACGCCACTGCGGAGTTCGCGATCATGTCTATGGCTCCCGATCTGCACGACTTGACTTCCAAGGATTGCAGAGCCGACGCCGGGACACCCAACCGGGTCACATCAATCTCTGCAGTGTTGATTTTCGGACTCCTGGCCGCGCGTGCTCCTTCGTCGCGCGCCCGGCTCAGTTCCCCCGCGGTGTTGCAATGTCGGGTTCCTGGCCGCGCGTGCTCCTTCGTCGCGCGCCCGGCTCAGTTCCCCCGACAGTGTCCCTCACCGGTCACGACGTACTTGGTCGAGGTCAGCTCCGGCAGGCCCATCGGGCCCCGCGCGTGCAGCTTCTGCGTCGAGATCCCGATCTCGGCACCGAAGCCGAACTCGCCGCCGTCGGTGAACCGGGTCGAGGCGTTGACGATGACCGCGGCGGCGTCCACCGCGGCCACGAACCGCCGGGCCGCCTGCTGCGACCCGGTGACGATCGCCTCGGTGTGGCCGCTGCCGTGCGCCCGGATGCGCGCGATGGCGTCCTCCAGCGACGACACCACGGCCGCGGCGATGTCCAGCGAGAGGTACTCGGTGTCCCAGTCCTCCGCGATGGCCGGAACCACGTCGGCCCCGCCCAGCCGTACGAATTCGGGATCGCCGTGCACGGTCACCCCGGCAGCCTGCAACGCCGCCACCGCCCGCGGCACGAAGACCTCGGCGACGTCGGTGTGCACCAGCACGGTCTCGGCGGCATTGCACACGCTGGGCCGCTGCGCCTTGGAGTTGACCAGGATTCGCTCGGCCGCATCCAGGTCGGCGGCGGCGTCGACGTACACGTGGCAGTTGCCGACGCCGGTCTCGATGACCGGGACCGTCGACTCCTCCACCACCGAACGGATCAGCGAGGCGCCGCCGCGCGGGATCAGCACGTCGACCAGCCCGCGGGCGCGCATCAGGTGCTTGACGGAGTCGTGGCTGTCGCCGGGCACAAGTTGTACGGCGTCCACCGGAAGCCCCACCACCGCGATCCCGGACCGCAGGGCCGCGACGATTGCGGCGTTGGACGCCTTGGCCGAGGACGAACCGCGCAGCAGGACGGCATTGCCGGACTTCAGCGCGAGTCCGGCCGCGTCGGCGGTCACATTCGGGCGGCCCTCGTAGATGATGCCCACCACCCCGAACGGCACCCGGATCTGCCGCAGCTCCAGCCCGTTGGGCAACGTGGATCCGCGGACCACCTCACCGACCGGATCGGGCAGCTGCGCGACATCACGCAGCCCCGCGGCCATCGCGGCGACCCGGCCCGGGTCCAGGCGCAGCCGGTCGATCATCGCCTCGCTGGTGCCGGCCTCGCGGGCCCGGGCGACATCGGCGTCGTTGGCCTCGCACACCGCCGCGGTGGCCGCCTCCAAGCTGTCCGCCATTGCGCGCAGCGCGGCGTCCTTCTCGGCGCGGGCGGCCACGGCCAGGTCGATCGAGGCGGCCCGCGCGCGCCGGGCGGCGTCGTGGACAGCGGTCTGGTCGCTCATGGAGCAAGCCTAACCAGGACGGTGGTCTGTTCGCCTGCCATATGTGGCACCACCGGTAGTACGATCGCAGGTGTGAACAAGACGACCGTCTACCTGCCTGATGACCTTCGGGACGGCATAAAGCGAGCGGCGCGCCTGCGCGGGATCTCCGAAGCCGAAGTGATTCGCGACGCGATCCGGCAATTGGTCGAGAAGGAACGCCCCCGCCCGCGTGGCGGTCTGTTCAGCAGCGGCGGCGGTGACGGCGGTGAATCCATCGCACGCAACGTCGACAAGTACCTGAAGGGTTTCGGCGAGTGGTGATCGTCGACACCAGTGTGCTGTTCGCCCTGTTCGACACCGACGAACCCGACCACGCCAAGGTGGGCAATTTGCTCGCGCGGGACGTCGGGCCGCTCGTCGTTTCGCCCTATGTGGTAGCCGAGCTCGACCACTTGATGACGTCCCGGATCGGAGCCCGGGGCGAACTGCTCGGACTGCGTGAGCTCAACGGCGGAGCGTGGGACCTCGCCGGCTTCGGCCGGGAGGAGCTGACCGCGGCGATCGCCCTGATCGAGAAGTACCCGGACCAGAACATCGGCTTCACCGACGCATCAATCGTCGTCCTGGCCAAGCGTTTCGGGACCAAGACTGTCGCCACGCTGGACCGTCGGCACTTCGATGTGTTGCGCCCGCTGGACGGCGGGCGCTTCACCATCGTCCCCTGACGTCCCGTCACTTGTGACGGGCCATCGGATCAGCTGTTCTTGCGGGCCAGGATGGCCTCGGTCGCCTGGGGCAACACCTTGTGCAGGTCGCCGACGACGCCGAAGTCGACCAGGTCGAAGATCGGCGCCTCGCGGTCCTTGTTGATCGCGACGATCGTCTTCGAGGTCTGCATCCCTGCGCGGTGCTGGATCGCCCCGGAGATGCCGGCGGCGATGTACAGCTGCGGGGAGACGGTCTTGCCGGTCTGCCCGACCTGCGACTGGTGCGGGTACCAGCCGGCGTCGACCACCGCGCGCGAGGCGCCCACCGCGGCACCGAGGGCATCGGCCAACCGCTCCACGACAGCCATGTTCTCCGCCGAACCGACCCCGCGGCCGCCGGAGACCACGATCGCCGCCTCGGTCAGCTCCGGGCGTTCGCCCTTCTCCTCCACCACCCGGTCGACGATCTTGGCGGCCTTGGCGGCCGCGGACAACTCGACCGACACCGGCACCCGGGTACCTGCGGCAGCCGCGGCGACCGGCGGCGTGGCGTTCGGCAGCACCGCGATGATCGCGGTGCCATGGGTGACCTTCGAGTGCACGACCGTGGCACCACCGAACACGGACTGCTCGGCGAGCACCGTTCCACCGTCCGCCGAGATCGCGGTCGCGTCGGTGAGCACACCGGAACCGGTCTTGATCGCCAACCGGCCGGCGATCTCCTTGCCGGTTGCGGTGGCCGCGATCAGTACCGCGGCCGGGGAGGTCTCGGCGACCAGCTTCGCGAGCACCTCGGCGGCGGGGGCGACCACGTAGTTGCCCAACTCAGCGGCGTCGGCGACGTAGATCGTGGCCGCGCCGTACTCGGCCAGCTTGTCGGCGGCGGCGTCGATGCCCGACCCGACGAACACCGCGGCGGGTTCGCCGGCGGCGCGGGCCATCGTCAACAGCTCCAGGCTGACCTTCTTGACCGCGCCGTCACTGTGCTCCACGAGCACCAGGACCTGAGCCATTTCTTCGCTCCCTATGCTTCGTGACGGATCGTCAGACGAACTTGGCGCCGGCCAGGAACTCCACCAACGCGTTCCCGCCGGTGCCGTCGTCGGCGACGATGGTCCCCGCCGAACGCGGCGGGCGGTTGGCCGAATCGGCCACGGCGGTCCACGCCCCGGCCAGGCCCACCGAGCCGGCGTCCAGGCCCAGGTCGGCCGCGGTGACCACCTCGACCGGCTTCTTCTTCGCCGCCATGATCCCCTTGAACGAGGGGTACCGCGGCTCGTTCATCTTCTCGATCACCGACACCACCGCGGGCAGGTTCGCCTCGACGACCTGGTACCCGTCGTCGGTCATCCGCTCGACCCGCACGGCCGACCCGTCGACGTCGATCTTGCGAACGAAGGTCAACTGCGGCAGCCCCAACCGCTCGGCCAGCATGGCCGGGACCACCGAGGTCCGTGAGTCCGACGACTCCGAACCGGCGATCACCATGTCGTAGGAGCCGACCCGCTCCAGCGCCTTGGCCAGCACCAGCGACGTGCCGACCGCGTCCGAACCCACCAACGCGTCGTCGCACACGTGCACCGCGGCGTCCACACCCATCGACAAGGCCTTGCGGATCGCGTCGGTCGCGCTGTCCGGACCCATCGAGAGCACCTTCACCGAACCGCCGTGCGCCTCGGTCAACTGCAGTGCCGCCTCGATGGCGTACTCGTCCATCTCGTTGAGGATGTTGTCCCCGCCGCGGTCCAGGATCTGCGTCGAAGGGTTCAACTTCTTCTCGGCCCAGGTGTCCGGGACCTGCTTGACACACACCACGATGTCCATCGACTGATCGCTCTCCCGAGTCGCTCGTCGTTACTGGTCAGTAGCTTACCCAGCAGTACCAAATTCTACAAGCCAGTACGGTTGGGGGTGACACCCCGATGGACAGCTCCCTCGGCGCGTCCTGGCGGCGATTCACGCACGTAGGGGTGTCACCCCCAACTGACCGCCGACGCGCGTTCGTCACTTGCCGGTGAACTCCGCCTTGCCCGGCCCGTTCTCGACGAACGAGCGCATTCCGATCTTCTGGTCGTCGGTCGCGAACAGCGACGCGAACACCAGTCGCTCGACCTCCAGGCCATTGTCCAGGTCGAGTTCCACACCCCGGTCCACGGCGATCTTGGCAGCCCGCAACGCCTGGGCGGGACCGGTCACGAACGTCCGCGCCCACGCCAGCGAGGCCTCGTACACCTCGGCGTCCGGGACCACCTTGTCGACCAGCCCGATCGCCAACGCCTCGGCGGCGTCGACGAACCGCCCCGAGAAGATGATCTCCTTGGCCTTCGCCGGGCCGACCAGCCGCGGCAGTCGCTGTGTGCCGCCGGCGCCGGGGATGATGCCCAGGTTGATCTCCGGCTGCCCCCACTTCGTCCTCTCGCCGCTGACCCGGAAGTCCGCACACATCGCCAGCTCGCAGCCGCCGCCCAGGGCATACCCGGTCACGGCGGCAATCACCGGCTTGCCGATCTTGGCCACGGCGGTGAAGCAGGAGTGCAGGATCACCGAGTGCTCCGCCATCTCGGCGTAGCTCATCTCGGCCATCTCCTTGACGTCCGCCCCGGCGGCGAACACCCGTTCCCCGCCGTAGATCACGACAGCGGCGATCGAGGAGTCGGCCGACACCTCGTGCGCGGCCTCGCGGATCTCGAGCTGAACCTGCTTGTTGAGCGCGTTCATCTTGGGGCGGTCCAACCGGATCGTCGCCACGCCGCCGGAGGACTCCACCCGGACGAACTCACCCATGACAGCTCCTTCACGGCCGTGCCCGAAGTTGCGCATCGGTCGGCTCAGTTCAGCCGCAGTGCTCATTGTCGGCTTCCTGGCCGTGCCTCGGGCCAGGGCCCTCGGTACAGCTCAGTTCAGCCGAACAGGTACACACCGATCGTTGGTCGAACGCTACCGGTCCGCTTTCGGCCATCATTGGCCGCGATGTGTGCCGAGCGAATCCCGCTGCCAGGTGCGCCCCACCCGTTGGGCGCCACCCACGATCCGCGGCGTGCCGGGACCAACTTCGCGGTGCGCTCCCCGAGCGCGGAGTCGGTGACCCTGTGCCTGTTCGACGACGCCGGGGCCGAGGTCGAACGGCTGGCGCTGACCCAGCGCGACGCCGACGTCTGGCACGGCTTCGTGGCCGGACCGGCGCCCGGTGAGCGCTACGGGTTTAGGGTGGCGGGTCCCTGGGACCCGACCAGAGGACACCGGTTCAACCCCGACAAGCTGCTGCTGGACCCCTACGCCAGGGCGATCACCGGCGACTGGAGTGGTGATCCGGCAACCTTCGGACACACTCACGGCGGCAGCGACCTGGTCCGCGACACTCGCGACTCCGCACCCCACGTGCCCCATTCGGTGATCGTCGGGACCGACGCCTACCGCGATGACGTCGGCCGCCCGCCCGCCCGCGCCTTGGCGGACACCGTCATCTACGAGCTGCACGTCCGCGGGTTCACCCACGCCCACCCGGAGCTGCCGCCGGAACTGCGCGGCACCTACGCCGGCCTCGGCCACCGGGCGGTGACCGAGTACCTGACCGGGCTGGGTGTCACGGCCGTCGAGCTGCTGCCGGTGCACCAGTTCGTGTCCGAGGAGCATCTGCTCGTTCGCAACCTGCGCAACTACTGGGGCTACAACACGATCGGCTGGTTCGCGCCGCACGCCGGGTACTCCGGGTCGGGCAGCACCGGCGGGCAGGTCAGCGAGTTCCGCGCGATGGTGCGCGCGCTGCACGCCGCCGGCCTGGAGGTGATCCTCGACGTCGTCTACAACCACACCGCGGAGGGCGACGAGATCGGCCCCACGTTCTGCTACCGCGGCCTGGACAATCGGGGCTGGTACCGCCTACGGCTGCCGGACGGGCGCCGCTACGACGACACCACCGGGTGCGGCAACACGGTTGATGCCCGTTCGCCGCAGGTGCTCACCCTGATCGCCGACTCCCTGCGCTACTGGGCCACCGAGATGGGCGTCGACGGTTTCCGCTTCGACCTCACCCCGGCATTGCTGCGCGGCGACACCCGGCCGGATCTGCGGGCCGCCCTGCTCGAGGTCTTGGGCCAGGACCCCGTGCTGTCGCAGGTCAAGCTGATCGCCGAACCCTGGGACCTGGGCGAGGGCGGCTACGTGCTGGGCGGGTTCCCGCCGCCGTGGACCGAGTGGAACGACCGGTTCCGCGGCGAGCTGCGGGACTTCTGGCGCCGCGCCGGCAACGGCATCGACGACGTGGCGTCCCGGTTGGCCGGGTCCTCGGACCTGTTCAACCACGCCGGCCGCACCCCGGAGGCCTCGGTCAACTTCGTCACCGCCCACGACGGCTTCACGTTGCACGACCTGGTCACCTACACGGCCAAACACAACGCGGCCAACGGCGAGGACAACCGCGACGGCACCGACGACAACCGCTCGTGGAACTGCGGGGTCGAGGGCGAGACCGAGGATCCCGCGGTGCTCACGCTGCGGGAACGCCAGATCCGCAACCTGCTGCTGTGCCTGGTCCTGGCCGCCGGCGTTCCCATGCTCGTGGCCGGCGACGAACGCGGGCGTACCCAACGCGGAAACAACAACGGCTACTGCCTGGACGACCCGACCACCTGGGTGGACTGGACACCCGGGCGTACGGCGGAGCGGCTGACCAACTTCACCCGGGCCCTGCTGGCGCTGCGGGCGGCGCACCCGGTGTTCCGCTCCCGCAGGTTCTTCACCGGCGTCGCGAACACCACTGCGGGCCTGCCCGACCTGGGCTGGTACGCGAGCGACGGGCTGCCCCTGGCCCAGGCGGACTGGTGCAACCGGGAGGTACGGACCATCGGCATGCTGCTCAACGGCGCGGCCGTCACCCGCTGCGGTCCCGACGGCGAACGGCTGGGCGACGACAGCTTCCTGGTGGTTCTGCACGCGGGCGCCGAACCGGTCGAGTTCCGGCTTCCCGAGTTGCCGACGCCGGCGCAGTTCCACCCGGTGCTGGCGACCACCGACGAGGCCGGCCGCCGCGTGAAGCGCACCCCGCTCCCGGCCGGTTCCCCGCTGCCGATGCTGCCGAACTCCGCCGCCGTCCTGCGGATCGTGCCCGACGCGAACTGAGTGCGCTGCCCAATTTGGCGGCTTCCCCGGCAGTTCACCGACACTTGGAACACTCGCCGCCGGCCGGACGCACCACCCGGCAAGGCTCCAGACGACAGTGCAGGCAATCCGACGCCGGAGGACGCAATGACCACCGCAACCATGGAAGCCGCCGCCGACACCCGCCGGGCGGCCCCGGGACAGCGCACCCGCACCGCCGCGCAGACCTCGCCCAAGCTCGTCGACGCCCGGATGCACGCCGAGAGCGCCGTGACGGACCTGTTCGCCTCGACCGCCGACACCGTCCGCACGCTGGTTCCCAGCGCGATGCTGCGACCCAGCGACGCCATCAACACGGCCTTCGACCTCGCCGAGCAGTGCCTGGCGGTCGCGCGCCGAACCTGCCTGGAACTCGCCTCGCTCGTCGAGGGTGGACTGGAAGGCTTCGACCGCCGCGCCGCTGTCTGACCACCCGTAGTGCCTGACCACCCGTAGTGCGTGAGGCCGCCCGGCCGGCGGAAACCACCGCCGGCCGGACGGCCACCCATCGCCGGTTCGGACGCTCGACGTCGCCGGCGTCAGCGCATGACTTGGCCCTCGGTCATCGCGGCCGGCCCTGGGGGTACCGCGACCAGGCCGAGCTCAGCGGGCCCCGCCAGCAGTCGGTGGATCGGCAGCACGCGGACGGTGTAACCGAACGGCCCGCTGCGGTCGAGGGCGACCGTGCCCTCGTAGCGCATCCGGCCGCCGTCGTAACGCTTCCCTACCTGCAGTGCGACCTGCTGAGTCTGCGTCAGTTGGTCGGACTCGTCGACCCGGCCGTGGACCAGCTGCACCTCGACGTCCTCCGGCGCCAGGTCGCCGAGGGAGACGAACGCTCGAATGCACAGCTTGTCGCCGACCGAGGCACCGTCGGCCCCGCCGGTGGCCTCCACGTGCTCGACCCGCACGCCCGCCCAGGCCGCGCGCACCCGAGCCTTCCAGGAGGCGAGCTCGCGGGCCCCGGCCAGCTTGTCCTCGGCGAGCTCCCGGGAGGCCCGCGCGGCCGGCGCGTACAGCAGGGTCACGTAGTCGGCGACCATCCGGGTGGCCATCACCTTCGGGCCGAGCGACTTCATCGTGTGCCGGACCATCTCGATCCAACGGGCCGGCAGGCCGGCGTCGTCCCGCTCGTAGAAGCGCGGTGCCACCGCGGTCTCGATGAGGTCGTAGAGCGCGTTGGCCTCCAGCTCGTCGCGGTGCCCCGGGTCGTCGACGCCGCTGGCCGACGGGATCGCCCAGCCGTTCTCGCCGTCGTACCACTCGTCCCACCAGCCGTCGAGCACCGACAGGTTCAGGCAGCCGTTCAGCGCGGCCTTCATCCCGGAGGTGCCGCAGGCCTCCAGCGGGCGCAGCGGGTTGTTCAGCCAGACGTCGCAGCCGGGGATCATCTCCGCGGCCAGGCTCATGTCGTAGTCGGTGAGGAACACGATCCGGTGCCGCACGGCCGGGTCGTCGGTGAAGCGCACCAGCTCCTGGATCAGCCGCTTGCCCCCGTCGTCGGCCGGATGCGCCTTGCCGGCCACCACGATCTGGACCGGCCGCTCCGGGTGGGTCAGCAGCGCGGTCAGCCGGGCCGGGTCGTGCAGCATCAAGGTCAACCGCTTGTACGACGGGACCCGGCGGGCGAACCCGATGGTCAGCACGTCCGGGTCGAGCACCTTGCCGATCCAGCCGAGTTCGGCCTCGCTGGCGCCACGGGCCACCCACTGGGCCCGCAGGCGTCGGCGCGCCGCGTCGACCATGCGCCGGCGCATTGCGTGGGCGAGCTCGAAGAGCGCCCGGTCCGGGACGGCGTCGAAGGCGCCCCAGTCCGTCGCGGTCGCGACGAACTCCGAGCCCATCTCCCGCCGGGCCAGCTCCAAGGCCTCCGGAGCGGTCCAGGTCGGGGCGTGCACCCCGTTGGTGATCGAGGTGATCGGCACCTCGTCCGCGTCGAACCCGGGCCACAGGCCGCCGAACATGTGCCGGCTCACCGCGCCGTGCAGTTTGCTGACGCCGTTGGCCCGCTGCGCCAGCCGCAGGCCCATCACGGCCATGTTGAACATCGACGGGTCGCCACCGGCGTAGGTCTCCGCGCCCAGCGCCAGCACCCGGTCGACCGGGATCACGGAGCTGGCGTTGTCGCCGCCGAAGTACTGGGCGATCAGATCACGCGGGAACCGGTCGATGCCGGCCGGGACCGGGGTGTGGGTGGTGAACACCGTGCCGGCCCGGGCGGCCTCCAGGGCCGCCTCGAACGGCAGGCCGTCGTCGTGGGCGTACTCCTGGATCCGCTCGACCCCGAGGAACCCGGCATGACCCTCGTTGGTGTGGAACACCTCGGGCGCCGGGGCCCCGGTGATCCGGCAGTACGCCCGCAGCGCCCGCACGCCGCCGATCCCGAGCAACATCTCCTGGTGCAGCCGGTGCTCGGTGCCCCCGCCGTACAGCCGGTCGGTGACCTCGCGCTCGAACGGGCCGTTCTCCTCCACGTCGGAGTCCAGGAGCAGCAAGGGGACGCGGCCCACCGCCGCCTTCCAGACCTGCGCGACCAACACCCGCCCCCCGGGCTGCGAGATCCGCACGCGGACCTGCGTGCCGTCCTCCTCGGACAGCGGCTCGATCGGAAGCTCGTGCGGGTCGAGCACCGGGTAGCGCTCCTGCTGCCAGCCCTCCCGCGACAGCGACTGGATGAAGTAGCCGTGCCGGTAGAGCAGGCCGACGGCGATGATCGGGACGCCCAGGTCGCTGGCCGCCTTCAGATGGTCGCCGGCGAGGATCCCCAGGCCGCCGGAGTACTGCGGCAGCACGGCCGTGATGCCGAACTCCGGGGAGAAGTAGGCGATGGCCCGCGGCAGGTCACCGAGCTCCGCGGCCTTGCGCTGGTACCACTTGTCGTCTTTGCAGTAGGCCGTCAGGTCGGCGATCGCGGCGGCCATGTGCTCCAGGAACTCGGGGGTGTTCGCGAGTTCGACGAGGCGCTCGGTGGAGACCGCGCCCAGCAGCTTCACCGGGTCGTGACCGACGGCTTCCCAGGTGGCCGGATCGACGGCGGCGAAGACCGCGCGGGTGTCGGCGTGCCAGGACCACCGCAGGTTGGTGGCCAGCTCACCGAGGGCTCGCAGCGGACCCGGCAGTGCGGTGCGGACGGTGAATCGGCGAATGGCTCTCACGAACGTCAACCTATGCCTTCTGTGTGTCGTGAAATGACTCTGGGTAGCGTCGCCGAGATGAACGAGCGAATCCCCATCACCGACGTCCACCCGAGCGTGGACTGCGCGGCCCGGCCGGCCAAGGCTGTGGTCGGCGAGGCCTTCGAAGTCCGGGCCACGGTGTTTCGCGAGGGGCACGACGCCGTCGCGGCGGACGTGGTGGTCCGCGACCCCCGCGGCAAGGTGACCGCGACCGTTCCGATGCGCGAGATCGCGCCCGGGACCGACCGCTGGGCGGCGCGCATCTGTGCCGATCGCCCCGGTCGGTGGACCTTCAGCGTTCAGGCGTGGGGCGATCCGGTCGCCACCTGGGTGCACGACGCGACGATCAAGGTCCGCGCCGGGATCGACGTCGAGCTGATGCTGGCGACCGGGGCGCAACTGCTCACCCGGGCCGCCGAAGGCGTGCCGTTGGGGCCGGACCGCGCCGAACTGTTGGACACGGTGCACGCGCTGCGCGACAAGCAGCGGCCCGTCGAGGTCCGGCTGGCGGCCGCGTCGGCCGCGGCGACCGCGGCGGTCCTGGCCGAGCATCCGGTGCGCGAGCTGCTGAGCACGTCCAAGCGCTTCCCGCTCCAGGTCGACCGGCGCGAGGCGTTGTTCTCGTCCTGGTACGAGTTCTTCCCACGCAGCGAGGGGGCCACGCTGGACCCGCCCCGATCGGGCACCTTCGCCACCGCCGCGGCGCGCCTGCCCGCGATCGCGGCGATGGGCTTCGACGTGGTGTACATCCCGCCGATCCACCCGATCGGGGTGGCGTTCCGCAAGGGCCCCAACAACACGCTGAACGCCGGCCCGGACGACCCCGGGTCGCCGTGGGCGATCGGCTCCGACGACGGGGGCCACGATGCCGTCCATCCCGAGCTGGGCACCGCGGCGGATTTCGCCGACTTCGTGACCCGGGCGCGCGAACTCGGCATGGAGGTGGCGCTGGACTTCGCGCTGCAGGCCTCCCCGGACCACCCGTGGGTCAAGGAGCACCCGGAGTGGTTCACCACCCGCGTCGACGGTTCGATCGCGTACGCGGAGAACCCGCCGAAGAAGTACCAGGACATCTACCCACTGAACTTCGACAACGACTACCCCGGGCTGCTCGCGGAGTCCGAACGGCTGCTGCGGCACTGGATGGCCGCCGGGGTGCGGATCTTCCGGGTGGACAACCCGCACACCAAGCCGGTCCCGTTCTGGACCGACCTGCTGGCCGCCATCCGCAAGACCGACCCGGACGTGCTCTTCCTGGCCGAGGCGTTCACCCGCCCGGCGATGATGCACGAGCTGGCCCAGGTCGGCTTCCACCAGTCGTACACGTACTTCACGTGGCGCACCGGCAAGGCCGAGCTGCGCGCCTACGCCGAAGAACTCGCGCACGACACGGCCCACTTCCTGCGGCCGAACTTCTTCGTCAACACCCCCGACATCCTGCACGCCTTCCTGCAGACCGGTGGCCCGCCGGCGTTCAAGATCCGCGCCGTGCTCGCCGCCCTGCTGTCGCCGGCCTGGGGCGTGTATTCCGGCTACGAGCTCTTCGAGCACCTCGCCGTCCGGCCCGGCAGCGAGGAGTACCTGGACTCCGAGAAGTTCCAGTACCGGCCGCGCGACTGGGCCACGCCGAACTCCCTCGCGCCCTACCTGACCCTGCTCAATCGCCTGCGGAAGGCGCACCCGGCGCTGCAGCAACTGCGCGACGTGACCTTCCACGAAACCGACAGCCCGTCGGTGCTGGCCTGGTCGAAGATCGCGCCGGACCCCGCCGGCGGCGTCGACCGCGTCATCGCGGTGGTGAACCTGGACCCGTTCGACACCCACGAGGCGACACTCGCCCTGGACCTGCCCGCCCTCATGCTGGACCAGGACGAGCGTTTCGTGGTGTCCGACGCGTTCACCGGATCCAGCTGGGTATGGGGACCCAGGAACTACGTGCGGCTCGACCCGCTGGTCGAGCCCGCCCACATCCTGGCCGTGCAACGGTCCGGCGACGACGGGACGAGCGATGGCTAGGACACAGTCCGAGAACGGCGCGCGCACGGTCGCGGCCGACGTGCAGCCGCTGGATCCGGCCGAGGCCTACCGCCTGCGTAGCGGCACGCATCACGACCCGCACTCGGTGCTCGGGCCGCATCCGCACTCCGGCGCGGTGACCGTGCGGGTGTTGCGACCGCACGCCACAGGAGTGAGCGTGCTCGTCGGCGGCAAGCGGTTCGAGTGCACCCCCGAGGGCGACGGGTTGTTCGCGACCGTCGTGCCGGGCGACGGTGTGCCGGACTACCGGTTGGAGGTCACCTACAACGACGACACATTCGTCGTCGACGACCCGTACCGGTTCTGGCCGACCCTTGGCGAGATGGATCTGTACCTGATCGGTGAGGGACGCCACGAGCGGCTGTGGGACGTCCTCGGCGCTCACATCCGGCACTACGGCGGGCCCACCGGCGAAGTCGTGGGCACTTCGTTCGCGGTGTGGGCGCCGAACGCCCGGGGAGCACGGCTGTTGGCCGACTTCAACTACTGGGACGGCACGGGTTTCCCCATGCGATCGCTGGGCTCCAGCGGGGTTTGGGAGCTGTTCGTCCCCGACACCGGCCCCGGGACCCGGTACAAGTTCGCCCTGCTGGGCGCGGACGGCCGCTGGCGGGAGAAGGCGGACCCGTTCGCGTTCGCCACCGAGACGCCGCCGGCAACCGCGTCGGTGGTGCACGAGTCGCGCCACGAGTGGGACGACTCGCAATGGATGCGCGATCGGGTGGACAACCACGGCGTCAACTCCCCGATGGCGATCTACGAGGTGCACCTCGGCTCGTGGCACAAGGATCTGACGTATCGTCAGCTCGCCGATCAACTCGTCGGCTACGTGCGCGACCTGGGCTTCACCCACGTTGAGTTGTTGCCACCGGCCGAGCACCCGTTCGGCGGCTCGTGGGGTTACCAGGTCTCCTCGTACTTCGCCCCGACCGCGCGGTTCGGCGGCCCCGACGACTTCCGCCTGCTGGTCGACCGCCTGCACCAGGCCGGCATCGGCGTGATCATCGACTGGGTGCCCGCGCACTTCCCGCGCGACGACTGGGCGCTGGCCGAGTTCGACGGCACCGATCTTTACGAGCATCCGGACCCGCGGCGCGGCGAACAGCCGGACTGGGGCACGTTGGTCTTCAACTTCGGCCGGAACGAGGTGCGGAACTTCCTGGTGGCGAACGCCTGCTACTGGCTGGAGGAGTATCACGTCGACGGGCTGCGGGTCGACGCGGTGGCCTCGATGCTCTACCTGGACTACTCACGCAAGGACGGGGAGTGGGCGCCGAACGCCTACGGCGGCCGGGAGAACCTGGAGGCCGTGGCGTTCCTGCAGGAGATGAACGCCACCGTCTACAAGCGTGTCCCCGGGGCGTTCACGGTCGCCGAGGAGTCCACCGCCTGGCCGGGCGTGACCCGACCCACGCACCTGGGCGGCCTGGGCTTCGGGTTCAAGTGGAACATGGGCTGGATGCACGACTCGCTGAGCTACATGAGCCACGACCCGGTGCACCGCGCGTACCACCACAACGAGATGACATTCTCGATGATGTACGCCTGGTCGGAGAACTTCGTACTGCCGCTCTCGCACGACGAGATGGTGCACGGAAAGGGCTCGCTGTTCGGGAAGATGCCCGGCGACCGCTGGCAGAAGCTGGCCAACCTGCGGGCCTACCTGGCCTTCATGTGGGCGCACCCGGGCAAGAAGCTGTTGTTCATGGGGGCCGAACTCGGCCAGGAGGCCGAGTGGTCGGAGTCCGGCTCGCTGGACTGGTGGCTGCTGCAGTACGCCGACCACGCGGGCATGCAGCACCTGGTCCGCGACCTGAATCGGACCTACCGCGACACGCCGGCGCTGTGGGAGCTGGACGCCTCGCCGGAAGGCTTCGCCTGGATCGACGCGAACGACTCCGCGGGGAACGTGTTCTCCTTCGTGCGCCGCGGAACTGACGGGTCGTCACTGGCGTGCGTGTCGAACTTCGCGAACACGCCCCGGTCGGCCTACCGGATCGGGTTACCCCGCCCGGGTCGGTGGACCGAGGTCGTCAACACCGACGCGGTCGATTACAGCGGCAGCGGCGTCGGCAACCTGGGCGGCGTGGATGCCGGACACGAGCCCTGGCACGGCATGCCGGCCTCGGTCGAACTGACTCTGCCCCCCCTGGCGACCGTGTGGCTGCGCAACCCTGCCGCCGAATAGCGCGCCGGCTTACGCCCAACGGGTGAACCCCCGCGGTTCACGGGCCGCACGCGGGTAGAGCGGGTCAGGCTGAGGGAGGGCCGGCCCGCCGATCTGCGTGGGTCGAGGTGATTCGACGCGGCGGGGGCAACAAGATGTCAGTTCGACTCGGGACGGGAACCGCTTGGGGCCGGCGCGGGCGGCGCGGGCGGCTGGGCACGGGAACCGTCGTTGCGAGCGCGGCGCTGCTGGCGACCACCTCGGTCGCCGCGGCCGCAAGCGGAGCGTTGGATTCCACCTTCGGTGCCGCACACAACGGCACGGTGCTCACTGCACTGGGCCAGAACCCGTTGGTCGCCACGGCGGCCCGACAGGCGGACGGCAAGATCGTGATCGCCGGGAGCACGACCGACGGCACGGTGCGCAAGTTCGCCCTGGTCCGCTTCAACCCGGACGGAACCCTCGATTCGACCTTCGGGTCCGGCGGGTCGGTGTTGACCGCGGTCGGTGACTCCAACACCTCGGTGGTGGGCGCGCTGGCGGTTCAGGGCGACGGCAAGATCATCGCCGTCGGGACCGCCGGCGACCACGGGCAGACCGACTTCGCCATGGCTCGCTACACGACGGCCGGTGCCCTGGACCCAGCTTTCGGCGCCGGCGGAGTCACCCTCACCAAGTTCGGCACCAACAGCGCCGCGGCGGACGCGATCGCGGTGCAGGCCGACGGCAAGATCGTCGTCGGCGGGGCGGCGGGGACGTCGTTCGCGCTGGCGCGCTACAGCCCGGTCGGGTTGTTGGACCCCGGCTTCGGCGCCGGCGGGGCGCTGACCACCAGCTTCGGGTCCACCGGGCCGTCGAACGTATCCGCGACGCTGCTCCAGCCGGACGGGAAGCTGGTCGCCGCGGGCGTGGCGGCAGGCAGCGGCGGGGTGTCGAGCTTCGCGTTGGCCCGCTACACCCCCGCCGGGGTGCTCGATCCGTCCTTCGGCACCGGCGGCCAAAAGCTCACCGTGGCCGGGAGCGCGCAGAAGGCAACGCTCACGTCGGCAACGCTGTTGCCCGACGGTCGCCTGGTCGCGACCGGGGTGGTCTCCGATGCCGGCAAGTACAAGTTCGGCCTGGCCGGATACACGGCCCAGGGCAGCCCCGACCCGAGCTTCGGCACCAACGGCTTGGTGCTGTCCAGCATCGGCGACGGTGGCCTGGCCGCCCCGGCCGCCCTGCTGCGTGCGGCCGACGGAAAGCTGCTCGTGGTCGGCACCGTGGTCGACGGGGGCAACCGAAAATTCGCCGTGGTCCGATACCTGCCCAACGGTTCGCCGGACACCGGCTTCGGGACCGCGGGCGTGATCACCACCGTGATCGGCGACGGCGGCTTCGCGACATCCGGGCTGCTGACCCCGGACGGGAAGATCGTCCTGGCCGGATCGGCGCAGGACGGCACCGCCCTCAAGCTGGCGCTGGCCCGCTACAACCTGGGCTGAACCGCGGTCGCGGCTTCAGTGCCGATAATCGCTCGTCCTACCCACTCAGAACAACGCGCTCGCGAGCGCACGCCGGGCGGCCGCCACCCTGGGGTCGTCCGGCCCGGCGATCAGGAACAGTTGCAACAGATGCTCCCGGGCCGCGTCCCGGTCGGCACCCGAGGTGATCCGCACGGTGTCGATCAATCGGCGGAACGCCTCCTCGACGGATCCGCCGACGGTGTCCAGGTCCGCGGCCAGGCACTGGACGGCTACATCCGCCGGGCGCTCGGCCGCCGCCCGACGTACCGTCGCCGGATCGGCGACGTAGACCCGGCGCAGCAACGCCACCCGGGCCAGGCCCTGCTCGGCCTCCGGGTCGCCGGGCTGCCGGTTCAACGCCTCGGCGTAGGCCGCCTGGGCCCCGTCGAGGTCGTTGCGGGCGAGTGCTTCCAACGCCTGGGGGTGGCGCAGCTGGGCGGTCGGCCCGTCGGCCTCCTCCGCCTCGATGTCCGGCGCCACCCGACCGGAGATGCCCTGCGTGACGGCGAAATCCAGGACCTGCTCGATCACCTCGCGCACCTGCGCCTCAGGCAGGGCGCCCTGGAACAACGGCATCGGTTGCTGACCGACCACCGCGAGCACTGTCGGCAGGGCCTGGACCTGGATCAACGCGGCCAGCCGCTGGTTCGCCTCCACGTCGATCTTGGCCAGCACGAAGCGGCCGTCGTACTCGTCGGCCAGTTTCTCCAACACCGGTGAGAGTTGCTTGCACGGCTCGCACCAGTCGGCCCAGAAGTCGATCAGCACGGGGACCTGCATCGACAGGCCGATCACGTCGGCCTCGAAGCTCGCCTCGGTCACCTCGATCACGAACGGGCTGCCGGATCCGCCCTCCGCCGGCGCCGCGCCCCGGTGCTGGTCGGTCACCCCGAGCGCCGAACCGCTGCCGGTGGCACGCCGCGGCGGCGTCGGCGCGCCTGGCGGCGCGGGGGCAGGCCGATTGGCCCGCGCCTTCAACGCGGAAAGGTCGACGGCGCCGGCCGTCGGGATGCGCGGGGTGGGCGGCTGCTGCGGCATGCGCCCATCCTGCCGTCCGCCGGGTCGGCCACGGCAACCGGCACGCTCACGGCGTTTCTCCAAACCCCAGGTGGATGCGGGAGGCCGTCCGGGCGTCGTCTGGCAAGGCGGAGGAGCCGCTCAAGGCGGGGCATCGAGCGGCGACGACAACGCAGCCAGGCGGCGTTCGGGCGCCCTACCGCGCCGCCTACCGGGGTTGGGAGACGTGCCCTAAGCCGCAGCCGGGGCCTTCAACGTCCGCAACCAGCGCTCGACGAAGAACGGAGCGAACGGGATCACCGCCGCCAGCAGGACCTTGCCGATCAACTGATTCGGCCAGTTCAGCCGACCTCGCAGGTCCCAGGCGGCCAGCACGTACAGCACGAACAGGATCCCGTGGGTCATCCCGGCGGGCATCACGAGCTTGTCGTTTCCGCCGATCTGCATCGGCACCGCGACCCCGAGCAGGAACAGGAACGTCACGGCCTCCAGCAGCGAGAACAACCGCAACCGTCCGATCGGCGTGGCCAGCACAGCATCCATCCTGTCCGGGTTCAGGTTCCGGATTGGTCGCCGGCCCGTTGGCCGAAGAACGCGCCCAGTCCCTCCAGCGCCTTGCCGAGCTCGCTGGGCACGACCCAAACCGTATTGGCCTCGCCGCGGGCGAGCTGCGGAAGGGTCTGCAGGTACTGGTAGGCGAGCAGCTTGGGGTCGGGGTCGGCCTCGTGGATCGCGGCGAACACCGTCTTGATCGCCTTGGCCTCGCCCTCGGAGCGCAGGATCGCGGCTTGGGCGTCGCCCTCGGCCCGCAGGATCTGCGACTGTCGTTCGCCCTCCGCGGTCAGGATCTGGGACTGCTTGAACCCCTCGGCGGTCAGGATCGCGGCGCGCTTGTCGCGCTCGGCCCGCATCTGCTGCTCCATCGCACCCTGGATGGACAGCGGCGGGTCGATGGACTTCAGCTCGACCCGATTGACCCGCAGCCCCCACCGGCCGGTGGCGTCGTCGAGCACGCCGCGCAGCTGCGCGTTGATGTGGTCGCGGGAGGTCAGGGCCCGTTCCAGGGTCAGACTGCCGACGACGTTGCGCAACGTGGTCACGGTCAGCTGTTCGACGCCGGCGATGTAGTTCGCGATCTCGTAGGTGGCCGCGCGCGGGTCGGTCACCTGGAAGTAGATGACGGTGTCGATGTTGACCACCAGGTTGTCCTCGGTGATCACCGGCTGCGGGGGAAACGAGACGACCTGCTCGCGCAGGTCGATCAGCGGACGCAACCGGTCCACGAACGGGATCAACACCGTCAACCCGGCGTTCAGGGTGCGCGAGTAGCGACCCAGCCGTTCGACGACGCCCGCGCTCGCCTGCGGCACGATCCGCACCGACCGGGACATGATGATCAGGAGCAGCAGGATCACGACCCCGAGCACGATGACGCCGGCCACGTTGCCTCCGCTCTGATGATGCATCGTCAGATCACCGCACCAGCGCCGTGGCGCCCGCGATCTGGACCACCGACACGTCCTGGCCCGTCTCGAAGACACTTGCCCCGTCGGCCGAACGCGCCGACCAGACCTCGCCGGCCAACTTGACCTGCCCGCCTCGACCGTCCACCCGGACCAGCACCTGGGCCTGCCTGCCGACCAAGCCGGCTGCTCCGCTGAGGAAGTCGGGCCCGGAATGCAGATGGCGCAGGGCGAACGGCCGGATGACGAGCAGACCGACCGCCGCCGCTCCCAGCGCAACGGCCACCTGCGCCCCGACCGGCGCCGCCGGGGCGACCGCGGCGGCCACGAAGGCAGCGAGGGCGAACATCGCGAAATGCAGGTGAACGGTGGTCATCTCGGCGACCACGAACACGATCGCCACCGCCAGCCAACACGCCCAGGCCACGGCAACTCACCGTTTGCCGACGAACCACTGGCCGTAGCCCATATCTGCATGGTATGGCGGCCGGGCGCACGACGCGTTCAGTTGTCCGCGATCAACGGTTGTCCATGATCAACAGTTGGCCGCGATCAGCCGCCGTCTTGATCAACCGTTGTCCGCGATCAGCCGACGGGCCGCGGTGACCGGATCCAGGTGCCCAGCCACGACCGCCGCGGCCAGGGCGTCCAGAACCCGGTCACCCACCGCGGTCAGCATCCGGCGCCGAAGCATGCCGACGGCGATCGCCTCGATCTCGGCAATCGCCCGACGGCGCCGCCGAAGGTCCAGCGCCCCGGTGGAGTCCAACGTCCGGCGGTGTGCGGCGATCGCGTCGACCAGAGCGGCGATGCCGACCCCGGTGGTGGCGACCGTGCGCAGCACCGGGGCCTCCCAGCCGCGCCCGGCGGTCGTCCGGGCGAGTACCGCGGCGACCTGCTGGGCGGTCGCCTCGGCACCGTCGCGATCGGCCTTGTTGACCACCAATATGTCGGCGATCTCCAGCACCCCGGCCTTGGCCGCCTGGATTCCGTCGCCCATCCCGGGCGCCAGCAGCACCACGGTGGTGTCGGCGGCAGCCGCGATGTCGACCTCCGACTGACCCACGCCCACGGTCTCGACCAGGAGCACGCCGTACCCGACGGCATCCAGTACCCGCAGCGCGTGGGGCACCGAACGGGCCAGCCCACCCAGGTGGCCCCGGGCCGCCAACGACCGGACGTAGACACCGTCGTCGCCGGAGTGTTCGGCCATCCGGACCCGGTCGCCGAGCAGCGCACCGCCGGAGAACGGCGAGGACGGGTCGACGGCCAGCACCCCGACCCGGAACCCACGCCGCCGGTACTCGGCCACCAGCGCCGAGGTAATCGTCGACTTGCCCACCCCGGGCGCGCCGGTCAGGCCGACGACGTATGCACCGCCCGCGTGGGCCGACAAGGCGTTGGTGATCGAGCCCAGGTCCGGGGAGTCCTCCTCGACCAGCGAGATCAACCGGGCGACAGCCCGCCGGTCGCCGGCGCGGGCGGCGCCGAGCATGTCCGCCACGGACGTCATCTCCCACCACCAGCCGCCCGCCCGGGTCGCCCCGACTCGCGCTGACCTAAGGGGTGACACCCGCATCGACGCCCGCCGAAGGGGTGACACGCCGACTCACGCCGACCCAAGGGGTGACACCCCCACCGACGCCGGCCGGAGGGGTGACACGCCGACTCACGCCGACCCAAGGGGTGACACCCCCACCGACGCTGACCGAAGGGGTGACACGCCCATCGGCGCTGACCGAAGGGGTGACACCCCCACCGACCGAGCGGATGCCCGAAAAGCCCCGATTTGTCCGTGCGTTGGGGGTGACACCCCCAACGCGCCTCGGTACCGCCAGGAGTCTCGTGCGCCGTCAGGAGCCGACCCGCAGCACGAGCGCGTCCCCCTGACCGCCGCCGCCGCACAGCGCGGCCGCGCCGATCCCGCCGCCCCGGCGGCCCAACTCCAGGGCCAGATGCAGCACCAGCCGGGCCCCGGACATCCCGATCGGGTGGCCCAGCGCGATCGCGCCGCCATTGACGTTGACCCGCTCGTCGTCGATCCCCAGGTCGGCCGTCGACGCGATCCCGACGGAGGCGAACGCCTCGTTGATCTCGACCAGATCCAGGTCCGCCGGCGTGAGGTTCTCCTTGGCCAGGGCGGCCCGGATCGCGTTGGCCGGCTGCATCTGCAGCGACGAGTCCGGGCCGGCGACCGCGGCGTGGGCGCCGATCTCGGCGATCCAGCTCAGCCCGAGCGAACGCGCCTTGGCCTTGCTCATCACCACCACGGCAGCGCCGCCGTCGGAGATCTGCGACGCCGAGCCCGCGGTGATCGTCCCGTCCTTGCGGAAAGCCGGCGGCAGCTTGGCCAACGACTGGGCGGTCGTGTCCGGACGGATGCCCTCGTCGTCGGTGAACACGATCGCCTCGCCGCGCCGTTGCGGGATCTCAACCGGCACGATCTCCTCGGCGAACAGCCCGTTCTTCGCGGCCGTGGCGGCCCGCTGGTGGGACCGCGCCGCGAACGCGTCCTGCTCCGCGCGGCTGATCGCGCCGTTGTGACTCTCCGTCAGTTCGCCCATGGGCACGTCGGTGAACACGTCCCACAGCCCGTCGTAGGCCATCGCGTCGACCAGTGTCACGTCGCCGTACTTGAACCCGGCGCGCGACTTGGGCAGCAGGTGCGGGGCGTTGGTCATCGACTCCATGCCGCCGGCCACGATCGTGTCGTACTCCCCGGCCCGGATCAGCTGGTCGGCCAGCGCGATCGCGTTCAGCCCGGACAGGCAGACCTTGTTGATCGTCAGCGCCGGGACGCCCATCGGGATGCCGCCGGCCACCGCGGCCTGCCGGGCGGTGATCTGGCCGGCACCGGCCCCCAGCACCTGACCCATGATCACGTACTGGACGTCGCCGGCCGGCACCTGCGCGCGCGCCAGCGCACCCGCGATCGCCTTGCCGCCCAACTGCGCGCCGCTGAAGTCCTTCAGCGAACCCAGCAGCCGGCCCATCGGCGTGCGGGCCCCGGCGACGATGACCGAACCTGACATCTGGCTCCCACCTCCACGTGTTGTTTCAGTCGGCACGCTTCAACCGCTCGGCAACGGGAGCCAGCTCGAGCTGCCCGCTACCTCTAAATCACGCGCGCGTGGCGGCACCGCACCGCCTGCGTGCCACCATAACCACCACAGGCACGTCAAACGTCCCCCCGGGAGGGACCAGGTGATCAACCGGATCGACCACGTGGGGATCGCGGTCCACGACCTCGACGCAGCGATCGCGTTCTACGAGCGCACGTTCGGGATGACCGTGGTGCACGAGGAGGTCAACGAGGAGCAGGGCGTCCGGGAGGCCATGCTGGCGGTGGGCGACTCCGGCTCGTGCATCCAGTTGCTCGCGCCACTTCGGGAGGACTCCCCGATCGGCAAGTTCCTGGCCCGCAACGGCGAGGGGATCCAGCAGGTCGCCTACGGCGTCGACGACATCGACGCGACGTGCGCCCATCTGCGCGAGGCCGGGGTTCGCCTGCTGTACGACGCACCCAAGCGCGGCACCGCCGACTCGCGGATCAACTTCGTGCATCCGAAGGACGCCGGCGGCGTGCTGATCGAACTGGTCGAGGCGGCGGGCCCGCCCCACTTGCCGCACTCACCCTGAATCCGGGGCGCCGGCCGGCTCGGGCGCCCGCTCGGCACGGTGCTTACGGATGCCCAGCACCACGACTGCCACCACGACCGCGGCGGCGACCACGCAGGCGCCCGCCTTGCCCGCGGTGTGCTCGACCCGCTGGTAGGAGTTGCCGGCCAGGTAGCCGACCGTCACGAAGGTCGTCCCCCAGACGATGCCGCCCAAGGCGTTGAACGTCAGGTACTTGCGATAGCCCATCCCGGACATGCCTGCCAACGCGGGCATCACCGGCCGGAAGAACGCGACGAAGCGCCCGAGGAACACCGCGGTCCCGCCGCGTCGGCCCAGCATGTCCATCGCCTTGGCCATGCGGTGCTGATGCCCCTTCAGAAACTTGATGTTCAGCAGCCTCGGCCCGAACCGCCGACCCACCTCGAAGCCGACGCAGGCGCCCAGGACGCTGGCTGCCACCACGACCGCCATCGCGGCCGACAGGTGTGCTCCGCCGCGGGCGGCCTGGACGCCGCCCAGCACGGCCGCGGTCTCCCCGGGAACGAAGCCGATGAACAGCGCGTACTCGGCGAACACCAGCAGGCCGACGATCAGGTAGAGCCAACCCTGGTCCAGGTTCAGCACGTGATCGACGAGGCCGCCCATTGCGGCAGTGTTCCGCACACCAGCCCCTACTTGTCGGTAGGGGCCGCTGGTACCTTGCGCGGATGCAGCAGATTCTGGACGCGGTTCTGGCGCAGGACGCCGCCGCGGTCGCCGCGTGCCCAGTGCCGACGTCGTACCGCGCAGTCACGGTTCATGCCGACGAGACCACCATGTTCGCGGGCCTGGAAAGTCGCGAGAAGGATCCGCGACGCAGCCTGCACATCGAGGAGGTGCCGACCCCGGAGCTGGGCCCGGGCGAGGCATTGGTCGTCGTGATGGCCAGTGCGATCAACTACAACAGCGTCTGGACGTCGATCTTCGAGCCGATGCCGACCTTCGGGTTCCTGCAACGCTACGGCCGACTGAGCGAGCTGACCAAGCGCCATGACCTGCCGTACCAGGTGATCGGTTCGGACCTGGCCGGCGTGGTGCTGCGGGTCGGCCCCGGGGTGAGCAAGTGGCGGGCCGGCGACCGGGTCGTGGCCCACTGCCTGTCCGTCGAGCTCGAGGACGCGGCCGGGCACGACGACACGATGATGGACCCGCAACAACGGATCTGGGGCTTCGAGACCAACTTCGGCGGCCTGGCCGATCTCGCGCTGGTGAAGGCGAACCAGCTGATGCCCAAACCGGAACATCTGACCTGGGAGGAGGCCGCCTGCCCGGGTCTGGTCAACTCGACCGCCTACCGGCAGTTGGTCTCGCACAACGGCGCGAACATGAAGCAGGGCGACGTCGTGCTGATCTGGGGCGCCTCTGGCGGTCTGGGTTCCTACGCCACCCAGATGGCGTTGACCGGCGGGGCGATCCCGGTCTGCGTGGTCTCCAGCCCGGACAAGGCCGCGATCGTCCGCTCGATGGGCGCCGATCTGGTGATCGACCGGGCGGCCGAGGGCTTCCGGTTCTGGAAGGACGAGAACACCCAGGACCCGAAGGAATGGCAGCGGCTGGGCGCACGGATCCGCGAGCTCACCGGCGGTGAGGACGTCGACATCGTGTTCGAACACCCGGGCCGGGAGACCTTCGGCGCCAGCGTCTACGTGACCAAGCGCGGGGGCACCATCGTGACCTGCGCCTCCACCTCCGGCTTCATGCACCAGTACGACAACCGCTACCTGTGGATGCATCTCAAACGGATCGTCGGCTCGCACTTCGCCAACTACCGCGAGGCCTGGGAGGCGAACCGCCTGATCGACAAGGGTCTGATCCACCCCACCCTGTCCAAGGTGTACCCGCTGACCGAGACCGGCCAGGCCACCCTCGACGTGCACCGCAACGCCCACCAGGGCAAGGTCGGCGTGCTCTGCCTGGCGCCGTCCGAAGGCATGGGAGTGCTCGACGCGGAGAAGCGCGCGCGCCACCTGACCGCGATAAATCGGTTCCGTAACGTCTGACCGGGGTCCATCAGAAACCGGGCAAATGGACGTAGCACCTGATCCGGCCCGCGGCGCCGTGGCACGATCAGGAACATGACGACCGAGGTCGCGTCGGACGACGCGATCGCACCGACCTGGGGAACCCGGTTCGACATCGCCTTGCGCGGGTACGACCGGGGGCAGGTCGATCGGCACGTCGCGGAGCTGGCGCAGCGGGCGATCGTGTTGCGCAACGCCGTGGCCACGGCCGAGGCGACGGCCGCGGCCGCGCACGCCGAAGCGGCGCAGCTGGCTGCGGAGCTCGCCGACCTGCGGTCCCGGTTGGCGGCCGCCGAGACCCGCGCCGTCGTCCCGATCGACGGGGCCGAGCGACTGATGGCGCTGGCTGCGCTGACGGCCGAGAAGTTGCGGGCGGAGGCCGCGGAGCTCCGGGCGGCCGCCGCCGAGGCGACCCAGGCCGCGCAGGAGCAGCACGCCGAGGCACTGGAAACCGCCGCCGCCGAGAAGGCCGCGATCCTCGCCGAGGCACGCCAGACCGCGGTGGCGTTGGCCGAGGCAGGCCGAGCCACGGCCGAGGCACGTCGCGCCGAAGGTGCCTCGTCGCGCAAACGTGCCGAGCAGGCCGCCCGCAGGGAGGCCGACCAGATAACTGCCGAGGCCCGCGCGACCGCGGACCGGATCGCGGCCGAGGCGGCCGCCGACCGCGCCGTCGCGGCCGCCGAGCGCACCGTGGCCGAACAGTTGCGTCGGGCCGCCGAGGAACATGCGGCAAATCGGGCAAATGCTGCCGATTCGGCGGCGGTGCGGGCCGAGGACGGCGACCCGGCGAAGCTGCACGCCCGGTCGGCGGCGATGGCCGCGGAGTTCGAGGCCACCGAACGCGCCCTGCGGGCCGTGGAAGCCGAACGCCAACGGATGGTAAACGGTCGGTCGGCGATGTACCAACACCCTTCCGAGGTCCAACTGGCCTTGACCGCGCCGGCGGAGACCGGCGAATCGCCGTCCGCGGCGGGGCTCCAGGGGCAGTCCGAGGGCCTGCACAACGGCGAGTGAGAAGGTGGGGACCAGTACGAACGAATGACCCGGTTTTCGTTTCCCGCACGGCGATTTCGGCTATGTGGGGACACGCCGGGCGGGAGTTTAAGCGATGAGATCCCGCACGTGGTATCGCTGTCCATGAAGAATGTAGATACGGCACGAAGCGAAGGGCTGCTCTGCCACCATGGGGCCAGTGGATCACCAGAGAAGACCAAACTTGAACCGAGGACCGGTGTCGCGATGGCGATGAACGAAACCCCACCTGCGTTCGACATCGTGCTGCGCGGGTACGAGCGCCGGCAGGTGGATGAGCACCTCTCCGCCCTCGTCGGTGAGCGCATGGTCGCTGAGCGGCGCGTCGCCGACCTCGAGCACCACCTGGTTCGGCTCCGCAAGGAAGCCGAGGTGGGCGAGCAGAACCAGCCCTCGTACGCATCGCTGGGCGCCCGTGTCCAGAAGATCCTGGCACTCGCCGAGGAAGAGGCGCGCGACGTGCGCTCCGAGGCCGGCGCGCTGAGCGAGCAGACCCGTGCCCAGGCCGCCGCCGACATCGAGCAGATCCGCAGGCTCGGCGAGGAGGACGCCTCCCGGCGCAAGGCCGCGGCCGAGCTGTCCTGCGTACAGATCATGGAGAACGCACACAACGAGAGCGAGCGCATCCGGGCCGAGGCCGAGAAGGAGGCCACCGCCAAGATGGCGGGGGCCGAGAAGGTCATCGAGGAGGCGCGCGCCAAGGCCGCCCAGATCGCGACCGAGGTCGAGTCCAAGCTGGCCAAGCGGCGCGAGCAGGCCGAGCGCGACATGTCCGCGCGCCAGGAGGTCGCCGACGCCCGGCTCGCCGAGACCGGCGCGAAGGCCGACCAGATTCGTACCGAGGCGCAGAAGATGCGCGACGACGCGGAGGCCCGCGCCAAGCAACTGCTCGAGGCCGCCCGCCGCGAGGCCGAGGACCTGGTCTCCGATGCCCGCGCCAAGGCCGACCGGATGCGCATGGAGTCGGAGCGCGACCTGGCCGCACTGACCCACCGGCGCGACAGCATCAACGCCCAGCTGTCCAACGTCCGCGAGATGCTGGCAACCCTCACCGGGTCCGCGGCGAATCTCATCGACGGCAGCTCCGCGCCGGCTGCGGCCCAGGCAGGCGGCCTGCCCATGCCGGCTCAGGGCGGGCCGACCGCGGCACCCACGATGCCGCCGCAGCAGCAGCCGATGCAGAACGTGGAGAACGGCTCCTCGCCCGGCTGAGCGCGTCCCAAGCACGTCGAAGGGGGTGACACCCGGACCGGGTGTCACCCCCTTCTGCTTGCGCGGCGACCGCCGCGACCGCGGCGTTCACTGGCAAGTATGTAATTCTGTAATCCGGTGATGTTGCTATCAAGATCCGTCTGATACCCGCTTCGAGCGCAGCACGCTTCGGGCGAACCGCGCTTCAGGCCAACCACACTTCGGGCGCAGCACGCTTCAGCCGAACCACACTTCGGGCGCAGCACGCTTCAGCCGAACCACACTTCGGGCGCAGCACCCTTCAGCCGAACCACACTTCGGGCGCAGCACCCTTCAGCCGAACCACACTTCGGGCGCCGCACGCTTCGTGGCAATCGGAGTGCGGGCGCAGCGAAGGTCCGCGAGAGCAAGCCCGCGCGGCGCCGTCAGCGAGCCTTGCGACCGCCGGGCGGAGGCCGCCGCTCGCGGGCCGCCCAACAGGCCGAGTGCCAGTGCCGCCGGTCCGCGCCGTCCCCGTCGGCACGCCACGCCACCACGTGCGGGGCGCCCACCGGGATCTCCTGCTGGCAGCCCGGGCAGCGATAGGCCTTGATCACGCTGACCCCGGTCAAGCGCCGCACGTACCAGCCGCCGTCGGGACGATTCTCGTATTCGGTGCCGTCGCCGGCCGGAGCCGGTGGCCGCGGCCGCTCGGGGCGCGGATGACGGCGGGGCACCGCCAAATTGTCTCCTCGCCGCCCCGGGGTCGGCCCGCCGGGCGCGCGCCGCAGGCGCCTGCCCCAGTTCAGCCGTCACAGATTGGTCACGGAGCGAACGAGTCGGGCTGTCGTACCGTCTTCGTGATGACAACTCGGACGGCGTTGGTCCGTCCGCAGCCGCGGCACCAGCCGCCAGCATGGGGAGACTCCAGATGAACCGCACCGTACGACGCACCCTGATCCCGGTCGCCGCCGCCGCAGTGGTGGGCGGGATCGTCACCACGCTGATCGTCGGCAACGGGTCCGGGGCGGTCGTCGCGAACGACGGCGGCCCGGCCACTCCCGCCGCAGACACGGTCTCGGTGAACGGGGTCGGCCTGGTCACCGGGGCGCCGGACGTGCTTCGCCTGTCGATGGGCGTACAGACCACCGGATCGACCGTCAACACCGCGTTGAACCAGGCCAACGAGGACATCACCAAGATCACCGAGGCGCTGAAGAAGCACGGCGTCGCCGACAAGGACGTCCAGACCTCGGGCCTGTCCATCAACCCCCACTGGGACCAGAACTCGAACAGCCACATCACCGGTTACGACGTCTCCGAGTCGATGACCGTCCAGTTGCGCAAGCTCACCGACGCGGGTTCGGCGATCTCCGACGCCGCGGCCGCGGGCGGTAACGACACCCGAATCGACGGAGTCTCCTTCGACATCGAGGACAACACCGCCCTGCTCAATCAAGCCCGCGACGCCGCTTTCGCCGACGCGAAGGCCAAGGCCGAGGAGTACGCCAAACTGGCCGGCCGCAGCCTGGGCAAGGTCAGCCAGGTCAGCGAGACCACCGACACCGCGCCGCGGCCCATCCCCTTCACGGCCGCGCCGATGGCGGCCTCCGGCATGGCCGAGAAGGCCGTCCCCGTCTCGCCGGGCAGCCAGCAGGTCAGCGTCAACACCTCGGTCGTCTGGGCCCTGAACTGAGCGCCCCCACCACTTGCCTTGCGTCCGGCCAACGCAGGCCTATCAGGCCTCACTTTGCCGGACGCAAGGAGGTTTGGCGGCGGGGTAACCTGGACGCGTGCCCCGATACGAGTACCGCTGCCGTGAGTGCGAGCACACCTTCGAGCTGACCCGGTCGATGTCCGACTCGGGCCAACCGGCGCCGTGCCCCTACGGCCATGCCGACACCGTGAAACTGCTGTCGACAATCGCCGTGACCGGCCGCTCCGCGGCCGCGAGTACGAGCCGCGCCCCGGCTCCGGTGCGCGCCGGCGGCGGCGGTTGCTGCGGGGGCGGCGGCTGCTGCGGCTGACTGCGCGTCGGACGCCGGCAGGCACTCCGAGCCGGACCGGCAGTTCCGCCAGGCCGTTGAACAAGAAGTTCGGTCGGTAGCGCAGTTGGTCGAATGGCACGGCCGGCTCCAGCCCGGGGAACCGGGCCGGCAGCGCGCTCAGCGCGATCCGGCCCCCCAGGCGCGCCGGCGGAGCCCCCAGGCAGTGGTGCGCCCCGTGGCCGAAGGCGACATGCGGGTTCGGCGCCCGGTTGAGGTCGAGTGAATCCGGGTCGTTTATCCGGCCGGCGTCCCGGTTCGCGGCCGGCACCACCGGCACGACGATGTCGCCTGCCGCCAACGCCACGCCACCGAGGTCGACGGCGGCGCGCGATCACCGGGAAGGTCACCTGCGCCGGCGAGCAGTAGCGCAGCAGTTCCTCGACCGCCGGACCGATCGATGTCGGGTCCGCGCGCAGCCGAGCCAATTGTTCGCGAAGTTCGAGCAGCGCGGCCACGCCGCAGCTGAGCAGGTTAACCGTGGTCTCGTGCCCGGCCGCCAGGAGCAGCCAGATCATCGAGGTCAGCTCGTCGTCGGACAACCGGTCGCCACCGTCGCGCACCGCCACCAACGCCGTTATCGGGTCCTCGGCGGGCTGGGCGCGTTTGAGCTCCACCAGCGACCGAAGCAGGTCCACCACGCGGTCGGCGGCCTCGGCGAAGGTCTGCTCGGCCACGAAAACCCCGCGGCGATCGTCATGGTCAGGTCGCGGAACGGCGCGCGGTGCTCCTCGGGGACGCCGAGCAGCTCGCAGATCACCGTCATCGGCAGCGGATGGGCGAACTCCTCGTGGAGGTCGACGACGTCCTGCGGGCCGTGCCCGGCTGCCGGCTCACCCAGCAGATCGCCGGTCAGTTCGGCGATCCGGCCGTCCAGGGCCTCCATCGGGCGCCGGGTGAAGGCGGCCGAGACCAACCGCCGCAGCCGTACGTGATCGGGGCCGTCCCCCCGAAGCATGTGCGAGGCGATCGCGGGCAGCAGCTGCGGGCGGAGCTTGGCCGGCATCATCGAGACCGGGGTGCCCGACTTCACGAACCGCTCGCGGACAGCGCTTGGCGAACCTCGGCCCAGCCGGTGACCAACCAGGCCGGCAGCCCGTTCGGGAGCACGGTGCTGACCACGGGTCCACCACGGGCGATCTGGGCATAGGCCGCCGGCCGGTCCGGTGCCGTGGTCGCGGCGAACGGGTTCGCGGCCACCGTCATCTCCTACCGACCGGAACCCGAGAAGTCGCGCGGCGTCACTGTTTCGCTCCGTAGTCGCCCGGCGTCACTGTTTCGCTCCGTAGTCGCCCAGCATCACTATTTCGCTCCGTAGTCGCGAAACCCCCGGCCGGCCTTGCGACCGAGGTAGCCGGCGGTGACCAGGTGCTCGAGCAGCGGCGCCGGGGCATAGCCGCCCTCGCGGAACTCCGTGTAAAGCGTGCGCTGAATCGCCAACGACACGTCCAGGCCGACCACGTCGAGCAGCTCGAACGGCCCCATCGGCAACGCACAACCCTCCTTCATGGCCAGGTCGATGTCGTCGGCCGTGGCGTAGTGGGCCTCGAGCATCTTCACCGCGTCGTTCAGGTACGGGAAGAGCAGCGCGTTGACGATGAAGCCCGCCCGGTCGCCGCAGGTCACCGGGACCTTGCCCAGCTTGCTGCACAAAGCCCGCGAGGTGGCGATCACGTCCGGGGAGGTGCCGATGGTGTGGACCACCTCGACGAGCTTCATCACCTGGGCCGGGTTGAAGAAGTGCAGACCGACCACATCGGCCTGCCGGCCCGTCACGGCGGCCAGCTCGATGACCGGCAGGCTCGAGGTCGTGGTGGCCAGGATCGCGCCGGGACGAACGATCTCGTCGAGGTTCGCGAACAACGCGGTCTTCACCGCGATGTCCTCGACCACGGCCTCGAGCACGAGGTCCACATCTGCCAGGTCGTCGAGCGAGGTGGTGCCGGTGACGCGGGCCAACGCGGCGGTCCGCTTCTCGTCGGTCAGCCGACCGCGTTGCACGGCCTTCTCCAGCGATCGGGCCAAGGCTGCCGACACCGAGGCCACCCGCTCGTCGGAACGACCCACGTAGGTGACCTGGTAGCCCGCCTTCGCGAACACCTCGATGATGCCGGTCGCCATGGTGCCAGTACCCACCACACCGACCCGGTTGATCTCGTGCCGCATCTCGCCCGCTCCGGTCTGACTGGGCGTCAGATCGTCCGGCACCACGGTCGAGGAGTCGTTCTCCGCGTATGTGTAGAAGCCGCGACCGGTCTTTCGACCACGCAGTCCGGCCGTGACCATCTGCTTGAGGATCGGGGCCGGGGCGTGCACCCGCCGCCGGCCCTGGCGGTACATCGAGTTGAGGATCTCGTAGGCGGTGTCCAGGCCGATCAGGTCCAGCACGGCCAACGGACCGAGCGGGTATCCGCAGCCGTACATCATCGCCGCGTCAAGATCCTCGCGGGTCGCGTAGCGCGTCTCGTACATGGTCGCGGCGTGATTCAGGTAGCCGAAAAGCAGGGCGTTGGCGATGAACCCGGCGTTGTCGCCGCAGACGACGGGGGTCTTGCCGAGCTTCTGCGCGAAGTTCGCGACGGACTCGACGACCTCGGTGTCGGTGACCACGGTCCGGATCACCTCGACGAACTCGAGCACGGGCGCCGGGTTGAAGAAGTGCACCCCGACCACCCGCCGCGGGTTGGCCGTGGCGACGGAGATCTCGGTGACCGACAGCGACGAGGTGTTCGTGGCGAGGATCGCCTCGGGGCGGGTGATGCGGTCCAGTTCGGCGAAGACCGCCCGCTTCAGGTCCAGATCCTCCGGGACGGCCTCGATCACCAGATCGGCGTCGGCGAGCGCGGACAGGTCGGTGGTCGTGGTGATCCGGGACAGCAGCGCCGTGCGCTCCTGCTCGGTCATCTTGCTCCGCGCCACCGCCCGGGCGGTGGACGCGTCCAGGTGCGCACGTCCGCGGGCCAGCCCGGCATCGTCGACGTCCACGCCGACGACGCTCAGCCCGTTGCGGGCCAGTACCTCCGCGACGCCGGATCCCATCGTGCCCAGTCCGACAACACCGGCGCGGACGAATTCTCTAGTCATCAGCTGCTCTCCTACTGCGCAGTACCCAGTCATCGCGAAGCATGCCACGGGCCGTAGCGTGCTCGGCGTGCGCGTAGTCATTGCCAGATGCCAGGTGGACTACGTGGGACGACTCACCGCGCACCTCCCCCTGGCCACCCGCCTGCTGCTGGTGAAGGCCGACGGTTCGGTGCTCGTGCACGCCGACGGCGGGTCGTACAAGCCGTTGAACTGGATGTCGCCGCCGTGCACGTTGACCGCGACCGCGGACGAGTGGTTGGTGGTGAACAAGGCGGGCGAACAACTGCGGATCGCCATCGTCGAAGTGCTGCACGACAGCTCGCACGAGCTCGGGGTCGACCCGGGCCTGATCAAGGACGGGGTCGAGGCACACCTGCAGGAACTGCTGGCCGCACAGGCGGAGGTGCTGGGTGCGGGCTGGCGGGTCGTCCGCCGCGAGTACCCGACCTCGATCGGCCCGGTCGACCTGCTCTGCAAGGATGCTGACGGTGCGTCAGTCGCCGTGGAGATCAAGCGTCGTGGCGAGATCGACGGTGTCGAGCAATTGACCCGATACCTGGATCTGATGAACCGAGATCCTCTGCTGGCGCCGGTGAGCGGGGTTTTCGCTGCCCAGGAGATCAAACCGCAGGCCCGGGTGTTGGCCGAGGACCGCGGCATCCGCTGCGTCACGCTGGACTACGCCGCGCTGCGCGGCACAGACAACTCCGCGGACAGGCTCTTCTAGAGCTGCCACCGCCCGCTGCCGCGCGGCTTTCCGCATCTTCTGGCGTGTCGGGCGCCCCTCAGCCGGGGCGGAAGGGCGCCCGACACGCCAGAAGATGGTCGGATTGGCGCGTTCAACTCGGGGGTGGCAGGTGGTTGGCGGCCCGGATGACCTCGACGATGCGGAGCATGATCTGGGTCAGCCCGTAGTCCTTGGGCGTGAAGACCTCGGCGACGCCGAGCTCGCGCAGCCGCGCCGCATCGGCGTCCGGGATGATGCCGCCGACCACCACGGGCACCTCACCCGCGCCCGCGGCACGCAAGCCGTCCAGCACCGCCGGGATGAGCTCCATGTGCGACCCGGACAGGATGGACAGTCCGACGCAGTGCACGTCCTCCTCGACCGCGGCCGCGACGATCTGCGCCGGGGTGAGGCGGATGCCCTGATAGACGACCTCGAAGCCGACGTCGCGGGCGCGCACGGCAATCTGCTCGGCGCCGTTCGAGTGCCCGTCCAACCCGGGTTTGCCCACCAGCAGACGAAGTCTGCGGCCCAGTGCCTGACTGGTTGCCTCGACCGCCGCTCTGGCCTCGGCGATGTCGGCACCGTCCGCGACCCCGGCCACGCCGCCGACCCCGGTCGGGGCGCGGTACTCCCCGAAGACCTCGCGCAATGCACCGGCCCACTCCCCCGTGGTCACCCCGGCTCGAACGCACTCCAGCGTCGGCTCCATCAGGTTCTCGTCGGTCTTCGCCGCTTCCCGCAACCTGTCCAGGCTTTTTTCCACCACGCCCGGATCGCGCTGCGCCCGCCACGCTGCCAGGCCGGCAAGGGCGTCGGCCTCCGCCTTGGGATCAGCGGTCTGCACGGCCGAGTCGATGTCGGCCAACAACGGGTTCGGCTCGGTCTCGGTGAACCGGTTGACGCCCACCACGATCTGTTCGCCGGACTCGATCCCGGCGCGGCGCGCGGCGTGCGAGGCGACCAGCGCGGACTTCAGGTAGCCGGACTCCACCGCGGCCACCACACCACCGAAGTCGGCGATCCGGTTCATCTCCTCGGTCGCGGCGGCGACCAGTTCGGCCACCTTGGCCTCGACCACCACCGAGCCGGTGAACAGGTCGTCGTACTCGAGCAGGTCCGACTCGAAGGCCAGCACCTGCTGGATGCGCAGCGACCACTGCTGGTCCCAGGGTCTGGGAAGGCCCAACGCCTCGTTCCACGCGGGCAGCTGCACCGCGCGCGCTCGGGCGTCGCGTGACAGCGTCACCCCGAGCATCTCCAGCACGATCCGCTGAACGTTGTTCTCCGGCTGAGCCTCCGTCAGACCCAGCGAGTTGACCTGGACCCCGTACCGGAACCGTCGGGCCTTGGCGTCGGTCACGCCGTATCGCTGCTCGGTGACCCGTTCCCAGAGCCGGCCGAAGGCGCGCATCTTGCACATCTCCTCGACGAAACGCACTCCGGCGTTGACGAAGAACGAGATGCGTGCCACGACCTCTCCGAACCGGTCGTCCGCCACCTGCCCCGAATCGCGCACCGCGTCCAGCACGGCGATCGCGGTGGACATCGCGAAAGCCAGCTCCTGCACGGTGGTGGCGCCGGCCTCCTGCAGGTGGTAGCTGCAGATGTTGATCGGATTCCACTTCGGGATCTGGCTGACCGTGTAGGCGATCATGTCCACGGTCAGGCGCATGGAAGCAGCCGGCGGGAACACGTATGTCCCGCGGGAGAGGTACTCCTTAACGATGTCGTTCTGGGTGGTGCCGGAGAGTTCGGCCAGCACGGCCTCGGGGTCGCCGCCGGCCGCGGCCGCCTGTTCCTGTGCGACCACCTGATACATCGCCAGCAACCACATCCCGGTCGCGTTGATGGTCATCGAGGTGTTCATCCGGTCCAGCGGGATCCCGTCGAACAGTCGCCGCATCTCGCCGAGATGCGGCACCGGAACGCCGACCTTGCCCACCTCGCCCTTGGCGAGTATGTGGTCGGGGTCGTAGCCGGTCTGCGTGGGCAGGTCGAAGGCGACCGACAACCCGGTCTGACCCTTCGTCAGATTGCGCCGGTACAGGGCGTTCGACTCCGCGGCCGAGGAATGCCCGGCGTAGGTCCGGATCAGCCAGGGCTTGTCGCGCCCGGCTCGTTGGCTGCGCTGCGTCATGATGACCTCCGTGCATCAGTAGGTCTCCCCGCCATGATACTTCTGGGTGTCCGCGCTTCGCGCTCAACCCGTTCAGGCGCCTCGGGAGCGGACGCCGCTCGCAAGCTCGCGGCGGCGGCTCGCCTCCCTGCGCCTCGGTCGCTCGAGAGGGCTCGCAAGCTCGCTCTCTCGGCGCCTCGGCTCCGGTCGCCGAGCCGTCCGCTCCGACGAACAGTGCGACCGTTCCGCTCGGCTTACTTCCGGGTAACCTGTGCTGACACCGGACCGGCGGGGAAGAATGCCCGCATGCCGCATGCCTCGGGGCCGTCGTCGCTCTGGGCACCGGTCATCGCGTTCCTGGTGGTCGGCGTGCTGGCCCTGATCCTGCGCTGGGCCTGGTCGTCGCGTCCCGACTCACTGCTGTCCGAGCGGCCGCGCACGGGGCTGGACACCGACTACGGCCTGCTGGTCCCGGTGGCGGCGCCGCTGGACGCGGTCGACGGCCGCAGACTCGCCGAACGGTTGGACCAGATCGGGGTTCGCAGCACGTTGACGACGACCCGGTCCGGGCTGCGCCTGCTGGTGTTCCCGGACGACGCCGAACGAGCCCGCGGGGAACTGCGCCGCGAAGCGGATTGATCCTCCCGGCGAGGAACGACCACCCGTAATCACCTCGACCACGGCCGCCGGGGCGTACCTTCTTGATCATGCGTCTCGGGGTGGTCGGCCTGCTGCTGGCCGGGTTGGCCACCTGGAGCGGGGTGGCGCTCGCGGCGCCGCAGCTCAAGTCGGGTCCCAGGCAGTCCGAACCCGCGGCACCGATCACGAAGGCCCCGGCGCCCAGCCTCTACCCGATGCCCGCTCCAGCCGCGCAGCCCGAGCCCTGCCCACCGCCACCCGTACACGGCAGCGACGAACCCGTCACCGGCACACCCAAGGTGGCCACGGCGAATCTCCCACCACCGGCGGCCCTGACGCCCCGTCAGGTGGACCTGGCACCCCTGCGCGGCAAGGGAATGTGGTGGACCACCTGGCCGACGAGCCAGGTGGACGTGAACCTGATGGTGAGTCAGGCCAAGGCCGCCGGCCTCACCCAGATCTGGGTCCGCACCGGCAGCAGCCGGCAGGGCTGGTACGGGGCGCCGCTGCTCGACGCCCTGCTGCCGGCCGCGCACACCGCCGGCATCGCGGTCGTGGCCTGGGACTTCCCCACGCTGTCCGATCCGGTCGCCGACGCGACGCGGGCCCGGCAGGCGATCGACGAGACCTTCGGCGGACAACGGATCGACGCGTTCAGCCCGGACATCGAGACCGCCTACGAGGGCACCTACGACTCGCCGGCCCGGGTCGCGCTGTACCTGTCGCTGGTCCGGGCCGCGGCGAGCACACTGCCGGTGGTCGCGACGGTCATGAACCCCACCCCACGACAGCTGGTCAACTATCCGTACGCGGCGCAGGCACCGTATGTGGACGCCTTCGCGCCGATGGTCTACTGGTCGTGCACCGAACCGGGTCAAGCCGCCGCCACCGCCATCGCGGCCTTGGCCGCGCTGCGTCCGGTGCACCTGATCGGCCAGGCCTACGACATGGCCGACGAGGGCGGTCGGCACGGCCTGCCCACCGGGGCCGAGATCTGGCGTTTCCTGGACGTCGCCGACCGGGCCGGGGCGATCGGGGCCAGCCTGTACGTGGCCGATACCGCGAGCCAACCAGAATGGTCCGCGCTCGGCGGTTATCCCTGGAAACAGGGCTACTGACGGTACCTCAGCCTGTTGCTCCCGGGCCGTCAGACCTCGAACACGTCAGGGTCCGGCTCACGGAAGACGCGGGCACCGAGCGCGTTCAGCTTCTCCACGAAGCCGGCATAGCCGCGGTCGATGTGGTGGACCCGGGTGACCACGGTCTCCCCATCGGCGACCAGCCCGGCCAGTACCAGGCCCGCGCCGGCCCGGATGTCGTGCGCCCGGACCGGCGCCCCGGACAGTCGCTCGCGGCCACGCACCACCGCGTGGTGCCCGTCGGTCTTGATCTCCGCGCCCAGGCGGACCATCTCGTCGATGAACATGAACCGGGCCTCGAACACGTTCTCGGTAACCATTGCCGCGCCCGAGGCGATGGTGTTCAACGCGATGAACGCGGGTTGCAGGTCGGTCGGGAACCCCGGATAGGGCAGCGTCATGATGTCGACCGCCTCCGGCCGCCGGCTCATCGCGACCCGGAAGCCGTCGTCGAGCAACTCGACGTCGGCACCGGCGGTGACCAACTTGTCCAGCGGCAGCTCGAGGTGCCCGGCCTTGGCGTTGCGGACGGTGACGTCGCCCAGGGTCATCGCCGCGGCCACCGCCCAGGTGCCGGCCACGATGCGGTCGGAGACGGTGCGATGGACGGTCGGGGCGAGGCCGGACACCCCCTCCACCTCGATCGTGGACGAACCCGCGCCCAGCACCTTCGCGCCCATCTCGTTGAGCATGTCGGCCAGATCGACGATCTCCGGCTCGCGAGCCGCGTTGTCGATCACGGTGGTGCCCTGCGCCAGGACCGCGGCCATCAGCACGTTCTCGGTGGCGCCCACACTCGGGAAGTCCAACCAGACCGGCGCCCCGGACAGCCCGCTCGCGGCCGCGGTGATGATGTAACCGTGCTCGGACTCGGTCTCGGCGCCGAGCTTGGCCAGCCCGGCGATGTGCATGTCCAGCGCCCGTGAGCCGATGTTGTCCCCGCCCGGCAGCGCCACCTTGGCCCGGCCGCAGCGGGCGACCAGCGGGCCCAGGACGCAGATCGAGGCCCGCAGCCGGGAGACCAACTCGTAGGGGGCCTCGTGGTCCAGGTTCTCCGGGACGTCGATGCGCACCGTGTTGGGCTCGACCTCGACCTCGCAACCCAGGCGGCGCAGCACGGCAGCCATGTACGAGATGTCGAGGATGTCCGGGACGGCGTGCAGCGTGGTGCGGCCCGGCGCCAGCAGCGCGGCGGCCATGAGCTTGAGCACGCTGTTCTTGGCGCCGTCCACCCGGACCTCGCCGACCAGCCGTGCCCCCCCGACAACCCGGAATCTGTCCACGGAGGTCAATCTTAAGCAGTCGTTCAGAGAACCTTGGACAGGAAGGCTTTCGTCCGCTCGTGCTGCGGGTTCGCCAGCACCTCACGCGGGTGCCCGGACTCGACGATCACCCCGCCGTCCATGAACACCAGCTGGTCGCCGGCCTCGCGGGCGAAGCCCATCTCGTGGGTGACGACGACCATGGTCATGCCGTCGCGGGCCAATCCGCGCATGACGTCCAGCACGTCGCCGACCAGCTCGGGGTCCAGCGCCGAGGTGGCCTCGTCGAACAGCATCACCTTCGGTTGCATCGCCAACGCCCGCGCGATCGCGACCCGCTGCTGCTGCCCGCCGGACAGCTGCGCGGGTCGGGCGTCGGCCTTCGCGGCCAGACCGACGCGCTCCAGCAACGCCAGCGCCCGGGTACGCACGGCGGCGCGCTCGTCGCGGCGCACCCGGCACGGCGCCTCCATGACGTTCTCCAGCGCGGTCAGGTGCGGGAACAGGTTGAACCGCTGGAACACCATGCCGATCTCGCGGCGCTGCGCGGCGATCTCGGACTCCTTCAGCTCGTACAGGCGCCCGTTGCGCTCGGCGTAACCGATCAGCGCGCCGTCCACCCGCACCCGCCCGTAGTCCACCTTCTCCAGGTGGTTGACGCACCGCAGCAGCGTCGACTTCCCGGAGCCCGAGGGCCCGATCACGCAGCACACCTCACCGGCGCCCACGGTGAGGTCCACCCCCATCAGGACCTCGTTGCGCCCGAACGACTTGCGAACGGCCTGCAGCTCGACCATCGGCCGCCGGGGCGGACTCGGAGTCGCTCCCGGACGCGTCACGCGAACTTCCGTTCCAGGAAGAACTGACCGAGCATCAGAACGCTGGAGATCGCCAGGTACCACAGGCACGCCGCGATGAGCAGCGGGAAAATCTGAAAAGTGCGGGCACCGATCGCCTGAAGTTGGAAGAACAGCTCGTGGGAGTAGGGCGCGAACGCCACCAGCGAGGTGTCCTTCAGCATCGCGATCGTCTCGTTCCCGGTGGGCGGAATTATCACCGGTGTCGCCTGCGGCAGAACGATCCGACGCATCGTCAGCATCCGGGGCATCCCGAGGGACGCCGCGGCCTCGCGTTGCCCGGAGTCGATCGAACCGATGCCGGCCCGCACGATCTCAGCCATGTAGGCGGCCTCGGACATGCCCAGGGCCAGCACGGCCGCCACGAAGCCGGAGCCGATCGTCCGCGAGTCGACCCCGAACAGCCGGGCGTCGGCGCCGCCGAGTCCGAACAGGGACAGCAGTTGGTGATCGAACGGCAGCCCGAAGAAGAATTTGGGGTACAGGATTCCGAAGTTCGCGAACAGGATCACCAGCACCAGGCGAGGTACCGCGCGGAAGAACCAGACGTAGGTCCACGCGACACCGGAGATCAGCTTGCTCGGCGACAGTCGCATGATCGCGAGCACCGTCCCGCCGACCACCCCGATCACCATGGACAACACGGTGATCTCCACGGTTCCCAGCGCACCGTTCCGCACCGGTGGCCGGAACATCTGGTGGATCATGAAGTCCCACTGGAAGGCGTCGTTCGTCACCAGCATGTGCACGAACATCGCCGTCAGTACGGCGATCACGCCGCCGGACACCCAACGCCACGGGTGCCGGACCGGTACGGCCGCAGGACCCGCGGGCGGTTGGGTCACGACGCGAGCGAGCGAGCAGATGTCACTGCGGCGTTTCGCCCATGCCGGACCGAGCGCAGCGAGGTCATGGCGTGGGCGAGGCCGAGGGTGAGGCGCTCGGTGCGGAGCTCGGGGTCACCGGCGTCGGGTCCACCTCGGACCTGGCGATGGCGCCGGAGTCGACGCCCCAGTGGTCCAGGATCGCCTTGTAGGTCCCGTCGCCGATCAGGGCGTTCACCGCACTGGCCACCGCCTGGGCGAATGTCTTCTCACCCCTCTTGATCACGAACCCGTACGGCGCGGCCTCGTAGAGCGGCCCGAGCGTGACGAGCTTGCCCCCGGTCTGCTGGATCGCGTACGCGGTCACCTGGGAGTCCGCGCTCATGGCGTCGTCCTTGCCGGTGACCACCGCGGCGGTGGCATCGTCCTGGCCCTGGTAGAGGTCGATCGTGATGGCCGACTTGCCGGCCTTCTGGCATGCCTTGGAACGAGTGGTCAGATCGTCGGCCTCGATGGTGCCGGTCTGCGCGGCCACCTTCTTGCCGCACGCGTCGTCGATCGAGGACAGCACGTTGGTGCCCGACTTCTGGGCCCACTGGATTCCGGCGGAGAAGTAGCTCACCATGTCGACGACCTTCTCGCGATCGGCGTTGATGGTGAACGAGGACACCGAGAAGTCGTACTTCCCGGACTCGACGCCCGGGATGATGCTGTCGAAATTCGCCGACTCGTAGGACGTCCTCAGGCCCAGCTTCGCGGCGACCGCGTTGAGCAGGTCGATGTCGAAACCTTGGACGGTGTGGCCGTCCGAGGCGAGGAACTCGTCGGGCGCGTAGGTCGAGTCGGTGCCGACCTTCATCACGCCGGCTTTCTGCAGAGCGGCGGGCACCATCGCGACCAGGCTCGGGTCGGCAGTGACGGTCGGCAGCGGGCCGCCCAAGCCGGTGGAAGTCGGTGCCACGGTCGGCGAGGCGGTGATCGGAGTGATCGCCGGGGCCGGGGTGGACTCCGAGCTCGAACCGCCGCCGTTGTGTTTGCCGGGCAGATGGCAGGCCGACAGCGGCAGGGCCAGGGCCGCGATCACCGCGACCGTCAGGTGAGTTCGAGAGCGATTACGGCCCAGGGGGGCGGGCACCGCGCCGTTCAGAGACGTTCGCGAACGATTACGGCCCAGGGGGGCGCGTGCCCCGCCGGTCAGGGAAGTTCGAGAACGATTCGGAGCGGGGCGCATTCGATTGACTCCCTGCTGACGGTTCCGCCGGTTCTTGATCGTCCACAGTATTGCGACAAGATCACCCGAACGAGTGTCACCGCGCGGCGCCGTTACGCTGCCGAAATGGTCAATCTGACGCGCATCTACACGCGCACCGGCGACGACGGCACCACCGCCCTGGGCGACTTCACCCGCACCGACAAGAACGACCCCCGCCTGGTCGCCTACGCCGACGTCGACGAGGCAAACAGCGCCATCGGCGTCGCGATCGCGCTGGGCAACCTGGAACCCGAGTGGGTCGCGCTGCTCACGCGCATTCAGAACGACCTGTTCGACGTGGGCGCCGACCTGTGCAACCCGATCGTCGAAAAGCCGCAGTACGCGCCGCTGCGCATCGCCGAGGCCGACGTCGAGCGCTTGGAGCAGGCCTGCGACCGCTACAACGAGGCGTTGCCGAAGCTGCGCAGCTTCATCCTGCCCGCCGGCACGCCCGGTGCGGCCCTGCTGCACGTCGCACGGACAGTGTCCCGCCGGGCCGAACGTTCCGCCTGGGCCGCCGTCGCCGCATTCCCGGAGACCACCAGCAAGCTGCCGGCGAAGTACCTCAACCGGCTCTCGGACCTGCTGTTCATCCTCGGCCGGGTGGCAAACCCGCAGGGCGACGTCCTCTGGGTGCCCGGCGCCAACCGCTGACCCGACCCCCGAAAACCGTAGCGTCCGGCTGAGTCGTCGCTAATAGCGACCAGTCAGCCGGACGTCAGGTGTTCCGGAGGGGGCCAGGCTACTTGGCGAGGCTGAGGAAGACTTCGCAGCGCTTCTTGTCGCGCTGCGCCACCCGGCGCTTCTCGGTATCCTCGCCGGCCTGCGCTATTTCCTGCTCTGCGACCCGAAGTTGCTCACGCAACTTCTCGGCGTCCAGCTTGGCGACCGGCACCACCTCTTCGACCAGCAACAGTGCCTGGTTCTGGCCGACCTGAAGGTAGCCCTCCGATTGCGCGAACCGCTCCACGTCGCCCTCGGCCTTGCGCAGCCGCAGCTCGGTCGGTTCGAGCGAGGCCAACAGCGGCGCGTGCCGGGCCATGATGCCGATCAGACCCAGCGTGGTGCGGGTGGACACCATCTCCACCTCGCCGCTGAAGACTTCGCCGTCAGGAGTGAGAATCCTCGTCGGGAACTTGGTGTGAACCACCATCAGAACTCCCAGAGGTGAGTGGGGACCGGCGAAAATTGCTCAGTGATCAACGAACCCATCAGCCCGCTCACCCGCCTCGAGCGTCCTTGAGCACCTCGTCGATGGTGCCCTTCATGTAGAACGCCCGCTCCGGGATCTCGTCCAGGGACCCGGCGAGGATCTCCTTGAAGCCACGGATCGTCTCCGCGATCGGGACGAACACCCCCGGGGTACCGGTGAACTGCTCGGCCACGTGGAACGGCTGGGAGAGGAATCGCTCGAGCTTGCGGGCCCGTGTGACGGTGATCTTGTCGTCGTCGGAGAGCTCGTCGATGCCGAGGATGGCGATGATGTCCTGGAGCTCCTTGTAGCGCTGGAGCACCCGCTTCACCTGGTTGGCGACGTTGAAGTGGTCGGCTCCCAGGATGTCGGCCTTGAGGATCGTCGAGGTCGAGTCGAGCGGGTCGACGGCCGGGTAGATGCCCTTCTCGGCGATCGACCGCGAGAGCACGGTGGTCGCGTTCAGGTGGGCGAACGCCGAGGCGGGCGCCGGGTCGGTGAGGTCGTCGGCGGGGACGTAGATCGCCTGGACGCTGGTGACCGAACCCTTCCGGGTGGATGTGATCCGCTCCTGCAGTTCGCCCATCTCGGACTCCAGCGTCGGCTGGTATCCCACCTGGGAGGGCATCCGACCGAGGAGGGCCGACACCTCCGAACCCGCCTGGACGAATCGGAAGATGTTGTCGATGAAGAGGAGAACGTCCTGACCCTCTTGGTCGCGGAAGTACTCGGCCATCGTCAGACCGGTAAGCGCGACACGCATACGGGCGCCCGGCGGCTCGTTCATCTGCCCGAAGACCAGCATGGTCTTGTCGATGACGCCGGACTCCTTCATCTCCAGCCAGAGGTCGTTGCCCTCGCGGGACCGCTCGCCCACGCCGCAGAACGCGGACAGACCACCGTGCTGCTGAGCCAGGTTGTTGATGAGTTCCTGGATGATGACGGTCTTGCCGACACCGGCACCGCCGAACAGTCCGACCTTGCCGCCCTTGGCATAGGGCGCCAGCAGGTCGATGACCTTGATCCCGGTCTCGAACATCTCGGTGGTCGGGGTGACCGCCTCGATGGTGGGGGCCGGACGGTGGATCGGCCAGCGCTCGACGTCGTCCGAGATGGGCTTGCCCTCGTCGAGCGGCTCGCCCAGCAGGTTGAAGATCCGGCCCAGCGTCTGTCGGCCGACCGGAACCGTGATCGGGGCCCTCGTGTCGATGACCTCGGCCCCACGCGCGAGACCGTCGGTGGTGTCCAGCGCGACTGCCCGGACGCGGTCGTCGCCGAGGTGCTGCTGCACCTCACAGACCAGGAACTCGCCCTCGATGGAGCCGGCCGGACGCCGGACGTTCACCGCATGGTTGATCTCGGGCAGCTTGTTGGGGAACACCGCCTCGATCACAACACCTTGGATGGCTTCGATCCGTCCGATATTGTCGGTGTGCGTTTCCACCGGGGCTCCTTCTGTGACTGCCACATCTCAATTACCGACGAACTGCAATTTACCGACCGCGCTGCACTTGTCCGACCTTGCTGTCCCGCGCTGTGCCGTTTTTTACGCCACGCCCTCGGCCCCGGCGACCACTTCCATGATCTCCTGGGTGATCGCCGCCTGACGCGCCCGGTTCATCTGCAATGTCAGGTCCCGGATCAGCTCTTTCGCATTGTCAGAGGCATTTCGCATTGCGGTCATCCGGGCGCCGTGTTCCGATGCGGTTGACTCCAGCAGCGCCCGATAGATCGATATCTCGACATAGTCGGGCACGAGCCGCTTCAACACCGAGACCGCGTCCGGCTCGTACTCGGGACGCGCCCGCACGCCCGTCGGCGTACCCGGTGCCGGCTCTTCGGCCGGTCCACCGTCCGTGACGGTTGCTCGTGTCAACGGGAGCAGCGTCTCGCGCTGCACGAGCTGGACGATCGCTGAGCGGTACCCGTTGTAGAAGACCTCGACCTGGTCCACCTCGTTGTCGAGGAATGCGGCGACCAGCCGCCGACCGATACGGCGCGCGTCGCTGTAGCTGGGGCGGTCCGTGAAGCCGATGAAGCTGTCCACCACCGGCAGGGCACGGAACGTCAGCGACGACGCCACGCGCCGGCCTGAGGCGAAGTAGACGACCCGGCGGCCGGCGGCTTCGTGCTCGCGGCCCGCGGCGATGCCGGCCCGCAGGATGTTCGAGTTGAACGCGCCCGCAAGGCCACGGTCGCCCGCGACGAGCAGCAGGCCGACCGTGCGTACCTCGGCGTGCTCATTGAGGATGGGCACATTCGGAACGGTCCCCGCCGCTTCCGCGGCACGACGGGTCATCAGTCTGATACCGGTCGCGTAGGGCCGCAGCGCCTCGATGCGCTGTTCGGCACGGCGCAGTCGGGCCGCGGCGACCATCGCCATCGCGCTGGTGATCGTCTCGATGTTCTTGACCGAGGCGACCCGGTTACGAACGTCGCGCTGCGACTGGGGCATGGCGGTTGAGGCGCGGCGGGTATGGCTGACCCGCGGGCGACCTCTTCCTCCTTCCTATCCGGCAGAATTCGCTGACGGGGCCCGGTTATCGGGCTGCTGGGACCTTGTCGAGGGGCTGACCCTCTTCATCGAGGTCGTAACCGAAGTCGTCCGCGAACTGCTTCACAGCGGCCTTCACCCGGCCCTCGACGTCGTCGTCCCAGTCGCCGCCCGCGATCCGCTTCAGCAGATCGGACTGGCTCGCCCTGACCCGCTCGGTCAGTTCCATCAGGAACCGCTCCACCTTGTCGACCTCGATGCGGTCGAGGAATCCGTTCGTGGCCGCGTAGATCTGGACGACCTGCTCCTCGACGGGGATCGGGGCCCGCTCGGGCTGGTTGAGGGTCTTCACCAGGCGCTCGCCTCGGGCCAACGTGCGTTGGGTGTCGGCGTCGAGCTCGGAGCCGAACTGGGCGAAGGCCTGGAGCTCGCGGTACTGGGACAGCTCGCCCTTCAACCGGCCCGCGACCTTCCGCATCGGCTTGATCTGGGCACTGCCGCCGACTCGGGAGACGGAGATACCGACGTTGATGGCGGGCCGGACGCCGGAGTAGAACAGGCGGGGCTCGAGGAAGATCTGGCCGTCCGTGATCGAGATGACGTTGGTCGGGATGTACGCCGAGACGTCGCCCGCCTGCGTCTCGATGATCGGCAGGGCGGTGTGTGACCCACCGCCGGGAATCCGCTTCCCCGTCAGGGGATCGGACACCTCGTCGGCCAGCTTGACGGAGCGCTCCAGCAGACGGGAGTGCAGGTAGAACACGTCGCCCGGGTAAGCCTCACGACCGGGCGGGCGGCGCAGCAGCAGGGACATCTGGCGGTAGGCGTAGGCGTGCTTGGTGAGGTCGTCGTAGACCGCGAGGGCCGCCTGCCCCTTGTACAGGAAGTACTCACCCATCGCGCAGCCCGCATAGGGGGCGAGGAACTTGATCGGTGCGGCCTCGTCGGCCGCGGCCATCACGATGATCGTGTTCTTGAGGGCGTCGGCCTCTTCGAGGACCCGGGCCAAACCGGCCACGGTGGCCTTGCGCTGGCCGATGGCGACGTACACCGACACCAGGCCGGAGTCCTTGTTGTTGATGATCGTGTCGACGGCGATGGCGGTCTTGCCCGTGCCACGGTCGCCGATGATCAGCTCCCGCTGGCCACGACCGATCGGGATCATCGAGTCGACGGCCTTCAGGCCGGTGAGCATCGGTTCGCGGACCGGCTGCCGGTAGACCACACCCGGCGCCTTGAACTCGACCGGCCGCATCCCGGCCGGGCGGATGTCGCCCTTGCCGTCGAGCGGGTTGCCCAGCGGGTCCACGATCCGGCCGAGCATCTCCTCACCGACGGGGATCTCGAGCAGTCGCTTGGTGCGCTTCACCGTGTCGCCCTCGGAGATCTTGTGCCACTCGCCGAAGAGCACCGCGCCGACGTTGTCCGACTCCAGGTTCAGGGCCAGGCCGGTGACGTCGTGCGGCAACTCGAGCATCTCGAACGACATGCAGTTCTCGAGCCCGTGGATCCGGCAGATACCGTCGGCGACCGACAGCACCGTGCCCACCTCGGCCAGGTCCGCGCTGGAGCTGTCGAGACCCTGGATGCGGCTCTTGAGTATTGAGGTGATCTCGTCAGCGTTGATCTTCACGGAGTGGCTCCTTGACCTGGCGATGCCAAGGGCGACCCCATGCGCGCCTTGGAAACTTGCTTACGAAGTTTGTTGAGGCTGCTCTTGATCGACGCGTCGAGGACGACGTTGCCCACGCGGAGCACGATCCCCCCGACCACATCCGGGTCGACCACGCTGGTGAGCTGGATCCGGTTGCCGGTTTCCCGCCCGACGCGTTCGCCGATACTGGCCACCGTTGCCTCGTCCAGCGGCACCGCAGTCGTCACCTCGACCGGGAGCACCTTCATCTCGATGTCCCAGAGCTTCTCGTAACGCTCCCGGATCCGGGCGATCTCCGGCATCCGATGACGCTCTATCAGGGCTTCGAGGAAATTCAGGAACAGCGGGTCGGCGTCGGTCACCGCACGGCTCAGGCCGCTCTTCTTCTCTGCCGTGGAGAAATACGGGGAGAAGAAGAAGACCTCGAGCTCGTGGTTGCCGCCGAGGGTGTCGACGAACTGGGCCAACTGCGCCTTCACCGTGTCCAGGACATGCCCCTCTGACGCGGCCTGGAACAGCGCTCTCGCGTATACCTGCGCGACTTGTTCCATCTACGAGCCTCTGGTCCGCCCGCCCACAAGGGCAGTGAGGTCCAGGTCGGACAAGGCGTCCTGGACCAGTCGCTGCTGGTCCTCCGCGGTGAGGGTCTTACGGGTGACCCGTTCGGTGGCCAGCACCGTGAGGTCCGCGACATCGCGCAGGATCTCATCGAGCATGCGCCGGCTCTCGGCCTCGATCTCCCGGCGGGTCTGCTCCAACATCTGCTCACCGCGAGTGTGCGCGGCGGTCCGCGCCTCCTGCTCGAACGCGGCCGCTGTCGTCCGGGCTCGCTCGACGATCTCCTCGGCCTGCTGGCGGGCCTCCGCAAGGCGCTCGCGGTACTCGACGAGCAGCGCGTCCGCCTCACGACGGGTCCGGTCGGCCGCGTCGATCGATTCCGCGACGGCCTTGGTGCGCCGATCGAGAGCGTCCCGGATCTTGGGGAAGACCGCCTTGGACAGGATGAACAGCGTGATCGAGAAGACGACCAACGTCCAAATGGTCATCCCCACATTGGGGGTGATCAACCAGGTGCTGCCGCCCTTTTCAGCTTCAAGGGTGTCGGCGGCCGATGCGAACAACACGTTGGCGTCCTAAACCTCTAGAGGAAGAAGGCGATGAAGCCGCCGACGAGGCCGTAGAAGAAGCAGGCCTCGGTGAGGGCGAATCCCAACCACTGGGTGGAAGCGATCTCGTTGCGCATCTCGGGCTGGCGAGCCACTGCCTCGACGACCTTGCCGAACAGCATGCCGATACCGGCACCAGCGCCTGCGGCTCCGCCACCGGCACCGGCGCCGAGGGCGATGGCCCGACCGGCCTTCTGCCCGTAGGTGGTCGGATCCACCGTGCCCGCGTCCGAAGCTATCTGGAGCGCGGTTAGTAGTTGAGACATTGAGCTCCCTTTAGCTAGTGGTGCCGGACGGCACTACCGAGATATATGGCGGTGAGGATAGCGAAGATGAAAGCTTGCAGACCGGCGATCAGAGCGCACTCGAAGAGGAAGATTGCCACGCCGAGCGGGAGGGTGATCCACCCGAGTGCAGGCATCCCCAGCAACACCGCCATGTCGCCCGCCATGAAGTCGATCAGCAGGTGGCCGGCGAGCAGGTTGGCCCACAACCGGACGGTGAGCGAGAGCAACCGCAGGAAGTGTGACAGGATTTCCAGCGGGTAGATCATGACGAGCATGCCCTTGCCGACGCCCGTCGGGACGAGGCTCTTTATGTAACCCATGAAACCGTGCGCCCGGAGGCCTTCGACGTTGTAGGCGATGAACACCCCGGTGGCGAGGATCAGCGGCAACGCCACGTTGGTGTCCGCGGCGTAGAGCTGGAAGGACGGGATGTGGTGCCCGCCGATATTGAGCTTTTCCTCCGAGTCGACAGGCAGCGGGAGGTATCCGAGCAAGTTCGTCACGAGGATGAAGACGAAGAGCGTGCAGACCAGGGGAAACCATTTCCTGGCCATGTCTTCGTCCATGTTGTCTTTGGTCAATGTCCGACACATGTCGTACAACCACTCGACCGCCGTCTGAATCCGGTTGGGCCGCATCTTCATTCGTGACGAGACGTAGAGCATTATGCCCAGCGTGATACCTGCCGTGATCAGCAGGTACAGGACGCCCTTGTTGAAATCGATCGGCCCGGCAATTTTGAACCAGGTGTCGAGGTGGAAGGGCGAAACGATATTGAAGTTTTCGTTCTTCTTCCCGTGGATGCCGAACGCGCCGACGATGATGGCCAAGCCGACGAGATACCCGGTCAAAACGCCGTAGATGATTTGCTTCTTACGGCTCGATTTGTTGGGGCTCGACTTCTGCGGGGTCGACTTCTGGGGGCTCGGCGCCACGGTCGTCATCGGACCGCCCCATTCCGCGGAGGTCCGGAGAACAGCCGGATGACGAAGGCCACGGAATACGCGCCCAGGATCACCACCGAGGCGGTGCGCCCGTCCGTACGCCCACCGAGCACGGCCGCGGCCACGATCACGCCGGCGAGCAGCCAGATCCGCCCGAATGCTTCGAACAGGTTCGCGGTCAACTGCCTCAGCGGGTCGGCCATCTTGCCCGTCCAGCGCCGGTCATACACGGCAACCACCCGTTGGAGCACCCAACCACCGGCACCGAAAACGTATCCGAGTTCGGGAACTCCGAGCGCCAGCGCCGGTATCAGCGCGACGACGAGCAGCACCACGTCGAGGTTAAGCAGAACCACCGACTGGGTAGACCTGGCGAGGCCTCCGTCGGCTTCCGTCGCCGTAGAAGGAACACCCGCCGGCGGTGTGGAGTTCTGCTGTGCGCTTGTGTCGGCCCGGTCCGCAGTCATCGGCAGTCGCATCTAATGCGCTCCGCCCGGACGCAGCGCGCCACTGACGGGGCTCGTCAAACCCGGCATCACGTTCTCGCCGGCAACCCAGGCGCATCCAGTCAACCCAGGTCCTTTCAGTGAGTCGGCACGAGGGCCCCGAAGCGCGCAGGTCGGGACGAACCCGCGCATCGGGGTGAAAACTAGCATCCGTTGGTGGTGCGTTTTGCCGTGGGGTCGTCATTACTGATCAAACACGGCGTGTAGTTGAGCAAACACATTGTGTTGGTGAGCACCAGGCCGGCGGCGTGCACCGGGATCCTCCGCGGCAGCCTAACGAAGCGGCCCGCGGAGCAGCAGCAGGCCCACCCCGACCAGCGCGCCGAGCGCCACCAGCACCCACGGGGCGGCTGAGAGCAGCGACAATCCGACCACGCCGAAGGCGATCAGCGCCGACCAGAAATACATGATCAGCACCGCGCGCCGGTGGGAGTGACCGATCTCGAGCAGTCGGTGGTGCAGGTGCTGCTTGTCCGGAGCGAACGGCGAGCGGCCCTGCCGGGTGCGGCGGACGATCGCCAGCACCAGGTCCAGGAAGGGCGCGGCGATCGCCGCCGACGGCAGTGCCAGCGGCAGCAGGACCGGTGAGATGTTTCCGTTGTCGACCGCCCCGAAGTCGATCTGCCCGGCAAAGCTGACCGTCGAGGCGGCGAGGATCAGCCCGATCAACATCGAGCCGGAGTCACCCATGAAGATCCGGGCCGGGTGGAAGTTGTGCGGCAGGAAGCCCAGGCAGATCCCGGCCAGCAGGGCCGCGAACAACGCCGGCGAGATCGCCCGGTCCAGCCCTTCGGAGACGGCCAGCAGGTAGGTGTAGGAGAAGAAGGCCAACGCCGCGGTGAGCGCGATCCCGGCGAGCAGACCGTCCAGGCCGTCGACGAAGTTCACCGCGTTGATGGTCGCGACCACGATCAGCACCGAGAGCAGGGTCCCCGAGGTGGGGTCCAGCGAGATCGTCGTACCCGGGATCGGCAGGTAGGTCATCTGGATGCCCATCACGACCATCACCCCGGCCGCCAACACCTGGCCGGCGAACTTCGTCAGGGCGTCCAGTCCCCACCGGTCGTCCACCGCCCCGAGCAGGCAGATCAACGAGCCGCCGGTGAGCAACGCCCACGGGTCGCGGGAGTTGGCGAACAGCTCGCTGGACAGGAACGGCATCCGGGAGGCGACCGCCACCCCGGCGAACAGGCCGGCCAGCATCGCGATCCCGCCGAGTCGCGGGGTCGGCACGGCGTGCACGTCCCGGTCACGGACCTCGGTCATCGCACCGAGCGCGATGGCCGCGCGCCGCACGACACCTGTGGTCAGGTAGGTAGCCGCCGCCGCAACCAACAACGCCAGCAGGTACTCCCGCACGCCTCTGTTATCCCATGGCGCGACTCGGCGGCGCCGGTCGCGACGCCGCGACGTGGCCGACCAGTACCCGCAGACAGGTCGAGATCTCGTCGGCGCAGAGCCGGAACACGTGCAAGGGTGCGCCGTACGGGTCGGCGATGTCACCCGCCGGCGCGCTCGGGCCGCGCCGCAGCCGTATCCCCACGACCGCCTCGACCAGGACGCGGGCCCGCGCCGCGGGGCCGTGTCCTGACAGCTCGACCGCGACCTCGTCGGCGAGTGCTGCGAACTCGTGCAGGGTGAACACCCGCTGCGCCGCGGCCGGATCGATGAGCTGGACCTGTTGGGCCTGCTCGGCCGAGGCGGTCAACACCAGATCGGCCACCGCCACCTGCTCGGGCGACAGCTCACGGGCCACGAATCCGGTGGCGCGGGCCCCGTGCTCGGCCAGCACCGCCCGGGCGTGCTGCTCCATGGGCGCCCCGTCGTGGCCCCAGGTCCCGGCGCTGGCGAGGCGGAACCCCGCGGCGTCCGCGCCCAGCGCGGCACCCAGCCCACGTTCGGCCAGTCGCTCGGCCATCGGTGACCGACACACGTTGCCGGTCGAGACGAACAGGACGGAGAACAGCGCGGTCACCGGTGCACCATCGCCGGACGGTGTACGCCGAATATGGCACGCACTGTGACATCGGTTCGCCCGCTGTGTTCGTTCCCCGGTCGTCGCAGTCGATTGCGCTGCTCGCTCACGGCACCATCTCGACATCTGGGGCGACGGCGCGCAGATCGGCAAGCGAGATGGCTCCCGGACGCAACAGCCGGGGTCGTGCCCCGGTGACATCCACGATCGAGGACGGCAGCAGGCCGGCCGCGGGACCGGTGTCGAGGTAGACCTCGGCCAGGTCGCCCAGTTGCGCCCGGGCCTCGATGGCATCGAGCGCGGGCGGACGGCCGGACAGGTTCGCGCTGCTGACCGCCATCGGTCCGGTGGTACGCAACAGGTCCAGCGCCACCGAGTCCATGGGCATCCGGATCGCGACCGTGCCGCGGGCATCGCCGAGGTCCCAACGCAACGACGGCTGCTGCTTGCAGATGACCGTCAGCCCCCCCGGCCAGAAGGCCGCCACCAGGTCGCGGGCCACGTCCGGGATGTCGGTGGCGATGCCGTCCAACGTGCGGGACGAGCCGATCAGCACCGGCACCGGCATGTCGCGGCCGCGCCCCTTGGCCCGCAACAGCGCGGCCACCGCGCCCGCGGTGAAGGCGTCGGTGCCCAGCCCGTAGACGGTGTCGGTCGGCAGCACCACGAGCTTGCCGGCGCCCACCGCCGCAGCGGCCGCGCTCAGACCTTCGGCACGTGCGGCCGGGTCCGCGCAGTCGAACGACCGCGGCATCAGGCTGCCTCCCCCGCCGCCGTGCTGTTTGGGGTCCAACGCTAGGGGGTGTCCGGTGGGGCCGGCCACCCAGGCCGGGGTGTGGCCACCCACCGGACCAGTACGCCCGGCCATCAACAACGGACTGCCGTGACGAAGCGATCGCGCCCGGTCAGGTCCTGATGGTCGGCCACCGCTCGCCAGGCACCGGCCGCCCGGAAGACGGCTGGGGCACGCTCTGCCTGGACATCGGCATGCTCGACCGCAACCAGCCCGCCCGGGCGCAGCAGTTCGGCGGCCCGGCGCGCAATCACCCGCACCATCTCCAACCCGTCGGTGCCGCTCCACAGCGCGGTGGCCGGGTCGTGGTCCCGAACCTCCGGGGCGACCGATTCCCAAGCGGACAAGGGAATGTACGGCGGGTTGGAGACCACCACGTCGAAGGTGCCGGCGAGTTCGACGAGCGCCGTTCGTGCGTCGGCCAGGTGCAGCGTGACCGGTGCGCCGGCCAGATTGCGCTCGGCCCAGGCGTGGGCGGCCGGATCGACCTCGACGGCATGGACCTCGGTGCCGGGAACCTCGGTCGCCACGGACAACGCGATCGTGCCGCAGCCGGTGCCGAGGTCCGCCACCCGCGCCCCGGCAGGCAGCGTGCCCAGGAACTCGATGACGTAACCCACCATGACCTCGGTCTCCGGCCGGGGGACGAACACCCCGGGCCCGACGGCCAGGCTCAATCTACGGAAGTGGGCCACCCCGGTGAGGTGCTGCAAGGGCTGCCGGGCTGCCCGGCGATCGATCAAGGCCTCGAAGGCCACCCGATCGATCAGGTCGTGGCGCACCAGGTCGGCGCGCCGCACGTCGAGGGTGTGCGCGGCCAGTTCCTCGGCGTCATGACGCGCCGACTCGACACCGGCCGCGGCCAGGCGTGCAGCCGCCCGGGCGAGCGCGGGTCGCAGTGCCACTTCGACGGTTGCTGACGCTGTGTCAGATGTACGTTCCTGCTCGCTCACGGTTCCCTGGTTCGCGTTTGCTCGGACGGCAGCATCATTTGTCGCCGGACAGTTTCGCTGCCTCGTCGGAGTCCAGGCACGCCTGGATGATGGCGTCCAGATCGCCGTCGAGAACCTGGTCCAGGTTGTAGGCCTTGAAATTGACCCGGTGGTCGGAGATCCGGTTCTCCGCGAAGTTGTAGGTGCGGATTCGCTCGGACCGGTCGACGGTGCGGACCTGACTGCGCCGGGCGTCCGAGGCCTCGGCGGCGGCGGCCTCCTGCGCGGCGGCCAGCAGTCGGGCCCGCATGATCCGCATCGCCTGCTCCTTGTTCTGCAGTTGGCTCTTCTCGTTCTGGCACGACACCACGATGCCGCTGGGCAGGTGGGTGAGCCGGACCGCGGAGTCGGTGGTGTTCACCGATTGACCACCCGGACCGGAGGATCGGAACACGTCGACGCGCAGGTCGTTGGGGTTGATCTCGACGTCGACCTCCTCGGCCTCCGGCATCACCAGGACGCCGGCTGCCGAGGTGTGGATCCGGCCCTGCGATTCGGTCACCGGAACCCGTTGCACCCGATGCACGCCACCTTCGTACTTCAGCCGTGCCCAGACCCCGTTCCCGGCTTCGACTCCGCGCGCCTTGACCCCGAGCGAGACGTCCTTGTAGCCGCCGAGATCGGACTCCTGGCTGTCCAGCACCTCGGTCTTCCAGCCGCGGCGCTCGGCGTAGCGCAGGTACATGCGCAGCAGGTCACCGGCGAACAACGCCGACTCCTGACCACCCTCCCCCGCCTTGATCTCGACGATCACGTCCTTGTCGTCATCCGGGTCGCGGGGCAGCAGGAGCCTGCGCAACTTCTCGGCGACCTCGCCGCGGGTTGCCTCCAGCACGGGCAGCTCAGCGCGGAACGAGGCGTCCTCAGTAGCCAGCTCGGCCGCGGCGGCGACGTCGCCGGAAGCCTGCACCCAGGCCCGATGGGCGGCCACGACCGGGGACAACTCGGCGTAGCGCCGGCCGAAGCGGCGCGCCCGCACCGGATCGGCGTGCACGGCCGGGTCGGCCATGGCCTTCTCCAGTTCGGCGTGCTCCACGAGGAGCTCCCGCACCGCCTCGAACATCTTCCGATCCTCATCCCCGCCTGGTGGTCCACCAAAACACGAGCGCCGGCGTCCGCGTTTCCCGCGGACGCCGGCGCTGTCGGAGCTACTTGTCGGTCGGCTTCTTGCCGAACCGCTTCTCGAACCGGGCGACGCGGCCGCCGGTGTCCAAGATCTTCTGCTTGCCCGTGTAGAACGGGTGGCACTGCGAGCACACGTCGGCGTGAATCACGCCGTTCTTCGCGGTGCTCCGCGTCGTGAACGTGGCTCCGCAGGTACAGGTCACCTCGGTTACCCCGTACTTGGGGTGGATGTCGGACTTCACGGTTCGCTCCTGTCGTTCCTCGCCCCGGGTCGTCGCAGCGGTCGCTGCCGACGTGAACCGGGACCGGTCAAGTGTGCCGGCAACGGTGGTACTGCGGAAAACGCCCGGCACGGCTGGTGGATTCCCGCCGGTGCGGCGCGGTGCGTTGACCACACCAATCACTTTGATCACTCTTGTCACGTTTGTAACATCAGCATCCAACCCGCCTGAGGGTCCAGATGTCCAAGCGTGCGGCCTCCCAGCCGACGATCACCATGCTGATCACCGTCGGCATGGCGCTCGCCGCGGTCGGCGTCGCCCCGGACGCCCGGGCCGTCCAGAGTTCCCCCGACGACCTCCATCCGAACCTGGTCCGCGCCGACGCGTTCACGGTCGCCGGCTCGGGAGATCGCATCGACCAGGACGTGTCGACCCAGCCGGGCGCCGAGTACCGGCTGAGCTTCGACTACGCCGAGCACCCCCTCGGAGCACCGGGAGCGGCGTCGTTCGACATCACCTTCGGTGCGACCACACTCTCGGTACCGGTGCCCATCGGAGCGCCGGCCCACCGCCAGTTCGTGGCCCTCGTCGCACCTGCGATCAGCGGGTTGACCCGCCTCACCGTGGCCGCGGTGGACCCCGGCCTCGGTGCGCGCACGTTCCCCGAGCACATCGCGGTGCACCGGCTGGGTTGAGGCACCGCGAGCGACTGCGACGAGCGAGGAATCGAACGAGGAGCACAAGCGAGCAGCAGGCGCCGTCAGGCGATCGCGGTTCGCACCGCGCGAACGAGCTCGCCCGCGCGTTTCCCCGAGCCGATTGCAGCCCGTGGACGAACCCCGGATCGGATCAGCTGTCGTTGTCGGTGTTCTCGCCCATCGGCGTGGTCTTCTGCACCTGCATGAGGAACTCGATGTTCGACTTGCTCTTGCGGAGCCGGTCGAGCAGCAACTCCATGGCCTGCTGGTCGTCCAGGGCAGTCATCACGCGGCGGAGCTTCCAGACGATCGCGAGCTCCTCCCGGCTCATCAGCAATTCTTCCTTGCGGGTACCGGACGCATCGATGTCCACCGCTGGGAAGATCCGCTTGTCGGCGAGCTTGCGGTCGAGCTTGAGCTCCATGTTGCCGGTGCCCTTGAACTCCTCGAAGATCACCTCATCCATGCGCGAGCCGGTCTCGACCAGCGCGGTGGCCAGGATCGTCAGCGAGCCGCCGTTCTCGATGTTGCGGGCGGCGCCGAAGAAGCGCTTCGGCGGGTACAACGCGGTCGAGTCGACACCACCGGACAGAATGCGGCCGGACGCCGGCGCGGCCAGGTTGTAGGCCCGGCCCAGGCGAGTGATCGAGTCGAGCAGGACGACAACGTCGTGGCCGAGTTCAACGAGCCGCTTGGCGCGCTCGATCGACAGCTCCGCGACGGTGGTGTGGTCCTCGGCGGGACGGTCGAAGGTGGAGGCGATCACCTCGCCCTTGACCGAACGCTGCATGTCGGTGACCTCCTCAGGGCGCTCGTCGACGAGCACGACCATGAGGTGGGTCTCCGGGTTGTTGCGGGTGATCGCATTGGCGATCGCCTGGAGCACCATCGTCTTGCCCGCCTTCGGCGGGGACACGATCAGACCCCGCTGGCCCTTCCCGATCGGGGCGACCAGGTCGATGACCCGGGTGGTCAACTGGTTGGACTCGTGTTCCAGGCGCAGGCGCTCCTGCGGGTAGAGCGGGGTGAGCTTGTTGAACTCGAGGCGGTCGCGGGACTTCTCCGGCTCCGTCCCGTTGACGGTGTCCAGGCGGACCAGCGCGTTGAACTTCTCCCGCCGCTCGCCGTCGCGCAACTGCCGGATGGCCCCGGTGACCGCGTCGCCCTTACGCAGGCCGGACCGGCGGACCTGGGCCAGCGAGACGTACACGTCGTTGGGACCGGGCAGATAACCGCTGGTGCGGACGAACGCGTAGTTGTCGAGGATGTCCAGGATGCCCGCGACCGGGATCAGGACGTCGTCATCGCTGATTTCCTGCTCGACGGGCTCGAAGCCACCACCCGGGCGGGTGCCGGCGGGCCGGGTGCGGTTGTTGCGGTCGCGGTAGCGGCCACGGCGGCGACGCCGACCGGAAGGATCGTCGTCGTCCTCGTCGGGCCGGTTGTCGACGGCCGGGCCGCGGTTGTCCTGCCGAGCGGCGTCGTGCTGCCGATTGTCGTGTTGGCGGTTCTCCTGCGGCCGGCTCTCTTGCGGCCGGTTGTCCTGCTGACGGTTGTCCTGCTGACGGTTGTCCTGCTGCCTGGCGTCGTGCTGCCTGGGGTCGTGCGACCGAGGGTCGTTGCCACGGCTCTCGGGCCGCCGGTTGTCGGTGTCGCGGAGCTCGCCGCCACGCCGGTCGCGACGGGGGTCGCGCCGAGGGTCGCGCCGCGGGTCGCTGCGGTCGCGCTGCTCCCCCACGGTCGGCTGGCCGCCGCCGGGGCTCGAGTCCGGGGCACGCTCGGCATGGGCCGCGGGGGCCAGTTCGGACACCTCGCCGGCGGCCGGGCGTTCGGTGTGCACGGGGCGGGTGTCGGCAGCCGGTGCGGGCTCCGGCGAACGGGCAGCCGGCGGCCCCGATTCAGCCGAGCGCGCCGCGGGCGGCACCGATTCGACCGAACGTGCCACGGTCGTCCGTGAGCCGCCGCCCTGCCGCTCGCCGATCGCCTCGATCAACTGGGTCTTGCGCATCCGGCCGGTGCCGGTGATGCCCAGGCCCGAGGCCATCGACTGCAGTTCGGCGAGAACCATGCCCTGCAGTCCGTCGGCACGACGCCTGCGAGCGGGACCGCTCGCCGTGGCGGTGCCGGATTGGTCCGGATCGGCGGCGGGGGCGGCGAGCGCCACGTCCGCCTGAGCCAGATCGGAAGTTTCAGCCACTGGGTTGTTTTCCTTTCCCAGCCGGTCCTCATCTGGGTGGCCGGCCGGTGCGATTCGCCGTAGGAGGCGGCGAACTGGCCGTTTGTCAACGGCTGAGGTGGAGGGTTTGGAGACAATGCGCGTGTGGTCGGCTTTCTCGCCGACCGGCTACGGGTCGGTTCGGGAGATCGACACGGCTTGCGCCGCCTGAACTCGGCGCGCCTGGTGCGGTTCACACGATAACACCCCGGGCGGATCCCGCGTACGCGGATGACGCGACGTGTCGTGTCAGACCTGGCCAGGGCCGGGCGGGTCGAACCGGACCGTTGCGCCACGTTGCGCCACGCCCGGGAGCTCCACCCGCCAAGCGGCCGGGGCACAGGCGACCGCCACCTGTGCCGTGGCCGACCCGGCCAACGCCAGCACGGTGGGTCCGGCACCGGAAACCGTAGCGGGAATCCCGGCGTTCCGGAGCCGGTCCATCAGCTCGAGGCTGGCCGGCATCGCGACCCGGCGGTACTCCTGGTGCAGACGGTCCTCGGTCGCGCTCAGCAGCAGGGCCGGGTCGACCGTGAGCGCGTGGACCAGCAGCGCGGCACGCGCCGAGTTGGCGGCCGCGTCGGCGTGCGGCACGGTGGCGGGCAGCAGCCCGCGCGCTCGTTCGGTCTCCAGTTGGGACTCCGGGACGAACAGCACCGGGACGACGTCCGGCGCCGGCCGCAGGCTCACCACCCGGGCGCCGTTCGGCTCGGTCCAGGCGATCGTGAACCCGCCGAACAGGCAGGCGGCGACGTTGTCCGGATGGCCCTCGATCCCGGCGGCCAGGTCGAGCATCGCTAAGTCGTCCAACCTTTTTTCGCCGTCCGCGAGCAGCGCCCGGGCCACGACGACGCCAGCCACGATCGCCGCCGAGGAGGAACCCAGGCCCCGACCGTGCGGGATGCGGTTGCGGCAGTGCATCCGAAGCCCGGGCAACCGCACCCCCATCCGCCCCAGGCACTCCCGCAGCGAACGCACGACCAGGTGGTCCGGGCCCCGACTCAATGTGGCTACGCCCTCGCCGTCGATCTCGATCTCGACCTCGTCGGTCCGGCTCACAGTGCAACTGACCTCGTCGTGCAGACCGAGCGCCAGGCCGAAGGAGTCGAATCCGGGCCCGAGGTTCGCGCTGGTGGCCGGCACCCGGACGGCGATCGTCCCGCTACGCCACTGGGGCGGGCTCAAGCCAACCCGAGCTTGGCCGCGGCCGCGGCCGCGTCCACCGGCACGGTCTCCGGCTTCGGCGCGCCCGCGATCGCCCAGTCCGGGTCCTTCAACCCGTTCCCGGTCACGGTACAGACGACCAACAGGCCCGACGGGAGCCAGTCCTGTTCCCGGGCCAGCAGCAGCCCGGCCACCCCGGCGGCGGACGCCGGCTCGACGAACACACCCTCCCGGGCAGCCAACAACCGATAGGCAGAAAGGATCTGACGGTCCGTCACGGCTTCGATTCGACCGCCGGACTCGTCGCGGGCCGCCACGGCGGAGTCCCAGGATGCCGGGTTGCCGATCCGGATCGCGGTTGCGATGGTCTGCGGGTTCTTGACCGGTGCGCCCTGAACTATCGGAGCCGCACCGGCGGCCTGGAAGCCGAACATCCGGGGACGTCGGCTCGCCGGACCGTCGGCTGCGTACTCGGTGTAGCCCTTCCAGTAGGCCGTTATGTTCCCGGCGTTGCCGACCGGCAGGCAGTGCACGTCCGGGGCGTCGCCGAGGGCGTCGACGATCTCGAACGCCGCGCTCTTCTGACCCTCCAGGCGGAACGGGTTGACCGAGTTGACCAAGGCCACCGGGTAGCTCTCGGACAAGCCGCGGGCAAGTTCCAGGCAGTCGTCGAAATTGCCGTCGACCTGAAGGATCCGCGAGCCGTGCACCAAGGCCTGGCTCATCTTGCCCAGCGCGATCTTGCCCTGCGGGACAAGCACCGCGCAGACCATGCCCGCCCGCACCGCGTACGCCGCGGCGCTCGCGCTGGTGTTGCCGGTCGAGGCGCAGATGACCGCGCGCGCGCCCTCCTCCGCCGCCTTGGAGATCGCCATCGTCATGCCGCGGTCCTTGAAGGAACCCGTCGGGTTCGCGCCCTCGACCTTGAGCCAGACCTGACAACCCGTCAGCTCCGAGACAACCGGGGCCGGGACCAGCGGGGTCCCGCCCTCCCGCAGGGTGATCACCGGGGTGTCCGGGCCGACCGGCATCCGGTCGCGGTACTCCTCGATGACCCCGCGCCACTGCCGTGTCGTCGCACCGGTCCGCAGGCTCATCTGGTCATGCCCCTTCGACGCGCATCACGCTGGCCACGTTGCGGACCACGTCGGTGAGGCGCAGTTGCTCCACCGTGGCCGCCAACGCAGCGTCCGTGGCCCGGTGGGTGACGATCACCAGCGTGGCGTCCTCGGCGTGGCCCTCCTGACGGACCGTCTGGATGGACACCCCGTGCTCGGCGAACACGTTGGCGACCCCGGCGAGCACGCCCGGCTTCTCCGCGACGTCGAGGCTGATGTGGTACCGGGTGATGTTCTCGCCCATCGGACGGACCGTCAGTTGCGCGTAGGCGGACTCGCCCGGGCCGCGCCCACCGACGACGCGGTGGCGCGCGACCGCGACCAGGTCGCCGAGCACGGCACTCGCGGTGGGCGCCCCGCCGGCGCCGCGGCCGTAGAACATGACCGGACCGGCGGCGTCGGCCTCGACCCACACCGCGTTGAACGCGTCGCCCACCGACGCCAACGGGTGGCTGCGCGGGAGCATCGCCGGGTGCACCCGCACACCGATGCAGCTCTCGTCGGCCGACAGCTCACAGATCGCCAGAAGCTTGATCACGCAGTCCATCTCGCGGGCGCGGGCCACGTCGGCCGCGGTCACCTCGGTGATGCCCTCGCGGTGCACGTCGGCTGCGGTCACCCGACTGTGGAAGGCAAGTGAGGCAAGGATCGCCGCCTTGGCAGCGGCGTCGAAGCCCTCCACGTCGGCGCTGGGATCGGCCTCCGCGTAGCCCAATGCGGCGGCCTCCTCGAGGGCGTCGATGAACGAAGCGCCCGAGGCGTCCATGCGGGAGAGGATGAAATTGGTCGTCCCGTTCACGATCCCGAGCACCCGGCGCACCTTGTCGCCCACCAACGATTCGCGCAGCGGCCGCAACAACGGGATCGCGCCGGCGACCGCCGCCTCGTAGTAGAGGTCGACTCCGTGCTTGTCCGCAGCCATGTACAGGCTGGCGCCGTCCTCGGCCAGCAGGGCCTTGTTGGCCGTGACCACCGAGGCGCCGTGCTCCATCGCATCCAGGATCAGCGTGCGGGCCGGCTCGATGCCGCCGATCACCTCGATCACCACATCGAGGTCGCGCACCACCAGTGACGCAGCGTCAGTTGTGAACAGGTCCGGATCCACATCGAGGTCGCGCGGCTTGTTCCCGCGCCGGACCGCGATCCCGACGAGCTCGATCGGGGCTCCGATCCGGGCGGCCAGGTCGTCGGAGTGGGTTCGCAGTTGGCGGACCACCTCGGTCCCGACCGTGCCGCAGCCGAGCAGACCCACCCGTACCGCTTTCATCCGGACCTTCCTGCCGCAGACAACCCCGCCTGCCGCATTCTCGCATCCTTACTCGTTGCGTCCGGGTAACCGGCACCTATAGGTCATGGTTACCCGGACGCAAGCGATGGGTTCGGCGGCTCAACCCACGTCGAGGCGCGCCAGGTCCTCGTCGGTCTCCCGCCGGACGATCACCCGCGCCGCGCCGTCGTGCACCGCGACCACAGCGGGGCGGGGCAACAGGTTGTAGTTGCTGGCCATCGATCGGCAGTAGGCCCCGGTGGCCGCCACCGCCACCAGGTCGCCGACGGCAATGTCCTCGGGCAGCCACAGGTCGCGCACCACGATGTCGCCGCTCTCGCAGTGCTTTCCGACCAGCCGGGACAGTGCCGCGGGCGCCTGGGACGCGCGGGACACCAGGGCCGCGGAATAAGTGGCGTCGTAAAGCGCGGTGCGGATGTTGTCGCTCATCCCGCCGTCCACCGACACGTAGAGTCGGCGCGCGCCGCGCTCGCCCAGACTGACCGGCTTCACCGTGCCGACCTCGTACAGCGTCACCGTGCCCGGGCCGGCGATCGCCCGTCCCGGCTCCACGGACAGATGCGGCGTGCCCAGGCCGGCTGCGTGAGACTCCCGTTCGACGATCTTCATCAGCGCGACCGCGGTGGCCGCGACGTCGACCGGGTCGTCCGCGGGGGTGTACGCGATTCCCAGACCACCGCCGAGGTCCAGCTCGGGCAGCTCGACGTCGTGCTCGTCGCGCACCTGCGCGGCCAGGCCGACCAGCCGGTGCGCGGCCACCTCGAAGCCGGAAGTGTCGAATATCTGGGAGCCGATGTGCGAGTGCAGGCCGAGCAGCTCGAGACTGGGCAGCGCGAGCACGCGCCGGACCGCCTCGGCGGCCTCGCCACCGGCCAGCGAGAAGCCGAACTTCTGGTCCTCGTGGGCAGTGGCGATGAACTCGTGGGTGTGCGCCTCGACGCCGACCGTGACCCGGATGAACACCCGGGCCCGGAGTTGGCGGCGGGCGGCCAGGTCGGCCAGCCGCGCGATCTCGACGTGGGAGTCCAGCACGATCCGGCCGACGCCCGCCTGGAGCGCGGCGGTCAGTTCGGCGCTCGACTTGTTGTTCCCGTGCAGGGCGATCCGGTCGGCCGGAAAGCCGGCCCGCAGCGCGACGGCCAGTTCCCCGCCGCTGCAGACATCCAGGCCGAGCCCCTCCGCATGCACCCAACGCGCGACCGCGCCACAGAGGAAGGCCTTGCCCGCGTAGAACACGTCCGCGCCCGTGAAGGCTTCCGCGAACGCCCGCGCCCGACTGCGGAAGTCTGCCTCGTCGCAGACGAACAGCGGCGTGCCGAACCGCTCGGCCAACTCCCGGACGTCCACTCCGGCCACCCGGACGACGCCGTCCTGACCTCGCGTCAGATTATGCGGCCACACCACGCGGTCGAACGCGTTCAGGTCCGCCGGCGGGGGCCCGAGCACGTCGTGCCCCAGCACGTCCGCGTGCCGCGGACCGGCCGGGTGGGCCGACCGACTCACGCGGTTCCTCGAGGTCGCACCGGTCGGGATTCGGCCCGGGGCCGTTCTCGCCGCTCTGCGAGCCGAAGCCCGGGGGCCGTCGGTATCCGCCAGGGCCCCACCCCCACCCGACACAACCGAACGGTCCGAATCTCTCCTCGGCCGGCGGCGGAGTCAAGCCGTTCCGGCGATCTGTGGACAACTGGCGGCTGTGCACACGCGAATACGAGCCACCCCGCCGGCGAGGATGTCAAGACGGCGCGGTAGCCGGGAGGGCTCACATCCGCTCCGGGGCCGAGACGCCGAGCATGGCCAGGCCGTTGGCGATCACGGTGCGGGTGGCGTCGTTCAGCCAGAGCCGGGCCAGATGCAGGTCGCTCGGTTCCTCGTCGCCGCGGGGCAGGATGCGGCAGCCGTCGTAGAAGCGGTGGTAGGTCCCGGCCAGGTCCTCCAGGTATCTGGCGATCCGGTGCGGCTCCCGCAATTCCGCGGCGGAGCCGACGGCCCGGGGGAACTCGCCGAGCGCGGCCAGCAGCACCGACTCGCGGGCGTCGGTCAGCAGCTCGGGGTGGAACGACTCCGGCGGGCTCCAGTCCAGGCCGAGATCACGGGCGTTCCGGGCCAACGACGCGGTGCGCGCGGCCACGTACTGCACGTAGTAGACGGGGTTCTCCGGTGCGGCCCGGGTGATCTCGGCCACGTCGAGAGTCAACTGGGAGTCCGTGGAGGACCGGGCGAGGCTGTATCGGGCGGCGTCGACGCCGACCAGGTCGACGAGTTCATCCAGCGTGACCACCGTGCCGGCCCGCTTGGACATCTTCAGTTCCGCGCCGTCGCGGAGCAGCTTGACCAGCTGGCCGATCAACACCTGGACGGTGACGTCGGGATCGTCACCCGCGCAGGCGGCCAACGCCCGCAGCCGACCGATGTAGCCGTGGTGGTCGGCGCCGAGCATGTAGATGCAGGTGTCGAACCCACGAGACCGCTTGTCGAGGTAATAGGCCGCGTCGGCCGCGAAGTAGGTCTTCTCGCCGTCGGCCTTGACCATTACACGGTCCTTGTCGTCGCCGAAGTCGGTGGTGCGCAGCCACACCGCGCCGTCGGCGTCGTACACGTGTCCCTGCTCGCGCAGCGTTGTGATCGCGGCGTCGACCCGGCCGGACTCGTGAAGCATCCGCTCGGAGAACCAGACGTCGAAGTGGACGCCGAAGCGCTCCAGGCTGGCCGCGATGTCGGCGAGCATCATCCGGTAGCCACGCTCCAGCAGCCCGGGCAGCGCGGCCTGCTCGTCCATCGCCGCGATCGTCGAGTCGACAGCGAGGATGCGCCTGGCGATCTCGGCGATGTAGTCCCCGCCGTACCCGTCCTCGGGCGTCGGCAGGCCGTGGACCGCCGCGTACAGCGAGGCGGCGAAGCGCTGCATCTGCACCCCGGCGTCGTTGATGTAGTACTCGCTGACGACATCGGCGCCTGCCGCCTCCAGGATCCGGCGCAGACTGTCGCCCACCGCTGCCCACCGGGTATGGCCCAGGTGGACCGGGCCCGTCGGGTTCGCCGAGACGTACTCCAGGTTGACCCGCCGCTTGCGCAGCACTTCACTGCGGCCATACGCGGTGCCTGCATTGACGATCGTCAGCGCGAGCCGACCGGCGACCTCGGACTCCAACCGGATGTTCAGGAAGCCGGGGCCGGCCACCTCGACACCGGCGATGCCGCCGGAATCCCGCAGGTGGTTCGCTATGATCTCGGCCACCGCGCGCGGCGTCATCTTCGCCTCGCCCGCCAACTGCATGGCCACGTTGCTCGCGTAATCGCCGTGCTCGCGTCGCTTGGCGCGTTCGACATGGACGGTCCGGGGCACCGCCACGTCGAACTCGCCCGCCTGGACGGCGGCGTAGACGGCGATCTGCACGGCATCGGCGAGTTCAGCGGGGGTCACCCCGCCAGCTTAACGGCCCCCAGCGATGGCCCCCCGGTAATCACGGAGGGCCGCCGGAACAGCCGGGCTGGTAGGGTTCGGCCCGGTCCCCAGCCCCCGTAGCTCAGGGGATAGAGCGTCGCCCTCCGGAGGCGAAAGCGCAGGTTCGAATCCTGCCGGGGGCACCAAACCCAGAGCGTCGCACAGCACCACAGGCGAAAGCGCAGGTTCGAATCCTGCCGGAGGCACGAACCTCAGGGAGGTTCTGCCCGCGCTGACGCGCTCGCAGCTCGCTCGTCGTCAACATTGCGACGCTCCGCGTCGCCATGGGCTCCGCCCCACTCCCCGACCCCGGACGCCCGTTGGACCCGCGCTCGACGAGGCCTGCCCGACAACCACGTCGCCATGGGCTCCGCCCCACTCCCCGACCCCGGACGCCCGTTGAACCCGCGCTCGACGAGGCCTGCCCGACAACCACCGAGCAGACGTCGGCTTTCATTGGTCTCATGCTGGACGACCTCGGCGTGCGCATTCCGGTCCTCGCCGCGCCGATGGCAGGTGGGCCGACAACTCCGCAAATGGTCGTCGCCGCGGCCGAGGTGGGAAGCCTGGGCTTTCTGGCCGGTGGGTATAAAACCGCCCAGGCCCTCGGCGAACAGATCCGTCAGGTGCGGGCCGCGACCCCGACGTTCGGGGTGAATCTGTTCGTCCCGAACCCGATCCCGGTCGATCCCGAGGAATTCCGTCGCTACGCCGCGGCCATCCAGGTCGAGGCGGCCGAACACGGCCTGGACCTCGCGACTGCCCCGCTCGTGGAGGACGACGACGACTGGCCGGCCAAGATCGAGCTGCTGATCGCCGATCCGGTTCCCGTCGTGAGCTTCACGTTCGGGCTGCCGGACAACCGGACCCTGGCGGAACTGCGGCGGGTCGGGACGCTGCTGGTCCAGACGATCACCTCCGCCGAGGAAGCACGACTCGCGGCCGAGGCCGGAGTCGACGCGCTGGCCGTCCAGAGCGTTCGCGCCGGCGGACACAGCGGCACCTTCACCCCGCGCCGGCGACCCGCGAACCGTCCCCTGTCCGAACTGGTGGCCGAGGTCCGGCAGGCCGTCCGCCTGCCGCTGATCGGCGCCGGCGGAATCGCCGAGGGCCCGGACGTGGCCGCGACGCTCGCCGCCGGCGCGTCCGCGGTGGCCGTCGGGACACTGCTGCTGCTCACCCCGGAGAGCGGTGCCGGCGCGACCTATCGTGCCGCGCTCGCCGAGAAGCGTGCGGTCGAGACCGTCGTCACGGCGGCGTTCACCGGCCGACCCGCTCGTGGGATTCGCAACGGCTTCACCGATCGCTGGACCGCCGCGGCCCCGATCGGCTATCCGGCCGTGCACCACCTCACCATCCCGTTACGCCGGGCCGCCGCGGCCGCCGCCGATTCCGAACGCCTTCACCTGTGGGCGGGCACGGGCCATCACGCCGTCGAGGCCCAGCCCACGGCGGCCGTCCTCACCGAGCTGGCCCGAGGACTTTGATTCTCGAGGCCGTGGCCGACCGCCTGCGGGCGGCGGGCTGCGTGTTCGCCGACGACGAGGCTCGGCTGCTGGTCTCCCAGGCCGGCACTTCGGCAGAACTGGCAGAGCTTACGCGCCGCCGCTGTGCCGGGGTCCCGCTGGAGCATCTGCTTGGTTGGGCGGCCTTCCGAGGGCACCGTCTCGCCGTCGCCGATGGGGTCTTCGTCCCGCGGCCGCGAACCGAATTCCTCGTGGACTGCGTATTGGCGGTACTGCCGCCGGGTGCCTGCGTGGTGGAGCTTTGTTGCGGCTGCGGGGCGATAGCGACCGCCGTGCTGGCCGAGCGTGCGGACGTGATCATCCACGCCGTCGACGTAGATCCGCGCGCGGTGGCCTGCGCCCGGCGCAACCTGGACCCGTTGGGCGGCCGGGTGTATCGCGGCGATCTGTACGTGCCGCTGCCGGGCGGCCTGCGCGGTGCTGTGGATGTCCTCGTCGCCAACGCGCCATATGTACCGACCGGGCGAATCGACTTGCTCCCGGTTGAGTCGCGTCTGCACGAACCGCGACATGCGCTGGACGGTGGCGCCGACGGGATCGATGTTCAGCGGCGGATTGTGCGCGACGCCGCGGACTGGTTGCGTCCAGGCGGCCGACTGCTGCTGGAGACCTCGGAGTACCAGGCGGACGTGGTCGTCGCCACCTTGGAAGCCGCCGGGTTCAGCAGCGGGGCCGTCCGGGACGAGGAGCGCAACGCAACCGTGGTTGTTGGACAGGCCCAAGTGCCGCCATCCGTGCAGTCATAACCGGACATTCGGCATGTCGGGGATAGCCGGCGCGGTTACTTGGCCAGGGAATTCAACAGATCGGAACAAGCAGTCTCGGCCTTGCGGCACGTCTCGGCGGTCAATCTGGCGTGCATGTGCATCGAGGCGTGCTGGGCGGACTCGTGCGCGCAGACCCTCAACGCGGCCACTGCGGCCGTGAGGATCGCCGGCACCGCGGACTCCGCCCAACCGGCGTGCCGGGACAGGCAACGCACTGTCGCATCCACCACGTCCGCGCAGTCCAGGCAGGTCCGCACGCACTCACGCATTTCCTTGATCATGCCCTCGTTCAGGCAAGCGTCCGCGCACGCCGTGGCGGCCTGGGACGCCTGCTGACTGAGCAGTAGCGCCGCGTCCAGTTTCTTGCGGTCGACCGTCCCGAATCCGGTCGGATGGACGTCCATGATCTGCCGGGCGATGCTCTGCACCAACGTCTTCCCCTGTCGCTCGAAAGGCACCTCTCCCCGGGCCTGTGGCCATTGTCCCGCCGTCACCGCCGGGCCCGGATCGAGGGTGCGACCCGTCAACGTGCGGGCTGTTGCGCCTGGGCCCGCATCGCCCCCCGGAGCAGGCCACCGACGTGGCCGATCACGATGCGTTTGCGCTCGGTGTCGACGTACCAGTAGATCCGCAGAACCGAACGCCCCGGACCGTGTCCCCGGGCGATGTGTGGACCGAGGGTGACCTCGCGCCCCTCGAACACGCGGCGGTACAGCTCCAGCATCGGCAACTGCTCCCTGTGCAGTTCGGCGTGATAGCCGCTGCAACGTTGCTTGAACGCCTCGTCCGGGCCGTTGGGGAGTTCCCCGCTGCGCCAGTCCGCCCCGACCTGCTCGATGAGCAGCAGATTTGCGAGCACCCGTTCGGGGTCGTCGTAAACGCTGGCGGCCGCCGAGGTGAAAGCCTCGTCGAGGAACACCAGATGTGCGCACCGCGCCTGCGCGATGCGCACCGCCTCGAGCACAGACTCCGGAGCCGCATCCTCGGGGCCGGTCTCCCCCTCCGGCGCTTCCGGCGGCGTCCGGGCCGAAGTGAGGGTGAGCGCCCGGTCCAACGAGGCGGCGTGCGCCACCGCTGAGTCCCGCTCGCCACGCAGGACATCGATCTCCAACCGCGCCTCGAAGAGCTCGCTCTCCAGCACGGCCAGGTTCTGCTGCTGACGATCGTGGTCGGCGCACAACGCCAACCAAGCCGCCCGATCGACGACGCCGTCCGTCGTGCCGTCCGACCGGGCCAGCGTTGCCCTGGTGACCGCGTTCTGGGCGGCCCGGGCGGCGCTCTCGTGCGCATGTTGCTCTCGCCGCAGACGAGCCCGCAAGGTCGGTTCGGAGATCGACAGGGCTGACAGCCGCCCGAGCGTGTCGAACAGCTCCGTTCCCATGCCTTCGCGCCCCAGGTAAGCCAGGCTGCCGCCGACGTAGGCACGATGAAAATAGGGGTCGTCGCCAACCGCGAACCCCGGCCAGTACATCCGGACTGCCCCGGAGTAGCAGCTCAGCGTCTTGCCGATCGCGTCGGTGACGGCGTACCCGGAATGGAGGTCGACCTCGACGACATGGGCGAGACCGAGCAGGCGATCGGCTGCCCGCGCCCGGTCCAGGAACGGTTCGCCCTCCGGATCGTGGGAGATGGCCAGCACGGGCAGTCGACGGTCTCGACTCGTCAGGAACTTGACGTAGCTGGGGACCTCGGCAACGGCCAGCAACCACGGCTCGCCGACTCGCCGCCCGTCGATTTGGATGTCGATCCGGTCCACCGCGCGACGTACCACCGGAGGACGGTGCGGGGCGACCTTGGGTCGGGTTACTAGACCCTCGCGGGGCGAAAACAGGCCCACCCGGACCCGCATCCAGGCCTGTCCCTTCTCGACCCCGATGTCGATGTGGGTCCGCCAACGCCACGTGGCGTCTGACGGGTCGGCCTGATCGACCTCGAACCAGACCAGCCCGCCCGCCTCGCCGAACAGGCTCTCCCACTCGATCATGACGTCGTTCGATCGATGAGAACCACCGGACAAGGGGCTCGGGCTGACCTCGAACCGGTCGTGCAACCACCCGGCGACCGCAGCCACCGCCTGATCCAGCGCCGCGGCGCCGAGTTCGGGCGGCAGCGGCAGATGGGCCGCGTAGACCGTCTGCATGCCTCTCCACGCTCGCCGGGCTCAGGGAACATGTGTATGTGCTTCGGGGTGAAGATCCCAGCGGCTTGTCTACCACGGTTCGGGGCCAATTCATCGAAAGTCTCTGGAGCGGCCGCCGACAAACATGGGCAACGGCACGAAGTTCTCAGCAACCAGACTCGTGACCCCGTCGGCTTTCTCCAACCGACCGCGTACGACCAGCGCCGAACTGTCCCGAGCGATCCTCCGATACCTGGCCCAGACACCGGGTGAACAGATCACATTGAGCATCCCCGTCTCGTCCTCCAGGTTCAGGAAGATCGTCCCCGAGGCGGTCTGCGGTTGTTGGCGATGAGTCACCACACCAGCAACTCGGACCCGGTCCCGGTCTCGATGCAGCGACAGGTCAGCCAGCGCCACAACGTCCTGCTCCAGGCTCTCCCGAACGTGTTCCATCGGATGGCCGTCAGGTGTGATGCCGGTGGCCCACAGGTCGGCCATGCTGCGCTCCGCCGGCATCAGTTGGGGAAGGATCGGCGCCCGGTCGCCGACCACAGTTCCCGAAAGCCGATCGGGCCCGAGTTGGGAAACCGCCCCGGCCGCCCACAAGGCCTCCCTCCGGGACACCCCGAAGCAGTCGAAGGCGCCCGCGGTTGCCAGGGCTTCGATCTGAGCGGAGCCGGCCCCGGTCCGTACGGCGAAGTCCGCCATGTCCGAATAGGGCCTGTCCTCGGCGATGCGCTCGGCCAACTCGTCCCCGATCGAACGGACCGACCCGATGCCGAGCCGTATCGCGGCCTTGCCCCACGAGATCACCGACTCGGTGTCCGCCGCGTCGGGTTGCTCCAGGCGAGCCGTGGCCGCCGAGGCATTCACGTCTGGCCGGCGCACGACCACACCGTGCCGGCGCGCGTCCGCCACCAAGGACTGCGGGGAGTAGAAGCCCATCGGTTGGGCGTTGAGCAGCGCGGCGCAGAATGCAGCCGGATAACGTAGTTTGAGCCAGGAACTCGCGTAGACCAGCAACGCGAAACTGATCGAATGGCTCTCGGCGAAACCGAAGTTCGCGAAAGCGGCGATGAGGTTGAAGATCTCGTCGGCGGCGGCACCGGTGATGCCATGGGTGCGCGCCATGCCGGCGTACAGTTCCTCGCGCAACTCCGCCATCTGCTGCGCCGACCGTTTCGAGCCGACCGCACGCCGCACCCGGTCGGCCTGGGTAGCCGAACACCCGGCCGCGTCGACGACCATCTGCATCAGCTGTTCCTGGAACATAGGCACACCGAGCGTGCGCCTAAGACAGTTCTCCAACGACGGATGCGGATAACTGACCGGCTCCCGGCCGTTGCGTCGGCGAATGAACGGGTGGACCGAACCGCCCTGAATCGGGCCAGGTCTGATCAGCGCGATCTCGAGCACGAGGTCGTAGAAACACCTGGGCGCCAGCCGGGGAAGAGTGGCCATCTGAGCCCTCGACTCGACCTGGAACACCCCCACCGAGTCGGCCCGGCAGAGCATCTCGTAGACCTCGGAGTCCTCCTTGGGAATCGTCGCCAGCGTCCAGTCGGTGCCGTGGAAATCTCGCACCAGGTCGAAGCAGCCATGCAAGGCGGAGAGCATTCCCAACCCCAGCAGGTCGAACTTGACGAGGTTGACCAACGGCGAGGCACAGTCGTCCTTGTCCCACTGCACGACCGTGCGATCGACCATCCTGGCCCATTCCACCGGGCAGACCTCGACCACCGGCCGATCGCAGATGACCATCCCGCCGGAGTGGATGCCCAGATGTCGAGGGAACCCGAGCAGTTGGTTCGCCAGCCCGAGGACCTCGGGAGGAACCTCGTCGTCGGTGGGCTGACTGGTGTTGTCGTATCGGTAGATCTCCCGGGCGAAGGCGTCCTGCGCCCCGGTCGAGTACCCCAGTGCCTTTGCCATGTCGCGTACCGCCGAGCGGGGTCGGTAGGAGATTACGTTCGCCACCTGTGCCGCGTGCCGGCGACCGTAGCGGGCGTAGACGTGTTGGATCACCTCCTCCCGGCGCCCGGATTCGATGTCGATGTCGATGTCCGGTGGCTCACCGCGTTCCGGGGACAGGAAACGTTCGAAGAGCAGTCCGTAGTAGACCGCGTCCACGGCCGTTATCCCAAGCGCATAACAGACCGCGGAATTGGCCGCGGACCCCCGGCCCTGGCAGAGGATGTCGCGGGACCGCGCGAATTCCACGATCTCGTGCACGATCAGGAAGTAGCCCGGGAAGTCCAACCTCTCGATCATCTGCAACTCGCGGTCGAGTTGGGCGTAGGCACCGGGTTGACGTTCGGCGCCACGTGGACCGTAACGGGTCGCCGCCCCGCGTTCTGCCAGTTCGCGCAACCAACTCATCGCGGTGTGCCCTACGGGTACCGGGAAATCGGGCAATCGAGGGCGGATCAACGCCAGGTCGAACGCACACTGTTCGCCCAGAACGACCGCCTGCCGCAGCGCGTCGGGGTACCTGTGGAATCGATGCGCCTGCTCGGCCCCCGAACGCAGATGGGCGGTGCCCGCGGCGGGCAGCCAGCCGGCCATGTCGTTCAAACAGCGCCGGGCCCGCACGGCGGACAGCGCGGCGGCCAACCTGTGCCGGTCCGGTGTCGTGTAGTGGGCATTGGCGGTGGCCACCACGGGCAGGCTGAATCGCCTGGCGAGGCCGGCCAGCGCATCGATCCGCGCGGCATCCTCCGGCTGGCCATGGTCGGTGAGTTCGACCACGACGTTGTCCCGGCCGAACAATGCGACCAGCCGGTCCAACTCACGCACTGCTGCGGACTCTCCCCCCGACCCGCCCTGCGCGAGAGCCGCCGGAACCGTTCCCTTACGACAACCGGTCAGCACCGACCAGTTGTTCTCCGCGGCCGCGCCGAGCGCCTCCAAGTCGTGCGCCGGGCGACCCTTCACCTCACCGGTGGCATGGCCGTCGCTGATTGCCGTGGACAGCCGCGAGTAGCCGTCCGGGTCGCGAGCCAGGAGCAACACGTGTCGCCCCTCGGGATCGGCGTTCCCGTTCTGCGGGCGGGTCAGCCCCAGGCTCAACTCGGCACCGAACACAGTCGGCAGTCCGTACCTCGCCGCCGCTTCCGCGAATCTGACCACTCCGTAGAACCCGTCGTGATCGGTTATCGCCAGCGCCGTGAGACCCAGCCGAACGGCCTCCTCGACCATTTCCTCCGGATGTGATGCTCCGTCCAAGAAGCTGAAATTGGTGTGCGCATGCAATTCCGCATACGCGATGTCGCCACCGAAGGACCGTTCGACGTCCGGACGTGGTTCATACGGCGCCCGACGCATGCTGCCAGGACGTTCCGGCTCGGTCCCGAACGCCGGCCTGGGACGATCCTCCGGAGGTCGGTTCTCTCCCGAGGGCGGGAACTTCCCGGAGAGCCGTTGCTCCAATTCCCGCCACGGCATCGGCGGATTTCCCCAACCCACTGTTCCCTCCCTCCTCGAAATCCCGACAGAAATAAAAACTGACGCATCATCAGTCGTACACCCCTTCGACGTACCACATCCCGGCATCCTGCAGCAGAAGCCAACCGGCACCGTCCGTGGTGGCGATCTGGAACCGGATGCGCAATCGGGCGGTGGCTGAGTCCCACCACCGCTCGTCGGCCGGCCACGGGCCGGCCCAGCACAGCACTCGACGGGGCGACTCCTTGCCGACAATCAGCCTGGCCGGCACGGCGGACAGCGCGTAGCGATCCGTCACAGCCACCGGCATGCCCGCGTCGTCGGTCAACACAGCAGGCACAGGGATCGGTGGGACCAGCGCCGGGCTGGGTTCGGGAACCCGACCCGGCCAGGGCCCGTCGTCGCGTCGCGACTCACGCGGATCCCCCCAGCTGACATAGCGAACCCGCTCACCCGGACCACGGCCACCACCGAGCGACGCGGTCAGGACCGACGGCTGCCCGAGCAGGCCCTGTACCCGAGAAAGCGCCCGGCCGGCTCGTCCTGCGGCCTCGGCGTCGGTACCCGATGGGGCCCACAGACCCAACTGTTCCCCACCGTGGGGGATCACCTCATCCGGCACCAACCGCAGGACCGCTATCCCCGAGCGTGGTCTCGCCGGAGACATCGCACCGGATCGGTTTGTCAACCATCCGTCCAGTTGCCAGCGAACCCGCTCCGCGATCGCAGCGGCGGTCAGCACACCCTCGTGCCGCCACACCCGGGTGTGCCGCTCACCGCTCTCGGTCTCCGCCTCGACGCTGACCCTGGTGCATCCCATCCCGAGCGCGGTCAGCCGTAGATGCAGTTGGTCGGCCAACCGACGGGCCGCGAACGCGGCCCGTTCCACCGAATCCGCCGGTGGGTCGAGCACCACCGAAACCATCAGATCCGGTGGCGGGATCCGCGCATCCGGCGGTCGCGGGTCCAGGCCGCGTGCCAGGCGGTGAACGAGGAGGCCGTCCGCGCCGAACCGAGCCATCACGTCCGCGGCCGGCAGAGCGGCGAACTCACCCAGGGTGCGCAGCCCGAGTCGCCGTAACAGGTCGGCCAGATCCGGTCGGTCGATCACGTCCAGTGGATGACCGGCGAGGAACTCCGGTGTCCGACCAGCGGGCACCACAGCACCACGTCGGGCCGCGAGTGTGGCGGCGAAGGGACCTTCTGCCACACCGGCACGACAGGCGTCGCCCGGACCGGCCGCCGAGGCCTCGTCGGCCAGTCGGGCCGCCGCGGCGGCATCGCCCCCGAAGTAACGCGCCGGGCCCCGAGCCGCCACGGCGCACAAGCCTGGCCGGATGACCTCGACACCCGGCGCCACGGCCTCCACCGCGGCAACCACGGGTTCGAACGCCCTGGCCTCCTCGGCGAGGTCCCGATCCAGCACCGCAAGTTCAGGACAGCGATACTGCGCCTCCCTGCGGCCCAACCCCCGACGCACCCCGGCGCGCCGCGCGGTGCCGGTGCACGAGAGCACGACACCACCGGACAGGACCGCGGCTGCGGTGTCCGGCGCCAACCCGACGGCGGCGGCAGCAGTCAGCACCGGCCAGTCCGGTGACCAGATCGCGATGGTCCGTCCGGCGGGTGGATCCGCCGGACGAACCTCGCACCCAGCCGCCGACAATCGAACGGGGCGCTCACGGACCGGTCGGGCAACTGCCATGCCCGACTATGTTCGAACATATGTTCGATTGTCAAGCCTGATGTCTCAGCCTTGCTGACGTAGCGTCAGATATGCCCGATCAGCCGACCGCACCGACTTGCACCGACATCGATTCACCCACCGACTCGAATGTCTCACCGCGGGCGGACAACCGGAGTTCGACGTTCTCCGTACGACAACCCAGCACTCCCCGCCCGGACACCCCGACAAGCAGACGGTGGGTGGACAGTCGTCCGTGGCCGACCCCCAGCCCCTCCCAGTGCGCCGCCACCGACCGGATGCGGACGTCCGCCCCCGCCCACGGCCCCAACGAGACGAGGACCGCGCCGTGCCGCCGGACCCGGGCCGTGAGCGGCCGGGTGTCCGCCGGACGCAACGCTGTGGGCGCACGAATCGCAACCAGGTCGAAGCCGTCCAGCAGTGCGGCCACGACGCGCACCCAGTCGCGCCCCGGTTCCGGTACCAGGGCCAACCTGTCGAGGGCCACACCGGCCTCGGCGGCCGCCACCAGGCCGACACCGGGACCGTTGACCAATGCGCACCAGTACCCGGCCCTGGACACCTCGGCCATCAGGAGCAAGAGCAGCGAACACCCACCTGGCGCCACCGCCTCCAGGTACCGGCCCTCCTCCGGATCCCCGGAAGGACCGGATCTCCCCGGCAGCAACGGGCCTGCCACACCGACCTCGACCGTGCTGCCCCGACGCAGGCCACCGCCGGACAGGATCGGTCGCAGTACGCCCGGGACAGGCAGCACCGACCTGACCGGAGCGGTGGCCGAAGCCCGAGAGACCGCACCGGCAGGAAATCTGGAAATCAGGTCGGCAACCGTGGTCGACATCGTGCTATGTTCGAACACATGTTCGATATACGCAAGCCGGTGGAGCACCGCCCCACGTCACCCGCGGAAGATAATCGCCGGGTCAGCGTGCCACCGCCCCGAGGAGCCCCATGTCGACCCAGGACCTGGCGTCCGCCATCAGCCTGCTGTTCGTGCCCGGTCATCGGCCCGACCGCTTCGCCAAGGCCGCCGAGTCCGGCGCCGGGGCGATCATCCTCGACCTGGAGGACGCGGTCGCTCCCGACGCCAAGGTGGAGGCCCGGCGGCACGTGGTCGAATGGTTGGCCACCGGGGGCGGTGGAATTGTGCGGATCAACCCACCCGGGACCCCTTGGTATGCCGATGACCTCGCCGCTGTCGGGGGCGCGGCTGTCATGCTCCCCAAGGTGGAGACCGCCGCACAGGTCGCGGCTGTCGTCGATGCACTCGGCGCCGGCGCCCAGGTGCTGCCGCTCATCGAGACCGCCGCCGGGGTCCTGGCCGCCGACCAGGTGCTGGCCGTACCGGGCGTGGTGCGGGCGGCATTCGGGTCCATCGACCTGTCGGCTCAACTCGGGACCGACCCGAACGACCACCAGGCGTTCCTCTTCGCCCGCTCGCGACTCGTGCTCGCCAGCGCGGCAGCAGGTGCGGCCGGACCGGTCGACGGGGTCACCACCGACGTGACCGACGACCAACGCCTCGGCGCCGACTCCCGGCACGGAGCCGCCCTCGGCTTCACCGGCAAGTTGTGCATCCATCCTCGCCAACTGCCCACGGTTCACAACGCCTTCGGCCCGACGGCGGAGGAACTGGACTGGGCCGCGCGGGTCGTGGAAGCCGCCGGCTACGGCGCCGTCACAACCCTGGACGGGAAGATGATCGACAAACCCGTGGTGGACCGTGCCCGACGAATGCTCTTGCGGGCGTCGGCGACAATGGAGGCCTGAACATCACCATGGTCCACTGCGATCGGAGGCGATCCAGGTGACTCCTGGCACCCGGCTGGTCCAACCGCCGCCGAACACCCGGTCGCACCCCTACCGCGGGTTGTCCATGCAGGAAGTGGATATCCCGCTGACCAAGGCCGCCATCATCGAGCACCTGATGGGGCGTGAGGTCTACCGACGCACCGACTTCCTGGCCCTGCGAAACGGCCCGGACACCGCTGTGGTGATGGTCGCCAAGCAGAGCCTCGAGCCGTTGTTCTCCCCGGTCACCGACGCCTTGGTGCTCTCGACCCCGGACGAGACGGCCTACGTCGAGGACCCCACCGTCGACGTGGGCAACGCAACAGCACTCGCCCGGGCGGCCGACCCGACCAAGCTGACGACCGTGGTGGTCGGCATGTTCTCGCACGTCAACTTCCTGTACCGACCCGCACCGATCCGGATCCGGGTGACCGAGGTGGTGCCCCCGTATCCGCCGAAGCTGCTCTCACAGGCCGCCCAGGTCGTCGCCTTCGACGAGGACCTGCCACCGGTCGATCTGGTCCTGGACGCGGTCCTCATCGACGACCTGGTCGCGGCCAACCCGGCCGGGACCTACCTGCTCCCGTGTCGTGGATCCGGCGCCGCCCCGGACGGGGTCCGGCTCGCGTTCCTCGACACCCGGCCGGCGGGCCGGGAGGACTGGTTGTTGATCGGTTGCGAGCGTTCCCTGCAGTTCCACCGCCACTTCTACGGCGACGAACCCCCGCAGGTCGATCTGTGCCCGCGGGCTCGGCTGGCCGCGGATCCGCAGTTCGCCTCCGGCGAGGAGTTGGCGTTGATCAAATGTTGCCTGATCGAGCGCGGCATCGAGATCGACGGTCGCTGCGCCGTGGTCCCGTGGGGCGCGAACCTGGACGAGATCCGGACCGGACTGCGCACCCTGCTGCTGGGCCGTGCAGACTCCGACCTGGCACCCACGCCGGTGCTGAACGCCGCCCATCGATGACCGACCCACCCGAGCGGCCCGACCCGGTCGCGCGATGAGTTCACATCTGTCCGACTCCGTCTTGTTCGGGCATTTGTGGACCACTCCGGAGATGCACGCGTTGTTCGACGACCGCGGGCGGACGCAGGGTTGGCTGGACGTCCTGGTGGCGCTGGCCGAAGCCCAGGCCGAGGTGGGCCTGCTGCCCGCCGAGGCCGCCGCCGCGATCGCCGCACATGCCGACGTCGACCGGCTCGACCTGGTATCGGTCGGCGCGGGGACGCGGGCAACAGGTCACTCGACGCTCGGGTTGATCCAGGAGCTGCGCCGCTTGCTGCCCGAATCAGCGCGGGAGTGGGTCTACTACGGCGCGACCGTCCAGGATGTGACCGACACCTGGACCGCCCGCACGATGGCCGCCGTGCTGGACATCCTGGACCGCGACGTCGAGCGCTGCAGACGTGGTGCGCTCGAACTGGCTCGAACACACCGCGACACGATCATGTGCGGACGCACCCACGGCCAACCGGGCCTGCCGATCACGTTCGGCTTCAAGGCGGCCGTGTGGGCCGACGAACTCGGCCGCCACTCCGAGCGGATCGCACAGGCCCGGGCCCGGGTCGCCGTGGCGCAACTCGGCGGGGCACTGGGCACGATGGAGTTCTGGGGCAACGGCGCACCCGAACTGCTCACCGCGTTTGCTCGGCGCACCGGGTTGGGAACGCCGGACATCGCCTGGATCACCGCCCGCGACCGGGTGGCCGAGTTCGCCGTGCTGCTGGCGCTGGTGACCGGGACACTAGGCAAGATCGGCAACGAGATCTTCGAGTTGTCCCGCCCGGAGTTGGGCGAGGTCGCGGAGCCGTTCACCCCGGGCCAGGTGGGCAGCATCACGATGCCGCACAAACGCAACCCGGAGCTGGCCGAGCACCTCGACACCCTGGCGCGGCGCGTCCGACTGGACGCCGCGTCGTGCCTCGAGGGGATGATCGCGCTTCATGAGCGCGACGGCCGCAGCTGGAAAGCCGAGTGGTTGGCGGTACCGGAGGCGTGCCAGCTGACCGGTGCTGCCCTGGGCTTCGCCGCCCGACTGCTGGAGGGGCTGCAGATCAACGCGGCACGCATGCGGGCCAATCTGGATGCCCGACAGTCGCTGCTGCTGTCCGAACCCATGATGCGGGTGCTGGCCGACCGGATCGGCAAGCACGAGGCCCACGAGGCGATCTATGCCGCCGCGATGCACACGGTCGAGAACGACGGCGACCTGGCGCGCGTCGTGGTCGAACGCGGCTTGCTGACGGAAGACCAGGTCTGCGCGGCGACCGACCCGCGGGCGGCGCTCGGGTCGGCCACGACGTTCGTCGATCGCGTGCTGGCGGCGGGCGGTCCGAGGTGATCCCCCCGGGCCTGGCCGCCCAACCGCGAGTCGCCTTGGGCGCCCTGCCAACTCCGCTGCAGCCGGCTCCACGACTGTCGAAAGAAGTCGGCGTCGAGATCTGGTTCAAGCGCGACGACCTGACCGGCCTGGGCCTCGGCGGGAACAAGGTACGGGCGCTGGAGTTCGTGCTGGGGGCCGCGGCGGCAGCCGAGGCGGACTGCCTGATCACCGGCGGCGGGCCGAGTTCGAACTGGGCGATGCTGGCCGCCCTGGCAGCGCGTACCCGTGGGATGGACGCGGTGCTGGTGTACTACGGCGACCCGGTGCCGTTCACCGGCAACCTCGCGCTCGCCGAACTGGTCGGGGCCGAGATCCACTTCACCGGCGACACGGAGCGCTCCTCGGTCGAGACCACGGCCGAACTGATCGCGGATGGCATGCGCGCGGCCGGGCGCAGGCCGTACACGCTGGGTCGAGGCGGAGCCGGTCCGGTCGGGGCGCTGGGTTATCTGACCGCGACCGGCGAGCTGGCCGCGCAGGCAGCGGAGCTGGATCTGAAGCCCAGTCAGTTGTGGTTGGCGACCGGTTCGTGCGGCACCCATGCGGGTCTGGTCGCCGGCGCCGCGGTGCACGGTGTCGGCTGGCAGGTCCACGGGGTCACAGTCAGCCGCCCGGTGGACGAGTGTGTCGAACGAGTCGCGGCGATAGCTGCCGACGCCTGCAAGCTGATCGGCGCGGCGCCGCCGGTCGACCCGCCGATAGTGCATCCCGAAGCCCTGTCGGCGAGCGGCTACGGCGAGCCGTCGGCCGAGTCGACCGCCGCCGCGGAACTGGTGGCCCGTACCGAAGGCGTGTTCCTCGACCCGGTCTTCGCCGCCAAAGCCATGGCGGGTCTACTCGGTGCAGCCCGATCAGGAGCTGCGCACGGACCGGTGGTGTTCCTCGTCAGCGGTGGCGCTCCGACGCTGTTCGGCTGAACTGAGTCGTACCGAGGGCTTGCCCGAGGCACGGCCAGGAAGCCGACAATGCACACTGCGGCTGAGCTGAGCCGTACCGACGGCTTGCCCGAGGCACGGCCAGGAAACCTGGCAATGCACACAGCGGCTGATCGTTCGCCGACATCTCGGCCGAAACCAGCCCGAACGGATGATCCGGTAGCAACCGATCGTGGGATTTCCTGCGCGAGTGCAACCGAACATGTCAGGCGCTGCGTCTGAATCCCGTAACGCCTAACCCGGTACCGGACCCGCGAGCGCGGGACGAGAGGACCCGAAGTGCACACCTGTTCCTGGTTCACCTCCAACGCGAGGCCGCAGTGCGGCGCACCGGCGCCGCACCAGATCACGGTGACCACGCCCCTGTACCGGGCGACCGTCTGGTTCTGCAGCGAGCACAAGGCCGCTCAGGAGGCCAACTTCGCCCGCCGCAACGGCCGTATCCCGGCCCAGCGTCGGGCCGACCAGATCCTCATCGTCGACTGAGCTGGAGACATTGGTCAGTTCTCGGCCAGCTCCCTGGACCGGGCCAACAGATTCGCCTCTGCGGCATCGAGCACCACACGGCGGCTTCCGGCCCGGCCCTGCGCCGACCGACCCGCCGCGACCACGTCGGCGGCCATTCCCTTGACCACCGACGGTTCCGCGCCACCCACGGTGCTGCGGGACCGCACGATCGCGCGGGGGTCCAGGGCGGCGGCTAGGTCCAACTCACGCAGGCCGTGCTCGGCCCCGGACAGCTGCAGCGCGCACTCGGCCAACAGTTCACCGGTCAGGTCGATGCCGCGCAGGCCCAGCTCCGCCGCACGTCGCACCGCCGCACCGACGATCCGGTATGCCGTCCGGTAATCGACGCCGACCTCGACCATCAGGTACTCGGCCAGGTCGGCGGCCTGTGAGTACCCCGACTCCAGCGCCGCGTACATGCGTTCGACGTTGACCTCCAGGCCCGCGACCACCCCTGCGGTCAGGCGCATCTGACGCAGCGCCAGATCCACTGCACGCGGTACCTCGCCGTAGGCGAAGATCAGGTTGTCACTGCGGGCCGACGGGGTCTTGATCACCGCCAGCATCCCGGTCAGTCGGCCGATCAACACCCCGGCCTCACCCCGGATCATCGTCAGCGCATAGGGGTTCCGCTTCTGCGGCATCAGCACGCTGGTACGGGTGTGTCCGTCGGCCAACCGCACGTAGTCGAACTCCTGACTGGCCCAGATCTCCAGGTCCTCGGCCAGTTTCGCGCAGGTTGTCGCCAGGCTGGCCACCGCGGACAGCAACGCGATGTAGCCGTCGGTCTGCCACATCGCGTCCCGGGTGTGTTCGATGATGCCGTCGAAGCCGAGCAGTTCGGCCACCGTCCGCCGGTCGCCGGTCAGCGCCGAACCGTTCACCCCGCCCGCCCCGCCCGGGCTGCGGTTGAGCCAGTCGAAGGCGTCCTCGAGCCGGGCCAGGTCGCGCAGGCCGGCGTGCGCGAAGGCCAACAGGTAGTGGCCGAAGGTGGAGGGCTGCGCGTGTTGCAAGTAGGTCTGTTCGGCCATCCAGGTCTCGGTGTGCCGGGCCGCCTGCTCGCCCACCGCGGTCACGAACTGCGCGGTGGCCTCGATCAGATCGAGCACGTCGCGACGCAGCCGCAGGCGCAGCGCGATGCGCACCGCCTCGCGCCGCGGGCGACCCGCATGCAGCCACCCGGCGTCGTCACCGATGCGGGCCACCAACCAGTCCTCACGGCAGTTGTAGATCTCCCCGCGGGCCGGGTCGTAGCCGATCTCCGACACCGGCGTCCGGTGAGACACCAGCAGCTCGCGCAGCAGGTTCTTCCCGGCCCCGGCCGGGACCACCCCCCGGCCCACGAGCACCAGGACGTGCGCCAGGTCGGCCAGGTCCAGCCAATCGTGCAACAGCTCCGCGTCGGCGATCTCCACGGCGAAGCCGCCGGCGATCAGCTCCGGGGCGTAGTCCGGCAACGATGCGCCTTCCTGTCGGTCAGGCCGGGCGGCCGTCCACCAGGATCTGGGCGCGCTCGGGGTAGAAGCTCATCATCCCGGCGATCTGCGCGACCTCGGGGATCGGGTCCGGGTAGTACCAGATGACATCCCGGTGAGTCGCTCCGTCGATCTCGAGGCTGTGATAGCTCGCCTCGCCCTTGAACGGGCAGGTGGTGTGCAGCTCACTGGGCCGCAGCACGCCGGCGTCGACGTCGTTCGCGGGCAGGTAGTACCGCGGCGGCAGACCGGTCTCGTGGAGGACGACCGCCGCCTCGGACTCGGCGACCTTCACCCCGTCGACCGTGACGGTGACCCGCGCGGCCGCGGGCTCGATGCGGATGCTGTGGCCGCCCACTCGTTCGCTCATCAGTTGTCCTCCCGACCCAAGACCTTCGTCCCGAGATACGGGACGAGCGCTTCCGGGACGACGACCGAACCGTCGGCCTGCTGGAAGTTCTCCAGGATCGCGGCCATCGTGCGTCCGATCGGTAGCCCAGAACCGTTCAACGTCGCAGCAGGCGCCCGACTTCCCGCGGCGTCCCGCACCCGGATTCCCGCCCGCCGGGCCTGGAACTGACCGCAGTCCGAGCACGAGGAGATCTCCCGGTAGCGGCCCTGGCTGGGCAACCACACCTCGATGTCGTAGGTGAGCTGGGCGGAGAACCCCATGTCGCCGGCGGCAAGCTTGACCACCCGGTGCGCCAGGCCCAGCTCGACCAGGCAGGTCTGGGCGTGGGAGACCATGAGCTCCAGTTCCGCCGCCGAGGTCTCCGCCGTGCAGATCCGGACCAGCTCCACCTTCGAGAACTGATGGAGCCTCAGAATCCCGCGGGTGTCGCGACCGTAGGAGCCGGCCTCGGAGCGGTAGCACGGCGTGTGCGCGGTGTACGCGAACGGCAGCGCCGCCGCGTCGAGGATCTCGTCGGCGTGCAGGTTGGTCAGCGGCACCTCGGCGGTCGGGATCAGGAACAGTTCCCGGTCGCCTGCCGCGGTCGCGAACAGGTCGTCGGCGAACTTCGGCAACTGGCCGGTGCCGGTCATCGTGGCCCGATTCACCAGGGTCGGTACCGAGAACTCGGTGTACCCGTGCCGCCGCGTGTGCAGGTCGAGGAAGAACGTGGCGATGGCCCGCTCCAGGGCCGCGCCGGCGCCGCGCGCGACCGCGAATCGTGGGCCGGACAGCTTGGTGGCCCGGGCGAAGTCCAGGATTCCCAACGACTCGCCGAGGTCGACGTGGTCGAGCGGAGTGAATTCGAAGCTCGGCGGGGTCCCCCACCGGCGTACCTCCACCGCGTCGTCCTCGGACTTGCCGTCCGGTGCGGCGTCGGCCGGGAGGTTGGGGATGACCAGCAGCTGTTCGCGCAGCTCGGCGGCCAGCCGCTCGGCCTCCTCCTCGACCAGCCGGATCCGATCCTTCAGCTCGCGCGCAGTCGCCTTGAGCGCGGTGACGTCGCCGCCGGAGCGCGCGGCGGCCCCGACCTCGGCGGCGATCCGCTTGGACTCGGCCCGCAACTCGTCGCCGGTCCGGATCGCCCGATTGCGCTCGGCCAGCAACGCTGCCACCGGCGCCGGGTCGAACTTGTACCCCCGCCGCGCCAACAGCGCCACGGCGGCGTCGCCGAGCTGCGTCAACTCCCTCACGTCGTGCATACGGCAAACCTACTGCGCCGTAGCCCAGCCGCCCGGTGTGCCGACTCCGTTCCTCGTCGGTCCGTCGACCTGATCGGAATGCGCCGATGCGGCGCAATGGCATGGCCATCCGGGCGCGTGCCAGGATGGCGGCATCGCCGGGAAGCCTCCAGGGCGGGCGCTCGTTGTGACAGGTACCGGGACGCACGTTCACCCCTGAGTCGGCAGCTAAGCTACTGGCGAGTAGAGTCGGACGGAGTGAGCCCGCACACGTTTCCGAACGGCACAGCAGCAGGAGGCAGCCGTGAGCACCGAAGCGTTCGTCTACGAGGCCATCCGCACCCCCCGTGGACGCGGCAAGAAGACCGGATCGCTGTACCCGGTCAAGCCGGTCTCGTTGGTGGTGGGGCTGGTCGATGAGCTGCGCAGACGCAATCCGGGCCTGGACACCGACCGCATCGACGACCTGGTGCTGGGTTGCGTCACCCCGGTCGGCGACCAGGGCGCCGACATCGCCAAGACCGCCGCGCTGGTGGCGGGCCTGCCCGACACGGTGGCCGGATTGCAGATAAACCGGTTCTGCGCCTCCGGCCTGGAGGCCGTGAACCTCGCCACGCAGAAGGTGCGCTCCGGTATGGAGGATCTGGTGCTGGCCGGCGGTGTCGAGTCGATGTCGCGGGTGCCGATGGGATCCGACGGTGGCGCGCTGGCGATGGACCCGGACACCAGCTACCAGACCTACTTCACCCCGCAGGGCATCGGCGCCGACCTGATCGCCACCCTCGACGGCTTCTCCCGCGAGGACGTCGACCGCTATGCGCTTCTCTCCCAGGAGCGCGCGGCCAAGGCCTGGGCGGGCGGCCACTTCGCCTCCTCCGTGGTCCCGGTTCGCGACCGCAACGGGGTGCTGATCCTCGATCACGATGAGCACGTCCGCGCCGACACGACGCTGGAGGCCCTCGCGGCGCTCAGTCCGTCCTTCGAGATGATCGGCGAGCTGGGCGGGTTCGACGCCACGATCCTGCAGAAGTACCACTGGGTGGAGAAGATCAACCACGTGCACACCCCGGGAAACTCCTCCGGCATCGTCGACGGGGCGGCGCTGGTGGCCATCGGCTCCGAGGCGATCGGCACAGAGCTCGGGCTGGTCCCGCGGGCGCGAATAGTCTCGACCGCGGTCAGCGGCGCCGACTCGGCGATCATGCTCACCGGCCCCGCCCCGGCCAGTCGCAAGGCGCTGCTCAAGGCCGGACTGGACGTCGACGACATCGACCTCTTCGAGATGAACGAGGCCTTCGCCGCCGTCGTACTGCGCTTCTGCAAGGACATGGGCCTGTCCTCCGCCGAGTTGGAGGAGAAGGTCAACGTCAACGGCGGCGCGATCGCCCTCGGACACCCGCTCGGCGCGACCGGCGCGATGTTGCTGGGCACGATCGTCGACGAGCTGCACCGCCGCGACCAACGCTACGGACTGGTGACCATGTGCGTCGGTGGCGGCATGGGCATCGCCACGATCGTCGAGCGGATCTGACGACTCGTCAGACTGTGTTCTTCGTTACCAGGTACAACCGGAAAGTCTTCGGGCAGGGAAAGCAGCACTAGAAGGGACCCTCGCGCATGGCGCAGGACACGATCGGCACGATCCGGTGGGAGCAGGACTCCGACGGGATTGTCGTGCTCACCATGGACGACCCGGCCGGCTCGGCCAACACCATGAACGAGGCGTGGGTCACCTCGATCACCGCGGTGAACGACCGCCTGGAGGCGGAGAAGTCCACGATCACCGGCGTGATCGTGACGTCGGCCAAGAAGACGTTCTTCGCGGGCGGCAACCTCAACGACCTGATCGCCGCCCGCCCCGCGGACGCCGCGGCGGTCACCGCGAACGTCGACCACATAAAAAAGCAACTGCGGCGGCTGGAGACACTGGGGCGCCCGGTTGTGGCCGCGATCAACGGCGCCGCCCTGGGCGGCGGCTACGAGATCACGTTGGCCTGCCACCACCGGATCGCACTTGACGCCAAGGGCAGCCAGATCGGGCTGCCCGAGGTGGGCCTCGGCCTACTGCCCGGTGCCGGCGGTGTCACGCGCACGGTGCGGCTGCTCGGCATCCAGGACGCGTTGCTCAACGTGCTGTTGCAGGGCCAGCGCTACTTCCCGAAGGACGCGCTGTCCAAGGGCTTGGTGCACGCCGTCGTCGACACCGGTGAGGCGCTGCTGGCCGACGCCAAGGCTTGGATCAAGGACAACCCGAAGGCCACCGCGCCGTGGGACGTCAAGGGCTACAAGATCCCCGGCGGCACGCCGTCGACCCCGGCTTTCGCTGCGAACCTGCCGGCGTTCCCGGCCAACCTGCGCAAGCAGATCAAGGGTGCGCCGATGCCCGCCCCGCGCAACATCCTGGCCGCCGCGGTCGAGGGCGCGCAGGTCGACATCGACGCCGCCTTCAAGATCGAGACCAGCTACCTGGTCGACCTGGTGATCGGGCAGGTCTCCAAGAACATGATCAAGGCGTTCTTCTTCGACACCCAGTTCGTCAACTCCGGCGGCAGCCGACCGGCCGGGTACGAGACCTACACGGCGAAGCGGGCCGCGGTACTCGGCGCCGGGATGATGGGTGCCGGGATTGCCTTCGTCTGCGCGAAGGCGGGCATCGACGTCGTGCTCAAGGACGTCAGCCTCGAAGCGGCGACCAAGGGCAAGGCCTACTCGGAGGCCCTCGTCGCCAAGGCGGTCTCGCGCGGCAAGATGACCCGAGAGGCCGGCGAAGCGTTGCTGGCCCGGATCACGCCGACCGAGAACGCCGCGGACGTGGCCGGCGCCGATCTGGTGGTCGAGGCGGTGTTCGAGAGCCCGGAGCTGAAGCACAAGGTGTTCGGCGAGATCGAGCACCTGGTGGCCCCCGACGCGGTGCTCGGCTCCAACACCTCCAGCCTGCCGATCACCGGACTGGCCGAGGGCGTGCAGCGCGCCGAGGACTTCATCGGGCTGCACTTCTTTTCCCCCGTCGACAAGATGCCGCTGTTGGAGATCATCGCCGGCAAGCGGACCTCCGACGCCACGCTGGCGAAGGCGTTCGACATCGCCAAGCAGATCCGCAAGACCCCGATCCTGGTGAACGACTCGCCGGGGTTCTTCACCAGCCGGGTGATCTCCACGTTCATCAACGAGGCATTGGCGATGGTCGGCGAGGGCGTCGATCCGCAGACCATCGAGCAGGCCTGCACGCAAGCCGGCTACCCGGTCGGCGCGCTGGCGCTGATGGACGAGCTGAACATGAACCTGATGCGCCACATCCGGCAGGAGACCGAACGCAACGTCGGTGCCGCGCGGACCTGGGCGCATCACCCGGCCGACGCCGTGGTGGACCGCATGATCGACGAGTTCGGCCGCCCCGGACGCAAGGAAGGGGCCGGGTTCTACGAGTACGTCGACGGCAAGAAGGCCGGGCTGTGGCCTGGGCTGCGCGAGCACTTCGGCAACGACGACATGATGCCGGTCCTGGGAACCCCGGGCCTGACCGAGCTCGAGGAACGGATGTTGTTCATCGAGTCGCTGGAGACGATCCGGTGTTTCGACGAAGGCGTGCTGCGCTCGGTCGAGGAGGCCAACATCGGCTCGATCCTGGGCATCGGATTCCCGCCGTGGACCGGGGGCGTGGTCCAGTACATCGCCGGCTACGCCGATGGCCCAGAGGGTTTCGTGGACCGAGCGTGGGAGCTGGCCGCAAAACACGGCGAGCGCTTCGCCCCGCCCGCCTCGTTGGTCGCAGCGGCCAAGCAGGGCAAGGTCCTGCCGTAGCCCACGCCCAAAAATCGTTGCGTCCGGCCAACCCGTCGCTAATAGGCACGGGTTGGCCGGACGCAAGGCTCCAGGAGGCCGCCCGTGGGTGACGAGCCATTGGTCTTGCTCCACGTTTCCGGCGCCTTGGCAACGGTGACCCTCAATGCGCCGGAGAAGCGCAACGCGCTGTCGGTGGCGATGCTGACCGCGATCTCCGAGGCGCTGGCGCAGGTCGAGACGGACCCGACGGTTCGGGTGGTCGTGCTGACGCACTCCGGGACGGTGTTCTGCGCGGGCGTGGACATGAAGGAGGCGTCGGCCGTCGGGCTGGAGGCCAGTTCCGGGCTGATCGTGCAGGTATTGCGACAGATCGCCGCGCTACCCAAGCCGGTCGTGGTCCGGCTGGCCGGACCGGTGCGCGCCGGCGGCCTCGGCATCGTGGGTGCGGCCGACGTGGTGATCGCAGCCGACGACATCACGTTCGCGTTCTCCGAAGCCCGGATCGGTGTCGCGCCGGCGATCATCTCGCTGACCGTGCTGCCGCGAATGACGCCCCGTCAGGCGCACCGCTGGTGCCTGACCGGGGAGACCTTCGACGCACCTGCGGCTGTGGCGGCCGGGCTGATCAGTCAGGCCGTACCGGCCGCCGAACTGGACGCCGCCGTCACCGCCGTCACCGCCGAGCTGCTGCTGGCCTCACCGCAGGGGCTGGCCGAGACCAAGAAGCTGCTGGGCCGGCAGATCCTCGACCTGCTCGACACTGCGGGCGAGGAGATCTGCAAGCTGTCCGCGAGCCTCTTCGCCTCGGACGAGGCGAAGGAAGGTATGACGGCGTTCCTGGAGCGCCGCAAGCCGCGCTGGCAGTCCTGACAGCCGGCGCGGCGAGCCGGTCCTGACGACCCGTCAGGACCGGGCGCAGTTGTTCGGCACCGGGGCGCCGGCGAAGCGAGCCGCGATCCAGTCGAGTGCGTCGAAGGACCCGGACCCGGCCACGAACAGGTGCTCGCCCGGGTACTCGCGGTAGTCCACCGGCAGCCCGTGCCGGCAGTAGTCGGCCACCAGGGCGTGCACGTCGTCCAGCGGCAGCAGTTCGTCGCTCGTCGCGTGGTAGATGTGCATCGGTTCCGACGGGATCCGCCGGCCCAGGGTGTTCGCGTCGAGCACGGCGCGTACCTGGGGCAGGCCCAGCGGGTCCGGCACGGTCGAGTAATCAGCGAGTTTCTTGAAGGCGTACTTGGCGGCGAACTGCTCGACGCACTGGCTCGCGATGTCGGCGGCAGCCTGCTTGCCCGCCGGGGTGAAGATCTGATCCAGCTTCAGTTGCGGGTAGGCCCGGTTCAGGCCGACCGCCGCGGCGAGCAGCAACCCGGAGCCGTAAGTTCCGTCGAGCATGCGGGCGACGTGCTCGAGATTGGCCGGGACGCCACCGGCGGCCGTGCCGACCAGGTTCACGTCGGGGGCGTAGGTCGAGGCGAGTTCCGCGGCCCAGTCAGAGGCCAGACCGCCCTCCGAGTAGCCCCAGATCGCGGTCTTGGCCTTCGGGTTCAGGCCGAGGTCGGACAGGTGCAACGCGGCCCGCGCGCCGTCGAGCACGGCGTGCCCGGTGCTCGGCCCGGCAGCGTACGTGTGCGGTCCCGGCGTCCCGAGTCCCTCGTAGTCGGTGACCATCACTGCGTATCCGCGGCTGATGGCCGAAGCCATCAGCGGCTCCTCCTGGTCGATCCCCAGGCGCAGCAGGTACGACGGCGCGCAGAGCGGTCCCAGGCCGTGGGTGCCGATGTTGTAGACGACCAGCGGCCGGTCGGCGTCCGGGCGGCCGTCCTGCAGCACCCCGACGGTGCCGGAGACGGCGTCCGGGCGGCCCTGGGTGTCGGTCGAGCGGTAGAGCACCTGGAAGGTACGCACCGGCACAGGCAGACCCAACCCGCGAACCACGACCGGACGCGACCGCAGGATCGTGCCGGGCGCGACGTCCGGAATCGGATCGGGCGGGGTGTAGAAGGCGTCGTCGCTCGGCGAGACCGGGTAGCCGGATCCGTCCGGATAAGTCGCGCCGGCCACCCGCGGGTGGTTTGCGGGCCCCGCGGCAGAGGCCGCCGGGACACCGAGCGCGACCAGCAACGTCGCAGCGACGGAGGTTGCCAGAAATCGGCGGAAAGCCGTGATCGTCCCCATACCGGACAGCATCTTACTGTCGGTAAGAAACGTCAACCCCCGATCCGTACCCTTGGGGGTGACACCCCCTCAGCCATGCCATTCGACCCGGTTTGCGCTGTTTCGTCGCACGCCGAAACGGTCGGAAGGGGTGTCACCCCTTCCGACCAGGGCGAGGCGGCGTCAGGCTCGGGCGGACTGCCGTGCGAGCCGGGCCTCGCGGCGCTCGACGAAGCGCGTCGCGGTGATGTCGAGCTCGGTCAGCACGACGTCCAGCTCCTCGCGGGCCTTCTCCCCCTGCGCCCCGAAGCCGCGCTCCCAGACGTTCCAGAACCGCAGGACCGGCAGGACGACGCTGTCGCGGTGCTGCCGGATGTCGTAGATGCCGGCCAGGGCGATGTCCAGCGCCTTGCGCCCGAATCCGGGCAGGTCGTAGCCGGGCATCTGGAAGGTGCGTACCACGTCGGCGATGGCTCGCATCGTGCTGTCCGGCTCTAGCTCCAGAGCAGCCTCGACGAGACGCCGGTAGAAGACCATGTGCAGGTTCTCGTCGGTGGCGATCCGGGCGAACAGGGCCTCGCCGACCGGGTCGTCGGTCGCCTTGCCGACGTTGCGGTGCGAGACCCGGGTCGCCAGTTCCTGGAAGGCCACGTAGGCGATCGTCGCGAGCGCGTCGGGGGCCTGGATGTTCACGAAGCCGTTCGACATGTGGACCATGCGCTCGCGCTCGAGCGCCACCGGGTCGCAGGCCCGGGTCACCAACAGGTAGTCGCGGATCGCCTGACCGTGCCTACCCTCCTCGGCGGTCCACCGGTGCACCCAGTTGCCCCAGGCGCCGTCGCGGCCGAACAGCGTGGCGATCTCGAAGTGATAGCTGGGCAGGTTGTCCTCGGTGAGCAGGTTGACCGCCAACGCGGTGGCCACCGCGGGCTCCACCTTCGACTGTTCCGGCCGCCAACCGTCCCCGCCCAGCGGCCCGTCGTAGTTGCGACCCTCGCTCCACGGGACGTACTCGTGGGGCATCCATTCCTTGGCGTGCGCCAGGTGCCGCGAAAGCTCAACCTCCACCACCGACTCCAGCTCGATGAGGATCTCGACCTGGGTGAGTACTTTCGTGGTCACTGCACTCCCTGCCGCCATCGGACCGGGCCGCCGGAAGCCGGCGCCGCGGTACTGATCGCCCGTCGGAACCAAGGTTACGCTACCGTAGGTTCGGCACGTAACAAGACGACGGGTGAACCCGAGGGTGAGGCTGCTCACCCGACATTCAAGGCCCGGGAAAGGGGTTGGCCGCCCTCGGCGATCGCCTCCGGTGCTGGCGCTGCGTTCACGCTTGTATACGGACCGCGACGAAATTGAGTGAACATCTCATGCGGCTCCAAAACCTCGGAAATGACTGCCGGCGCGCCGGGTGCAAATCGTCCTTTTCGCGGCAACATCGCTGGCATGCGTTCTGAGCCGGGCCGGGTTCGCGCCGCCACGTTGGCGGCGATCGATGTGTCCGGCGACGGCCGCCGGCTGAAGCGCTCGTCCCTCATCCTGGCCGGGATTGCCTTGCTCTGTGCGATCGCGACCGTGGTGTTCGGGGTATGGATGGCGGGCTACACGGGGAGCTTCTACCGCTGACCGCTTCTACCGCTGATCCGCTCTCGACTTAGAGCAGGTCCAGCGAGCTGATCAACCATTTTCCGTCCTGTTTCTCCAGCCCCATCTTCATCCGACTCCGGTCCACCCGCGGAGTGGTGGAATTGGTGTTGGACACCGTCTGATCGACGAACAGCAGGATCTGCGCGTGGCCGGCGTCGCCGCTCTCCACGGCCGTCTCCAGCACCTTCCCGGAGGCGGTTGCCTTGAACTTCGCGATGAGGTCGCGCAGGCCGGCGCTGGCGTCGGTGTACTGCGAGCGGAACGACCCGGTCGACTCGTCCTGCACTTTCTTGAACTGCGCGTCGAGGTGCGAGAAGTCGTAGGTGGTGATGTCGACGGCGTAGTTGGACGCGGCGGCGACGGCCTGCTGACGTGCCTGCGACAGCTCGTGTTCGTGGCGCAGTCGCACGGTCTGCACGACGGCCAACGCGAGGCTGAGCACCAGCGCCACGAGCAGCACGGGCAGCATCACCCGCCGCCACCGGCGCCCGGTGGGCCGGACCGGCGCGAGCGGCACGAGCGGCTGCGCCGGGTCAGGCAGCGACGGCGGTTCCTCGAGCGTCGCCACCTCGGGTGGTTCGGGGTTGCTCATCGGCCTCCTCCCTCGGAGGAGGATTCTGCCTGGCTTCGCTTGGAACGCGGGTCACTGACGCAACAACGACAACAACAACGCCAGCACCGCCGCCTCGGTTCCGGCCCCACGAACGATGCCGAGGTTCAGCCGCGAACCGTCCGGCAGCAGCACCATCCCGGTCCGCGGGTCGTACCCGGCCAGGTCGGTTGACCAGGCCACGCTCGGGCCAGACCCGGAACCCGGGCCGGACGGCGCGGGCCGGGGCGCGTTCTGCGCGCCCCGAGCACCGACCCCGGGCGTGGCGTCCTTGCAGACGCGGTTCAGGTCCGCCGGGTGCCGGGTGGCGTCGATCGGCGTACGGCGCGGTGTGCCGTAGTTGCACGTCGGGTTCCCGGTCAGGTGCAACTCAGTGGTGAAGTTCCCGTCCTTGACGGTGGTGCGCAGCGCCGCGGTGGCCTGCGGGAACGCGATCAGCAATGCGTTCAGTGCCGGTATCCGGGCGGCGATCAGGCTGCCCGGGCTGATCAGGTTCCCGAGCAGCGTGGAGATTGGACTGGTCAGCGTCGTCACGAACTTGTCCAGGTCGGTGACCAAGCCCGGCCCGGAGGCCAGCAACGAATCCACGGTCGGGTCGTCGGACCGCAGCTGCTTGGTCAGCTCCCGCAACGCGGTGTTGAACTGCGCGAACTCACCGGAGAGCTGGTTGCCGGTGTCGACGTCGACCCTGCCGTTGTTCAGCAGGTTGGTGACCGACGGCAGATCCTTCTGCGCCGCGGCCAGCAGACGGTCGGAGTTCTCGATGATGCCCGCCATCGCCGGCCCGGTCCCGGACAGCGCGGTCGCCAGCTCGCTGACCACCGTGTTCAGGTCGCCGGTGTCGAACTGGTCCAGCAGCCGCGAGACGTCTGCGACGACCACCGGGATGGTCAGCGGCAGGCTGGTCCGGTCGCGCGGGATCACGCTGCCGGCGTGCAACAGCGGCCCGGAGTCCACCCGTGGCCGCAGGTCCACGAACTGCTCGCCGGCCGGCGACAGGTCGGCCACGGCGGCGTCCAGGTCGGCCGGGATCCGGGTCCCCTCGTCGATCCTCAGGTTCGCCACGACGCCGTCCGGGACGAGTTTTATGTCACTGACCTCGCCGACCAGCTTGCCCCGGTAGTCCACCTCCGAGCGGGGATAGAGGCCGCCGGAGGCGGGCAGCTGCAGAGCGACCGTGAACGGGTGCCTGGCCAGCTGCAGTCGCAGGATGTTGAAGCCGACGTGGTAGACGCCCACGACGAGCACCAGCAACACGGCGAGGTTGGCCAGCAGGTTGCCGCGGCGGCGCAGCAGCGCGATCATCCGCGACCCCGCATCATCTGATGCAGGCTCAGGTCCGGCCCGGGCGACGCCGTGGTGCCCGCGCCCACGCGACGCAGCACGGCGATCATCGCCGTCCCCGCATCATCTGATGCAGGCTCAAGTCCGGCCCGGGCGACGCCGTGGTGCCCGCCCCCACCGAGGACGGCGAGATCTGCACGTCGCCGCTGAGGTAGTCACCCGGGGTGGCCCGGTCGAAGAACTTGCCGAACGCGACCAGCTCGCTCAGCGTCGGGCCGATGTCCGTCGACACCGAGATCAATGCGTCCAGGACCGGTTGGGCCGACTTCAACGCGGCCACCATGTCGTCGCGCGTGGCCTTGACAATCCGGTCGCCGACCTTGCCCAACGCAACCACCCGGGCGAGCAGTTGGCTGAACTTGTCGGTCTGCTCGGCCAACAGCTTGGCGGCCGGGGCGGTGTCCCGCAGTGCCGCGTTGAGCGTGCCCTGTCGGTTCACGAGCGTGCCGGAGAGGCTGTCCAGTGCGGCGAGGGTCTTGTCGATGTCGGCAGTGCGGGAGTTGAACGCGGACAACGTGTCGTTCAGCGACTTCAACAACACCCGGGGGTCGCCGTGCTTGCCGTCGATGACTTTGTTCAACTCCACCGCGATCGTGCGCAGCTGCCCGAGCCCACCGCCGGTGATCAGCACCGAGGCCGCGGCGAGCATGTCCTCCACGGTGGCCGCGGTGTTGGTCGCGGCGGGCTCGATGACCGCGCCCGCGCCGAGTTGCTTGGTCCCCTTGCCCGGGTCGATGTCCACGAAGCCCTCACCCAACGGCGTGGTCAGCCGCAGTTGGGCGGTGGCCTGATCGGTCAGCACGACCTTGCGCGGGATCCGCATCAGCACGTCGGCGAGGTAGTCGCGGGTGCTGATCTTCTCGACCCGGCCGACCTCCACGCCGCCGACCCGCACGTGCGCCCCGTCCGGGAGGTTGAGAGCGTCGGTGAACCGCGCGGTGATCTCATAGGACGGACCGGCCACGGATCCCCCCGGCCGGGGCAGGGAGAAGATCGTCGGGCCGCAGCCGGCGAGCGTCGTCACCGCCACGCCGGCCGCCATCACCTGCCGCCACCGGTTCATCGCCGCCGCCGGTTCATCGCTGCCACCGGGCACCGAAGACATCCGAGAGCGAACCGATCGGCTTGCCGGCGTTGGCGCACAGGAAGGGCCCGAAGCCGTCGCAGAACTGCTGCAACACAACCGGGTTGAGAATGTTGGCCGCGGCCGACGCGTTGGCACGCATCCGGTGGTTGGCCGGGTTGATCGCCATGGCGAGGTTCTGGAACGTCAGCGGGAGCACGTCCAGAGCCTCGGTCAGCGCGCCCTTGTGGGCGTTGATCGCGGCGAGGACGTTGCTCAGGTCGTTCAGGCCGGTGCCCAACGCCGTCTGGTTGTCCTTGACGAACGAGGAGACCTCCTTCAGCGCGGTGGACAACGCGCCCACCGTTTCGGTGAGCGACTTGGAGTTGTCGGCCAGCAACGCGGTGGCGGCGGTGACGTTCTTGGAGAACTGACGGACCGTCGCATCGTTCTGCGCAAAGGCGGCGGTCAGCCCGTCCAGGCTGTGGATGAGCCCGGAGATGTTCGCGCTGTTGTCGGCCAGGGTCCCCAGCGCGGCCGACAGGCCCTCGATGCTGTTGTGGATGGCAGTGCCGTTGCCCTTGAGGTTCGCGGCGCCGACGTGGAGAGCGTCACGAATCGCCGCAACCGTCTGCTGGTCGCCGTTCAGGCTGTTGGACAGGCTGTCCAACGCCCGGACGATGCGGTCGAACTCCACCGGCGTTCGCGTCCGGGCCAGCGGGATCTCGGCGCCGGCGGTGATCGTCGGCCCGCCGGTCCAGGCCGGGGTGAGCTCCAGGTATCGGTCGGTGATCACGCTCGGCGGGATGATCAGCGCCCCGGCGTTGGCCGGGATCTTGAAGTCCGCCGGGACGCTCATCCGGACCAGCACCGAGGTCCCCTCCGGGGTCACCTTGGTCACGCGACCGATCGGAACGCCGAGCACGTCGACCCGGTTGCCGGGGAACAAGCCGACGGACTCGGTGAACCGGGCCGAGATGCTGATGGTGTCCGAGCCGAACGGCCCACACCCCGAGGACCCGAGCAGGACACCGGCCGCGGTGGTCGCCGCGAGCGCCGCGCGCATCCCCGTCACTTCTTGCCCGCCTTCGGCACACACTTCTGCTGCGGGGCGCAAAGCATCGAGTCCGGGAAGATCGCGTCCGGCCCGTTGATGTCCAGATACGGACCGTTGCCGGCGGCGTTTGCGAAGTAACGGGCCGCCGGCCCGAGCAGGATCCCGATCTGGTCAAGCGCCGCGTCGTTGTCCTTCAGCACCCCGAGCACGACGTCCAGGTGGGCCACCATCGGACCAAACACCGCGCGGTTGTCGCGGACCAGGCCGGTCAGTTGCTCGGCCAGCGCGCGCGACTCGGTGAGCAGTGCGGTGATCGCGGCACGCCGCTTGGCGACCTCGTCCAGGATCAGACTGGCCTGTCGCAACAGGTCCACCAAGGTGTCGCGATTGGCGTTGAGGTTCGTGGTGACCGCATCCGCCTCCTTGATGAGGGTGTCCAACTGACCGCGTCGATTGACGATCACGTCGGACAGCCGGGACAGCTCCGCAAAGGTCTGGCCGGTCAGCGCCGGCGTGCCGCGGAAGTCGTCGGACAGCGCCTTCAAGGCGGCCTGGAGCTTCGCGCCGTCCAACTTCTCCAGCGCGGTTCCGCCGGCCGACACGATGTCCTGCACCTCGAAGGGCACGGTGGTGTTGGCCACCGCGATGGTCCGGTTGGGCAAAGACCCACTGCCGCCCGGCCGCACGGCCAGGAAGTGGTTGCCGAGCAACGTGGCGACCTTGACCTCGGCCGTGGTGGTCGGACCGAGGTGGACACTGCGGTCCACCCGGAAGTCCACCAGCACCAGCGCCCGGGCCACCTTCAGGCGCGAGACCTTGCCGACCGGGACCCCGGCCACCCGTACCTCGTCACCGGTGGTCAGCCCACCGGCCTCGGTCAGCTCCGCGTGGTAGGTGTTCTTGCCGAACGCGAAGCCCGTCGGCACGAACAGCGCGGCGACCAACGCGAGCGCCACCGCGACCGTGATCCCACCGATGAACCGCGGACTGCGCGTGCTCAGGAATCGGCGCACCTGAGCCAACCAACCCCTCACGAGCACACCGCCGAATTGGCGCCGCTGTTTGCGAACTGCTGCGGTTTGCTGCCGGCGAAGGTGTAGTAGACGTTGCAGAGGTAGAGGTTGGTCCACGACCCGTACTGCATGATCCGGGCGAACGAGGCCAACGCGACCGGCAGGCCCTGCACGGCCTCGCCGAAGGCCGTCTGCGCTCCGGCATAGGTGCCCGCGACCTTCTCCAGCCGCGAGAGGTCTGCCTTCAGTTGCGGCCGGATGTCGCGCAGCAGGTCCGTGGTGGCGTCGGTCAGCCCGGACAGGGCGTCGATCGACCCTCCGATCTGGTCGCGGTCGGCGGCACCCGCCGCCGCCAGCCGACGCAGTTGACCGATGAGGTCGTCCACCTGTCCGTCGCGTTGCCCGACGTCGGTGAGCACGGTGGCGAAGTTGCTGATGACCCGGCCGATGAGCTGGTCCCGATCGGCCAGGTGACCGGTGAGTTGGGACGTGGTGCGCAGCAGGTTCACCAGGCTGCCGCCCTCGCCCTGCAACACCGCGACGATCGAGGCCGACAGCCGGTTGATGTCATCCGGCGAGATCACCTCGAACAGCGGCTGGAACCCGTTGATGACCACGGTCAGGTCGAGGGCGTCCTCGGTGGCCGTCTGCGGGATCTTGCTGCCGGACGCAAGCACCGGGGCGGTCCCGTTGCCCGGTAGCAAGGCCAGGAAGCGCTGCCCGATCAGATTCTGGTAGCGGATCGCGACCCGGGTGTTGGTGAACAGCGACTGGCTGCGGTTGACGGTGAACGCCACCTTCGCCGCACCCCCGTCCAGCGAGACGCTGTCCACGCGGCCCACTCGCACGCCCGCCACCCGGACGTTGTCGCCCGAGTGCAGCCCGGACGCGTCATCGAACATCGCGGTGTAACGGCCGGTGGATCGGCCGACCGAGTTGCTCAACGTGTTGAACAGCAACAGCGCGATCAGGCCCGAGATCGCTGCGAAGATCGTCAACCGCACCGCGGCGCCGCGGACCGTCATCGCCTTCACGGTCTACCTCCTGACGTACCGTCAGGAAGCAGCACGGTCGTGCCCCGCAGCAGGGGGCCGATCAGCAACTCGCCGACATCGCCGAAGTCCTGCGCAGGGCCACCGGCCAGCGCGGCCAGCACCTGACCCAGCGCCAGTTTCTCGGCCACGCTCCCGACCGGACCGATGCCGCCGTAGGTGACGCCGACCGACCCGGTCTCCGCCATGGTCTTCGGCACGGCGCCTGCGCAGTTGGGCCCGGACAGGCCCGGGTACTTCGGGCAGTCGGCTGGTCCATAGGCCGGCAGCGGCGCGGAGTCGAGCACGGCGTCCAACCCGAAGCGCCGCCCGTCGGTCACGGTCAGGCTGCCGAGGAACTTGCCCAGGTCGACGAAGCCGGTCGAGAACGCTTCCGGGTGGGCGCCCAGCGCGCCGAATATCGCCTTGGTCTGGTGCGAGACCTGGATGAGGTTGTTCTCGTTGTTGCTCAGCAGATCCTTGGCATGACCGGTCAGGCCGAGCCCACCGCCGAGCAGCTCGATGAACTGGGCCTGCCGGGCCAGCAACGTCCGAAGCAGAACCAGGGCGTCGTCGACCGAGTCGAGCAACACCGGGGTCTGCGTCGCGAACGACTGCGACAGCGAGGCGAACGCGCTGATGTCGTGCTCCAGCACCGGCAGGTCCGGCGAGAGCTGACTCAGATAGGTGTCCGAGCGCCCGATCACCGAGTTGATCTGATCGCCGCGGCCGCCAACCGCCTCGGCGAGCGCGCCCAGTGCCGTGGCCAACTTGGCCGGTTGCACGGCGGTGAGCACCCGGTAGAGCTTCTGGAAGACGTCGGACAACTCCAGTGACTGCGCCGAGGTGTCCTCCGGGATCGCCACGCCGGAGTGGATGTGCGGACCGGCGGCAGTCGGGGGCAGCAATTCGACGAAATCCTGCCCGAACACGTTGGCCGGCAGGATCCGCGCCGTCACCCCGGCAGGCACGGAGGAGACCCGGTCCGGGTCGATCAGCAGGTCGATGTCCGCACCCGTCCTGCCGAGCACCCGGTGCACGCCGGTGACCCGGCCCACCACCACGCCACGCAGCTTGACGTCCGAGCCGGGCACGAGTGCGTCGCCCGCGTTGTGCTGTACGGTCCGGACGCTCGCCCCGGCTGCGAACGTCCCGGAGAACTCGGCGAGTACCAGTCCGATCAACGCCGCGACGACCCCGAGGAAGACGACGCCCCGCCCGGCCAGCGTGCGGCGCGGTACCGGCCCCGGCGTACCGCCTCGACGGACCCAGCTCATTGGCACATCGCGGTCAGCCACTGATTCGGACCCCTGGGTTGTAGCCCCAGAACGCCAATGTCATGAACATGTCGGTCACGATGATCACGATGATGCTCGCGCGGATGGCCCGCCCGGTGGCCCGGCCGACACCCTCCGGCCCGCCGGCCGCGTGGTAGCCGTAATAGCAGTGGATCAACGTGGTCAGCACGATGAAAACGGCGACCTTGATCGTGGACAGCACGATGTCGAACGGGTTCAGGAACGCCAGGAAATAGTGCTCGTAGGTTCCCGAGGACTGGCCGAAGAACGCGGTCACCACGAATTTGGTGGCGAAGTACGAGCCGAACAGGCCGACCATGTACAGCGGCAGCATGGCCAGCATCGACGCGATCATCCGCGTGGCGACCAGATACGGCATCGGCCGGACCGCCATGACCTCCAACGCGTCGATCTCCTCGGAGATGCGCATCGCGCCTATTTGGGCGGTGTAGCGGCAGCCCACCTGGGCGGCGAACGCCGTGCCCGCGATCAACGGCGCGAACTCGCGGGTGTTGGCCAACGCGGAGACGAAACCCGCGAACGGTGCCAGGCCGATGATGTTCAGCCCGGTGAACCCGGCGATGCCGACCGACGTGCCGACGAACGCCGACAGCAGCAGCATCACGCCCATGATCCCGCCGCCCACCAGCAGCGCCCGGCCCCAGCTGATGTCCGACAGCAGGCGGCCGATTTCCTTGCGGTAGTGGCGGATCGAGGCCGGGATGGCCGCGAACGCGCCCAGGAAGAAGGTCGCCACCTCGCCCAGGCGGACCAGCCAACCCACCATCCCGGACAGGATCGGGATCGGACGCCCGCCGGACGCGCCCGCCGGCGGGCGACGACCGCCGCCCGGCACCCGAATGTCGGCCATCGCCTCACACCACCTTCGGTGGCGCGATCAGCAGGTACGCCTGGGTGAGCGCGATGTTGGTGCTGAACAGCAACAGGAAGGTGAACACCACCGACTGGTTGACCCCGTCGGCGACACCCTTGGGCCCGCCTTTCGCGTTCAGCCCCTTGTGCGCGGCGACGATCGCGGTGAGGAACCCGAAGATCGCGGCCTTTATCTCGGCGACGATGAAGTCCCCGGCCGTGGCGAAGGAGGTGAACGATGACAGATAGGCGCCGGCCGTGCCGTGCTGGACATAGACGTTGAACAGGTAACCGGCCAGCACGCCGGTCATCGCGACCAGCGCGCACAGCAGCACGCCGACGACCATCAACGCGGCCACCCGCGGGACCACCAGTCGGCGCACCGGGGAGATTCCCATGACTCGCATCGCGTCCATCTCCTCGCGGATGGTGCGCGCACCGAGATCCGAGCAGATGGCCGACCCGGCCGCGCCGGCCAGCAGCAGCGCGGTCACCACCGGTGCGCCCTCCCGGATGACGCCGAGCCCGTTGACCGCGCCGACGAACGAGGTGGCGCCCACCTGGGCCGCCAGGCTGCCGACGTTGATCGCGACGATCACCCCGAAGGGGATGGCCACCAACAAGGCCGGCAGCAGGGACACGCTGGTGACGAACCAGGCCTGAAGGATGAACTCGCCCCACGGGAAGCGACCGCGGGCGAGGTCGGCGAACAGGTGGCGGGTGACGGTCGCGGACATGCTCGCCATCTGACCGACGGTCGTCAGCGAACGGTCGATCGGGCCGGGCAGCCGCAGCGACGGCAGGCGACGAGGCGCGCCGCCCGCTGAGGTCTGCGTCATCGCTTCGCCCGGTGGGCTGCGCGCGGGCCGGCCGATCCTGGCGAGGTCCGCGTCATCGCTTGCCCCTGCCTTCCTGCGCCGCTCCGCGGCGCCGGGCCCCGCAGTGGCCACACGATAACCCCGTTCGGCCGCCTCGCCACGCCGGCAGCCAACGGCCGGCAGCGGCCGGTCACCCAGCGTGGAGGCACCCTCTAGGGTTGTCGCCGACCGATTGCGATCCGCGGGCGCGGAGGCGACCTCGGGTCGGCGGAGGAGCGGTGACTTGGTGACCGGGCGCGCGCTGCGGACGTTGGCCGTCGACGGCCTGCGTGCTGCCCGCGCCCTGCCGGTGGAGACGGCCCGGGGCGCCCTGCTGATCGCCCAGAATCCGGTGGCGGCGGTGGGCACCGGGGTGGGAGTGCTCCGCAGCGGCGTGGTCCCCACCTTCCGGCCCGATCTGATCCTGCGTCAGTTGGACTCGGTCCGGCGCGAGGGCGTCAGTCTGGCCGGCGCAGTGGCGGCCGCGGCCGCGCTGCAACCGCGCGGCCTGGCGATCGTGGACGACGCGGGCACGCGAACCTGGGCGCAGTTGGACGGCGACGGCCGCCGGCTGGCCGCCGCCTTCGCCGATCTGGGCATCTGCGTCGGCGACCGGGTAGGCCTGTTGTGCCGCAATCACGGCGAGTTCGTCACCTGCCTGCTGGCCCTGGCCCGGCTGGGCGTCGACGCGGTCCTGCTCAACGTCGGCTCTGCGCCGGACCAGTTGGCGCGCATCGTGGCGGCGCAACGAATGCGACTGATCGTCGCCGACACCGAGTTCGTGCTGCCGACACTGCCCGCGGGTGTCCGGGTGGTGACCGCCTGGGACGACCGGGGGCCGGAACGAGCCGGTGTCCGCGAACTGATCCGACAGACCCGCGACGACCGCGACGTCGCCCGCCCCATGCACGGCGGCCGGTTGATCGTGCTGACCTCGGGGACGACCGGAACGCCCAAGGGCGCGGCTCGCCCGGAGCCGTCGGTGGTGGCGGCCCTGCTGGCCGTGGCCGGTCTGCTGGGTCGGGTCCCGCTGCGGGCGCAGACGCCGACCGCGATCCCGGCGCCGCTGTTCCACGCCTGGGGGCTGGGTGCGCTGCAACTGGCGCTGACCGCGCGCTGCCCGATCGTGCTCGCCCGGCAGTTCGACGCGGCCCGGTTGATGGGGCTGATCGCGACCCACCGGGTCCAGCAGCTGTTCCTGGTCCCGGTGATGCTCAGCCGGTTGCTCGCCCTGCCCGAACATCTGTTGTCCGGTCTCGACCACAGCGCGCTTCGGCTGATCGTCAGCAGCGGTTCGGCGCTGAGCCCGGCCACCGTGCGGGCGAGCGAGGCCCGCTTCGGCCCGGTGCTGCACAACCTCTACGGCTCCACCGAGGCGTCCTGGGTGAGCGTCGCCGGACCGGCGCAGCTGCACCGCGAGCCGGGCTCGGCCGGCCGGCCGCCGCTGGGCACCCGACTGACCGTGCTCGACTCCGAGGGTCTGCCCTGCCCGATCGGGGTGAGCGGGCGAATCTTCGTCGGCAACTCGATGTTGTTCGACGGATATACGGACCACTCGACGATCGACACCAACCCGAACGGCCTGATGCCGACCGGGGATCTCGGGCACCTCGACCCGCGCGGCTGGCTGCACGTCGACGGCCGCGAGGACGATCTGGTCATCTGCGGCGGGGAGAACGTGTTCTGCGGCGAGGTGGCCGACGTGCTCAGCGACATCGCAGGCATCACCGAGGCGGCGGTGCTCGGCGTGCCCGACCCCGAGTTCGGCCAACGACTGGCCGCCTTCGTGGTCACCGCTCCGGGTTCCGCGCTGACTGCCGAGGACGTCCGGGCCATCGTGCGGGAACGACTGGCCCGGCACGCGGTGCCCCGCGACGTGACCTTCCTCGAGGCGCTCCCCCGCAATGCGGCCGGCAAGGTCCTGGCTCGCGTGCTGCGTCAGGACCGGGCCTGAGCGCGCCATCTGACGGATCGTCAGGCGATGACTGAACCGCCGCCCGCACAGCGGCTGCCGGGTCGGGCCGACGTGGTGGTGGTCGGCGGCGGGCACAACGGCCTGGTGGCGGCGACCCTGCTTGCCCGCGCCGGACTGTCCGTGGTCGTCTGCGAGACCGCGGCCGTGCTCGGCGGGGCCGCGCGCACCGAACAACCCTTCCGCGCGGCGCCGGCACTGCGCCAGTCCACCGGGGCGTACCTGCTCGGCCTGATGCCGCCGGAACTGCTCGCTCTCCTCGACATCAAACTCCCACTGTTGCGACGTAATCCGCATTACGCACTTCCGTCGGAGCATGATTCGACGCTTCCGTCGTTGCTGCTCGGCGCCGACCCCGATGCCAACCGGCGCGCGCTGGAGGCAGCGTTCTCCCCCGCCGATGCCCGCGCCGACGCGGCACTGGGCGCCGAGTTGGCCGCGCTGCGCGCGGATCTGGCGCCGGCCTGGTTGACCGAACCGGAGTCGGTCGAGGCCACCGCCGAACGCTGGATCAGGCCTGCGTTGCAGGAGCAGTTCGTCGCGTTGTGCCGCGGCTCGGTCGTGGAGTACCTGGACCGCTTCCGCTTCAACGGGCAACGGCTGCCGGCGATGTACGCCGTGACCGACGGGATCTCCGGGCTGGCCGCCGGGCCGGACGACCCGGGGACCGGGCACAACTTCCTGGTGCACAACATGTGTCGGATCCCCGGCGGGGACGGCACCTGGATGATCGTGGCCGGCGGGATGGGGACGGTTGCGGCGCAGTTGGCCGCGACAGCGCGCCGGGCCGGGGCCCGCTTGTGCCCGGCGACCTCGGTGGCCTGGATCGATGTCGCGGCCGGCGCGGTCGCCGGTATCACCACCGCCGACGAGCGGGTTGTCCGGGCCCCGGTCGTGCTGGCTGCCTGCGACCCGTTCCGGCTACCGGGGCTCGTCGGCCCGGGCGTGCTGCCCGCGGATCTGACGGAGCGTCTGGACCGCCTGTTCCGGCCCGGCGTGACGATGAAGGTGAACCTGGCGCTGGCCCGTCCGCCGCGGTTCCCGGGCCTGGGCGAGCGCTGCGCCGGCGGCGCGACCGTGCACCTGCTGCCGGGCGAGGACCGTCCCCTGGACGCGGTTCGCGAGATGTGGCGGGAGGTCCGCGCCGGTCGATTACCGGCGTTCCCGACCATCGAGTGGTACCTGCATACGACAGTCGACGCCTCACTGCGCGACCCCGCGGGCCGGCACTCCTCGGCGTTGTTCGTGCAGTCGGTCCCCCACGTGCCCCACAACTCAACGTGGGCGGCCGAACTGGACTCCTACGTCGGCGCACTGTTGGCCGTGTGCGACCGCTTCGCGCCCGGCACCACCGAGTCGGTGGTGGATGTGTTCGCCCTGCCCCCGCCGGAGATCGAACGGCACTTCGGCATCACCGGCGGGCACATCCACCACGTGGACAACACGTTCGCCTTCGACGCCCGGATGCCCTACGTCACCGGGCTTCCCGGCCTCTACGCCGGATCGGCGGGCTGCCACCCGGCGGGCTCGGTGGTCGGAGCCGCCGGGCACAACGCAGCCCGCCGCATCCTCGCTGATCTCGATGTCAGGCCCGGCCCCCGGGCCGGCCCCGTTCCTAATGCTTGACGACGATCATCTTCAGCCCGTAGACCATGATCAGCGCCACGGCCGACAGACACAGCCAGCCCATGAACTGCCCGAGCTTCGGATCCACCATCCGGGTCTTCGGATCGGCTTGTTTGGCGGCCAGGCCCACCATCCCGCCGGCGACCAGGACGACGACCGTCACCGCGACGCCCATCGTGACAACGGCCACCTCGCCCAATGGGCCCCACTTGATGTCGACCTTCATCTCCTCCTCCATGCCCGGGTCGGTGGTGGTCACGCGGCGCTCATCGCGAGGTCCCCGAGGGGCTCCGGGGTCTCCGCGCTCACGTCGTTGACGTTGTGCGAGCTCACCGGATTACGCCGCGAGGCCACGAAGATCGCGGCCGCGATTCCCGCGCCCACCAGACCGACGATGATCGTTCCGGCCTGACCGCGCTCCGCGACGCCACCGGCCACCGCGCCCACCGCGGCGGCGGCGGGCAGGGTCAGCGCCCAAGCGGTGACCATCTGGCGGGCGACGCCCCAGCGGACCGAGGCGAGCTTCTTGCCGGCACCGGCGCCGAAGATGGCTCCGGTGCAGACGTGCGTGGTGGACAGCGCGAACCCGAGGTGGGCCGAGGTGAGGATCGCCACGGCACTGGACGTCTCGGCGGCGAAGCCCTGCGGGCTCTCGATGTCGCTGATCTTCTTGCCCATCGTCTGGATGATCTTCCAGCCACCCAGGCAGGTCCCCAACGCGATACCCAGGCCGCAGGCCGCGATGACCCACAACGGTGGGTTGGAGCCGTGCGGCAGGATCCCGGCGGTGATCATCGTGAGCGTGATGATGCCCATCGTCTTCTGGCCGTCGTTGCTGCCGTGGGCCAGTGCGACCGTGGAGGCCGAGGCGATCTGGGCCCATCGGAAGCCCTTGCTGATTTCGTCGTGCGGCGAGCGCGCCGTGATTCGGTAGGCCAGGAATGTCGCGGTCATGGCGACCACGCCGGCGATGATCGGGGAGATCACCGCGGGCAGCAGGATCTTGCTGATCACGGTCCCGAAGTTGATGGCACCTGAACCGGCGGCGACCCAGGTCGCCCCGATCAGGCCGCCGAACAGGGCGTGCGAGGAGCTGGAGGGCAGACCTACCAGCCAGGTCCCCAGGTTCCAGAGGATGGCCCCGATCAGGCCACCGAAGATGACTGTCGGAGTCACCTTCGACTCCTGAACCAGGCCGCTGGAGATGGTCTTGGCCACCTCGACGGAGAGGAACGCGCCGACCAGGTTGAAGACGCCGGCGACGATCACCGCGACCCGCGGCTTCAGGGCGCCCGTGGCGATGGCGGTGGCCATCGCGTTGGCCGTGTCGTGGAAGCCGTTGGTGAAGTCGAACGCGAGCGCGGTGATGATGACCGCGATCACGATGACCGAGTAACCCATTTCGTGTCCTCCGCTGTCGGACCGGCGCCAGCTGCGCGGGTAGAAAGTGACAGACGCAGGCGAACCGGAAATGAACGGATTGCGGACAGCGCGATCTGGTCGGGTGTAGGCGGGTCGGCCGGCGAGTCGCCCGCCGACGACCGACCGGGGCCCGTGTCGAATTCGTTACCGCCGAGTCGGCGGGCCGGTGGTCGTCACCTGCGCGTTCCTCGGAGCAGGCGACTACCCTTTGGCAAGGGGTGCGGAGACCCCAGAATCAGCGTTACCGGGCGGGGAGAGGTCGAGCAGCGGTCATGTCAACGGGCAGTCAATCCAATCCGATGGCCGGTTTCGGGCCCAACGAATGGCTCGTCGACGAGATCTACCAGTCGTACCTGCAGGACCCGAACTCGGTCGACCACGCGTGGTGGGACTTCTTCGCCGACTACCAGCCCGGGTCCGACGGCGCCGCAAGATCGGCGTCCCGCGCCGCGGGGCCGCCACCCACGGCCGCACCGCCGCCGGCCACGAGCGTCCCGGCGGCTGCCACGGCCCCGGCAGCCGCGCCCGCTGCGACCGAGCCGAAGCCCAAGGTTGCGCCCGCTCCGGCCGGCGACGCCGTGGTCAGCACGCTGCGTGGTTCGGCGGCGCGGGTGGTCACCAACATGGAGGCCAGCCTCGCCGTCCCGACCGCGACCTCGGTGCGCACGGTGCCCGCGAAGCTGCTCATCGACAACCGCATCGTGATCAACAACCACCTGCGCCGCTCGCGGGGCGGGAAGGTCTCGTTCACCCACTTGATCGGATTCGCGCTGGTGCGCGCGGTCGCCGCCGTCCCGGCCATCAACGCCGGCTTCGTCGAGGTCGACGGCAGGCCTGCGCTGGCCCAGCCCGCACACGTCAACCTCGGCCTGGCGATCGATCTGGAGAAGCCCGACGGCACCCGCACCCTGGTGGTGCCGTCGATAAAGAACGCCGACACCCTGGACTTCGGGGCCTTCTGGCAGGCCTACGAGGACATCGTGCGCCGGGCCCGCAACAACAAGCTCACGCCCGACGACTTCGCGGGAACCACGATCAGCATCACCAACCCCGGCACGATCGGCACCGTGCACTCAGTGCCCCGACTGATGGTGGGTCAGGGCGCGATCATCGGCGTCGGCGCGATGGAGTACCCCGCCGAGTACCAGGGGGCCTCGCCGGAGACGTTGGCGAACATGGCCGTCAGCAAGGTGATGACGCTCACCTCGACCTACGATCACCGGATCATCCAGGGCGCGCAGAGCGGTGAGTTCCTGCGCCGCATGCACGAGCTGCTGCTCGGCGCCGACGGCTTCTTCGACGATGTGTTCCGCAGCCTGCGGATCCCGTACGAGCCGATCCGCTGGGAAACCGACATCTCGGCCGGCCACGAGACCCAGGTCTCCAAGCAGGCCCGGGTGCACGAGCTGATCCACGCCTATCGCACCCGCGGGCACCTGATGGCCGACACCGACCCGTTGGAGTACCGCCAGCGCTCGCACCCGGACCTCGACATCGTCACCCACGGCCTGACGCTGTGGGACCTCGACCGGGAGTTCGTGGCGGGCTCGACGTTCGGGGCCGGGCTGGTGAAGCTGCGCGACATCCTCGGGGTGCTGCGCGACTCGTACTGCCGCACGATCGGCATCGAGTACATGCACATGCAGAACCCCCAGGAACGCGAGTGGATCCAGCACCGCGTGGAGTGCAGCCAGGAGCGGCTGGCGCGCGAGGACCAGCTGCGGGTGCTGCGCAAGCTGAATGAGGCCGAGGCGTTCGAGACGTTCCTGCAGACGAAGTATGTCGGCCAGAAACGGTTCTCCCTCGAGGGCGGCGAGGCCGTGATCGCACTGGTGGACGCGATCCTGACCGCCGCGGCGCAGGAGGCACTCGACGAGGTCGGCATCGGCATGCCGCACCGCGGGCGGCTGAACGTGCTGGCCAACGTCGTCGGCAAGTCCTACGGCCAGATCTTCCGGGAGTTCGAGGGCAACCTGGACCCGAAGTCCATGCACGGGTCGGGCGACGTCAAGTACCACCTGGGCGCCGAGGGCATCTACACCGCGCACGACGGGACCCAGGTGCCGGTGTCGCTGGCCGCAAACCCATCGCACCTGGAGGCCGTGAACCCGGTGCTGGAAGGCATCGTGCGAGCCAAACAGGACATCCTCGACCGCGGGCCGAACGGGTTCACCGTGCTCCCGGTGCTGATGCACGGCGACGCCGCATTCGCGGGCCAAGGCGTGGTCGCCGAGACGTTGGAACTCTCGCAACTGCGCGGCTACCGCACCGGCGGCACGATCCACCTCGTGGTGAACAACCAGGTCGGGTTCACCACCGCGCCGACCTCGAGCCGCTCCAGCCTCTACGCGACCGACGTGGCCCGCACCGTGCAGGCCCCGATCTTCCACGTCAACGGCGACGACCCCGAAGCGTGCGTCCGGGTGGCCCGCCTGGCCTTCGACTACCGCCAGGAGTTCCACAAGGACGTCGTGATCGACATGATCTGCTACCGGCGGCGCGGCCACAACGAGGGCGACGACCCCTCGATGACCCAGCCGCTGATGTACGACCTGATCGACGCCAAGCGCTCGGTGCGCAAGCTGTACACCGAGTCGCTGATCGGCCGCGGCGACATCACCTTCGAGGAGGCCGAGGCCGCGCTGAAGAACTACCGCGACGCCTTGGAGCAGGTCTTCGCCGAGACCCGCGGCGCGCAGACCACCCCGACGACCGTGCAGCCCACGTACAACGCGCCGGCGCTGCCCGCCGGGGTGAACACCGCGATCTCCACCGAGAGCCTCAAGCGGATCGTGGAGAGCCAGCTGTCCCTGCCGGAGGGCTTCGCCGCCCATCCGCGGGTCCAGCCGCTGTTGCAGAAGCGGGCCTCGATGGTCGAGACCGGCAACATCGACTGGGGCTTCGGCGAACTGATCGCGTTCGGCTCGCTCCTGCTCGAGGGGCGGCCGGTCCGGCTGGCCGGCCAGGACTCCCGCCGGGGGACGTTCACCCAACGCCACTCGGTGCTGATCGACCGCAACACCGCGGCGGAGTACGTGCCGCTGGCGAACCTCAGCCCCGAGCAGGGCACCTTCTACGTCTACGACTCGCTGCTGTCGGAGTACGCCGCACTGGGCTTCGAGTACGGCTACTCGGTCGCCCGGCCCGACGCCCTGGTGTGCTGGGAGGCGCAGTTCGGCGACTTCGTCAACGGGGCGCAGTCGATCATCGACGAGTTCATCTCCTCCGGCGAGCAGAAGTGGGGCCAACGGTCCGGCGTGGTCCTGCTGCTCCCGCACGGCCTCGAGGGCCAGGGACCTGACCACTCGTCAGGCAGGCCGGAGCGGTTCCTGCAGTTGTGCGCCCAGGACAACATGACGGTGGCGATCCCGAGCACCCCGGCTAACCATTTCCACCTGCTGCGCTGGCAGGCGCTCTCGCCGCACCACCGACCGTTGGTGATCTTCACCCCGAAGTCGTTGCTGCGGCACCGCGCCGCGGTGTCCGGACCGATGGAGTTCACCACCGGGCACTTCCAGCCGGTGATCCCGGACTCCGCGGTCGACCCCGAGGCCGTCCGTCGGGTCGTGCTGTGCACCGGCAAGATCTACTACGACCTGCTCGCCCACCGCGAGGCGGCCGAACTGCGCGACGCCGCGCTGGTCCGGGTGGAGCAGCTGTATCCGCTGCCGTTGGCCGAGATCCAAGCGACGTTGGCCCGGTACCCGGAAACCGCCAAGCTTCGCTGGACCCAGGAGGAGCCGGCAAACCAGGGCGCCTGGCCGTTCATCGCGATGAACCTGCCGTCGCAGCTGGCCGGGCGTCCCCTGTCGGTGGTCTCCCGGCCGGCGTCCTCGGCACCGGCGGTGGGCTCCCATTCGGTCCACGACTACGAGCAGCAGTTGGTCGTCGAGCAGACCTTCGCGGACTGAGGCCCCGGATGTATTTCACCGACCGCGGTGTCGACGAGTTGGTCGAGCGCCGCGGCGAGGAGCGGATCACGTTCGCCTGGCTGGGCTCGATGCTGAGCGAGTTCGTCGACCTCAACCCGGAGTTCGAGATCCCGATCGAGCGGCTGGCCACCTGGCTCGCCCGGCTGGACGACGAGGACTGACACACTGATCGGCGTGGAGGATGCCGAGCTTCGCGGCCAGGTGGCAGACGTCCTGCGGTCGGCCGGGGCGTGCTTCGCATTGATTTTCGGCAGTCGGGTTCGCGGCACCGCCCGACCGGACTCCGACCTCGACGTCGCCGCATGGTGGCCGAGCGACGCCCCCCAGGGATTCGACGTGCTGCTGCCCACGCAGGTCGATCTGCTCGTGCTCAACCACGCTCCGTTGGAGCTGGCAGGGCCGATCGCCCGGGACGGCCTGCTGCTGTTCGAGGACGATCCGCCCGCTCGGGTCCGCTGGGTCGCGACCACGCGCAAGATCTACTTCGACGAGTTGCCTCGCCTGGAACGCAGCCATCGTGAGTTCATGGAGGCTCTGCGTCGCCGTGGCAGTCGGACCGAGGGAAACGAGACCGGCTGACTCCGTGCGGACACAATTTTGCCGCCCCAGCCGAGGCACCTCTCAAACATTCAATCGATCGCCGGCGGCCGTTTCAGCGCCACTGCAATGAAGAAGAGCACGATGCGCCGAAGGGGTCATCTGTCCCTCCCAGGTGAATTGTCCCTTTCGACTCGGACGGCCGAGCGACCTGATTCGTTCCAGGTCATCGCCACCGTCTCGAATTATGACCTGGCCAACAGCGCAACCCCGGCGCGCGCCGTAGCGGGAGCGCGGGGAGATGTTCCCCCACTTGTACGGCCCGCTCAACGTCGATGCAGTGACCACGGTGGTGGACTTCATCGGGGCCGGGCCAATCTGACGGAACGTCAGCTCAGCGTGGCCGATAGCACTTCAGGACCGCGTCGACCCCGACCCGGGTGAGTTCCGGCAAGCCCGCCACGCGTTCGGCGAGCACGTCGGCCGACAGGTGCCAGGCGTTCGGTCCCATGGCCACGGCGGCGCGCACCTGATCCCGCGTCAGGTCCACGTGGTAACCGACTGCTTTCTCGCCGACCAACTCGAAGAACGGGTCCAGTGTCGCCGCCAACCGCGCCGGTTTCGCGGCATCGACGCCGATCAGGCCCAGCCTGTCGACCAGTTCGCCCAGATGCCCTGGGCCGGGGACGACCACCAGCAGGCGACCGTCGCGGCGCAGCACCCTGGCGTACTCGGCGGCGTTGCGGGGGGCGAACACGTTGAGCACGACCCCGGCTGCCCCGTCGCGCACCGGCCATCGCTCGGTCACGTCCCACCCGATTGCCGCCGCGCGCTGGTGGACCCGAGCCGCGCGCCGCAGCGCCGCCACCGAGGAGTCGAGGGCCAGGCCCACGGCACCGGGGACCGCGTCGAGAGCCGCACCCAGATAGTGGCCCGGACCCGATCCGGCATCGACGATCAGCCCGGCCGGCCAGCAAGCTGCCGCCATCGCGGCCAGTTCCCCAACCACAGGCACAAAGTGACCTGCCGTCAGAAAATCTACCCGGGCGGCGACCGCCGAGGCGTCATCCGCGTTGAGCGGCGGCCGTCCCAGAGCCGCGAGCAGGTTCACATAGCCCTGCCGGGCCACGTCGAAGCTGTGTCCGGTCGGGCAGCGCAGCGTGGCCGGTTCGGCGACCAGGTCGGCGCGACAGACGGGGCACACCAAGGCCGCGACGACCTCGGCGAGCACTGGTCGCTAGCGGGTGAAGACGATCTTGCCGAACAGGTCGCCGGACTCCATCTTCGCGAAGCCGTCGCGGGCCTGCTCCAACGGAATCTCCGAGTCGATCAGCGGACGCACCCCGGTGACGGCCATGAACTGGGCGAGCTTCTCCAGGTCGTCCCGGCTGCCCATCGTGGAGCCGACCACGGACAACTGGAGGAAGAACAGCCGGGTCAGTTCGGCCGGCGGAGCGTTGCCGCTGGTGGCCCCGGAGATCACGATGCACCCGCCGGGCCGCAGGGCCTTCATCGAGTGCGCCCAGGTCGCCGCGCCCACCGTCTCCATGACCGCATCGACCCGGTCCGGCAGCCGGGCCCCGGACTCGAAGGCCGCGTCCGCCCCGATCTCGAGTGCCCGCGCCCGCTTGGCCTCGTCGCGGCTGGTGGCCCAGACCCGGAACCCGGCCGCATGCGCCAACGCGATCAGCGCCGTGGCCACCCCGCCGCCGGCGCCCTGGACGAGCACCGTGGACCCGGGCTGCAGCCCGGAGCGGTGGAAGAGCATCCGGTAGGCCGTGAGCCAGGCCGTCGGCAGGCACGCCGCCTCCGCGAACGACATCTGCGGCGGCTTGGGCACCAGGTTGCGCCGCGGCACCACGACCTGTTCGGCGAAGGTGCCCGGATGCCGTTCGGACAGCAGGCTGCGGCCCGGGTCCATGGTCTCGTCGCCGCGGTAGTCCGGGTCGCCGATCAGCGCGTGGACGATGACCTCGTTGCCGTCCGGGTCGAGCCCCGCCGCGTCGCAGCCCAGGATCATCGGTAGCTGCGACTCCTTCAGCCCCACCCCGCGCAGGCTCCAGAGGTCGTGATGGTTGAGCGAGGCCGCCTTGACGTCGACAGTGACCCAACCGTCCTTGGCGATGGGCTCGGGACGTTCCCCGAGCTCCAGCGCCGACAGCGGGTCGTCCGGGGCGAAGCGCACGGCGCTCACGGCAAACATCTCCCGACCCTATCTACGGCGAACCGGCCACAGTCGGGCCACCACAACCGATCGGACGTCCTCCAGCGGTATCGCCCCGACCAGCCACGAGTCGGTTCCAGCCATCGGGTTGTCCCGTTCGACCCACCAACCCTCGGGGACCCGACAGGTGGCCCGCTTGACCGCGGTCCCCCGGCCCGGAAGCTCGACAACGACCAGCGCGCCCGGCCGCACCGGGGCCCCCCGACGCACCAGCAGCACATCGCCGTCCCGCAGGGTCGGCAGCATCGAGGTGCCCCGCACCCGGATCAGTCCGACGCGGGACATTTGGGCCAAACCCATGCGGGTAGTGTCCCGATCGAACACGGGCCCCGGTCCCGGGGACCCATCCGGCGCAGTGAAGGGACGCGAGATGCGGTTCCGAATTCAAGAGGTGCAGGCCCACTGCGACCTGCCGTGCGGCGTCTACGACCCCGCGCAGGCCCGCATCGAGGCCCAGTCGGTAAAGGCGACGATCGAGAAGTACAACGGCAACGAGGACCCGGCCTTCCGCTCCCGGGCACTCGCGGTCAAGGATGAGCGGTCCGAGCTCGTCAAGCATCACCTCTGGGTGCTGTGGACGGACTACTTCAAGCCACCGCACTTCGAGAAGTACCCCCAGCTGCACCAGCTGTTCAACGAGGCGACCAAGCTCGCAGGCGCCGGCGGCACCAAGGGCTCCACCGACGTGAAGGTCGCGGACCAGCTGCTGGACAAGATCGACGAGATCTCCGAGATCTTCTGGGAGACCAAGAAGGCCTGACCCCGCTCCGGGGTGTCAGCCCCCGCGGACCATTGCGTTCCCACCGCCCGCCCTCCGATGATGACCACCTCGGAGGGCGGGTGATTCATGCCTCGACGCCCCATGTCGGCCCTGGGCACGGCCGTCGTGCTGCTTGCGGCCTGCGACGGCCATGCGTCGCCCACCCCTCAGGCCGCGGCACCCTGACCGGCCGAGAACACCCCGACCAGCACGATCACCGCGCTGGCCAGCAGCAGCGCGCCCGCGATCGGGATGCCCTGGGCCAGGCTGATCCCGACCGGCAACATGATCAGCTCCCAGACCATGGCCGGCGCCCGCGCCCAGCGAGCACCGGCGGCCAGGGCGCGCCCGACGAAGGCCAGGCCGAGGCCGGCGAGCACGGCCAGCAGCGCCAGCAGCGCGTCGGACACCCGGTCGTGGTCGTGCGTGCCGATCGCCAGAATCGCCACCCACAGTCCGAGCACGGCAAGCGCCAGCGCCTGGCCCAGCAGGGCCAGCGCGGCGGTGGAGCCGCCGCCCCGCGATTCAGCCGCCATCACGAGCGCTCAAGGCAATCCGACAGGCGCCCGTCTCAACCACTCTGACACTCCTGCGTACCGCCGGAACCATCGACATCAACACCCCGTTCAGACCTCAATTCTGCCCTTGCCAACGCCCCGGGACTACCGGAGGCGGCCCCGCAAGCCCCAAAAATGAGGGGTATCCGACTACCTCCTCGGCGATTTTTCGGCGGGAGCACTTGTGCTTCCCTACCGGTTGGTTCAGGCTGGGCGCCGGACGTGGTACCTACGACCACTGTTCGTGCCCTACCTCACAGAAATTGTCTTTTTCGTCCAGAGCGAAATTGCTAGTGAATGCGTTCACTTGTAAGTGGCCGGTGCACCGCCGCTCGGTCAGCCCGCCCAAGTACCCGGGGCCTACCGCCCCGCCGTCTTTAGGAGCTACAACCCATGGACTGGCGCCATCGCGCAGTCTGCCGGGACGAGGATCCCGAGCTGTTCTTTCCCATCGGGAACACCGGTCCCGCACTGTTGCAGATCGAAGAGGCACGTGCTGTGTGCCGTCGCTGCGAGGTCGTTGACACCTGCCTGCAATGGGCACTGGACTCCGGGCAGGACGCCGGTGTCTGGGGTGGCCTCTCGGAGGACGAGCGCCGGGCGCTCAAGCGCCGTACCGCACGCGCCCGGGCACGGGTCGTCTGACGACCGACGCACAGCGCACCACTTTCGACCCCGGTCGCCCAGGAGGGTGACCGGGGTCGGTCATGTCGACCCGGCCGATCCCGACACCACCATCGGCCGCTCCCGGCCCAACGGAATCACCAGCTCCACCCGGGTCCCACCCCCGTCGCGCGGACCGAATTGGAGCCTGCCCGCCAGCTCACCGGTGACCAGGGTGCGCACGATCCGCAGTCCCAGGTTGGCCGAGCGAACGTCGTCGAAGCCCTCCGGCAGGCCCCGGCCGTCGTCGAGCACCTCCACCAGCAGTTCCTCCGCGCCGCGGGCGGCCCGGACCTCCACCAGCCCGGATTCGGGGGTGACGCCGTGCTCGAGCGCGTTCTGCAGCAGTTCGGCCAGCACCATCGACAACGGCGTGGCCTGGGCCCCGGGGAGGTCGCCGAACGTGCCGCGGCGGCGGGGACGCACCGGCGAACTGGCGGCGGACACGTCGATCACCATCTCCAGCACCCGGTCGACGATCGCGTCGAACGAGACGGTCTCGTCGTCGGAGGCCGCCAGGGTGTCGTGGACGATCGCGATCGAGCCCACCCGACGCACCGCCTCGTTGAGGGCCTCCCGGGCCCGCGGCTCGTCCATCCGCCGGGCCTGCATGCGCAGCAGCGCGGCCACCGCCTGCAGGTTGTTCTTCACCCGGTGATGAATCTCGCGGATCGTGGCGTCCTTGGTGAGCAGTTGCCGATCGCGGCGATGTACCTCGGTCACGTCCCGCACCAGCACGATCGCCCCGACGTGGGTGGCGCCATCGGTCAGCGGGATGGCGCGCAGGTTGAGCACCACCGCGTCGGTCTCGACCTGAATCCGCCGCGGCACCCGGCCGCCGGCCACCAGCCCGACCGCGGCCTCGACCGGGGCGCTCGACGGCGCGAGTTCGGCGGTCAGCGCGCCCAGTTCGGTGCCGACCAGGTCCGCGGTCAGCCCCAGCCGCCGGTACGCGGACAGCGCGTTCGGGCTGGCGTAGCTGACCACGCCCGTGCCGTCCAGGCGGATCAGCCCGTCGCCGACCCGGGGCGATCCGTCGGCCAGCGCCAACGTCGCCTCGGCGGCCGCGCCGAGCTGGGGGAACAGGCCGGTCGAGATCATCCGGGCCAGGTCCCCGGCGCACTGCAAATAGGTCAGCTCGAGACGACTCGGGGTGCGCACGGAGACCAGGCTGGTGCTGCGGGCGATCACGCCGAGCACCCGGCCGCCGCGGCGCACCGGGATCGCCTCGGCCCGCGCCGGCACGTCGTGGCGCCAATGTTGGTCGCCCTGGCGCACAATTCGGCCGCCATCGAGGGCGGCGTCGAGCAGCGGGTTCAGGCCGCGACTCGACCGGCTGCCCACCAGGTCGTCCTGAAAGGCCGTCGGACCGGTGGTGGGCCGCATCTGGGCAACCGCGAGGTATGCCTCGCCGCCCTCGGTCGGCATCCAGAGCACCAGGTCGGAGAACGACAGGTCGGCGAGCAACTGCCAGTCGGCGACCAGCGCGTGCAACCACTCCAGGTCCGCCGGCGGCAGATCCGCGGCGGCGCGGATCAGGTCGTTCAGCGAGGCCATCCGTCGACCCTAGGGCCAGGCCGCTGGGCTGCTTGCGGATGCCGGTGGGCCGCTCGAACTTCGAGCGCCGCTCGGCGCGGCCGGGTAGGTTCGCGTACGTCGGCGGCGGGCGCGGGAGGCACCTTGGCAGATGTCCCGCGTCGCGTGCGCGCTCAGACGCCGCTCGAGGACGATGGCGAATCCCACGTCCGCGCTGACCCCCCGGTCGATCCGGACTTCTGGGAACGGGTTGTCGCGACCGGCTATGCAACACCGGCCGGCCGGCGACTGGACGACATGACCGTGGAGCTCGTCCGGTTGCTCGGCGCCACCGACCCGCATCTGCGCGACCACATCGGGCTGGGCGTGCTGCTGGCCTGGACAGCCCGCGGCGTCTACGACGACCTGCTGCCCGGACTCGGCGACGGCCTGACCGACGGGCTGCGGACCGGCGCGGGTGAGAGCGGGACGCATTCGGTGTTGCGTCGTTCGTTCTCCGCCCGCGCCGTGGCCGCGGTGATCGACCGCGACACCGCGCGACCGCGGGTCAACCCGGACACCGTCCTGGCCTGGGGCGACCGGGGCCTGGCCTGGCTGGGCACCGAGCGCGACCTGCGCGATCGCATCCCGGGCGCCGGCCGGGTGCACGCGATCGCGCACGGGGCCGACCTGGTCGGCGCGCTGGCGCGGTCGCGCCATCTCGACGAGGGTGGCCTCATGGTGCTGCTGGACACGGTCGCCGACCGGTTGCTCGCCCCCACCGAATCGGTGTTCGTCAGCCGGGAGGAGGACCGCCTGGCCTACGCGACCATGTCGCTGCTGCATCGAGACGTCGTCGACCTCAGCCTGCTGGAACCGTGGGTGGGGCGCCTGGTCGAGACCTGGACCGGTGCATGGAATCGCGATGCACCGATCCAGGCCAATACCCTGAACACGATCGCCTTCCTCCGGGCCCTGCACCTGCAGTTGTTGCTCGGGGTCGCGCCGACCGACCCGGCGGGCCGATCCAGCGGTCGCCCACCCGCGGTCCGGGTCGACCTGCTGGCCCTGCTGCAGGCGGCGCTGCGCAGCACCGGGCCGTTCACCCCGCGGACCGACCGGTGAGCGAGCATCACGAGCTACTGCAACGGGGGAGGAACAGGCGATTGAGGCGAGGGCAACGCGAGAGCGAGCTTGCGAGCCCTGCGCAGTTGCCGAGCCGATTGAAACCTGTTGACCGCAGGGAACACGAGCGAGGAGCACAAGCGAGCAACGAATACAGCGAACGAACAACTGTCACAGCGCCGGCCGGCTCCCACCGAAACGGGACAACGGGGGCGCGCCGGTGACCGGATCGGCGTCCGGGGGCGCCTACGACTGGGTCACCGAACACGCCGCGCAACGCGAGGCGGCCGGGCTGCGCCGCCGGGTCCGGCCAAGGCAATCCGACGACCGCGTGCTCGACCTGGCGGGCAACGACTATCTGGGCCTGTGCGGCCATCCCGATGTGCTGGCCGCGGCCGCCCGGGCGCTGAAGGAATGGGGCGCGGGCGCGACGGGGTCCCGGCTGGTGACCGGCTCGACCGCGCTGCACGCGGACCTCGAAACCGCCGCGGCCGATCTGTTGGGCACCGATTCGGCGCTGGCTTTCTCCTCCGGCTACCTGGCCAACATCGGGGCGGTCACCGCGTTGACCGGGCCGGGCTGCCTGATCGTCTCGGACGCGGGCAACCACGCCTCATTGATCGACGCCTGCCGGCTGTCGCGCGCTCGGGTCGCGGTGACCCCGCACCGCGACGTGGCGGCCGTGGAGCGGGCACTCGCCGAGCGGAGGGAAACCCGCGCGGTGGTGCTGACCGACGGAGTTTTCTCCGTCGACGGCGACGTCGCGCCGCTGGCGGAGCTTGCCGCGGTCGCCCGGCGGCACGGCGCCGGCCTGATCGTCGACGAGGCGCACGCGATCGGCGTGATCGGCCCCGCGGGCCGAGGCAGCGTGCACGCCGCCGGCCTGGCCGGGGCGCCCGACGTGGTGGTCACCGGCGTGCTGTCCAAGTCGCTGGGTTCGCAGGGCGGCCTGGTCGCCGGGCCGCGCGGCGTCGTCGAGCACGTGGTCGACACCGCCCGCAGCTTCATCTTCGACACCGGGCTGGCGCCGGCCGCGGCGGGTGCGGCGCTCGGGGCGGTGGAGCTGCTCCGAGCCAATCCGAGCCTGCCCGCGGCGGTGCGGGCCCGGGCGCGGGACCTGTATGGGATCGCCCGCAGCCTGGGGCTGGACGCCATCGAACCGGCCGCCGCGGTCTGCGGGATCCGCATCGGCCGCCCGGAGGTCGCGGTCGCCTGCGCGACCGCCTGCCTGGAGACCGGGGTGCGGGTGGGCTGCTTCCGGCCGCCGTCGGTGCCGGCCGGCCGCTCCTGCCTGCGGCTGACCGCGCGCGCCGACCTGACCGAGGCCGATCTGACGCTTGCGGCTGCGGTGCTGGGCGAGGTGCTTCGGTGACCGTCCTGATCGTCACCGGGACCGGCACCGATGTCGGCAAGACCGTCGCGACGGCGGCGATTGCAGCGTGCTCGGACGCGCGCGTGGCGGTG
>DATAUG010000260.1:0-6328 GCA_036268355.1 Sporichthyaceae bacterium
ACCGCCGCCAACTGCTCCGCGGACGCCTCGGTTTCCTTCTTCTTCGCCACATCGTTCAGTGTCACGCTCATCGAGTGACCTTCCCCGCCGGCCATCAGGCTCGGCGCGTCAGGCCGGAAACACCGTTAATCGGACAGTCCCCGGGCGCGAATCGCCCGACGCGAGCGGCTCATGGGCCGACACCACGCCCAGTCGCTGTGCGGCACGGGGCCGTGCAGGGCGGCTTTCACCGGCTCAGGTTTTTGACGAAGACCGGCGGCGCACCGGCACCCGGCCGCCGCCGGCGGAACCGGCAAGCGCATGGGCCCCGGCAGCGTCCGCTGCCGGGGCCCATGTGCTGGTGCGCTGGTGTGCTGTGTCGAGCCGGTGGTCACTCGCAGGTGGGGTTGTCCAGGTCGTAGTAGCCGTAGTAGTACGGGTCGCAGCCGTCGTAGTAGTTGGGCCCGTAGTAGCCGCCGCCGCCGCGGTAGTAGCCGCCCCCGCCGCGGTTGTAGCCGCCACCGCCGCGGTGCCCGCCCCCGCCGCCACGCCACTGCCCGCCGCCGCTGTGCCCCCCGCCGCCGTGCGGTCCGTGTTCCGGAACCGTCATGGTGGTCGGTGTGCCGGTGTGGGCAGGCACGGTCGCCGCACCTGCGCCGGCCGCTCCGGTGGCCATCACGGCACCGGTCAACACGCAAGCGGCGGCCAGTCGGCCGGCGATCTTTCCAGTCCTGGTGATGTTCATAGTCGTCCCCTTCATCATCGGCACCCCGGCCCGGTCACGCCGCGGATGCCCCTAAACCGTCCTACCGACCGGTCGGTCGCCTATGTACGGAGCCTCCCCGAGGAAGTACCGAATGAAAAGGCCATTCAGGTTAAAAGTCGCGCCGATCACCACGGTCGCGACGATCCGCCCATACGAGTCACCGTTGGATCGACCGGGCAACCGTTGGCGGGCGGGCAAGATGGCAAGGTTCGCGGCGGACGCCGGTCGCCCCAGAGTGCCTGTTCGTGCCGCAGCGGGCACCGCTTGCGAGGAGAGGTGATTCGTGTCGAGCAGCCGGTCGCCGGTATCGAGCGATCGTGGGACCGACCGCGACGTCATCGTGGTCGGCGCCGGGGTCTCCGGACTGACCGCCGCCGTACTGGCGAGCCGGGGCGGGCTCGATGTGCTGGTGCTGGAGGGGCGGTCCAGGGTCGGTGGACGGTTGTTGAGCGAACCGTGCGAGGGCGGATGGCTCGACCTGGGTGCCACCTGGTTCTGGAGCGGCGAGGACCGCGTCGAAATGACGCTGCGTCAGCTCGGGCTGTCGTCCTTCGAACAATGGGTCTCCGGCGACGGTTGCTACGAGACCGACGCGGGTTGCCTGCGCCTTCGGGGTAACCCGATCGACGTCCCGGCCCGTCGGTACGGGCAAGGGGCCCAGAGGCTGCCGCAAGGGCTCGCCGCGTTGTTGCCGGCCGGCACGGTCCGGCTCGACGAGCCGGTCACTTCGATCATCTCGACCGGGGCCGGCCTGGTCGTCACCACGGCCACCGGCGGCGATTTTCGAGCCAGGCTCGCGGTGCTCGCGCTGCCACCGGCACTGGCGGTCGCATCCATGGAGATCTCCGAGGATCTCCTGCCCGCCCGCACCCGGCGGGTGGCGCAGGCCACACCGGTGTGGATGGGAACGGTCGCCAAACTCGTGTTCCGCTACGACGAACCGTTCTGGCGCCGCGACGGTCTGGCCGGCTCCGCCGTGAGCACTCGCGGCCCGCTGCAGGAGATCCACGACATGTCCGGTCCGCAGGGTTCACCGGCGGCCCTGTTCGGATTCGCCCCAACCGAGCAGGGCGCGCCCGGCTACCCGCCGGTCCCGCTGGGCGACCGGGCGGTGAAGCAGTTGGAGCGCATCTTCGGTGCCGCCGCGGCCGCACCGCGCGAGGTCCTGCTCGCCGACTGGAGCCGTGAACGCTTCACCGCCCCACCCGAGGTGCACACACTCACCGCGACCGACTTGTTCGGCCACCAGGTTTACCAACCCACGACGGAAGACCGCCTGCTGTGGGCCTCCACCGAGACCAGTCGGCGCAGTCCGGGACACGTCGAGGGCGCCCTCGCCGCAGGGCAACGGGCGGCCGAGGCCGCGCTCGGCGCCCTGCTTCCCCAGTCCGCCACGAACCATCTCGACGGGCGCGGGTGCTTTTGGAGGCCCCGCGGGTAGGACATCAGAGCCCGGGACGACCACCGGCATCGAGGAGGACTGCGATGGGCAAGCACGCCGAGCACCACGGAAAGTCCGACGAGGACGAGGAGCAGCACGGCGAGAAGCACCACGGCGAGGGCATCGCGCAGAAGTTGGAGCACGGTTGGCAGCACCTCGAGGACCTCACCGGTGGGCGGGCCCAGATACCGCCGGCCGGGGACCAACAGGAGAGCAACTTCGAGCACATCGAACGGCACGAGGACGCCGAGCGCCACTGATCGCGGCGCAAGGCCCGCCCCCGTCCGACGTCCCCCCTTGGTCGTCGGACGGGACGCCCAGCCCGACGGCCGACGATCGGACGGCCTCGCCCTACGACCGGACAGCGTGGCGTCGATCGACGGAGCAGACCGCGGCCACGAGGCCCTCGGCCGCCTCGTCGTTACGCCTCGACGGCCGGCGAGGTGCGAGGCCGACAGAACCCGGCCGGGTGGCGCGTGAGTCGTTCGGCCGGATTACGCGGGAACGAGGGCAGCATCGCTTATGACGCGGTGCGCCGACGGCGGGGCTGCCAGGTCCTCGACAGTTCGACGGCCGAGGTCGCGCCTGCGGTTGCGCCCAACGACGGCGACCGCCGACCGGGGGCACGACCGGCCGTGGCGGGGGCCCGGCCGGCGCCGGCGCGCGGGCGCTCGACGGAGTCGGGCACCAGGTGGACCGGGTTCACGCGGGGACCCGTGAGATCGCGGATCTGCTTGTCGCCGGGCGCGATCATGGTCGCGACGGTGTCGATGCCTGCCCGCCGGGCCAGCTTGCCGACGTCGGTGCGTTGTTGCGGGCTCATGAGCGTGACGACACTGCCCTCCGCGCCGGCGCGGGCGGTCCGGCCGGAGCGGTGCAGCCAGGTCTTGTGCTCGGCGGGCGGGTCCACGTGCACCACGAGATCGATGCCGTCGACGTGAATGCCACGCGCCGCGATGTCGGTGGCGACCAGCACGCGCACGCGACCGGCGGAGAAGGCCGCCAGGTTGCGCTCACGGACGTGTTGCGACAGGTTGCCGTGCAGGTCCACCGCCGGGATCCCGGCCTCGGTCAGTCTGTGGGCAAGATCGCGGGCGCGACGCTTCGTGCCGGTGAACAGCAGCGTTCGGCCGCTGCCGGCGGCCAGTTCGGCCACCACCGTCGGCTTTTCCTCGGCGGCCACGACGAACATGTGATGCCGCACCGTGGATACCCCCGGGGGCGCCTCGACGCGGTGTCGGACCGGGTCGACCAGGTAACGGCGTTCCAGCACGTCGACCTCTCGGTCGAGTGTCGCGGAGAACAGCAGACGCTGCGTCCCGGCGGGAGTCTGGTCCAGCAAGCGTTTGACCACCGGCAGGAATCCCAGGTCGGCCATGTGGTCGGCCTCGTCCAGCACGGTGATCTGCACCGCGTCCAGCCGGCAGTGGCCCTGGCCGATCAAGTCGGTCAACCGACCCGGGCAGGCCACGAGGATGTCCACGCCGGCGGCGAGCGAGCGGACCTGGGGCTGCTGCCCGACGCCGCCGAACACCGTGGCGACTCGTAGTCGGCTCGCCGCAGCGAGCGGCGCCAGGACCGCGCTGACCTGGTTGGCCAGTTCGCGGGTCGGCACGAGGATCAACGCCCGCGGCCGGCGCGGCTGCGCCGGGCGCCGCCCGTCGGCAAGGCGGGCCACCACCGGCAGGGCGAAGGCCAGCGTCTTGCCGCTGCCGGTCGTGGCAGTACCCAGGATGTCCCGGCCGGCGAGGGCGTCGGGCAGCGTGGCGGTCTGGATCGGGGACGGGTCCTGGATCCCGCGTGCGGCCAGCACGTCGACCAACTGATCGGGAACGCCGAGCGCGGCGAACCCGGCGGGCGGGGCAGGGTTGAGCGTGGGCAGGGGCAAAGGTTTCCTTCCAGAATGGAACGGGCCGTGGATGCTGATGGCCCGATCACTCTGAATGGGAAATCCGCGCCGGGCGGCACGCGCATGCGACCTCGCGACGCCGGTGGCGTCGCTCACTACACCATCATGCCTCATCCGCGGCGATCATGCGGCGGGCAGCCGCGCCCGGGGCCCCGGTCGAAGGCGGCGGTGGCGGCGCACGACGACCCGCCGGGCAGCGCGAACCGGAGCACCCGGCGCCAACAACCGGCAACGCCGGACAGTCCTTCACCGATTGCCGACGGACCTTGCCCCAGACCCGCTGCAGCTACCCGAGCACCATGCTCCAGCTCTTCTCCCCGCGCCAGGCCCGCTCCAGTTCGAGGTCGCGGAGCGCAATGCCGTACTCGAACGTCACCGCGAGCACCACGTCGTAGATCGGCTGCACCAGGTACGCCGGCCGCCAGGGCTGTTCCGGGTGCACCTTCACCACGTGCTGGGCACGGACCGCGACATCGGTTCAGCCTGCTGCGCGGGTATCCCATTTCCAGGAGCCGCCGCGATGCTTGGCGCGCATTCCTCGCTGCCTACGGCTACGTAACCGTAGCCAACAGATTGCTTTTGCTACCGGGTTGACGAACGGATCGGCGCAGGCTCGCAGCGTGATCGACAATGCGGGCAGAATTGTGATGTCCCGTCACGAACTACGCCGACAGGGCCGACGCCTGGGAAGCCGCTGTGTTACGCTCATGTCAGTTGCAGTTTGCATTTCCTCGTTCGTTACCCACACGGCCGCGGACTTTCAATCCGCTGGGGGCGCATCTACATCGCCCGGCCCGGTCCGACTCGTCGGTGCAACGCAGGCGTCTACCGTGCAATGAACGAGGAGTTCAACATGACCCAAGGCATCGTGAAATGGTTCAGCGGCGAGAAGGGCTTCGGCTTCATCGCCGTGGAGGGCCAGAACGACGTCTTCGTCCATCACACAGCCGTCATCGCTGACGGCTACCGCTCCCTCGAGGAGAACCAGCGCGTCGAGTTCGACGTCGCTCAGGGGCAGAAGGGCCTGCACGCGGAGAACGTCCGCCTCATCTGACACTCCGTCAGGCCGCTGTCCGTCGTGACACCGGCGAAGCGGGTCGAGTCCCGGAGCCGCCGGTGTTTCCTCTTGAATACGTTGTGGTCGCGCGTCACGCGCAGGACGATCGTGGCGCGACCTCCACGCGCCGCACGTCGTCGGACAGACCACGCGTCCCCGTGCCGCCGGAACACCTCTACCGCCCGGGGCGCGGTACCACTCTGTGCGGCGAAGCGGTCGATGAGACGTGGGAACGTTTCAGTACACGACGCGGACTGTTGTCCGTGGAGGCCTGCATCCAGTGTCGGCAAATCATGGATACCGCGCCCTGACCGCAGCTGCGGCCACCCGTTGATTCGGACGGACGGATTCGCCGACGCCCGCTCCGCGGGCTGATGTATTGACCCGCGCAGAGCCGCCGCCCGCAAGCGGGAGCCCCGACCGGCAGAACCGTCTGTAACAGGCGCCGCCGGCGGTGTCCGTCGTCCTGCCGTTGCTCCCGGGCCGACCACCGCAAGCACCACAGATACTCGGACAAGGCCGGCGACCCGCACCCGCCGTGGGCCTACGGGCAGCGCCGCGCGGGCCTGCCGCGGGTCTCTTCCACGCCCACCTGGGTTGGCTCTTCGAAGGCCGGCAGGCCCTACGACCCGCTACGCCCCGGACCTGGTCGCCGACGCCGACATCGTGAAGAGCCGTGACCGCTCGGGCAACGTCTACTGGCGGCGCTGCCACAGTCGGACCCGTCAGGACCGCGTAAGGGATCCGCGGTCCGACGTCAGAATCCCGTCAGGAACTGGGGAATCCGGTCGGGATCGACGTAATGTTCCAGAGCACGAAGACAGCAAGGAGAGAGCATGATCCGCCATCTGATGCTGCGTCAGGAGAGCCTCTTCGCCCACCGGCGCGGTGATTCCCCGAATGGTCACGACGACCAGCTGCGCGCCGGTTCGCAACCCGACCGTTTGCACACCAGCCTGATCGCCCTGGTCAACGGCGGCTGCGGAGTGGCCTGAACCCACCAGCCCCCTCACCTCCGGAATACCGGCATTTGGCAGGTGAGGGACCGTCACATCCCACGTATCAAAGACTTGTTGACACATCGCGCGGGGAAGGAGCGAACGTGTCGAAGAAGAAGAGCAAGAAAGGTAAGAGCAAGAAGAAGTGATCCCAGTCGTCGGCGACGACCGCCTCGGC
>DATAUG010000261.1:0-82673 GCA_036268355.1 Sporichthyaceae bacterium
TCGGCCCAGCTGCCGGGCGTGGGCACGACGATCGGTCAGGTCGCCTCGCAGCAGATCTCGTTGACCGCCCGGGGCACCGCCGCCGACCTCCGGAACTTCATCGCCAACCTCGAGCAGCTGCCGCGCGCGTTCGAGATCACCACGGTGAACCTGACCCAACCGGTTCCCGCCACGGCCACCCCCGCGGTGTCCACCACCGGAGGGACCACGACCACCACAACCGTCCCGGCCGTTCCGCCTGCTCCGGATGCCAACTTCGACACCGCCAACATCAGCGGGCAGATGTTCCTGATGCCCACGCTCAACAATCCGGCGCCCGCCGGCACGACCGCGGCGACCGGCGGTTCAGCCGCCGCAGGCACCGGGAGCGCGGCGCCGACCACCGCGCGATGACCGTCGCGTTGGGCGTATTGGGTATGCCGGCCCTGCTGATCGGTTCGTTCCTCCGCGCGACGACCAGCCCGCGATGACCGTCGCGTTGGGCGTGTTGGGGCTGCTGATCGGTTCGTTCCTCAATGTCGTCGTCCACCGGGTGCCGCGCGGCATCTCGGTCGTCGGCGGTCGGTCGGCCTGTCCGCGGTGCGCCGCGACGATCCGCCCGCGCGACAACGTCCCGGTGATCTCGTGGCTGCTGTTGGGTGGGAAGTGCCGCGACTGCGCGGTGCCGATCTCGATCCGCTACCCCCTGGTGGAACTGGCCACGGGGGGGCTGTTCGCAGTCCTCGGAATGCGGTTCGGGCTCGATCCGGTGTTGCCTGCGCTGCTGGTACTGGCTGCCGCGGGCGTGGCGCTGACGTTGATCGACCTGGACACCGGCCGGTTGCCGTTCGCGATAACGGTTCCGACGCTGGGCGCCGTGGCGGGGCTGCTGGTGGTGGCCGGCTCGGTTCGTGGCTGGTCGTCGTCGGGTGTGGCGCTGCTCTCGGTCGGCGTCTGGTGCGCCGTGTACGGCGGGCTGTGGCTCGGCACCGCCGGACGTGGGATGGGTCTGGGCGATGTCGTTCTAGCGCCCAGCCTCGGCCTCGTGCTGGGCTGGCTCGGTTGGGGACCCAGCCTGATCGGGCTGTTGGCCGGGTTCGGCGTCGGTGCGCTGGTGGGTGTGGCGCTCATCGCGGCCGGGCGGGCACAGCGGCGCAGCGCGGTTCCGTTCGGTCCCTTCATGCTCGCCGGGGCGGCGTTCGGGATCTTCGCCGGCTCCGACCTCTGGAGCGCTTACCTACGGGTCGTTGGCGTCTGAGGCTGGTTTGTTCATCGGAGGTTTGTGGTTGGGCCGCCTACCGGTTACGTAGCCTTCGGTGCAAGCGTGGCGGACCGACCGCTGCCAGTGCGCCGATGGAGGTCCGCCGTGGAGATCACTGGGCTGTTCGCGAACGCCAAGGTGACGATCGAACTCGCGCCGGGAGATGTTCTGTTCCGCGTGAACGATCCGGCGACGGCGATGTTCGGGGTGATCTCCGGTGAGATCGAACTGCGCAAGGGCGACCGGCGGGTCACGACCGTCGGCCCGAACGGGGTGTTCGGTGAGCTTGCGCTGGTGGACAGCTCCCCGCGCAGTCTCGACGCGGTGGCGACCCAGGACACGGTGCTGGCCTCGATCGACCGCCGCCTGTTCCTGTTCCTGATCACCGAGACGCCGATGTTCGCGCTGCAGGTGATGACCTCGATGGCCAATCGCTTGCGGGAGTTGACGCCCGCCTAGCCCGCCTGCCCGCTGATCACGCCGCCGATTCGGCGACGGTCTGTGCCTTGATCAGCGTCCGCAGCGACAGCACGACGCGGGTGTGCAGTTGGCTGACACGCGACTCGGTCACGCCCAGCACCCGACCGATCTCGGCGAGGGTGAAGCCCTCGTAGTAGTAGAGGGCCACGATCACCTGGTCGCGCTCCCGGAGCTGCCGGACGTGGCGCAGCAGCACCGCGCGCACCGCGTCGTCCTCCAGCGCATCGCCGGGCGCCGGCGACTCGTCGACCACCACGAGGTCCTCGGTCGCCGAGATCGAGGTGTAGGAGACCTTGGCGTACAGGTCGCGCAGTTCGGCAGCGGTGACGCCGAGTTCGGCGGCCACCTCGTCCTCGGTCGGCATGCGGTCCAGGCGGGCCTGCAGGGTCAGGTGTGCTTTCTCGATCGCGCGCACCTTGTCGCGCACCGAGCGGGGAACCCAGTCCGCGGTACGCAGGGCGTCGATCATCGCGCCTTTGATCCGGGGCACCGCGTACGTCTGGAAGGCCAGGCCGCGGTCGATGTCGAACTTGTCGATCGCGTCCATCAGCCCGAAGACCCCGTCGGAGACCAGGTCGTTCGGGTCGACGCTGCTCGGCAGGCCGGACCGGACCCGGCCCGCCACGTACTTGACCAGCGGCGCGTACTGCATCACCAGCCGGTTCCGCAGCTCTGGGGACCGGGTTGCCCGGTACTCGCGCCAAAGTTCGCCGACCTCGACCGACACGATGCCTCCGCCTGAATCCCGACCGCAGTGGCGCAATTGCCGGCTGAAGTTCAGCCGCAGTGCCCATGCCGGACTGAATTTGACTATAGGCAGCGGCCCGATCACGCTCCGTGGGAACTCAGCAAGGTGGAGGCTTCGGCGCGAAACACGGACCGTTCGGCTGAGGACTTGATGGATCGATCGCCCGAGCGCGGGCGGCAACTTCGGACCGATCCGACGAAACCCGGGGTGCGGCCGTTGCGTCTTAGGGCGAAGGGGCCGCACCCGGCCTTTCCGCGCCGTGAACACGTTGGCCCGTGATCTTCCGGATTGACCCGAACCGCCCAATCCGCACCCGACGATCGAACAAGAGGAATACCGTGAGCGCCATGTTGACTGAATCGTCCCCGATCTACGACGTCCTCGTTGGCGAGCTGGGCAACCCTGTCCCCGCCACCCCGATGGACTGCTCGTACCAGGCGGCGCTCGCGCAGGCCGCCGCCGTGCCTGCGGCCGCGCCCGTGAGCCTGCCGGTGAAGCGTCCGGCTCCGAAGTCCGTCGCCCCCAAGCAGATGGCCGCCAGCTGACCCTCGCCTCGCCCGAGCCCTCGCTCGGTCGCCGCGCCCGCACGCCTCCGGCAGCTACGTCTGGCAAATCCGAGACGCTCGTCCGCCGCGCCGTCCGCCCGCTGGACGGCGCGGCGTCGTGCTGTGCAGGTGTCCATTCCCATAGCCCAGCCCGAGTTGTCCGCAACTGACCGGTACGGGAGACTTGGGCGAGATTCAACAAGTGGACGCAACGTTGCCGTGCTGCGGCCGATCGCCGCTGCACCGCCTGGAAGCGCAACACCGCGCGTTTCCCGGGAGGGGACACCATGAGCGAGGCCACACCCGCCGGTAGCGACACGCTCACCGTCATCGACAACCGCACCGGTCACACCTACGAGATCCCGATCGAGCAAGGCGCCATCCGCGCCGCGCATCTACGACAGATCAAGGTCGATTCCGAGGATTCCGGGCTGCTCTCGTACGACCCGGCCTTCACCGCGACCGCGAGTTGCCACTCCGCGATCACCTACATCGACGGCGACGCCGGGATCCTGCGCTACCGCGGCTACCCGATCGACCAGTTGGCCGAGCGCAGCAGCTTCCTGGAGGTCGCCTACCTGCTGATGAACGGCGAACTGCCGAGCAGCGACCAGCTGAGCGAGTTCACCACGACGATCACGCATCACACGTTCGTGCACCAGAACGTCAAGAAGTTCATCGAGGGCTTCCACCACGACGCGCACCCGATGGGGATCCTGGTCGGCACCGTGGGCGCGCTGTCGACGTTCTACCCCGAGGCCAAGAACTTCACCGACCCGGTGAACCGGCGCCTGCAGATGGCCCGGCTGATCGCGAAGATGCCCACGTTGGCGGCTTACGCCTCCCGGCACTCGCGTGGCCTGCCGTACTGGTACCCGGACAACGACCTGTCCTACACGGGCAACTTCCTGAATCTCATGTGGCGGATGTCCGGGCCCAAGTACGACCCGGACCCGATCCTCGAGCACGCCCTCGACGTCCTGTTCGTGCTGCACGCCGACCATGAGCAGAACTGTTCGACCAATGCGATGCGGGCGGTCGGCTCCTCGCACGTCGACCCCTACTCGGCGGCCGCGGCGGCCGTCGCCGCGCTCTACGGCCCGTTGCACGGCGGGGCGAACGAGCAGGTGCTGCGGATGCTGCGCGAGATCGGCAACGTCAAGAACGTGCCCAGCTACGTCGAGCGCGCCCGGAAGGGCGAGTTCCGGCTGATGGGCTTCGGGCACCGGGTGTACAAGAACTACGACCCACGTGCCCGGGTGGTCCGCCAGGTCGCCGAAGAGGTCTTCAAGGTGACCGGCCTGAACCCGTTGCTCGAGGTGGCAGTCGAGCTCGAGCGGATCGCGCTGGAGGACGAGTACTTCATCGCGAAGAAGTTGTATCCGAACGTCGATTTCTACACCGGGATCATCTACGAGGCGATGGGCTTCCCGGCCGAGATGTTCACGGCGTTGTTCGCGATCGGCCGCATGCCCGGCTGGCTGTCGCAGTGGGAGGAGATGCTGCTCGACCCGGAGCAGAAGATCGCCCGGCCGCGCCAGTTGTACATCGGCCCAGAGGAACGTGACTACGTGCCGATCGGGACGCGTGACCAGTTCTCGCACAACCTGTTCTCGCCGCCGAACAAGCCGATCGTGGGCGATTGATTCCCTCGCCGGCGGCGAGGGAGTCACCATGCCCGATAGCCGGGCCGACCCGCGATCGATCGGATCCGGAGGACACCGAAGGGCTCCCCGCCTCGGCGGGGAGCCCTTCGGGGGTGTTGGTGGGTCGGCTACTTGACGCCCAGCGTCACGTTGCCCTTCTTGTCGATCTTGGTGACGGTCACGGTGTACTTGCCGACCTTGCCGGACTTCCCGTCGGCGATCGTGGCCTGGTCCTTGCCGATCTTGACTTCGGCGTCCTTCGCGGTCTCCTTGACCAGCGTGACGCTCGCGCCGCCGATCTTGGCGGACTTGCCGACGGCCAACGTCGCGGACGTGGCGGCCGCGCTGGTGGTCGCCGCAGCCGCTGCTGCCGGTGCAGCAGCCGCAGCCGCAGCCGGTGCGGCAGCGGCGCCTGCTGAGGAATCTAGGACCCCGGCGTTGGTGTCCGTGGCTGTGGACTCGGCCACGCTGCTGGCGTCCGCGATGCTGCCGTTGGTGAAGCTGCCGGCCATCAGGAAGATCGCGCCTGCGCCCATGATGATCGGGAGCAGCGGGTTGGAGGCGAGGGAAGTCTGCATAACAGGGATAGTAGGGCAAGTCCGGCGCTCGTTGAATGGCAACTGCGCCATCAACTATGTGAAAATCCCACGTTCTAGCGTGTCACGTGGGGTGAAAGAGCACTATGTGGTACGAGATGTGTCCGCCTGTGCCTGCGCCCGCGTTCGGGCCACTGCCGCGTCCCAGTCGTCCAGGGTCTCGACGTACAGCCGGCGCACTTGCGCCACCTGTTGGTTGAGCTCGCGCAGCGTCCAGTCGGTCGTGTTGATCGGCGGCGCCACGAGAACCTCCAGCCGGCCCGACCGGATCGAGTTCGAGCCCCGCCACATCAGCTCGCCGGAGTTTCGGATGATGACCGGGACGATCGGCACGCCGCCCTGCATGGACAGGTGGAAGGCGCCCTTCTTGAACTCCCCGACCCGAGCGGTGAGCGACCGGGTGCCTTCCGGGGCGATGAGGATCGAGTAACCGTCGGCCAGGCGGTCCAGCGCAGGTTGCAGCGCCGCCTTCGCCGCCCGCGAGTCGGTGCGGTCGACCAGGGCCGCGTTCATCAGCCAGGCCATCTGGCCGATCAGCGGCATCCGCTCGACCTCCTTCTTGCCGATCGGCGTGATGTCGCGCTGGACCACCTTGAAGACCGCCAACGGGTCGAGCAGGCTCTGGTGGTTGAAGATGAACACGGCCGGGCGATGGGTCCAGGCGTGCTGCCCGCCGATCACGTCGACCTCGACCCCGGCCAGCCCCAGCATCAGGTCGCCGCCGAAGGTGACCAGCGTGTTCGCGGTGACCCGGCGGCTGCGGTTGAGCAGGCCGAGCCCGGCGGCCAGGACCCCCGAGGTCGCCAGGCCGCCGTAGGCGAGGACCGTGCGCGGCATGTCCAGCGCCGACGCCGGGGTACGGGGGACGAATTGCTCCACGCGCCAGCCGCGCACCGCCGCGATCGTGGCCAGCTCCGGCTCGGGATTCACCGGCCGCGGGTTGCCCACCGTCGAGAGGAACTCCACGTCCTCGTCGCCGTTCGCGTAGGCGTAGCTGGCGTCCAGGTCGATGTCGTGCTCCCGGGCGAACGCCTGGACCGCCAGGGCCTTCGGCTTGCCCCACAGCATCTCCCCGTCGACCTCGCCGGTGCACCGGCCGTCGGCGTCCCAGGCGAGCTTGGTGCAGATGATGTGTTCGATGCCGATCTCGGCGGCCAGGGCGTCGATCTGGAACGGCAGGGCCGAGGACGCGATCGCCACCAGATGGCCCTGCCGCTGGTGGGCGGTGATCCGGTCCAGCGCGTCCGCGAACAGGTGCCCGCCGAGGGTGGACCGGGTGAACTTCGCGCCCATCTCGTCGAGTTCCTCCGCGGTCTTCCCGCGGAAGATCGCCAGGCCGGCGCGCATGAAGTCCTCGACCTGCGCATGCCCGGTCCGGGTGCCCAACCCGGTCAGCACCAGCTTGGCCGTGTCGAGCGGGCTGATCTTCCGGTGCTTGATCCGGTCCTTGATCAGGGCCAACGCCGAGTAACCGTCGACGATTGTGCCGTCGAAGTCGAAGAACGCGGCGACCTTTCCCTCGGTCGAGTCCTGCGTCTCGTTCACCGGTCTGCTCCTGTCGTGACGGCCGTCCCGTCCGGAGAATTCTGATGTGCCGTCAGGTGCTTGGCTCGTAAGGCCTCCCGGGCCCTGTCCAGCCGGGCCAGCTCGTGCTGGTTGATCCGCTCCAGGCGGGCCAGCACGTCGTCGAGCTCGGCGGCGAACTCGATGCGCCGCTCGAGCACGGCGGAGCCGGCGCCGAGCAGGTTCCGGTTCGCGGCCAGCGCGAAACCGTTGCCGAACAGGTGCATCGAGATCGCCTCGGAGGAGGTGACCCGGCGCTGCAACTGGAACTGCCGGCCGAGCCCGAGGCATTCGGTCGCGGCGGCCTTCGCCTCGACGGCCACCGGGCCGGCCGCGACCAGGTACTCGGCCACCACCGCGTAGGACTCGACGAACGAGCGAAGCGCCCGTTGGGCCACCAACGGACCGCGTTCGGCCAGCTCGGCCCCGATGTCCTCGAACTTCTCCCAGCGGGCCTCGTCGGGCTCGATCCGGCGCAGCTCGGTCAGCAGGTCCTGGCGGAACTCGTCCTTCTCGCTGAAGAAGAACTCGAACTTCAACAGGTCGCGCAGCCGCCGCGTCTCCCGCCAGGCGGCGATCATGCCGCCGCCGTGCGCGGCCACGTGCAGGAAGGCGAGCTCGAGGATCGCCCGGTCGACGAAGATGTGCACGGTCGCGTTGCGGTAGAACGCCGCGATGAGTTCCTGGTCCGGCCCGATCCGATAGACCGGGTCCGGGCCGCCGTCGAAGCGCTCGGCGACGTCGTTGTCGACCAGCTTGGTCAACGTGCGCAGCACGCCCTCGTCGGCGTCCAGCTCCCGGGTCGCGCGGTCGAGGTGGACGTCGCGGGACAGCGCGAACTCCAGGATCGGGGCGACCACCGCCCGTACCTCAGGCAGGGTGAGCGCGCGATCGGCGGCACCCAGCAAGGCGAAGGTGACCAGGGCGGGCGCGGTGACCATCGTCGCGCGGTTGATCCGGGTGCACAGCTCGAAGGCGACCTTGCTGCGGGCCAACCGGGAGCGGGTCGCGAGCTCCGCGGCATCGGCGGGCGGGGTGGCCGGCTGCGCGAGATAGGTGTGCAGGGCGTCCCGGATGTTGATGGGCTCGCCGAACCGGACATGCACCTCGCCGAGGTGGCCCTGCCGTTGCTGCTTGACGAAGTGCATCATCCAGCGGATGCCCTCGGCCTGCTTGACCGCCCCGCGGGACTCCGCGGTGGTCTCACCGGCCTCGTGCAGCAGGTCGTAGACGATCGCGGTCGGGATCAGCAGGACCTCGCCCAGGCCCTGTTCCTCGACCGCGTCGGCCAGGTAGTTCAGCAGCCCCATCATCGGCGGGAGCAGCTTGCCGGTGCGCGATCTGGTGCCCTCGACGTAGAACTCCAGGTTGAACCGCTTGGCGACGAGGAAGCCGAGGTAGCGGCCGAGCACGAACCGGTAGACCGCGTTGTCGCGGAAGCTGCGCCGGATGCCGACCGCACCGATGCGCTTGAACATCACGCTCAACGGCCAGAACATCATGTTGATGCCGCCCAGCACGTGATTGTGCGGCAAACCGTTCTCGTAGGTGATCGAGGCCATCACGTACGGGTCCAGGTTGGACTTGTGCGTGGGCAGGAACACCATCGGGTGACGGGTGCTCAGTTCCCGCAGGCGGTCCAACTGCGCGCGGTCGATGTCGAGGTCGTACGACCGCGAGTGCAGCGAACGCGCCCAGGCTGCCCAGGCGTCGATCGCCCATCGCTTCTCGGCGCTGGCCATCTCGTCGAGGTAGGTCTTGCAGTCGGCCAGCACGCTCTCCGGGTTGCGCCCGATGCGGACGGCCAATTCCTCCGCGCGGCGCACGAAGTCGCGGTTGTTCAGCAATTCCTCGACGATCGCCAACGGCGCCCGGAAGCGATCGCCGAGCAGCCGGCGCTCGGCCATGCCGAGAACGATGTCGGCCTGCCTCTCGACGAAGGCAGCGAAAGCTGCCGCGGAGTCCAGGTCGAGCGCCTTGGGATCGAGTTCCCGCTCGGCCCAGCGCATTCGCAGCTCCCCGCACGTGGCCGGGGCACCGATCAGGATCCGGGCCCGCTGCGGATCGCGGTCCAACGCCCGGCTCTGGACGCGTTCGCGGACGGCCACCGGTTGCGGCAGCCGGACGATCCGGGACACCGCGGTGCGCAGTCCGGTGGGCGGGTCGCCGGCGGGTTCGGGTCCGGTCCAGGTCACCCGGACCGGGACGATGGTCGCGTCGGCCCTGGTCGCCGCGGCGACCGCGTCGGCCGCGGCGGTGTGCACCTGCGCGTCCAGCTCCGCGGCCCACCGCCGGATCAGTTCGAGCTCGACGCGCGAGGCGTTCCTGGCCAGCATCACGAGCGAGCGGTCCGCGGCCGGCGGCCACGCCGAGCCGACCGGCTCGACGGCCTGCGGCACTGGTCGCTGCGTCATCGGCCCAGCGCGAGGATCTCGTCGAATCCCTGACGGACGCAGTCGAGCAGCAGGTCCGGGTCGGACACAGCGTCGTTGTCGGTCGCCAGCGTGATGCAGCAGGTCCCCGCGTGGGTGAGCATCACCGCCATGATCGCGCAGCCGGGCACCGGCCCGAACGGGTACATGCGTTCGATCCGGGCCCCGGCCAGATAGGCCGGCCGGGTCAGGCCGGGCACGTTGGAGGCCTGCAGCGCCAACCGGCCGGCCATCGACAACGAGATCGGGGCCAGCACCGCGGCAGGCAACCGGGACAGCAGCGGGGCGGTGGCGCCGACGAAATCCAGCGCGGGCTCCTCGCGCACCGCTCGAACCCGTTCGCGGACCAGTGCGACCCGGCGCAGCGGGTCGGCCTCCCCGACCGGTCCGGCCAGGTATGCGGCCGTGAACTTGTTGCCACCGCACTTGTCGTCCGGCTTACGCGTGCTGACCGGCAGCGCGACCGGTACATCGCCGACCGGCGCGCCGTTCTTGGCGTGATAGTGGCCCAATCCACCGAGCAAGGCGGCCAGGTAGACGTCGTTGAGGCTGCCGCCGGCGGCCTTCGCGGCCGCGCGCAGATCGTCGAGCCGGCACTCGAGGATCCGCAGCCGCCGCGCCAACCCGCGTCGGCTCAACAACGGCGACGGGGTGCCGGGAACGTTTAGCACCCGGCGCAGTGATCGCACGTAGGCGACGGCGTCCGCCGGTCGGGTCAGCGTCCGGACGGCGAGTGCGGCACCGTCGAGCACCAGCCCGGCCACCGCACGCACCGACTCGGTCCGCTCGGGCAGGGGAGTGGCTGCGTCGATCGTCGGTAGCACCGGCTCGTCGGAGGGCTCCGGACCGGCCGCCAGCAGCATGTCGAACAACGCGACGCCCCAGGCCCCGTCGGTGATTGCGTGGTGCAGCTTGAGCAGGTACGCCGCCCTGCCGGTTGTTCCCTTGTCTCCCTCGCTCGTTCCTCGCTCGCTCGAGTCGCTCCCGTTACCCTCAGGCAGGCCCTCGACCAGCACCGCCTGCCACAACGGCCGCGCTGGGTCGAACGGGGCCATGTGCAGCGCGGCGGCCAGCTCCAGCAGCTCCGCTTCGCCACCGCCGGAAGGCAACTGACACCGCGTCAGGTGATAACCGAGGTCCACCTGGGTCTGCTGCCAGCGTGGCCGGGACAGTCGCAGCGGGTCGTCGACCACCCGTTGGCGGAACCGCGGCACCGCGCGCACGTGGGCCGCGAGGGCCGCGGCGAGCCGGTCGGCCTCCGGGCTCCGGTCCAACAGGCACAGCAGGACCACGTCGGAACGCAGGCGGGGGTCGGCCTCGGCCCGCCACATCAGCGCCTCGGTGTCCGACAGCTCATGGCCCGCTGGCCAGGCGGCAAGGCGGTCCGTGTCCGGGGACACGGGGTTCTGACTGATAGTCACTTTTCATTCCCCCCGTAGCGCGAGCACCTCGTCGAGCGCTTCCCGCATGCACGCGTTCAACAGATCCGGGTCCGGAACCGCGTCGTGGTCGGTGGTGACACCGATGCAGCACACGCCGTCATGGGTCACCAGCGTCGACATCATCGCCGAGCCGGGCACCGGACCGAACGGATACATGCGCTCCATCCGGGCCCCGGCCAGATAGGCCGGACGGCTCAGCCCGGGGAAGTTGGAGGCCTGCAGATCCAGCGCCGCGGAGGTCTGCAGCGTGATCCCCGTCACCACCCCGGTGGGCAGCCGGGAGGTGAGCCCAGCCGTGGCGGCCAGAAAGTCCAGCGCAGGCTCGGCGCGCGCGGCTCGAACGCGGTCGCGGACCGTCCGGATGCGACGCACCGGGTCGGCCTCCCCGGCCGGCCCGGCGATGTAGGCGCCGGCGAATTTGTTGCCACCGGCGGAGTCGCCGGCCATCCGGAGGCTGACCGGCAACGCGGTCGGGAGATCCTCGATCACGGCGCCGTGCTTGGCGTGGTACCGGCCCAGACCGCCCAGCACGGCGGCCAGGTAGGCGTCGTTGACGCTGCCGCCGGCGGCCTTGCCGGCCGCCTTCAGGTCGGCCAGCGAGCATTCCAGGATCCGAACCCGACGGGCCAGGCCCCGGTTGGACAGCAACGGCGAGGGGGTACCGGGGACCCGGACCACCCGGCTCAGCGACCGCAGGTAGGACACCGCCGCGTTCGGGCCGCGCACGACCCGTCCGGTCACGTCGCCGACCCCGCGCACCATCCGCAGGGCCGCGCAGAGCGCGCCTCGTAGGTCGTCCAGCGGGCTCGGTGCGCTCTCCGCCCTCGGGACGTCGATACGGGCGTACCGCGCCGGATCGTCGGCCAGGTCCGGACCGGTTGCGTAGAGGATGTCGAACAGTTGGACGAGGCCCTGCGCGTCGGCCATCGCGTGATGCAGTTTCAGCAGATAGCCGGTCTTCCCCTCGGGCAGGCCCTCGACGAGCACGGCCTGCCAGAGCGGCCGGGCGGTGTCGAACGGCGCCATGTGCAGGCCCGCCGCGAGTTCCAGCGCGCCGGCCATGCCATCGCTGCCGGCCAGGCGGACCCGGGTCAGGTGGTAGGCCAGGTCGAGGTCGGTGTCCACCCAGGCCGGTGTGCGCCACCGCAGCGGGTCGTCGACGACCCGCTGCCGCAGCCGGGGCACGGCCTCGGCGGCCCAGACGTGCGAGGCCTGCAGCCGGTCCCAGTCCGGTGTCCGGTCCAGCACGGCGAGCATCACGCCGTCCGAGCGCAGCCGGGCGTCGGCCTCGGCCCGCCACATCAGCGCCTCGAAGTCCGTCATCCGGGACCCGGCCGACCACTGGGCCCCCGCCTCGTGATGCGCGGTCACGATCTCGCCCCCAGCCAACGGACGAGCTCCTCGATCACCCGCTCCTTGATCGGCTCGTTGTAGATCTCGTGGAACGCCCCCGGCCACAGCGCAGCGGTGACATCGTCCGACGCGACGCCCGAGACGACGATCCCGAGCGCGCGGGACGGGATCAACGCGTCCGCGCTGCCGTGCATCACCTGGACGGGCAGGGTCAACTCCGCCAGGCCGGCGATGAGTTTCTCCGAGTCGGCCAGAATCCCCAGCGTGGTCCGCGACGGCGGGCCCTGGTGGACCAACGGGTCCGCTTTGTAGGCGGCGACCACCGCCGGGTCGGATGAGACCGCGTCGGCCAGTGGTAGTTCGGGGATCTCCGGCAGCGCGGCCAGGGCGAGCAGTTCGGGTGGGAACACGATCGCGGCCCCGGACACCGACAGCCCCCGCAGCCGATCCTGGTGCGCCTGCGCGTAGGCCAGCGCGATCGCCCCACCCATCGAGTGGCCGAGCAGGAATATCGGCCGTTGTTCGGCGCCGGCGATATCGACCAGCAGATCCAGATCGGCGACCACCGCGTCCATCGAACCGATGTCGCCGCGCTCGCCGCCCGAGCGGCCGTGGCCGCGGTGGTCCAGGGCCCACACGTTGAACCCGGCGGCAACCAGGGCAGCCGCGACGTGACCGTAGCGACCGCTGTGCTCGGCGTACCCGTGCGCGATCACGACCTCGGCCCGCGGCGCCGTGGCCTGCCAGGTCTGGAAGTACACCCGACCCTCGGCCAGGCTGCCCTCTCGATGCTGCACCGGGGGTTCCTTCCGAATTCGGGGTTACTGGTGAGTTGCAACGCAACTTACGCGCAGGCGCGCGGAGGCGCCAAGGTGAACGGACTACTCTCTCGCGCTCAGCGACCCGCTCGTGCCGTGCCGACCACGTCGAGCATCTCGGCCACCGTGCACAGCTTGACCCGTGGCCGACCACCTGCCCCCGAGGCGATCTCGTGCCGGTCGATCGCCCGCCAGTCGAGTTCCTCGACGACATCCGGGCAACGCTGCCGGACCCAGTCCGCCAGGCCCGCAATCGCCGCCGGGTCGCGGTCCGGCCGGTGCGCCAGCTCGGCCAACGCGGCCTCGGCGGTCTCCTGACCGTCCTTGCGGTTGGTCCCGATGACGCCGCTCGGTCCCCGCTTGATCCAGCCGGCGACGTACTCCCGGTCGCCCCCGATGACCCGGCCGGCCGAGTTCGGGATGACGCCCCGCCGTTGGTCGAAGGCCACCTCCGGCAGCGCCACCCCGCGATAGCCGACAGCCCGGATCACCAGCCCGGTCGACAGCGTCTCCCGAAGCCCGTTGTCCTGCGCCCGCACCGTCCCGTCGTCTCCGGTGACGAGGTCGTTGTGACCCAGGACGATCTCACCGACGTGGCCGGCCGCGTCGGGTCGGATCTCGATCGGCGAGCGGGCGAAACGCAGCACCAGCCGCCGCGGGCGTCCGGTCGGCGGATGATCGGCAACCAGCCGGCGCATCGCCTCGAGGTTGGTGCGCACCGTGTGCGGGGCGTCGGTCAGCGCGTCCGGCGTCAACCCGACCAGATCCGCCGGATCCAGGACGCAGTCGACGTCGTCCAGTTCGCCGAGCTCGCGCAACTCCTGCGTGGTGAACGCGCCCTGCACGGGCCCCCGGCGCGCGACGACTACGACCTCGCGGACCTTCGAGGCCTGTAGCGCGGCCAGCGCGTGGTCGGCGGTGTCGGTGCCGGCCAGCACCTCGGTGTCGGTCACCAGCATCCGGGCCACGTCCAGGGCGACGTTGCCCGCGCCGATCACCACGGCCCGCTCGCTGCTCAGATCCACCGCGAAGTCACGGAAGTCCGGGTGGCCGTTGTACCAGCCGACGAAATCGGTGGCGGCGATGCTGCCGGGCAGGTCCTCACCGGGGATGCCGAGGTGGTTGTCGCTCTTGGCGCCCACCGCGTAGACGATCGCGTCGTACCGCTCGAGCAGCTCGGCACGGGAGACGTCGCGGCCGAACTCGACGTTGCCGAAGAAGCGGAATCGTTCGTGATCGGCGGTCTTGGCGAACGTGGCCCCGACGTTCTTGATCTTCGGATGGTCCGGGGCCACCCCGGACCGCACCAGGCCCCACGGCGTCGGCAACTTCTCGTAGACGTCCACGTGGACCAGCGGGTCCTCGGCTCGCAACAGCGCGGCGGTCGCGTAGAACGCCGCCGGCCCCGAACCGATCACCGCCACGCACGCACGAGTCATGGCACCGACTTTAGAGGGTGTCTCACGTGGCGAACTGGCCTACTGCGGCTACCGCCGGCCACGCGAGACACCCTCTTATTCAGAGTCCGGCGGCGCGTGACTTCCCGGCGTCGCGGCCCTGGCACGGCCGGGACGTGCGATCCTTTCTCGGATGACCGAGCACCCGGGACCTGCCGCTGCGGCTTCCCCGCAGTCGACCCCGGGGGCGGCTCCGCACGCCCCGTGGGGCGACGGACCTTCGCAGCGCGCCGACAAGGTGATCCTCGGCGTGTTGATCTTCATGGGCTTCTACTACTTCGCGACGATGTTCCTGGTCGGACCCCTGGTGGGCCGGCACCCGGCGTTGTTGGCAGTGATCCGCGGGTCCGTCTCCGCGGTGATCACTCTTGGCGCGCTCGCCCGGACCGGACACGGATCCATGATGGTCGCGGTGCTGGCCGGGCTGCCCGGAACGATGATGTTCGACTGGGTGTTCTGGTGGGCCGGGCGGCGCTGGGGCGAGAACGCCCTTCGCATGGTCTTTCGGGGCCGAAAGGCGCAGCGGCGCATCGAGCTCGTCAGGCGTCTCGGTCACCGTTACGGATGGCTCCTGTTGGTGACCGCCTACATCGGCCCCATCCCGATGCAGTTGATCGCGGTCGCGGTCGCCATGGCGGGTATGTCCCTGCCGGTCTTTCTGATCCTGGACGCGATCGGCGCACTCATCTGGCTCGGCCTTTGGGCCGGTCTCGGATATTGGATCGGGGAGAGCGCCGTCCACGTTGCCGACACGGTCTCCCACTACTCGTTGGAGCTGACCATCGCTCTGGTCGTGCTGATCGTGGCCCGGCAGGTGCGGTCGGCCCGTCGGCAAGTCGGTGCGGCCGCCGGACCGCCGGGTTGGGGACGCGGCTGAGCCGCCCTCCCCGCTGTCCGCTCCCCTGCCCTCCCCGATGGGTGGGGGTGCCTCAGACGATGCGTGCCGCGTCCAGGAAGCGGGTGCCGAGCGCGTCATCGCCCTTGATGCTCACGCCGGCCGTGCGCCACGGTTCCCGCCCGGTGCCCCAGACGCCGAACGCGGCGGCGTCGCCCTCGATCGTGACGACCGCGCGACCGGAGGCACCCTGTCGCGTGACCACCCGGCCCTTGGCCCCGCCCGGCTCGACCGTCCACGTACTGCCGCCCGGCCCGACCAGGTTTACCTCGACCGGGGCGCTCAGCCAGGACAGTCGATCGCCGGACATGGCCGGCAGGCCGAGCATCATCCATTCGATGGCTACCGAGACCATGTTGGCGTCCGGCGCCGCCGCCGGGCGACCCAGGGCGGTCGCGATGTCGTGGCCGACGTGCAACGTGTGGTCGAACACGAACGCGCTTGCGAGCACCGCCGCCGGGTAGGTGCCGATCTCGGCCACCTTGATCGGCAACGACCGCAGGCCGGGCCCCTGCAACGCCTTGGCCATCGGCCGGAACCGCTTGCCCCACACGGTGTACTCGGCCAACACCTGCGCGCCCGGCCACGCCCGGCGCTTGGCCACGTCGGCGTCGTTCGCGCGCTCGATGTCCTTGCCCAGCATGAGTTTCACGAACCACGGGGTGAACGCCCCGTGATAGGCCGCGCCCATGTGCGAGACCACGTCCTTGACGGTCCAGTCGGCGCAGCGGCTGGGTTTGGCCCAGTCCGCATCCGACAGCTTCGACAGGTAGGCGACGTTCGCGTCATGGCAGGCGATCAACGCGGCGACCCGATCGGCGGGCATGTGGGCTCCTCTGCTGGAGTGCTCGGGGGCTTCGGTCGGCCTCCGACGTCTCCGATCTGATGCGATCTTCAGTTGCTGATGCGATCTTCAGTTGATCGTGCGGCCCTTACCCGCCCAGAACGGTGCCCGCAGTTCCCGCTTGAGCACCTTCATTGCCGCGGACAGCGGCAATCCTTCGCTGCGCAGGTCGATCGAACGCGGCACCTTGTAGCCGGCGATCGTCGTCCGGGCGTGGGCGATCAGGTCCTCGGCGGTCACCTCGTGGCCGGGCCGGACCACGCACACCGCATGCACCGCCTCACCCCACACCTCGTGCGGAATGCCGATGACTGCGATCTGCAGCACCGCCGGGTGGGTGGAGATGGCGTTCTCCACCTCGACCGAGTAGATGTTCTCCCCGCCGGAGATGATCATGTCCTTCGCCCGGTCGACCAGGAACAGGTAGCCCTCGGAGTCGAGGTAGCCGACGTCGCCGCTGTAATACCAGCCGTCCCGTAGCGCGTGAGCTGTCTCCACCGGCTTGTTCAGGTAGCCGGTCATGAAGTTGCCGGCGCGGGCGCACACCTCGCCGGGCTCGCCGGTCGGGACCGGATTTCCGTCCTCGTCGCGGATCTCGAGCTGCACGCCCGGCACGGCGCGGCCGCAGGAGCCCAACCGCTTACCGCGGCGGTGTTCTGCGTCGGACAGCACGGTGAGCACCGTGCAGCACTCGGTCATCCCGTAGCCCTGGACGATCTCGCAGTCGGGCAACATCTCGAGCAGCCTGCTCAGCAACACCTCGGGCATCGGGGAGGCGCCGTAGATGATCCGGCGCAGGCTGTCCAGCCGCTCCGGGCGGAAATCCGGGGCGTTTACGATCATGCCGAGCATGGTCGGCACCAGCACGGTCGAGGACGGGGCGAAGGTCTGCGTCGCGACCATCGAGGCCTCGGGGGAGAAGGTCGGCAGCACGACGATCGGGGTGCCGAACATCGGGGCGCCGACCAACCCGATCATCGTGGCGCCGTGGAACATCGGGGTCTGCACCAGGAACGGGGCGCTGGTGTCCCACGGCAGCACCATTGCCGCGTGGTACTGGTTCAACACCTCGGCGCGCTGGCTGAGCACCACACCCTTGGGCATGCCGGTGGTCCCGCCGGTGTACATGAGAACCGCGGCTGACTCCTCGTCAGGTTCTTCTGCCGGCTGCGGTTCGGCCGCGGCCAGCAGGCTCTCGTAGGCGATGTCGGCGGGGCCCTCGCCGGACCCGATCAGTACCACTCGCTTCAGTGGGGTGCGGTCGCGGATCGCGTCGATCAGCGGGGCGAAGGTCGCGTCGACGAAGCACACGGTGCTGCCGCTGTCGTTGAGCACGTAGCCGAGTTCCTCGGCTGAGAACCGCAGATTCAGTGGGTTCATCACCGCGGCGCCCAGCAGGCAGGCGTGCCACAGCTCCACGAACGGCAGCGAATTCATGCCGAGCACCGCGACCCGTTCGTCCGCGGCGATCCCGAGTTCGGTGCGCAGCGCGTGCGACAACCTCGAGATCCGGTCCAGATGCTCGCCGAACTTGACCGTCTGCCCGGTGGCCGCGTCGACGAAGCCGATCCGATCGGCGTTGTCGCGCAGGCTCGGCAACAGCGAACGGGTGAACACGAGTTCCTTCATGGCACCCTCCGGCGAGGATCCGGCTGAAGCCTGCCCGGGACGGCAGACAGTTCATGTTCGGTGTTTGGCGACGAGACTATTCCTGTACCAGTGCGGCGAGTACAGCACCGATCTGCACCTGCTCGCCCTCGGCGACGTTGATCGCCGCCACCGTGCCGTCCTGCGGGCTGCGAATCGTGTGCTCCATCTTCATCGCCTCCAGCACCAGCAGCGGTTGGCCCGCCTCGACGATGTCCCCGACGGACACCAGGACGCGGATCACCGCGCCCGGCATCGGAGCCGTCAGCCCGCCGGTCGGCCCGCCTGCGCTGGGCGCGGGCAGCGGATCGAGCAGGCTGAACGTCGAGTGGCCGAGCGGGCTGTCGACCGCGGCGGTGCCGATCGACCCGGCTGACGCCAAGTCAGAAAGGTGGACCCGGTACCGCCGCCGGACGCCGCCGGTGGTCATGTCGACGCAACTTGCGTCGGCCCCATGGATGGTCAGCGACAGCGGCTCCGCGTCGACCTGCAGGATCGGTTCGGTGCCGGTCAGGTCGTGGCCGATCCGGACTGTCTCCCCGTCGGCGGTCTTGACGGTCAGCGTCTCCAAGGTCGAGCGGTTGTTGCGCCAGCCGCGGGGGATCGCGATCTGCGGCACCCCGGTCGGACGTTCCCGATGATGGCCGGCGATCGCGGCGACCGCCGCATGCAGTCGCTGTGTCTCGGGCGCGACCACCCGCGCGGCCAATCCGGTGACCCGGTCGAGGAAGTCGGTGGTGGTGTCGCCGGCCAGGAACTGCGGGCTGCGCAGGATCGCGACGAGCAGGTCGCGATTGGTGGTCACGCCGTGCAGGCGGGCCCGGGACAAGGCGTCGGACAGCAGAGCGGCGGCGCCGGACCGGGTGGGCGCGTGCGCGATCACCTTGGCGATCATCGAGTCGTAGTACGGGCTGACGGTCCCGCCGCTGCCCAGTGCCGCGTCCACGCGCACCCAGCCGCCAGGACCCGCCGGGCAGGAGAACTCCGATGCGGCAGCGATCTCGAACAGCTCGAACGTCCCGGAGACGGGCAGGTAGCCGGCCGCCGGGTCCTCCGCGCACAGCCGCACCTCGATCGCATGGCCGCCGACGGTCGCCGCGAGCGCGGCCGGCGGCAACGAACGGCCTGCGGCGACGGCGAACTGAAGCGCGACGAGGTCCAGGCCGGTTATCGCCTCGGTGACCGGGTGCTCGACCTGCAGCCGGGTGTTCATCTCCAGGAACGCGGCGGTTCCGTCGGCGCCGACGATGAACTCGACCGTGCCCGCGTTGCGGTAACCGACGGCTTGGGCCGCCGCGACCGCGGCCCGGCACAGCTGCTCGCGCAGTTCGGGGCCGACGAAGGCCGAGGGTGCCTCCTCGACGATCTTCTGGTGCCGGCGTTGGATCGAGCACTCGCGTTCGAACAGCGCCACGGTGTTGCCGTGATCGTCGGCGATCACCTGGACCTCGATGTGCCGCGACGGCGACAGATACCGCTCCAGGAACACCATCGGGTTGCCGAACGCGGAGGCCGCCTCGCGCTGGGCCGAGGCGATCGCCTCGGCCGCCTCGCCCGGCTCGGCGATGATCCGCATCCCACGACCGCCGCCACCGGCCGAGGCCTTGACGATCGCGGGCAGGCCCACCGCGGCCAGTGCCGCCGAGATCTCGACCGGCTCGCCCCCACCCTCGGGCACCGCGCGCCCGTCCTCGCCGATGGTGAAGCCCGCCAACGTGGGCACGCCCGCCGCGGCCATCATTCGCTTGGCGGTGACCTTGTCGCCCATCGCCGAGATCGCCGCCGCGGGCGGCCCGACGAAGATCAGCCCGGCGTCGGTCACCGCCTGGGCGAAGGCCGCGTTCTCCGACAGGAAGCCGTATCCCGGGTGGATCGCGTCGGCACCCACCCGGGCCGCGGCGTCCAGGATCAGCTCGCTGCGCAGGTAGGTCTGCCCGGGCGCGGTGCCGGGCAGCCGCACCGCCTCGTCGGCCTCGGCGACGAACAACGCGTCGGCATCGGCGTCGGAGTACACGACCGCGGTCGCGATCCCCAACGCGCGCGCGCCGTGGATGACCCGTCGCGCGATCTCGCCGCGATTGGCGACGAGAACCTTTGTTATCTGAGGGCCCATCAGCTGACGTGTCCCTTCAGCCGGCTTGCCGGCGCAGTGTTATCAATGCGCAAGAAGATCGTCAGCCGCGCAGGTCGCATTTGACCTGCGCGGCTGCCCATAGAGTGGGCATTGATAACGATCGACACAGAACTACATCCGGAAGACGCCGAAGCCGCGTCGGCCCACCACGGGCGCGCCGTGCACGGCGGAGAGGGTGATGCCCAGCACGGTCCGGGTGTCCGCGGGGTCGATGATGCCGTCGTCGTAGAGCTTCCCGGACATGAAGAACGCATGTGACTCGCGTTCGATCTGGGCCTCGATCGCCGCGGTGCGCTCGGCGTCGCGCGCCTCGTCGAATTCCTTGCCGGCCGCGGCGGCCGCGTCGCGGGCCACGATCGAGAGCACCCCGGCCAACTGCTGCGGACCCATCACCGCGATCCGCGAGTTGGGCCAGGTGAACAGGAACCGCGGCTCGTACGCCCTGCCGCACATGCCGTAGTTGCCGGCGCCGTACGACGCCCCGATGATCACCGAGATGTGCGGCACCCCGGAGTTCGCGACGGCGTTGATCATCTTCGCGCCGTCCTTGATGATGCCGCCCTGCTCGAAGGACTTGCCGACGATGTAGCCGGTCGTGTTGTGCAGGAAGATCAGCGGGGTGTCGATCTGGTTCGACAGCTGGATGAACTCGGTGGCCTTGTTGGCCTCCTCGCTGAAGATCACCCCCCGGGCGTTGGCCAGCACGCCCACCCGGTAGCCGTGGATCATGCCCCACCCGGTCACCAGCGAGGTGCCGTAGTCGGGCTTGTACTCGGAGAACTCGCTGGCATCCAGCAGCCGGGCCAGCACCTCGCGCACCGAGAACGGCACCCGCAGGTCGGCCGAGGCGATGCCGCGCAGTTCGCGCGGGTCGAACAGCGGTGCCCGTACCGGCACCGGGGCCGGCCCTTGCTTGCGCCAGTTGACCGACGCGACGATCTGCCGGCCGATCCGGATCGCGTCGCGCTCGTCGACCGCGATGTAGTCGCTCAACCCGGAGGTGAACGTGTGCATGCGGGCGCCGCCGAGTTCCTCGTCGGTGGACACCTCGCCGGTCGCCATCCTGACCAGCGGTGGGCCGCCCAGGAACACCTTCGACTGCCCGTCGATCATCACGGTGTAGTCGCACATGCCGGGCACGTAGGCGCCGCCGGCGGTGGAGTTGCCGAACACCAACGCAATGGTGGGGATGCCCATCGCCGACAGCTGGGTGAGGTCGCGGAACAACTGGCCCGCGGGCACGAACAGGTCGGCCTGGCTGGGCAGGTCCGCGCCGCCGGACTCCACCAGGTTCATCACCGGCATCCGGTTGAGCCGGGCGATCTGCAGGGCGCGCAGCATCTTGCGCCAGGTGAACGGGTTGGACGTGCCGCCCTTGACGGTGCCGTCGTTGCCGATGAAGACGCACTCGACGCCCTCGACGACCCCGATCCCGGTGACCACGCTGCCGCCGACCGTGTAGTCGCTGCCCCAACCGGCCAGCGTGGAGAGCTCGAGGAACGCCGAGCCCGGGTCGACCAGCAGGTCGATGCGTTCACGCACGGTCATCCGGCCGCGCTCGCGGTGCCGCGCCATGTACGCGGCGCCCCCACCGGCGCGCGCCACCGCCAGTTGCTCATCGAGCAACTTCAACATGCCCTCGTTGTGCGCGAGGTTGTTCCGGTACTCGTCACCGGTGACGTCGAGTTCGGAACGCAAGGTCGGCACGTGCGTCCTCCGCGGGGTTGTCAGCGCCGTGGCGCCCGGATGGTTCGTCCGGTGCGGGCGAGGAACCTCGCGCGCCGCTCCCGGCGGGTCCGAGTGCCGCGTCCCGGGGCCGCGGATCGGCCCTGGACGTTTATAGACATTAACATGGCATTCCGGGCGATGTCCATGCAGCAGTTCGGTGCAACGCTGCGGCAGTCCATTTCGACACCGGTCCCCCGGGGTCAGTCCGTGGCCCGCGGCGGGCTGCCGGCGGCGCGGGTCCGGCCCTCGGGGCCGTCGGCGGCGCGTATCACGCGCATCCGCTCGGCCCGGCCGGCGGCCGGCGGCAGCGGCGGGATCGGGGTGTCGATCAGCACGTGCAGCGCCATCGCGACCAGGATCGGCTCCAACTGCTCGCGGGTGAGCTTGTTGCCGAACTCGGTCGCGGACTGGATCAGTGCGATCGCGCCCTGGCACATGGTCCGGATCTGTTCGATGTCCAACTCGGGACGCAGTTGGTTGAGTGCGCGGACCCATTCCTCGGTGTACAGCCGCTGGAGATAGCGCAGTCGGTGGCGGTCCGGTGCGGGCAGGCTGCGGAACTCGGTTCGCCAGGTCACGATGTTGGCGGTCTGGTCGAACACGAACTTCACGTGGTTGGCGATGATCGCCGCCAGCGCCTCGCGCGGATCGACGATGCGGCGGGCCAGGTCGCCGACCTCCTGCAGGTGGTAGCTGATCGCGTCGTCGAGGATCGCGACCAGCACCGCTTCCTTGCTCGGGTAGTGGCGGTAGAAGGCCGGTCCGGTGAGGCCGAGTTCGCCGCTGATGTCGTTGATCCCGACCGCGTGGTAGCCGCGCTGGGCGAACAGCCGCGCGGCCGCCTCGATCAGCTCCCGCTGGCGCGGGGTCCGCGAGTCGTTCCCGGGGGCGAGCGTCACCGGCCGCCTCCTTCGTCGTTGCGGAGTGACTGATGGATAACGATGGGCGTCGGACCGCGGTTTGTCGAGACGGCGCCCCGGGGTATGGTCGCCGGAGCGGCCCGGATGTGAACGCCGCGTCCTTGACATCTCGTGTTTGCCGTCATTAACGTCCCAGTGGGGCGACCCTCCGCGGCGCCCACCCGAGGAGGCAACGGATGACTACGGGTGAGTCCGGTTCGATCGTCATCGCCAACTGCGGCGGGTTCTGGGGCGACGACCCCACCGCGGCGCGTCGGCAGGTCGAGGGCGGGCCGATCGACTACCTGGTCATGGACTACCTCGCCGAGGTGACCATGGCGATCCTGCAGAAGCAGCGGGCCCGCAAGCCGGAGCTCGGGTACGCCGGGGATTTCCTGCTCCAGATGCGCGACGTGCTCGTGTCGTGCATGGAGCGCGGGGTCACGATCATCACCAACGCCGGCGGGGTGAACCCGCGCGCCTGCGCCGCCGCGGTCGAGGCGCTGGCCGCCGAACTCGGCGTGGCCGACAAAGTGCACGTCGGGGTGGTGGCCGGCGACGACCTGTTCGGCGACCTCGACGGGCTGATCGCCGGGGGTCAGTCATTGACCAATCTGGAGACCGGTCGCCCGTTGTCCGATGTCCGGGACTCGGTGCTGGCCGCGAACGTCTACCTGGGTGCGCCCGCCATCGTGCGAGCTCTGGAGCTGGGCGCCAATGTGATCGTCGCCGGCCGCGTGACCGACACCTCGGTGACGCTGGCCCCGATGATCCACCGCTTCGGCTGGGCGCCGGACGATTGGGATTCCCTCGCCGCCGGTGTCGTCGCCGGGCACATCATCGAGTGTGGCTGCCAGTGCACCGGTGGCAATTTCACCGACTGGCAGAAGGTGCCCAGCCACCTGAACATGGGCTACCCGTTGATCGAGGCGCACGCCGACGGCACCTTCGTGGTGACCAAGCACCCCGGCACGGGCGGCCTGGTCAGCGTCCACACCGTCAGCGAGCAACTGCTCTATGAGATGGGCGCCCCGGGATACCTGTCGCCGGACTGCGTGGCGCGCTTCGACTCGATCCGGCTGACCCAGCAGGGCCCGGACCGGGTGCACGTCTCCGGGATTGTGGGCGGCCCGCCGCCGGAAAAGCTCAAGGTCGCGGTCAGCGTGGCCGACGGGTACCGCAGCGTCGGTCGACTGCTGGTCTCCGGCCCGGACACGTTGCGCAAGGCGCGGGCGGCCGCTGACCTGATCTGGAGCCTGGCCGGTGGGACGGAGAGCTACGAGGCCACCGCCACGTCGTTCATCGGCTGGGACGCCGCGCATCCGCCGCTGGGCAGCGAGGAACCCAGCGAGGTGCTGGTGCATCTGGCGGTGCGCGATCAGGACCGGCGGAAGATCGACAAGCAGTTCGCGCCGATGGTCGTGGGCTCGATGCTGCAGTCGATGCCGGGCATGACCGTCCCCGCTGAGCAGGGCCGACCGCGGGTCACCGACGTGGTTGCGCACTGGCCCGCGCTGATCGCCCGCGACCAGGTCTCGCCGATCGTGACGGTGGGTCAGATCACCGAGTCCGTCTCGGCGGCCGCGACCGCGACCGTCGATCCCGGGCAGATATCGGGCGTGGCGATCGGTGCCGAGGCGATCGTGGCCTACACCCCGGACGACTCCGCGCCGGTCACCGTGCCGCTGATCCGCCTGTGCCTCGGCCGCTCCGGCGACAAGGGCGACACCGCCAACGTCGGCGTCATCGCCCGCAGCCCGCTGATCTACTCCTGGCTGGTGCAGTACCTGTCCGCGGACGTGGTCAAGGCGCACTTCAAGGAGATCTGCCACGGGCCGGTGGAACGACATCCGCTGCCCAACCTGCTCGCCGTGAACTTCCTGTTGCACAACAGCCTCGGCGGCGGCGGGACGTCGTCGCTGATCTTCGACGCCCAGGGCAAGACCTACGCCCAGTACCTGCTGAGCATGGAGGTCACCGTGCCCTCGTCCCTGGTGGCGAGCGCCGGCTCGCGGCGAACGTGTACTGCCTGCGGTTGACCCTCGAGCCCCGATGGTCCCGCCGCCGACTGCCGCAGAAACATCCGTAGCGTCCGGGTAACCGAGACCTATAGGTCACGGTTACCCGGACGCAACGATGGGGGTGGGGGCGCGGTGAGTGAGATTCGGGCGCGGCTGCGGGAGCAGGCGGCGGCGGCGCCGCGACGCATCGTGCTGGCCGAGTCGGCCGATCCCCGGGTGCAGGCGGCGGCGGCCGAACTCACCGCAGCCGGACTGGCCGTTCCGGTGCTGCCCGACGAGGCGTTGCTGGCCGCACACGAGGCGGAGTTGCTGGCTTGCTACGTGGCCGCGCGGCGGGCCAAGGGCGTTGAACCGGAGCCGGCCGAGTTGGCCGAGGCCCTGCGCGACCCGCCGACCGCCGGGGCGCTGCTGGTAGCCATCGGGCTGGCCGACGGATGTGTGGCCGGTGCGGTGGCGACGACCGCCCAGACCGTCCGGGCGGCGTTGCGGGTGATCGGCACCGCGCCCGGCGTGCGAATGATCTCCAGCTTCTTCCTGATGCACTGCCCGCACGCCGAAGGCGGACCACGGTCACTTATCTTCAGCGACTGCGGGGTCGTCCCGGACCCGTCGGCGAATTCGTTGGCCGACATCGCGATCGCGGCCGCAGCCAGTGCGGAGGCGTTCCTCGGCGAGCCGGCGCGGGTGGCCATGCTCAGTTTCTCCACCCACGGCAGCGCCCAGCATCGCCGGACGGAGAAGGTGATCGCGGCGACCGCGTTGGTTCGCGAACGCCGTCCGGACCTCTGCATAGACGGCGAACTGCAGGGCGACGCGGCACTGGTCGAGGCCGTGGCCGCGGCCAAGGCCCCGGGTGGGGCGGTCGGTGGCCGCGCCAATGTGCTGGTGTTCCCCGACCTCGATTCCGGCAACATCGCCTACAAGCTCGTCGCCCGACTCGGTTCGGCAATCGCGGTCGGGCCGATCCTGCAGGGGCTGGCCCGGCCGATGAACGACCTGTCGCGCGGCGCGGACGTCGGCGACATCGTCGACGCCGCCTGCATCACCGCGATCCAGGCCGCCCGCGCACCGCGCGGCTGACGGGTGCAGGAATCCGTCGTCTTGCGGCACCGGCACGAGTCCAGTACGTTAACCACCATAAACGTCATGATCGGCAGGCGCTGAAGATCGGCGCATGAGACAAGGTCGACGAGGTGGCGGATGGCTGCGAAGGCGCCGTGAGCGAAGGGTAACTCAAATGCATTACAACTTCGGAATCAAGTGGCTCAAGGCCTTCCGGGAGAGCTCGGAGGCAGTCTGCAACCTCTACGACAAGGACGGCTTCGTCTTCGAGGACGTCATGCTCGACCAGCACAATCTCACCGACTACTCCGACCTGCTGCGCAACTTCGCGCCGTACGCAAACAAGGACCCCGAGGCCGGGATCGGCATCCACAACTTCCGCATCCGCTCCTACATCGGTGACCGGCACTCGGGCCTGCTGCGCTGGGAGTGGTACCCGGAGCACTGCGCGATGTTCCTCGGACTGGACGTGGCCGGCAAGCCGTTCGGCACCCAGGGCCACACCTTCCACCAGTACAACTCCCACGGCCTGATCGTCCGCGAGTCCTCCTGGTGGGATGCGAGCGCGATCCTGCGCGCCGTCGGCCCGGTCGCCCCGACCAAGAGCCTCACCGGCAAGACGTGCATCGCTTCCGCCGCCGGCGGTGTGTTCCGCAAGTGCGCATCCGGCACCGAGCACGCGCAGAACTGGTGCACCGCGCTGGGCAATGACATCGCGGCGCTGCGAGCGATGTACGCCGACTTCTTCACGCTCGAGCACACGATGGTGGACGACCACGAGGCGGACACCATCACCGACGGCGCCATGCTGGCCGACGCACTCGGCGGCATATCGAGTGCGGAGAACGGCATCTACACGTTCACCCCGACCGAGATCTTCGAGGGCAACGGCCACCAGTTGACCCACTGGAGCGTCACGATCGAGGGGGCGTCGACGTACCGTGGCCTGCCCACCGGTGGCAAGACGCTGACCACGATCGGCTCGACCTTCCACGAGTTCGACGCCGACGGCCGGATCGCGTTGGAGTCGACCTGCTGGGAGGACAACCGGGTGTTCGTCCAACTCGGTCTGCCGATCCTGCGCCCGCACTACTGGGAGGCGGACTTCGACATGGCGGCTTTCGTGGCGAGCCTCGGCTGAGACACTCGGTCCGACGGCGGCACCGGCTCCACGCCGTCGTCGGACCGACCCGCACGGATCGGAAGGAGTCCCGCAAATGTCCAGTACCGCACCGGTGCGAGTGCTGTGCATCGGAGGTTCCACGCGTCCGGGTTCGGGATCCGAGTCGGCTGTGCGGGTCTGCGCCGCCGCGGTCCGTGAGGCCGGCGCGGAGGTTGATCTGATCCTCAGCCGTGACCTGATGTTCCCGATCTATGACACCGAGACCGCCGAGCGCGATCCACTCGCTGCCTGCTTCGTGGCCGCGGTTCGGGCCGCCGACGCATTGGTCGTCGCCTCGCCCGGCTACCACGGGTCGATGTCCGGGATGATCAAGAACGCGCTCGACTACATCGAGGACACCCGCGGCGACGAACGCGTCTACCTCGACGGGATGCCGGTCGGCTGCATCGCGGTGGCCTACGGTTGGCAGGCGACGGTCTCGACGCTGCAGAGCCTGCGGGTCACCGTCCATTCGCTGCGCGGCTGGCCGTCGCCGTTGGGCGCGACGATCAACGCCTCGTCGGGGAAGATATTCGACGCGGCCGGGGGATGTGTCGACGACTCGGCACGGTTCCAGTTGGAGACCGTCGCCAGTCAGGTGGTTGAATTCGCCGCGCTGCGAAAGGCCGGGCTCAACAGCCTGGCCACAGCGGGACAGTAAGAGGATGTCTCACGTGGCGCTGACCTACTGCGGCGCGGCCCCGACGCCGCCCGGCTGCGACGCGAAGCGCTACCTCATCAACCACGCACGGACAGGGGGCGTCGTCGTCGCCGATACAACCCCGGTATCGGCTCCTCCTCCGCCTTGCCGGATCGACGCCGGTGCTGCACCTCGCTACACGCGATTGAGGCGAGGGCAGCGAGCGCTTGCGCTCGCTGCCGAGCCGCTTGAGCGTGTTGACGAGCGAAGCGAGGATCACGGCCGGCCACGTAAGACACCCTCTAAGGGGGACTGACTCGCTTGGGCCTGTCACTTGCTGAGCTGCGTCGCGATCTGCGGGAGGAGAGCGCCGCGCTGCTGGCCCTGGTGCGGCCGCTGACCGAGTCGCAGTGGCGGACCGACACCCCCGCCGACGGCTGGACGGTCGCCGACCAGGTGAGCCACCTGGCCTACTTCGACGAGGCGGCGACCCTGGCCGCGTTCGACCCGGACCGGTTCAACCTCGATGCCGCGCTGCTGATGGAGAGCGGACTGGACTTCCCGGACCGGCTGGCACTGGAGTTCCGGGAGCTGACGGGCCGTCAGGTACTGGCCTGGTTCGAGCGCGTGCGCGCGGAACTGATCGAACGCACAGCGACGTCCGAGTTGTCGATCCGGGTGCCCTGGTACGGGCCGTCGATGAGCATGGCCTCGTTGCTGACCGCGCGGTTGATGGAGACCTGGGCGCACGGCCAGGACGTCGCCGATGCGCTGGGGCTGCAACCGGAGCCGACCGCACGCCTGCGCCACGTGGCCCACATCGGGATCGGCGCCCGCCCCTTCAGCTACCGGGTACGCGGGCTCGAGGTGCCGACCGTCCCGATCCGCATCGAGCTGTCCGCGCCGGACGGCGCGTTGTGGACCTGGGGCCCGGCCGACGCGGCGGATCAGGTGATCGGCGATGCCTTCGAGTTCTGTCGGGTGGTGACACAGCGGCAGCATCTGGCCGACACTTCCTTGCGGGTCCTCGGCGACGACGCCCAGGGTTGGATGCAGATAGCGCAGGCCTTCGCGGGCGCGCCCGGACCGGGGCGCCCGGCCCGGGCGGAACAGGTGGCGTAGATGGATTTCCTCCAGTCTCCGGAGCACCGCGACCTGCGGGCCGCGGTTGCCTCGATCGCCGGCCATTTCGGTGGGGCGTACTACGTCGAGCACGCCGAGTCCGGCACCCCGACCACCGAGCTGTGGGCCCAGATGGGCAAGGCCGGGTTCATCGGGGTCAACGTGCCCGCCGAGTACGGCGGCGGCGGGGGCGGCCTGGTCGAGCTGGCGATCGTCTGTGAGGAGTTGGGCGCCGCGGGTTGCCCGTTGCTGTTGCTGGTGGTGTCCGCCGCGATCAGCGTCGAGGTGATCGCCAAGTACGGCTCACCCGAGATGCGCGAGGAATTCCTGTCCGGCCTGGCCACCGGTGAACGCAAGATCGTGTTCGCGATCACCGAGCCGGACGCGGGTTCGAACAGCCGCAACATCAGCACGACGGCGCAGCGAGTATCAGGTGTGGGCGAGGGCGACCACTGGGTGTTGCGCGGCACCAAGTACTACATCTCCGGGATCGACGAGGCCGACCAGGTGCTGGTGGTCGCCCGTACCGGCACCGACGCCTCGGGCCAGGGCCTGCTGTCGCTCTTCCTGGTCGACACCGACGCTCCGGGGCTGACGGCGAACGCCCTGCCGGTCGGCATCCGCCTGCCGGACAAGCAGTTCACCCTGTTCTTCGACGACGTACGGGTTCCCGCGTCCCGGCTGATCGGCGTCGAGCACGAGGGCTTCAAACAGGTCTTCCACGGGCTGAACCCGGAGCGAATCACCGGCGCGGCGCTCTGCGTCGGCGTCGGCCGGTACGCCCTGGACAAGGCGGCGCGCTACGCCAACGAGCGATCGGTGTGGGGCCGACCGATCGGCGCGCACCAAGGCGTGGCGCACCCGCTCGCGGCGGCCAAGGTAGAGGTGGAACTGGCGGGCCTGATGACCGCCAAGGCGGCCTGGCTGCACGACGCCGGGCTGCCCGCCGGATCGTGCGCGAACATGGCCAAGTACGCCGCCGCGGAGGCCGGCCTCGCCGCCGTCGACGCCGCGATCCAGACCCACGGCGGCAACGGGTTCAGCACCGAGTTCGGCCTGATCCCGTACTGGGGGATGGCCCGCCTGCTGCGCGTGGCCCCGGTCAACCGCGAGATGATCCTCAACCATGTCGCGCAGCACGACCTCGGACTGCCCAAGTCCTACTGACGCCCCGGGCGCCGCCGCCGTTGTCAGAGCGTCCGAAGAAGCGAGCGCTGTAGCGACCGCTTCTTCGGACGCAACGGTGCCGGTGCCGAGTTCGGTCGGGGTCTCGGCGCGCATGGCGCGGCAGGCCCGCGTTGACACCGCCCCCGAGGTGGCGCTGCGCCGGGCCCTGCACCGGGCAGGCCTGCGCTACCGGGTCGGGTTCCCCGTGCCGGGGATGCGTCGGCGCACCATCGACGTCGCGTTCACCCGGGCTCGGGTGGCGGTGTTCGTCGATGGTTGCTTCTGGCACTGCTGCCCGCAGCACGCCACCCAGCCGGCCGCCAACGCCGGTTGGTGGGCCGACAAGTTGGCCGGGAACGTGGCGCGCGACGCGGCCACCACGGCTCATCTGGAGGCGCTGGGCTGGCGGGTCGTGCGGGTCTGGGAGCACGACTCGACGCAGACCGCCGCGCAGGCCGTGCTGGCAGCGGTGCACGATCGGGCACCGGAAGGCCCTCGCTAGCCTCATGGGGCAAGGGCAGGTCACGGCGACGGGGAGGGCGCTCGACATGACCTCGGTGGAGAATGGGGCATCGGTCCCGGCGGCAAATCTGAGCAGGCGTCAGATCAACGTGATCTTCGTGACGATCCTGCTCGGAATCCTCGTCTCGGCGCTCGACCAGACCATCGTCTCCACCGCCCTGCCGACGATCGTGGGGGATCTGGGTGGGCGGGGCCACGTCTCCTGGGTGGTCACCTCCTACATCCTCACCGACACGATCGCCACCGTGCTGGCCGGTCGGTTGGGCGACCTGTTCGGCCGTAAGGTTGTCTTCCAGGCCTCGACGATCATCTTCCTGGCCGGGTCCGCGCTGTCCGGGCTGGCCTCCTCGATGGGCACGCTCATCGCCTGGCGCGCCGTGCAGGGCATCGGGGCGGGCGGGTTGACCGTGACCGCGACCGCGCTCATCGGCGACGTCATCCCGCTGCGCGAACGCGGGAAGTACCAGGGCGCGATGGGCGCGACCTTCGGCGTCACGACCGTGGTCGGCCCCTTGCTGGGCGGGTTGTTCACCGACCATCTGTCCTGGCGCTGGGCGTTCTACGTGAACCTGCCGATCGGTGCGGTCGTGGTGCTGCTGGCGCAGACCACGCTGCCCGGGATCACCGTGAAGGTCCGGCCGGTGATCGACTACCTGGGTACCGCGCTGGTCTCGGTCGCGGCCGGCGGCGTGGTGGTGGCCACCAGCCTCGGCGGGACCACCTACGCCTGGACGTCCCCGACGATCCTGGGCCTCTATGCGGCCTCCGTGATCGGTGCCGTGGGTTTCGTGATCGCCGAGTCCCGGGCCGCGGAGCCCATGCTCCCCTTGCGACTGTTCGCCGACCCGGTCTTCTCGGTGATCCAGGTGCTGGCGTTCGTGGTCGGGTTCGCGATGCTCGGTGCGATCACATTCCTGCCGTCCTACCTTCAGTACGTCAAGGGGGTCGACGCGACCACCTCGGGGTTGCGGACCCTGCCGATGGTCGCGGGGCTGCTGGTGACCTCGATCGCCACCGGCGTAGCGGTCAGCCGCACCGGGCGCTACAAGATCTTCCCGTTGGTCGGGTTCGCGGTGATGACGCTCGGACTGTGGTTGCTGTCCACGCTTACTCCGGGCACCGGCTATCCAGCGATGGCCGTGGCAATGCTCGTGCTCGGCCTGGGCATCGGGTTGTCGATGCAGGTGCTCACGTTGGTCGTGCAGAACACCACGCAGTACTCCGACCTCGGCACCGCCACCAGCGCGGTCACGTTCTTCCGCACGCTGGGCAGCTCGGTGGGCACCGCGGTGTTCGGGGCGCTCTACGCCAACGCGCTGGCGCCCCGGCTGAGCGCCGCGCTGGCGGCGTCCAAGGGTCTGAACCCGGCGACCATCTCGACCCCGAAGGCCTTGCACGCGCACCCGCCGGCGTTGATCGCCAAGGTGATCGCCGCCTACTCCGACACGCTCCACGTGGTGTTCCTCTGGGCGGTCCCGGTTGCGGCGGTCGCGTTCGTGATTGCCCTGTTCCTCAAGGAGGTGCCGCTGCGCGGCCTCGCGCGCGCGGAGGCGACCAACATGGGCAGTGGCTTCGGGCTGCCGGACGGCGACTCGATGCAACAGTTGGAAAGTGCGCTGGCGAAGCTTTTGAAGGCCGAGGGGGCGGCGCAACTGCCCGCGCTACGCGTGGAGTCCCGCACGGCGATGAACGAGTCCGACACCTGGTGCGTCCTCCAGGTCCGGATCCGGCGGCAGATCGGTCAGATCGCGGACATCGGCCGGATCGCCGGCTATTTCGGCGTGCCCCCCGCGGTGCTGCTGCCGGCGTTCGACAACGCGATCAAGGACGGCTACCTGGCGGGTCCGGCGCACGACATGGCGCTGACCCCGCGGGGCGCCGAGGAGGCCGACAAGGTCCGCGCCGCCTGGCGGCGCTGGATCGTCGCCCGACTGGCCCCGCTGGGCGCCGACGACCCGGCGACCCTGGAGCACGCCCTGGACCACCTGGCCCGGGTCACGTTCGCCGAACCCGCGGTCCCCGCCGAGCTCTTCCGAAACTGAGGGAGCGCATCGGTCGTTCGACGTCGTCCGCCCCGCAGCCCGGCCCGAATCGGACGAACGGATGTCACCCTTTCGGGTTCGGGGGAGCGGGTCGGGTGGGCTGTGCTCCGATGGGGAGTCCCTTGTGCAGGCGCACGACAGTGCCGTCCGGGCCGCTCTCGATCACGGCGCGATCCATCAGATGCTCCATCAGATCCCTGCCCCGGCCGCGGTTTCCGCGGTCCAGCGGCTCCTTCCAGACCCCGCTGTCGGCGATCACGACCTCGACGCTGCCCGCGGTCATCGTGGCCTGCAGTTCGACCACTCCCGGCGCGCCGCCCGCATAGGCATGCTCCAACGCGTTCGTGCATGCCTCGCTCGCGGCGACCAGGACCTCGTGGATCCAGTCCTCATCGGCGCCGGCGGCAAGCAGCCAGTCGTGCAGGGCGCGACGGGTCGGGGAGAGGCTGCGCGGTCCCTCCCCGAGTACGCTGCGGAACGGCCCGGGGTCGGCCGGCACGCTGCGTTCGGCTGTCGGTTCGATGGTCGTCAACCGTCCAGGAATTCGGCAACGATGCGGTCTGCCGCGTGACTGGGGGAGATCTGGGCGGCCCGGACCTGTTCCGACAACTCGGCACCCAGCTTGCGCGCCGCGGGCGACTCGTGCAGCCGACGGTCGAGTTCGTCCCGGACGGTCGCCCACATCCAGTCGACGCGCTGCTGCTGCTGACGCCGCGTCAGACCGCCACTGGCGTTCAGATGCGCGAGATGGCGGTCCAGCGCCTCCCACACCTCCTCCAGCCCGGCACCGGTCAACCCGCTGCAGGTGAGCACCGGCGCGGTCCAGCCGGTCTCGTCGTGGCCGAGCAGGCGCATCGTGCCGGACAGCTCCCGGGCGGCGGCGCGGGCGTCGGCCTCGCCGTCGCCGTCGGCCTTGTTGACCGCGACCACGTCGGCCAACTCCAGGACGCCCTTCTTGATGCCCTGCAGGGCATCCCCGGTGCGCGCCAACGCCAGCAGCAGGAACGAATCGGTCAACTGCGCCACGGTGGTCTCCGACTGCCCGACGCCGACGGTCTCCACCAACAGGGTGTCGTATCCGGCTGCGGCAAGCACGGTCATCCCTGAGCGCGTCGCGCGGGCGACTCCGCCGAGCGCGCCCGCGGTCGGCGACGGGCGGATGAACGCGTTGGGATCGACCGCCAACCGAGTCATCCGGGTCTTGTCGCCGAGGATGCTCCCGCCGCTGCGGGCCGAGGACGGGTCCACGGCGAGCACGGCCACCCGATGGCCGCGTCCGGTGAGCATCGTGCCCAGCGCATCGATGAACGTGGACTTGCCCGCGCCCGGGACGCCGCTGATGCCGACGCGTCGGGCGTCGCCGGCCCGGGGTGCGAGTTGGTCGAGTAGTTCGGCCGCCGCGGCGCGGTGATCGGCGCGGGTCGACTCGACCAACGTGATCGCGCGCCCGATCGCGGCCCGCGAGCCCGCCAACACCTCATCGACCAGCCCGCCGATGTCCATCGTCATCGCAGCGCCGCCGCCGTGCTCATGGGGTGACACCCCGTACGCGCCGCCGCCGCGCTGATGGGGTGACACCCCGTACGCGCCGCCGCCGTGCTGATGGGGTGACACCCCGTACGCGCCGCCGCCGTGCTCATGGGGTGACACCCCGTACGTAGGCGACAAGCAGGCAAAACGCTCACGATTTGGAGCCCAACGTGTGTCACCCCGTGGTGCTGTGCAGAGCGTTGATGAGCTCCAACGCTGCGTCGGGGATGACGGTCCCGGGGGTGAACACCAGGGCCGCCCCGGCCTCGTGCAACGGGGCGACGTCGGCGGGTGGGATGACCCCGCCGACCACCACCATCACGCCGCCGCCCCCGGCCTGCGCCAGCGCGCTCTTCAGCGCGGGCACCAGGGTCATGTGGCCCGCGGCCAACGAGGACACCCCGACGATGTGCACGTCGGCCTCGACGGCCTGCCGGGCGACTTCCTCCGGCGTCGAGAACAGCGGGCCCACATCGACGTCGAACCCGAGGTCGGCGAACGCCGTGGCGACGACCTTCTGGCCCCGGTCGTGCCCGTCCTGGCCCATCTTGGCGATCAGGATGCGTGGCCGCCGGCCGTGCGCCCGCTCGAACTCCGCCGCCGCCGCCCGGACCGCGGCGACCTTCGGGTTGTCGCCGGCCTCCGCGCGATACACGCCGGTGATCGTACGGATCGCACCGGAGTAGCGGCCGAAGACCGCCTCCATCGCATCCGACATCTCCCCGACGGTGGCATGCGCGCGGGCGGCCTCGATGGATCGGGCCAGCAGGTTGTCCGCCTCGCCCTGCGGGTTGCGCGCGGCTTCGGTCAACGCGGCCAGCGCAGCCTGGCATGACGCCTCGTCACGTTCCGCCCGAAGCCGCTTCAGCTTCGCAATCTGCGCCTCGCGGACCACCCGGTTGTCGACCGCGCGTACCTCGATCTCACTGTCGCCGCCGGCGACCCGGAAGCGGTTGACCCCGATCACGGTCTGGGTGCCGGAGTCGATGCGCGCCTGGGTGCGGGCCGCGGCCTCCTCGACCCGCATCTTGGGGATGCCCGCCTCGATCGCCTTGGCCATGCCGCCGGCAGCCTCCACCTCCTCGATGCGGGCCCATGCCCGGTGGGCCAACTCGTGGGTGAGCCGCTCGACGTAGGCACTGCCGCCCCACGGGTCGATCACCCGGCAGGTCCCCGACTCGAGCTGCAGCAGCAGTTGGGTGTTGCGGGCGATCCGCGCCGAGAAGTCGGTCGGCAGCGCGAGCGCCTCGTCAAGCGCGTTGGTGTGCAGCGACTGCGTGTGCCCCTGGGTTGCGGCCATCGCCTCGACGCAGGTGCGCACCACATTGTTGAACACGTCCTGCGCGGTCAGCGACCAGCCCGAGGTCTGACAATGGGTGCGCAGCGACAACGACTTCTCCGACTTGGCGCCCTGCGATTTCACGATCTGCGCCCACAGCAGGCGGCCCGCCCGCATCTTGGCGACCTCCATGAAGAAGTTCATCCCGATCGCCCAGAAGAACGACAGCCGCGGGGCGAACACATCGATGTGCAGCCCCGAGCCGACACCGGCGCGCAGGTACTCCAGCCCGTCGGCCAGCGTGTAGGCCAGCTCCAGGTCGGCGGTCGCCCCGGCCTCCTGCATGTGATAGCCGGAGATCGAGATCGAGTTGAACTTCGGCATGTGCGCCGAGGTGAACCCGAAGATGTCGGAGATGATCCGCATCGACGGCGCGGGCGGGTAGATGTAGGTGTTGCGGACCATGAACTCCTTGAGGATGTCGTTCTGGATGGTCCCGGTCAGCGCCTCCGGCTTGACCCCCTGTTCCTCGGCGGCGACCACATACAGCGCCAGGATCGGCAGCACGGCGCCGTTCATGGTCATCGAGACGCTCATCTTGTCCAACGGGATGCCGTCGAACAGTTGGCGCATGTCCAGGATCGAGTCGATCGCGACACCGGCCATCCCGACGTCGCCGGTGACCCGGGGGTGGTCGGAGTCGTAGCCGCGGTGGGTCGGCAGGTCGAAAGCGATCGACAGCCCTTTCTGACCTGCCGCCAGATTCCTGCGGTAGAAGGCGTTCGACTCCGCCGCGGTGGAGAACCCGGCGTACTGGCGGATCGTCCACGGCTGGTTGACGTACATGGTCGGGTACGGGCCGCGCAGGAACGGCGCGATGCCCGGCATCGTCTGCAGGAAGTCCACCTCGCGCAGGTCGCCCTCGGTGTAGAGCGGGGCGACCTCGATGCCCTCCGGGGTCGCCCAGGACGCCTCGGCCGGCGTCCGGCCGGTCTGCGCCTGGAATTCTGAGGACCAGTCAGTTCCCTCGCCTGTCGTGGGCTCGGCCAACGCCACTGTGCTGAAGTCGGGGATCATTCGGTGCCCTTCGCCAGCTCCGCCTCCCAGCGGATCCGCGGCAGTCCACCGCCCACCGGTTCGGGCAACTCGGACCGATCAAGCAGTTTCTCATCGGCGATCGGGTACTTGGTGACCCCGACGATCGACTCGGTGCCCGCGGCGAGGGCCGCGAGATGAGCCTCGCGGGCGGCAGCGATTCGGTCGGCCACCCACCCGCTGCGCAGCGCGGCCACGATGCCGCCGGTCGCCTCGACCTCGGTGAACACCTGCCAGGCCGCTCGGGCCATGGCCTCGGTGAGCGACTCCACGTACCAGGCGCCGCCGGCCGGGTCCAGCACCGCGGTCATGTGCGACTCCTCGACCAGCAGCGTCGGGGTGTTGCGGGCGATCCGCCGGGCCAGGGCATCCGAGCGGCCCAGTGCGGCGTCGAACGGCCGCACGGTGATCGTGTCGGCGTCACCGACGCAGGCACCGAAGCAGGCCAGGGTCGCGCGCAGCATGTTGTTCCACGGATCGTGCCGGGTCATCATCGGCCACGACGTCACGACGTGCTGGCGCTGCCCGGCGCTGGGCCCGGACTCCCCGCACACCTGCGCCACCCGGGCCCAGGTTCGCCGCGCCGCCCGCAGCTTCGCGATCGTGGCGAACTGGTCGGCGGTGGCGGCCAGGCGGAACTCGAGCTGGCCCAAGGCGCTGCGCAGGTCCAGGCCCACCTCGACCAGCGTGCGCAGCGCGGCCACCCCTGCGGCGAGGGCGAGTCCGAGTTCCTGGGCGTCGGTGGCGCCCGCGTCGTGATGGACGAGGCCGTCCACCGCGACCGCGCGCAGGTTCGGCCAGGACAGGGCGACCCGAGGCGCCAGCCGGGCCACCGCGGCGGTCAGTTCGGCCGCCGCGGCGTCGTCGGCGGTCCGCGCCAGCGTGCCGACCGGGTCCAGTCCCAGGCAGCCGCTAACCGTGTGGCCGTCGTACCCACGAGCGACGGCGAGCGTGAGCAACATTTCGGCGGCCACGCCGCCGTCGACGCCGGAGTCCAGACTGATCCCGGCGACGTCCAACAGGACGTCGGACAGCACGCCGGACAGGTCCGCGACAGCGGTCGCGCCCGGGCCGACAGCCAACCAGAGCGAGGTGGCGCCCCCCGCCAGATCGTCGATGATCTGCTCGGCCGCAACCTTGGCGTCCGGGTCGGCGACCTGGGCCCGCACGTCCCAGCCGACGATGTTCCCGGCCGCGGTCCGGCCACGGGTGAACGGCGCCGCGCCCGGCAGGCCGGTCGGCGGCGGCGCGGAGGCGGCGGTGTACAGCGGGGCGATCTCGACCTGGTCGGCGGTTCGTGAGGTCAATGCCGCCACCGCGGACGCGGCATCCGCAGCGGCGGTCCCCGAGCGCGCCAGCACCTTGGCCACCAGCGCCTGCCACTGCTCGAGCGTGGCCGTCGGGAATTGGGCGCCCAGCGTCAATTGCTGCACCCGAACAGGCTATACCGACCGGTAACCACATCGGGAAGCGCTCCGGTGACACCGGAGCGCGCGGCTCACCGCGACGAGTTGAGCGGGGTGCCGGCGAACAGTTGCACGTTGTGCTCACGCTCGACGCGGATCCCGCGTTGCGCGCGCTCCCGGTGCAGTTCGGCCAATGAGGCCGATGCCCGTTCGATCGCCTCCTTGGACGACCAGTAGGTGACGGCCGCCATGCGGCCCTCGGCGGTGTTGTTTCCCCAGTAGCCGAGCTGGAAGCCCGGGGCCTGCTCCAGCCGTCGTACGACGTCCTGGACGCTCTTGCGCATGTAATCGACCGTGGCCGCGTCCGACGGGTCGTCGGTCGCGAAGACGACTATCCGCATCCAGGTCTCGGACACACGATCACTCCTGCTCTCGCTCAGTCTCTCGCTCAGTGACGACTCCAGCGCCGTCGGCCTTTTGGTTCCTCCGGCTCGCCGGTCGCGCCCGGGGGGAGCGTGGGTACGGAGAACAGCTGCACGTTCTGGATGCTCTCCACCGAGATCCCGTGGGCGGCGCGTTGCTCGTGCAGTCGGATCAGCTGCGCGGTGGCTCGCTGGATCGCGTCCTCACTGCTCCAGTACGTCACCGCGGCCATGGTGCCCTCGTCGGGGTCGACACCCCAGTAGCCCAGACGAAAGCCCGGCTGGCCCTCCAGCATCGCCAACGTCTGGGTGGTGCTCTCCTTCATGTAGTCCAGCGCGGCTCGGTCGCCGATGTCCCGGGCCCGGTAGATGACCACCCGCAGCCAGGTCTCGCCGGACATCGCCCCTCCTCCGGTCGGCCAACCCGCTGGTCGACTCAGCTTCCTCCGCGCGGTTGTGGCGGGCAAGTCACCCCTGGGCCGACCGGAGCCGGCCGCCTGATCGGTCGTCAGAACTCCGCTTAGCATGAGGCGGTCGATGCTGAGGAGGGCTGCACCATGAGTCTGAAGGGCCGAACTTTGTTGATCTCCGGCGCGAGCCGGGGGATCGGCCTGGCGATCGCGTTGGCGGCCGCGCGCGACGGCGCCAACGTCGCGTTCGTCGCCAAGACGGCCGAGCCGCACCCGAAGCTGGAAGGCACGATCTACACCGCCGCGGCCGAGATCGAGCAGGCCGGCGGGCAGGCCCTGCCGATCCTGGGCGACGTGCGCGACGAGAACTCGGTGGCCGACGCGGTGGCCAAGACCGTCGACCGGTTCGGTGGGATCGACATCTGCGTCAACAACGCCAGCGCGATCAACCTCGCGCCGGTCGAGCACCTCGACGTCAAGCGCTACGACCTCATGCAGTCGATCAACGCTCGCGGAACTTTCCTGCTGTCCAAGGCCTGCATCCCGCATCTGAAGGCCGGTACCAACCCGCACATCCTCACGCTTTCCCCGCCGATCTCGCTGCGTCCGGATTGGTTGGGGGCGCACGCCGGGTACACCGTGGCCAAGTTCGGCATGACCTTGCTGGCGCTGGGACTGGCGTCCGAGTTGGCGCAGGCCGGCGTGGCCTCGAATTCGCTGTGGCCACGCACGCTGGTGGCCACCGCGGCGGTCCGCAACCTGCTCGGCGGCGACCAGGCGATGGCCCGGGCGCGCAAGCCCGAGGTGTACTCCGACGCGGCCTACCGGATCCTGACCTCGCCGAGCCAGGAGTGCACCGGCAACCAATTCCTCTGCGAGGACGTCCTGCTCGCCCACGGCGTCACCGACCTGTCGGTCTACGACGTCGTACCGGGTGGAAACCTGCAGGCCGACCTCTACGTCGACGACGTCAACCCGCCTGGCTACCAAGGCAACTGACGTACCGTCAGAACATGCGTCGTCAGGGGACGAGAATCACGCGGCCGACGGTTACCCCGTCGGCCAGCCGCTCCAGCCCGGCCGCGACCTCGCCGAGTCCGATCCGCTCGCCCACCAACGGCCGCAGTTTCCCCGCGGCGGTCAGGGCCGTCAGCTCGTCGTGGCACTTGCCGATCAGCCCGGGGTCCCTCTCGCGGTACAGCCCCCAGTGCAGGCCGATCACCGAATAGTTCTTGATCAGCACGTGGTTCAACGCCGCCGACGGGATTGTGCCGCTCGCGAAACCGATCACCAGGATGCGTCCCTCGAACGCGACGCACTTGGTCGACTGGGTGTAGGCCGCCCCGCCCACCGGGTCGTACACGACATCGACGCCACGGCCGTCGGTGGCCGCCTTCACCGCGGCGACCACGTCCTGCGCCTGCCGGTCGATCACCAGGTCCGCACCGAGGTCACGGGCCACCGCCGCCTTGGCCGCACCGCCGACCACCGCGATCACCCGCGCGCCGGCGGCCTTGCCGAGCTGCACCGCGGCGCTGCCGACACCGCCGGCCGCGGCGTGCACCAGCAACGTCTCGCCCGGGCGCAGGTTGGTCCGCCGGTGCAGCGCGAACCAGCCGGTGTGGTAGGCGATCAGGAAGCCGCCCGCCGCGGCGTCGTCCAGCGTTTCCGGCGCGGGGTACGCGAAGCGCGCGTCCAGCACGGCGAACTCGGCGAAACCGCCGTGCGGAAGTACCGCCATGCCGATCACCCGTTGCCCTACCGGGAAACTGTCGACCCCCGGGCCCGCGTCGACCACCTCGCCGCACAGCTCGACCCCGGCGGTGAACGGCAGCGCGGGTTTGTCCTGGTAGATCCCGCGACACATCAGCACGTCCGGGAAGTTCGCCGCCGCGGCCCGCACCCGGACCAGCAGCTGCCCCGGGCCGGGCACCGGCACGTCGACCTCGCCGAGCCGGAGCACGTCGCGTGGCTCACCCACGCCGATGACCTGCCAGGCCTGCATCTGCCGACTCCTTCCGGGGACAAGCAGGGACGCGCCGGAGGGCGACGATCAGTGGTACGAGCCGTGGGTGAGTGCCCGCGCGGGGTGCGGGATCTCCGGGCGGATGCGCGCCGCCAGCGCGGTCGCCGCCGCCGGGTCGCCGACTCCCGCCCAGGCCAGTACGGCCTGGATCGCCTCGCGGTCCAGGCCCTCCAGGTGGCGCAGCGCGTACGCGGCGCGGGTCGCCGGGAGAAGCCAGGCGAGTTCCTGGGTGTCGAGCGACGTGCTGGCGTACCGCAGGGCTCGGGTGGCCGAGGTCGCCCCGGTCGATCGCCGGCGGCCCGCGGTCAGCGCTCGCCGGACCACGTTCGCCCGAAGTTCTTGGTACTCGGCCGATTCGCCCTGGTCAGGCATGGGGCGCAGGGCCTGTTCGACGGCCATCCGGGCGATCATCGACCGTCGGTTGCCCAGAACCGGCGACAGGATCGTGTACGCCAGATGCACCAGTCGCGCTCGGTGCTCGGGCGTAGCCGTTTGTGCGGGCTTCCCGGTCATGGCGGAGTCGCTTCCTCCCGGTGGCGCACGAGGTCGGACCCGCGCTTGGAAAATGTTCCCATCTGTGATTGATGATCTTCATCCGGGGTATGCGCCCGCGTTCCCCGGGGCACGTCCGTTCGCACCTGCCATCTCGGGCCGAACGTCGGATGGCGGCAACAGTACGAGTCCGTACCTTGGAACGGGCTGTGGGATACGCGCGGCCCGCTGTGCTTGGGAAACGGGGTACCGGATTGACCCGCTGGGCGGAGTTCGTACTGCGTCGCCGGAAGACGGTCGTGTTCTTCTGGCTGGCGATGGTCGTCGTGGGGGTGTTCAGCGCGGGGAAGACGTCCAACCGGTTGTCGGTCGACTTCTCGCTGCCGGGCCAACCCGGCTACGAGACGTCCAAGCAGATCATCGACACCTACGGCAACGGTGGCGAGATGGCGCCGTCGATCGTCGTGGTGACCGTGCCCGAAACAACCACGGTGCAGGCCCAGGCCACGCGGATCGACGCGGTGTTCGACCAGATTCGCCAAGCCGTGCCCACCGACCGCATCGTGGACTACGCCTCGACGGCCAACCCGGTGTTCATCACCGCCGACCAGCGCACCACCTATGCGCTCGCCTACCCGGCGATGTTCAAGTCGTTCACCCAGAAGCTGGACACCATCGCCATGCAACCGGTGATCGCCGCGGCCGAGGACACGACCGGGTTCGACTGGGGCGTGACCGGCTACCAGCAGTTGGCCCAGGGCAGTTCGAAGTCCAACGGCCCCAGCGTGCTGACCGAGACGCTCTTCGGTGGGCTGGGCGCCTTGGCGGTGCTGGCGTTCCTGTTCGCCTCGTTCCTGGCCCTGGTCCCGTTGGTGATCGCCGCCGTCTCGATCCTGAGCACGTTCAGCCTCATCCTGCTCGGCACGTACGTGTTCAACATCAGCTTTGTCGTGCAGTTCCTGGTCGCCCTGGTCGGCCTGGGTGTGGCCGTCGACTACTCGCTGCTGCTGGTCAACCGCTGGCGTGAGGAGCGGGCCCACGGGCGCGAGAACCACGACGCCATCGTGACCGCGATGCGCTACGCCGGCCACGCCGTGGTCGCCAGCGCGGGCACCGTGGCAATCAGCCTGTGCGCGCTGCTGGTGATCCCGGTGCCGCTGCTGCGCAGCATGGGAATCGGGGGCATGCTGATCCCGCTGGTCAGCACCGCCGTCGTGATGACCCTGCTACCCGCGATTCTGGGCGGGATCGGGCCACGCGTGGACTGGCCGCGCATCCGCAACGAGAGCCGCGCCTCGCGCGCCTGGACCGCGTGGACCCGCGGGGTCGTGCGGTTCCGGTGGCCGGTGGCGGTCGGCACGCTGGGCCTGCTGGTCGCGCTGCTCGTCCCGATCTTCGGCATCAAGATCGGCCAGACCCAGACCGACTCGCTGGCGCACAGCGGTCCCGCGTACGCCCAGTTCCAGACGCTGACCGACGGCGGCGTGCCGACCGGCGTGGTCTCGCCGATGGAGATTCTGGTCAAGGGTCCGGACGTGACCGACTCGGTCAACCGCGTCGTGGCCGCGGTCAAAACCGTGCCCGGCGTGTCCGCGATCCTGGCACCGGACAACGCGGCATGGCGCAAGGACGGCACGGCGATCGTGGACGTGATTCCGACCGACGAGATCGTCGACTCCACTCAGGCGCACATCGCCGAGTCGGTCAAGTCCGCAATCTCCCGGATCCCGGGGGTGGTCGGCGTCACCGGCACCGGGCCCGCGGTGCTGGACTACATCAACGCCGTCTACAAGAACTTCCCGTACACCCTGGCGGTCATCGCGCTGGTGACGTTCCTGCTGCTGGTGCGGACGTTCCGGTCGATCCTGCTGCCGATCAAGGCCGTACTGCTGAACATCCTGTCGGTCGGTGCCACCTTCGGGGCCACCGTGCTGTTCTGGCAGGACGGGCACGGTTCCAAGCAGCTGTTCGGAATCGCACCCACCGGTGCGGTCGAGTTCTGGCTGCCGGTGCTGATCTTCGCGTTCCTGTTCGGGCTGTCGATGGACTACGAGGTGTTCATCCTGTCCCGGATGCGTGAGGAGTACGACCGGACCGGCAACACCGACCTCGCGGTGGTGGAGGGCCTGGGGCGCACCGGGAGGTTGGTGACCGGCGCCGCGACGATCCTGTTCCTGTCCTTCCTCGCGCTGGCCTCCTCGCCCGGCACGGACATCAAGGTCTTCGCCACCGCGTTGGGCATCGGGATCCTGCTGGACGCCACAGTGGTCCGGGCGCTGCTGGTCCCGGCGCTGGTGTCGTTGTTCGTCGAGTGGAACTGGTACCTGCCGGACTGGGTGGCCAAGGTGCTCCGGATCAAGCCGGTCGTCGCCCCCGACGGGCCGCGGGTACCGGCTCAGGCCACCGGGCCGGGGCAGATCGCGGAGATCCCCGCCGCGCAGATGGCCCGCTTCGAGCTGTAGCCGGAAGGCAGCGTCGGTCAAGCGGCGGCGGGCTCGGCGGGGCCGGGTCAGGGGGCCGGGCGCTGGTCTCGCCGCAGCGGATGATCCGGCGGGATCTCGACCAGCACGATCGGGACGCCGTCCGGATCGGCGATCCAGCACTCGATCAGGCCCCATGGCTCGAGGCGGGGTTCGCGGCGCACCGGGACCCCGCGGGCGGCCAGCCGCTCGCGCTCGGCGGCCACGTCGCGCACCTGCAGCCACAACGCGATGCCGGCCGGGGCGACCTGCCCGGTTCCGGCGGAGATCTCGAGCAACCCGTTGCCGAGGAAGAACACGGTCCCCGGGGCGTCCGCCGGGCCGAACTCACGCGCGGTGGCCAGCCCGATCACCTCTCGGTAGAAGTGCACGGACCGGCGATGATCGGTCGGGTGCAGGAGCACGCGGCTGCTCAGGACGTCCATCGGTGAATCGTGTCGCAGCAGGCGGCCCGGCGGCGTGGCTGCCGGGGCTGAACCCGGCGGATCGGGGACAAATCGGGGCAACTCGGCCCATCCGCGGCGTCGGCGGTTCCGAAGACCCTGCAGCAGAGGTGTGTACGGGAGGTGATTCGCCCGTGGTTGGGTCCGCCGCACGTCCCGGTGCGGCGAGCCTCGCCGGCCGAGGGCAAGTGCTACCCGACTCCCGGGGGTAGCCGGCAGGTCGTCGGCCTCCAACTGAATGCTGTTCCTGGCGGCACGTAGGACGGCTCCGAAGCGCTCGGCGTTCGGATCCGGTCTCGCCAGGGGCCGCTGCGGCGCCCCCGGTATCGTCTTCGGCGGGTCGGGAGCCGCCGCGCGGACAACCAGAAGTCCCCGAGACACCCCTTCGGCAAGGCGTCTCGGGGGCTTCGCCGCCCAGGGCGATGACTCAGGGTTGCGCGGTGGCGCTGGGCTTGGTCGACGCGGTGGCCGACGTGGAGGGCATGGTCGAGGGGCCGGCCGACGCTGTGGGCGTCGGGGCGGTCGTGGTCTGCGCCGGCCCGGGGACACCGGCCCCCAGCGGGGCGCGGACAACCTTGTCAGCCGTGTCCTCGGTGAACCACAGGTTGTGGTCCGGCCCGATGGTCAGCCCGGCGATGCTGTTGGCCGCGTCGGGCAGCGCGTACTCCTGAATCACCCCGGTTGGGGTGATCGAGCCGAGCTTGCCGACGTCCTCGGTGAACCACAGGTTGCCGTCCGGACCCACGGTGATGTCCGACGGATCGCCCTGTGCGGTCGGCACGGTGAACTCCTTGATCGAGCCCGTGGGCGTGATCCGGCCGATCTTGTTGCCGTCGTTCTCGGTGAACCAGAGGTTGCCGTCCGGGCCGGAGACGATGTCGGCCGGGCTGGACGAGTCAGTGGGAACGGTGAACTCCTTGATCACCCCGGCGGGGGTGATCTGGCCGATCTTGTTGCCGTCGCCCTCGGTGAACCAGACGTTGCCGTCCGGGCCGGCGGTGATCTCGGCCGGGCTGGACGCCGCGGTCGGGATGTTGTACTCCGTCACCGTCCCGCCGGGGGTCACCTTTCCGACCTTGTTGTCGTCCTCGAGGAACCACAGGTTGCCGTCAGGTCCGGTGGTGATCTCGCCCGGCGAGGCGTTCGCGGTCGGGACGTTGAAGACGGTGAACGTCGGCGAGCCGGACGTCGACCCCGACGCCCCGCCCGGAGCGGGCGAGGCGGTATCGGTCGGGGTCGTGGACCCCGTGCTCGGGGGCGGCGGGGCCGACTTCGAGGAGGAGCCGGGCAGTGTGCAACCGGCAAGCAGCAGGGTGGCCAGGCCCAGGCCGAGCAGGCCCGCGGCCTTGCTGTGGTGTCGATGTCTGAGAGTCACGTGATCAAGGTTATGGGTCGACCAACCCGCGACACGCGCATTCGCGGGAAGTCCAATCTGAATCATAGGCGGGCGCAGCCAGAACACAGTCACGACGGAAGGCGCAATTCGGTGCGCATTACGCACCGAGTCGGTCGCCGAACGCGAGCCGAATATCTAAGGCTGCGTCACTTCCTCAGCTGCCAAGCGTTCTCGGGAGGCGACTATCTCCAACTCGGCGGCGTGTCGATCCACCCAGGTGGCGCCTTCCACCGACTTGCCGGGTTCGAGGTCCTTGTACACCTCGAAGAAATGCTGTATCTCCAGCCGGTGGAATTCCGCCAGGTGATGAATGTCGCGAATGTGCTCCAGGCGGGGATCGTTGGTCGGCACGCAGAGGACCTTGTCGTCGCCGCCCTTCTCGTCGGTCATCCGGAACATCCCGATTGCGCGGCACAGGATCAGACAGCCCGGGAACGTCGGTTCGTCGACCAGTACCAACGCGTCCAACGGGTCACCGTCCTCGCCCAGGGTGCCCTCGACGAACCCGTAGTCGGCCGGGTAACGGGTGGCCGTGAACAGCATCCGGTCCAGCCGGATCCGTCCGCTCACGTGATCCATCTCGTACTTGTTGCGATGGCCCTTCGGGATCTCGACAGTGACGTCGAACTGCATCGGCTCCACGGACTCGGGCACCTCGTACTCACCGATGAGGACGCGGCGGGTGCCGCGAGACTGGTCCGCCCATTCTCCACGGCGTCTTCTCCGCGGTGTCGGCGCGCGGACCGGTGTGCCGGTGTCGCGGCGTCAGGGGGAGTCGGCCCGGGTCGGCGCAGTAGGGTCGAGCGCGTGCGGGGGCGATGGGCGAGCGGGTGCCTCGCGCTGGCCCTGACCCTGGTGGCGGGTTCGGCCGCTGCGCAGCAGACCCCGGGCCCGCAACCGGCCACGCCACCGGCCGCCACCACCGTCGAGGACTTGACCCCGGTCCTGCCCGGACAAGGTCTGGCACCGACCGCGGCCGGGCTGGCGAGTCGACTGGCCAACCTGCTCACCAACTCCGCGCTCGGGCCGCACTTCGGCCTCCAGCTGACCGACGTCGGCAGCGGCACCCCGCTGTACGGCGTCAACGGCAACGATCCGTTCGCCCCGGCGTCGGTGACCAAGGTGCTGACCGCCGCGGCAACCCTGGTCACCCTCGGCCCGGACACGCGGCTGCACACCTGCGTGATGCTCCTGCCGGCCGCCGCGACCCCGGCCCCCATCCCCCCGGTGTCACCCGGGCCGTCGTTCCCACCCGGCCCGTCGCTGGAACCCGGGCCCCCGGTCTCGCCCGGGCCGACGGCGGCGCCGCTCCCGGAACGCACCGTGGTCCTGATCGGCGGCGGCGACCCGTTGCTGACGTCGTTGCCGACCGGCAGCGACGAGCTGCCCGCCTACCCGCAGCGCGCCCACCTCGACGACCTCGCGATCCAGACGGCGCAGGGCCTGCGCAACGTCGGCATCGACCGGATTCGGCTGCGTTACGACTCGTCGTTCTTCAGCGGCCCGGCCGCCTCGCCGCAATGGGTGCACAGCTACACCTCCGACGTGGTCGGCCCGGTTGTCGCGTTGTCCGCCGACGCCGGCCGCGCGCAGCCGGAGAACGAGGGCCGGGTGGCCGACCCGGCGGCGCACACCGCGGCGTTGTTCGCCGCCCAGTTGCGGCAGGCCGGGGTCACCGTGCTGGACAAGCCCGCCCCGCAGGTCGCGCCACCCGGCGTCCCGACCATCGGCGACGTCGCCTCGGCGCCGCTGGGCGCGATGCTGGAGTGGATGCTCGTCCAGAGCGACAACGACGTGGCCGAGGCGATGGCCCGCCAGGTCGCGATCCACGACGGGCGGCCGGCCACGTTCACCGACGGCGCGGCCGCGGTGCGTGCCGAGGTCAGCAAGCTTGGCGTCGACCTGACCGGGGTCACCACCTACGACGGAAGCGGCCTGTCGCGGGAGGACCGGATCCCGCCGCGGGTGCTGGCCCAGACCCTCGCTGCCGCGGCCTCGGGGCCGAACCAGGTGCTGCGGGTGCTCACCGGCGGGCTGGCCGTGGCCGGTGTGAACGGCACCCTGATGCTGCACTTCTACGACCCGCGCTCGATGGCGGCCCGCGGCATCCTGCGTGCCAAGAGCGGCAGTCTGCAGGGGGTGGTCTCACTGACCGGGATCCTGCCCGACGCCGACGGCCGGCTGCTCACCTTCGCGGCGATCGCCGACGACGTGGCCCCCGGCGAGGGCCTGGCGGCGCGGGTGGCGATCGAACGCATCGCGGCCGCGCTGCTGTCCTGCGGCTGTCGCTGAGGCCTGCGCCGCCCGTTACCGCCCGAGCCCGCATCTTCTGGCGTGTCCCGCGCCCTTCCGGCGACCGGAAGGGCGCGCGACACGCCAGAGGACGGGGACAGGCGCGGCCTTACCCGCTCGGGTCTCCCGGCGCGTCCGGTGCGATCGGCGGTTACGGTGGGGCCGTGAACAGCGGTGGGGAAACGAACGTTGTTGTCGACTGGGACTTGGCTCGGTCGATCGGCAAGCGGCTGGTGGCTCGATCGCCGTCGGTATCCCCGTTCGAAGCCATCGAGGTCGTTGATCAGCTGCGTCGATTCGCGGTCGAATCGGCGGAGCACGTTTCGGCCTTCACCGGTCTGAGCGCCCCGGACCCCGGGCCGCCAACACTCGTCGTGGACCGGCAGCGCTGGTTGGACGTGAACGTCGATGCCTTCGCGGTCCAGGTCCAGCCGCTGCTGGACAAGATCGCGGCGAGCCGCTCCGGCCAGATCGCCGGCGCCGTGGGCGCGGTCGGCCGCCGGGCCACCGCTTTCGAGATCGGGTTCCTGCTGTCGTTCATCGGCTCCCGGGTGCTCGGTCAGTACGAGCCGTTCCTGCCCTCGATCGGTGAGGGCGCGAGCGAACACGGGACGCTGCTGTTGGTGGCGCCGAACGTGGTCGCTGCCGAGCGCGACATGCGGCTGTCGCCGGCGGACTTCCGCCGTTGGGTCTGCCTGCACGAGGAGACCCATCGGGTGCAGTTCACCGCGGTGCCCTGGATGCGCGAACACGTCGCCGGTCTGGTGCGACAGTTCCTGTTGGCCACCGAGGTGGACCCGGGCGTGGTTGTCACCTGGGCCAACAACGTCGCCCGCGCCGCCGGCGACGTCGTGCGTGGGAAGGCCGCGTTCAGCCTCGTCGATCTGGTCACGAACCCGGACCAGCGGCGCGTGATGGACCAGCTCACCGCGTTGATGAGCGTGCTGGAGGGCCACGCGGAGTTCGTCATGGACGGGGTCGGGCCGAGCGTCGTGCCGACGGTCGCCGAGATCCGAACCGCCTTCAACGCCCGCCGTGCCGGGCGGTCCAGCCTCGACACGCTGTTGCGTCACCTACTCGGCCTGGAGGCGAAGATGCGGCAGTACCGCGACGGAGAGCGATTCGTCTCCGCGGTCGTCGACCGGGTCGGAATGGCGGGCTTCAACGAGGTGTGGGCCGCGCCGGCCAACCTGCCCTCGCTGTCCGAGCTGCACGACCCGGCGGCCTGGGTGGCCCGGGTGCACGCCGCGGGTGCGCCGGTCGCGCCGGTCGCGGCCGCGCACGACGGCCGGTGACGGCGTCCGTAGGTCGGGCGGCCGGACCCGGTGGTGGCCGCGGTATGCGTGGCCGCGGTGTGCACCGCGGCGATGGGTGACGGAGTCCACCCATGGGGCCGCACCCAGCGGTCGCGGCGGTTCGCAACGCCGTCCATGCGGCGCTGAGTGACCTGCCCGCGGGCTGCCTGGTGCTCGTCGCGTGCAGTGGCGGGGCGGACTCGCTCGCGTTGGCCGCCGCGGCGGCGTTCGTCGGTCCGCGTGCGACTCTGCGAATCGGCGGGGTGTCCGTGGACCACGGCCTGCAGGACGGTTCGGCGGAACGCGCCGAGGCAGTGGCCCAGCAGTTGCGCACCCTGGGGCTGGCTCCGGTGGAGGCCTGCCGGGTCACGGTCGGCACCGCCGGCGGACCGGAGGCCGCCGCGCGAGCGGCGCGTTACCGGGCGCTGGACGCCGCGGCCGACCGGTTGGCCGCCACCACGGTCCTGCTCGGGCACACCGCCGACGACCAGGCCGAGACCGTACTGCTCGGCCTGGCTCGTGGCTCGGGAGCGCGGTCGCTGGCCGGCATGGCCCCGGTGGCCGGCCGTTACCGTCGACCGTTCCTGGACCTGCCTCGGCGGCTGGTCCGCGAGGCCTGTGTCGCGGCGGGGCTGGACGCTTGGGAGGACCCGCACAACCGTGACCCGGCCTTCACCCGGACCCGCGTCCGCGACGCGGCCCTGCCCGCGTTGGAGTCCGCCCTCGGCCCGGGCGTCGCCGCCGCGCTGGCTCGTACCGCCCGGCTGCTGCGCGCCGACGCCGACGCGTTGGACGCGGTCGCCGAATCCGCCGCGCCGGACTGCGTCCGCGACGACGGCTTGGACTGCGTGGCGCTGATGACGTTGCCCGAGGCGATTCGCGGCCGGGTCCTGCGGCGGGCCGCGGTGGCCGCCGGCTGTCCGGCCGGAGCGCTGGCCGCCGGTCACGTGGCCGCGCTGGACCGGTTGTGTTCGACGGCCGGGCTGGGGCCGGCGCATCTACCCGGTGGCATTCGGGCCACCCGTCGGTGTGGGACCCTCGTGCTGTGGCGCCCGCCCGAGGAATGAGACTGCCGGCATGAACTGCGCGGACGTGTCCGGCGAGATCGGCAAAGTGCTGGTCTCCGCGGAGGAGATCGCCGGCCGCACGCAGGAGTTGGCCGCCCAGATCGACGCCGACTACGCCGGCCGTGACCTGCTGCTGGTCGGTGTGCTCAAGGGTGCCGTGATGGTCATGGCCGACCTGGCCCGGGCGCTGTCGCACCCGGTGGAGATGGACTGGATGGCGGTGTCCTCCTACGGGTCGGGCACCAAGTCCTCCGGGGTCGTGCGCATCCTCAAGGACCTCGACCTGGACCTGTCCGGGCGCAACGTGCTGGTCGTCGAGGACATCATCGACTCGGGGCTGACCCTGTCCTGGCTGTTGGCCAACCTGTCCTCGCGCGGACCGGCCAGCCTGGAGGTGTTCGCGATGCTCCGCAAGCCGGACGCCACCAAGGTCGACGTCCCGGTGCGGTATCTCGGGTTCGACATCCCCAACGAGTTCGTGGTCGGCTACGGGTTGGACTACCGCGAGCGGTATCGCAACCTGCCGTTCGTGGCGACGCTGGACGACTCGGCCTTCGACTGACCCGCGGGCCCGCAATCGCAATGCCGCCCGACGGTAATCGGTCCTCGTCCGGGTTCCGGCCCGGAGCCCGACCATCCCGGTCCGGCCCGCACGCGGCGACCCGGAACGGCCGAACATATCGGTCCCGCTCGTGGTCAGGGCGCAGATGCCCTCACCGGTGTACCGTCGTAGCTCTTAGGGTGGATCTAGACCGCCCCGGCGCGTCGCGCTCCGGCGCACCGGCACGAACGGGTCAGGAGGAAGGGGCGCGCAGCCCCACACGATGGACGTCAAGCGCTATCTACGTGGCCCGGTGGTGTGGATCATCCTCGCCGTGGTCGCGGTGATCCTGCTGTCCCGGGTGCTGGACGCCGCCAACGGCTACAAGAAGGTCGACACGGCGACCGTCGTCGAGGCGATCGAGCACAACCAGGTCGACAAGGCCACCCTGGTCGGTGGCGAGGACATGAAGATCCGCGTCACCCTGAAGACGGGCGCCAAGAGCGAGAAGATCCAGGCCTCCTACATCGAGGGTCAGGGCAAGGATCTGGCCAACATGCTCCAGCAGAAGTCGGACGACAACTCGATGCCGGGCGGCTTCGACGTCGACAACCCGAAGCAGAACTTCTTCGTGTCGCTGCTGGTCACCCTGCTGCCGTTCGTACTGATCGTCGTGGTGTTCCTGTTCCTGATGAATCAGATGCAGGGCGGCGGCTCCCGCGTGATGAACTTCGGCAAGTCCAAGGCGAAGTTGATCTCCAAGGACACGCCCAAGACCACCTTTGCCGACGTCGCCGGCGCGAACGAGGCTGTGGAGGAGCTCCAGGAGATCAAGGAGTTCCTGGAGGCCCCGGGCAAGTTCCAGGCGATGGGCGCCAAGATTCCCAAGGGCGTGCTGCTGTACGGGCCGCCCGGTACCGGCAAGACCCTGCTGGCCCGTGCGGTGGCCGGCGAGGCGGGGGTGCCGTTCTACTCGATCTCCGGTTCGGACTTCGTCGAGATGTTCGTCGGTGTCGGTGCCTCCCGGGTGCGCGACCTGTTCGAGCAGGCCAAGGCCAACGCGCCGGCGATCGTGTTCGTGGACGAGATCGACGCCGTCGGCCGACACCGCGGCGCCGGTCTGGGCGGCGGGCACGACGAGCGTGAGCAGACCCTGAACCAGCTGCTGGTCGAGATGGATGGTTTCGACGTCAAGGGCGGCGTGATCCTGATCGCGGCGACCAACCGGCCGGACATCCTCGACCCGGCGCTGCTGCGGCCCGGCCGCTTCGACCGGCAGATCGCGGTCGAGCGCCCCGACCTGGCCGGTCGCCACGACATCCTGCGGGTGCACGCGCGGGGAAAGCCGATCGGCATGGACGTCGACCTGATGGCCGTCGCTCGCCGCACCCCCGGCTTCACCGGCGCCGACCTGGCCAACGTGCTGAACGAGGCGGCGCTGCTGACCGCCCGGCAGGACGGGAAGATGATCGACAACAAGGCCTTGGACGAGGCCATCGACCGCGTCGTCGCCGGCCCGGCGAAGTCCTCGCGGCTGATGAACGACAAGGAGAAGAAGATCACCGCCTACCACGAGGGCGGGCACGCCCTGGTGGCTGCGGCGTTGCCGCAGACCGACCCGGTGCACAAGATCACGATCCTGTCCCGCGGCCGGGCCCTGGGCTACACGATGGTGCTGCCGGACGAGGACAAGTACTCGACCACCCGCAACGAGATGCTCGACCAGCTGGCCTACATGATGGGCGGTCGCGCGGCGGAGGAGCTGATCTTCCACGACCCGACGACCGGTGCTGCCAACGACATCGAGAAGGCCACCACGCTGGCCCGCGCGATGGTGACCCAGTACGGGATGACCGAGACCTTGGGCGCGATCAAGCTGGGCCAGGAGCAGGGCGAGGTATTCCTCGGCCGGGACATGGGCCACCAACGCGACTACTCCGAGGACGTCGCCGCGATCGTCGACTCGGAGATCAAGAAGCTCATCGAGACCGCGCACAACGAGGCCTGGCAGATCCTCGCCGACAACCGCGACGTGCTCGACCGGCTGGTGCTCGAATTGCTGGACAAGGAGACGCTGAACAAGCAGGAGATCGCGACGATCTTCACCGACCTGCGTCGGGTCCCACAGCGCCCGGCCTGGACCGGTTCACACGTCCGTATCCCCAGCAACCGGCCCCCGATCATGACGCCCAAGGAGATCGCGCTGGCCAACGGCGTGGCCGAGGACGGACCGGTCACCAACACCTACCCGCCCGACAACCGGCCCGCCTACGAGCCGAACCCCGAACAGGGCCGGCCGGGCCGGCCGCTGTGGGAACCGCCCAGCGCCTGACCCGACTCCTGTGCTCCGGTCACCGTCGACAGCCGGCCCCTCACGCGGGGGCCGGCTGTTCGCATTGGATGCCCATCCCCAAGGGTTACCGGGTCAGCCCTCTTGCCGGCCGCCAGGACGTCCCAGCGGCCGGCGTCCCACCGGAAGGCCCGGCACATAAGCTGGCGATGTGGTCAACCCGATCTCGGTGAACCAGTCGTTCGTGGGCGCCGCCGCGGAGCGGCCCTATGACGCCAAGCGGGTCGAGGACGCGGTGCGCGAGATCCTCTACGCGATCGGTGAGGACCCGGACCGCGACGGGCTGCGGGAGACCCCCGCCCGGGTCGCCCGCGCCTACGCCGAGATGTTCGCCGGGATGTGGCAGTGCCCGGTCGAGGTCCTGAACACCACCTTCGACATCGGCCATGACGAGTTGATCCTGGTCCGCGACATCGAGCTGTTCTCCTGCTGCGAGCACCACCTCGTCCCGTTCCACGGCGTGGCGCACGTTGGCTACATCCCGGCCGCCGAGGGCAAGATCACCGGGCTGTCGAAGCTCGCCCGGCTGGTCGACGTCTACGCCCGCCGGCCTCAGGTCCAGGAGCGGCTGACCACCCAGATCGCCGACGCGTTGATGCGCATCCTGGAGCCGCAGGGCGCGATCGTGGTGGTCGAGGCCGAGCACTTGTGCATGACCATGCGCGGCGTTCGGAAGCCGGGCGCCCGCACGATTACCTCGGCCGTCCGCGGGGTGCTGCTGAACGAGGCCACCCGCGCCGAGGCGATGAGCCTGATCCTGCAGGGCGGCCGCGGGCGCTGAGCCCGCCCCCCTCCTTCCCGATGGGGTGACACCCCCCGTTCCCGATGGGGTGACACCCCCTCGGGACGTAGCCCTCGGCGTGTCGAGAGCGTTTCGCGCCCTTTGGGGGTGTCACCCCGTGTTGCACGAACTCACCTCCCCGGGGGGTTTGGGCCAAGCCCACTAGGGTTCGGCGGGTGGCGGCGGCTGTCCGACTGATCGCGCCGGGACTGCCGGTCCTCGACCGTTGCCTGGTCATGGGCGTGGTCAACGTGACGCCGGACTCGTTCTCCGACGGCGGCCGGTTCTTCGACCCCGACACCGCGGTGGCCCACGGGTTGGCGATGCTCACGCAGGGCGCTGACCTGATCGACGTGGGCGGGGAGTCCACCCGGCCGGGGGCCGGGCGGGTGGAGCCGGTGGAGGAGTTGCGCCGGGTCGTGCCGGTGGTGGCCGCGTTGAGCGTGGCCGGGGCGTTCGTCGCGGTCGACACGACGCGCGCTGCGGTCGCCCAGGCGGCACTGGCCGCCGGCGCGCGGATGGTCAACGACATCAGCGGCGGGCTCGCCGACCCGGCGATGGTGCCGCTGGTAGCCGCGGCCCGCGTACCGTACGTCCTCATGCATTGGCGTGGCCCGAGCGCGGACATGTCCTCGCGTGCGGTGTACAACGACGTCGTGACCGACGTGCACGCCGAACTGCGGCAACGACTCGACGCCGTCGTGACGGCCGGGGTGGATCCGGAGCTGGTGGTGCTCGACCCCGGCCTGGGTTTCGCAAAGACCGCCGAGCACAACTGGGCGTTGCTGCACGGCCTGCGGCGACTGACCGATCTGGGCCGGCCGGTGCTGGTCGCCGCGTCCCGCAAGGCGTTCCTCGGCCGACTGCTCGGGGACGGCGAGGTCCTGCGCGATCCGCCGGGCCGCGACGACGCCACCGCGGCCACCTCCGCGCTGGCGGCGGCCGCGGGCGCGTGGTGCGTCCGCGTCCACGCCGTCCGTCGGTCCCGGGACGCCGTCGAGGTCGCGGCGCGTTGGGTACACGGATGACGCCGCAGGCCGATCGGGACACGCTGCTGGAGCTGACCGAGGACCTCTACGCCGCGTTCGAGAACGCGGACCTGGACCGCATGGGCGCGCTGTGGGCGGACGGCGGGCTGGCGGACTCGGTGATCTGCGTCCATCCCGGGTGGCCGAGCCTGCGTGGTCGGGAGGAGGTCATGCGCTCCTGGGCCATGATCATGGCTAATACCAGCTACATCCAGTTCGTGCTCACCGACGTCGAGGTGGCGCTCGCCGGGGAGGTTGCCGTGGTCACCTGCGTGGAGAACATCATCACCGCGGCAGATGAGGAGTCGAACTCCGATCCGACCGCATTTGCAGGCGCCAAAGGCGTGGCCACCAACGTGTTTCGGAGAACCGGAACGGGGTGGCGTTTGTGGGTGCGGCACGGGTCCCCGGTGCTGTCCGGCGTCGGTGAGGTGGACGAGGTCGGGGGCGTCGGCCAGGACGGGTGAGCGACGGTGTGCCGCGGATCTGGCGGTCACCGAATGCTGAGGAATCCGCCTCATGCCGGCCGGGCCGCCGCCGGGTAGGTTGCTCACGAAAGATAGCGGCGAGAGCAACGAGGGTTTCCGCTCGTCGCCGCGCCGATTGAAGTCGGTGGACCACCACCGGGAACAACACCTACGTATGTCGCTTGCCGCAGAAGGGACGCCGCATGCATCAGCTGGACCGGGTGGCTCTGCGCGGCCTGCGGGGTATCGGCCGCCATGGTGTCCTCGAGACCGAACGGAGGACCGGCCAGCCGTTCCTGGTCGACGTCGACCTCGGCCTGGACACCCGACCTGCGGCGGGCGCCGACGAGTTGGCGCTCACGGTCGACTACGCCCAGATCGCGACCGCCGTGGTCGCACTGGTCGAAGGTGAGCCGGTGAACTTGATCGAGACGTTGGCGGAGAGAATTGCTGCGGAGTGTCTGAGCCGGCCGACGGTGCAGACGGTCGAGATCACCGTCCACAAGCCGGCTGCGCCGGTGACAGTCCCGTTCCAGGACGTATCAGTGACGATCACGCGGAGTCGCTTGTGAATGACACCCCGGCGTACCAGGTCGACGACACCCTCACCGGTCAGCTGCGTCCCATCCGACGTGCCGTGCTGTCCCTGGGCAGCAATTCCGGCGACCGGGCGGCCAATCTGCAGCACGCGATCGACGCGATCCTGGACGCGCCGGGGATCTGGGGGCTGTCGGTGTCCCCGGTCTACGAGACCTTGCCGGAGACCGAGGCCGACGGGCCCAAGTTCCTCAACGCCGTTTTGATCGTCGACACGGAGATGTCCGGGGCGACCCTGCTGGAGCGCTGCCACGCCGTCGAGGAGGCCTTCGGGCGGGCCCGGGTCGGCCAGAACCGCACCGGCCCACGGCGCCTGGACATGGACGTGATCGCGCTGGCCGACCGGGTGCTCAACGACCCGGCGATAGTCCTGCCGCACCCCAGAGCGCACGAGCGGGCTTTCGTGCTGGCCCCGTGGCACGACGTGGAGCCCGACGCGCAACTGCCGCAGCGGGGCAAGATCGCCGACCTGCTGATGGACGTCGACCTCGGGAGCATCCGGAAGTTGCCCGACATCGTGCTGGAGCTGCCCGCGTGACGGGCCTCGGGTAAAGAGGGTGCCTCGCGTGACAACTGGCCTACTGCGGCGCGGCCCCGACGCCGCCCGGCGGTGTTGTCGTCGTCGCCGATACAACCCCGGCATCGGCTCCTCCTCCGCCTTGCCGGATCGGCGCCGGTGCTGCGCCTCGCTACGGCCGGCCACGCGAGACACCCTCTAGGGCCGACCTGCCGTGCGACCGACTCGAAGGTGGGTGCTGGCGGCCATCGGTGCGGTGTGCGCATCGATCGGCTGGGGTGGCGGCCTACTCGTGGACGGTATGGGCAGGCCGCTGCCGGCGGTGCCCAGCTCGGCTCCCTCGGTGCTCGGGCTGTTCGCCGCGATTCTGCTTGCGCTGGCGCTGAGCACCCGGGCACGCCTGCGGGCCTGGCGCGAGCGACGGCGGGGCGCCAAACCGATGGATCCGCTGAGCATCGCCCGATACGGGGTGTTGGCCCGAGCCAGCTCGCCGGTGGGCGCCGGCGTGGTCGGGCTGTACGGCGGCTACGCGATCTTCCTGATGCCCGGGCTGGGCCAGTCCGGACATCAGGAGCTGGAGCGAGGATCGGTACTGGCCGTGGCTGCCGGGGTGGCGCTCGCGGCGGCCGCGCTGTTCCTGGAGCGGGTCTGTCGGCTGCCCGACGACGGCGTCTCGGACCCCGGAAACCTTCCTCGGCCACGCGACCACGCGCGCTGAGTCAGAGGGTGTCGCACGTGACAACTGGCCTACTGCGGCGCGGCCACGTGCGACACCCTCTGGTGCTCGCGCGGATTCCCGGCGTGCCTCACTGGAAACTTCTGTCACAGGGGTAACGTTCGGGCCATGAGACGTGGTCGCCATCGCCAATCAACCGTCGCCAAGGCGGTGCCTCCGGTGACGGTCGGGACCCTGGCCACCGCCGGCGTGGCCCTGGCCGTCCTGACCGGCAGCATGCAGGTGCTGCGGTTGGCCGTGATCGCCTCCTGGCTGATCGTGCTGGGCATCGCCGCGTACGCCGGGCACCGCGGCCGCAAGTACACCCGCGAATTGGCGCTGGCCGACTCGACCCGACGCCGGGACGAGGGGCTGTTCGCCGAGCAGCTGGAAGCCCTGGGGTCGGGCATCCGCTCGATGGAGGACCAGTTGGCGCGACTGAACACCGAAGCGGCCACGTTGCGGTCGGAGGTCGTGGCGCTGCGGGCGGACAAGGCCGAGGCCGACGAGATCGTCCGCCTGGCGCGCGCCGAACGCGCCCGGGCTGCCGTTGCCGAGCGCGAGGCCAACGACCAGCGGCTGCTCACCGCGGCGGCATTCGAGGCCGCGGCCGCGGTGCTGGAGAGCCTGGGTTCGTCGACGATCAGCGCCGAGGAACCGGACTGGGTTACCTCCTGGATCGCCAACCTCGGCGCCCGGGGCGACCTGGACCTGACCATGCACGACGACACCATCGCCCTGGACCTGTCGGGGTGTCTGACGCAGACGTTGGCCGCCACGGCCTGAGGCCCGGCGGCCGGCCGACCGATTTTGGGTAGGCACCGGTCGTCAGGGCGTGACAAACGTCGGTGACCCACGGGATTCCGGGGAACCGATGCTCGCCGGGTGTGGGGACGCGCCGGCGAACCGCGAAGGGGTCCGATCCGCAGCCGGCGGGTCGGGCCCCTTTGCGTTGGCCGGTGGGTCGTTGGGTACGTCGGTACGTCGGGCTGCGTCGGGGCTGTGTCTGGTTGCGTAGGCCGGTCAGCGGGGGAGCACGCTCGCCCGGTGGCTCGAGTCGGTGCGGTCGACCCGTGTGGTGGCCTGGCCCGAGTGGGTCGCGGCTGATCCGGTGTCGCCTGTGGTGGCCGACTGGACATCGGAGGCCGACGTGCTGTCGTTGCCGCCGACGATGGGCGCGGTCGCCTCCTGCCACCCGTCGGCCCCGACGAACAGCGCCATGGCGATGGCGGCGACCGTCAGCACCCGACGCGGTCGGCACACGGCCAGGCCGCGTCGCCACAGCTGCTGCCCAACCTCCTCGTAATCCTCGTTCGCGCCGTCGTACTCGCAGTCGTACTCGCAGTCCTGCTCGTCCCCGGCGTGCTGCTCGTGCTCGTCGCCGGCGACGTACTCCCAGTACTCGGTGTCCTCGAGCGTGGCCGGATCGAGGTCGGAGTCGGCCCGCGGGAACTCGGCCGCCCAGTCGGGCAGGACCTCGGTCCGGGCGTCGCCCGCCGAGCTCGACCGAGGGATGCGCCGGGGTGCGGCGGTGCCGAGCAAGTCGGCGAGGCTGCCCAACTCCCGGGGGGCGACCACGCTGCGCGCGGTCACCGGCGGTGCCGGCACGACCGGCTGCCGCGCGCCACGCCGGCCGGGCCGGGCCGGGCGGGACAGCGGATCGGTCGGTTCGGGCCGCGGGGCCGCCGGCATCGGCCGGGCCTCGGCGGGGTGCCCGACCGTGCTGGGGGACTGCTCCCTCGTCGGCTCGCGTTGGGCCGCCTGCCGTGCCGCCGCTTCCTCGCGTTCCGCGACCTCGCGTTCGGTGGCCTCGCGCTGGGCCGCTTCCTCGCGTTCGGTGGCCTGCCGTGCGGCGGCTTGCGCGCGCCGGCCGGCAGCGCGCTCGCGTTCGACGGCGAGTTGCGCCACGGCCTGGTCACGTTCGACCGCCAGCTCGGCCACGGCCTGGTCGCGCTCGGCGGCCAGTTGCGCCAAGACCCGGTCGCGGTCGGCGGCCAGGTGGGCCGCCGCCTGTTCCTGCTCGGCAGCCCGCTGGGCGGCTGCCTGTTCCCGGGCGGCCCGCGCCTGCGCGGCGTCCTGTCGGGCCGCCGCTGTCCGGGCGGCCGCGGCCTGGTGTGCGAAGGCCTGCTCGGCCTCGTGTTCGGCCCGTCGCGTGGCCCGTTCGGCCTCGAGCTCGGCCTGTCGCGTGGCCCGCTCGGCGTCGGCGCGCTCCTTGGCGGCGGCCCGTTCGCGAGCCTCGCGCTCCTTCGCCGCCGCATTTTCCAGCGCCTCGCGCTCGGCCGTGGCGGCCTTCTGCTCAGCGGCCACCTGTCGAACCAGGGCCTTCTCGCGCTCGGCCGCCGCCTTGGCCTGCGCCTTGGCTTCGGAGCGATCCGGCGCTGCCGCCGGGTCGGGTGACTTCCGCATCGGCGTGATCCGGATACTGCCCCAGCGGTCCACCGGATCGGCCTGCTCGACCCGTGCGGATGGGATCGTCGCGGACTTGCGTCCAACGACGGTCGGCACATCCAGCGCAGGCCGTTCCGGCGCGACGGACGGCGCCTGCGGCTCCGGAACAGCCCCCGCAACCAGGCCGCACAGCAGTGCAGCGCCCGCCGCCGCGGTGAATGCCGGGTGCGGCTCGCGGACGAGTCGCACCGCCGGGCCCAGGCGGGACGACAGTTGCTGGATGATCAACGGCACGGCGCTGGTGCCGCCGCACAACATGATCCCGGACAGGTCGCCAGGGCGCAGTCCGGCCGCGGCGGTGGCCTCGATCAGCAGGTCCACACCGTGCCGGACGATCTCGGCAACCTCGGTCTCGAACTCGACGCGGGTGATCCGGGTCGGGACGCGGCGCCCGGCGACATGTACTTCGACGGTCGCGTCGGTGGCCGCCGACAGTGTCTCCTTGGCCTTGCGGCACGCCTGCCGCAGCGCATCCAGCGCGGGCGCGCCGGTGCTTGAGGCGTCGTCCGACAGCGCCTGCCGGAGGGTCGGGTCGAGGGCCTCCAGGACGTGGCGCAGCACGGCGTCGTCGAAGTCGACCCCGCCCAGGTCCTGCCGGACCGTGGGGACGCCCAACGGCCACGCCCGGCCGTCGGTATCCACCCGAAGCACGGTGGTACCGACCGACTCGCCACCGAGGTCGAAGACCGCGAAGGCGTCGCCGGAGGCCGCCCCGACGCCCTGGATCCAGACGTGGCCAACTGCGGCCGCGGCGTTGATCAGTCGCACCGCGCCGAGCCCCCGGGCTGCCAGGGCGCGCTGCATGAGCTCCGACTTGTGGGCCGCCCAGCCCGCTGGGTGCACCAGTGCCACCGCCTCGGGCACCGAGCGCTCGGCCGCCGTCGCTCGCGCCACCACCCAGGCGACCATGGCGGCGGTGAGGTCCTCGGCGTTCATCCGCAGGTGGTTGCCGCCGGCCGGGCCCGCAGTGATCGGCACCTCGTCGCCGATGCGCTGGATGAAGCGGCGGACCAGTCGGTCCGGCGCGCCTGTCCCGCCGGCGATCGCGTCGTCGCCGCAGCGCACGGAGCCGTTCGCGTCGACCAGAACCGCGGCCGGGACAACTGCTTCCCGCCCCAACGGAACTGCCCGCACGGCGCCCGTGTCGTCCGCCACCACCGCCACAGCGGTGGTGGCCCCGAGATCAATGCCAAGCCGATACCCCACCGGAGCCCCCCTCCAATGAACAACCTCCATGGCAGCACGTTGTGAATCCGTCACGAGGGCGCTTGACGCAATCATCGAGTCCGCGTGGCGAATGTCATCCGGCGTCAGCGGAGAATCTCGGACATCGGCCATCGAACAGTGGCGGGCCCGAAATGTCGGCATGACAAATTACGCCCAACGGCCTAAATGGATTCAATGACTCGGATCGGCCGGCTACCATCCGCGCATGAGGACTGAATGCGCCGCAAGCGAGAGCCTGTATCCGGAGTCCCTCGCCGGTGGATTCACCCATGTGGACGGCACGGTCGCGTTCTACTCGCGCGTGAATGCACTTCTGTCCCCGGACGCAGTGGTTGCAGACCTCGGCGCCGGACGTGGCTGCTTCCTCGAGGATCCGGTGGTCTACCGCCGCGAGTTGCGCCGCCTGCAGGGCAAGGTGGCGCGGGTCATCGGCCTGGACGTGGATTCCGCTGTCCTGACAAATCCAGCCGTCGACGAGGCCCACGTGGTCACTGCGGGCGGATCATTCCCGTTGGCCGATTCCTCGGTCGACATGATTGTCTCCGATTTCACGTTCGAGCACGTCACGGAGCCGGGCCACGTCGGCCGCGAGATCGCGCGGGTCCTGCGCCCGGGCGGCTGGCTGTGCGCCCGAACCCCCAACCGGTTCGGATACATCGGCATACCGACACGCATCGTGCCCAATCGACTGCATGACCGGGTGCTCGCGCGGGTACAACCGGACAAGCAGCAGCAAGACACGTTCCCGACCGTCTACCGGCTGAATTCGACGCGGGATCTGCACCGGCACTTCCCGGAACGTGAATTCATGCACTGCACCTATACGGCGGACAGCGAACCGGCGTACTTCGGGAACTCGGCAACGGCGCGGCGAATCGCGCGGTCGGTCTCGAACCTGATTCCGGCGCCGTATCGCTCGGTACTGTACGTCTTCCTCCGGCGGAGATGAATTCGCACCGGTCGCCGGCCCTTCCCCGCGGAGTGGAACCTTCCGAGACCGGCCTGGCGGGCGTCTGTCAGACCTGCGAGGTGTCCGCCCCGGCTCGTCGGCTCAACAAATAAGCCATGGCCACGATCACGGCCAGTCGAGCGGTGGCTTGGAGGAGGGAGCCGCGAAGCAGAATCAATTCGTAGCCGATCAGGGTGGGGACGAGAATAGAACTCATCGAACACCGCCGCTCGAGCGCGGCGAACGTCGTCTCGGCTCGGCCGATCACCGCGCCGAAGAGCCCGAGCAGCGCGATGGTTCCGGGAATCCCGAAGTCGATGTAGCCCTCGGCCCACAACGGGGAGTCGATGTTCTGGTTCCCGAAGTTGATCTCGTTGGCGAGCAGGACGGCGGTATCCGTGGGCTTGCTCGGCCACACGGCCCGAGGAACCGGGAACAGCGCCGCTCCCAGCAACTGGCGCCCGTCGGTGTGCCCGTGGTGGTCTACGTAGAACACCGTGTTGGTGATGTCCTGTGCGCTTCCGTAGTCGGTTTTCGCCAGGTAGGCGCTCTCGAACCCGCCGCTCCAACCGCCACCGTCCTGGTAGCGGAATGCGTCCAGGAAGGGGAAAAACACCAGGGCAGTCAGCAGGAAACCGGCGACGAGGCCGACCTGGAAGGCCGGGCGCGATATCCATCGACCGGACGCCACGAAGGTGATCAGGATCGTGGCCACCCAATACCGTGGCTGGGAGATCGGGTTGTTGATCAGCACGTTCACCACCAGCAGACCGCTGAATACGGCGAGCGCGAGAGGCCGTGACGAAAGCCGAAGGGCTCCGGAGGAGCGCAGCCGGAGCAACCCGAACAGGCACATGAACGGCGCGCCACTGGCGAAGCCGACCAACAGGGCCCGCGATGCGGTGGTGTCCCCGACCGAAGCCAGATGACCGGCAACCTCTGCGCGGCTGGCGAACAGCGCCGAGACGCCGCCGTACGCCGACACGGAGTAGACCGAGCCCACCAGCGTGACCATCGACCACAACAGCGTGCGGCGGACGCTCAGATTCCGGCGCGCAGTCACCGTGGCCGTCTCGCCGGTGGGCCGGGAGGTGGCGACAGACCCGACCAGGTAGGCCAGGCAGCCGGCCAACACGATGATCTGTTGGCGTTCGACGTAGGAGTCGGGGACGTTCACCCCGAACGGATTCTCGGCCGCCGACAGTTGCACCGTCTGGACAATGCCGATGACGGCAAACGTGAACAGCCAGAACACCAGGGATCCCAGGCGCGGCCGGTCCCGTCCGACGCAGGACGTCGCGCCCACGGCACTCATCAGGATGATCGTGTACTGGCCGACCTGGGTGGCACCGGAACGTTCACCGAGCGGATATTCGCAACAGAAGTACACGGCGATCGCGAGCAACAGCAGAAAGGTGACGATCCGTGGGGTGTGGTGGTCCTCGCGCAGCGCCTGCCCGGGCAGCGTCAACGGCTGGGTATACGCCACAAGCCAGAGATTACGGACGTTCCGTCTCGCGTCCGGAGATCATTGGGCCGTACGGGATCGCGCCACGCCGCCGCCGACCCGGCGCCGACCCAACGCCGTCAACCGTTCGGACGCGTCAGTGGCCGCAATGCTCACCCACCCCCAATGATCGAGCGGTGGCCGGCCGGCCGCCGTTCCCGTAGCCGGGAGAGGCGTGCCTCGGCGCCGGATGTCCGGACACGAAATGGCGTCCACTAGCGCAGGGGTTGTGGATGAATCTGCGGGAGTACCTGACAATCATCCGCGAGCGATGGTTGATCGTGTCATTGACCGTCGGCTTGGCCGTGGGTCTGGGAGCGACGGCGGCATTTGCCAGTGCTCCCCAGTACCTTGCCTCGGTGCGCTTCTACATCTCCTCCCGGTATCTGGGCAACAACCTGAACGAAGCCCTGCAGGGTTCGTTGTTGTCCGAGCAGAAGATCAAGTCCTATGTCGACCTGGCCTCGGACCGCCGGATCCGGGAACAGGTCTCCCAGCAGGTGGGATTCCCGATCGCGGCCGGAGTCGTGACCGCCTCCTCCAAGGCGGACACCGTTCTGCTGACCCTCTCCGCGGTCGATCCGTCGCCGCGCCGTGCGCAGCAGATCGCGAACCTGGCGGCGAAGGACTTGGCAGATCTGGTGGCGGAGGTGGAGCGCCCCGACACCGGTCAGCCCGTCGTCGTCGCCCGCGAGATCCAGCCGGCTGCCCTGCCGACCATCCCCATCTCGCCGCACAAGGGCGTCGACCTCGGGCTGGGCCTGATCCTCGGGCTGATGGCAGGCATCTGCCTTGCCCTGGTACGCCACAGCCTCGACCGCACGGTGAAGTCTCCGGAGGCTCTGGCGGAGCTGGCCGGCGCTCCCATTCTGGGCACCACGCAGTTCGACGCCAGCATCAGAACCCGGCCGCTGATCGTGCACGAACAGCCGCGTTCGCCTTCGGCCGAGGCGTTCCGGCAGTTGCGCACGAACCTGGAATACGTCGACCTGGACCACACCCACAAGGTGATGGTCGTGACCTCGGCGCTTCCGGACGAGGGCAAGACCACCATTGCCTGCAACCTGGCCATCGCATTGGCCCAGTCGGGCAACAAGGTGATCGTGGTCGAGGCCGATCTGCGCCGGCCGAAGGCAGCTTCCTACCTGGGCATGGAAAACGCAGTTGGGCTGACCACGGTACTGACCGGGCAGATCCCGCTCGAGGTGGCCGTGCAGCCCTGGCGGGGCGGGCTGCTGGACTTCCTCGGCGCCGGGGCGTTGCCGCCCAACCCGTCCGAGTTGCTGGCCTCCTCCCAGATGGCAGCGGTGCTGAGCGCGCTCAGCACCCGCTACGACGCGGTTATTCTCGACGCCGCCCCCACGGTTCCCGTCGCCGACGCGGTGGTGCTGGCAGCCCACAGCAACGGGGTGCTGTTCGTAGCCCGGCACGGCTGGGTGCGCGCCGAACAGGTCAAGTTCGCAACTGACACAATCCGGCGCGTCGGGGTGCCCGTGCTCGGGGTCGTCATGTCGACGACGCCGCGTACCAAGCGCAGGTCGGGTCGTTACCAATACGGCTACACCTACGGATATACCGGATCCGGCCGATCCGCCGTACGAACCCAGGCGACCCCGGCCACCGCGTCCGTCCTGCCTTCGACCGTGCCCGCTGCGCCGCCGACCGCCGTGCCGACCGTCCCGGTGCATGCCGTGCCGACGCCGCGGACCGGCAGCGGTCTCGGAGCTCCGCCGCCGCCCATCCGGGTTCTGCCGTGACCAGCTGGTTCCCGGGGTCCGCGACGGTGCTCCCGACCTGACCGGCCCACGCACATTCGGTCGCGGGAGTGCGGCCGATGCTTTCGACAATTTCCGACGGGGAGACCTGGGGCATGACGACGATCTCGCGGGAAAGTGTCGTCCACGTCGCGGGCCATCGAGGTCTGGTGGGTTCGGCGGTGTGGCGGCACCTTTCCACGGCTGGGTTCACGAATCTGTTGGGGGAGTCCAGCTCGACGCTGGATCTGCGGGACCCGGCAGCCGTGAAGTCCTACTACGCACGCAACCGGCCGGACTATGTGATCCTGGCAGCTGCCCGGGTCGGTGGGATCCTGGCGAACAGCACCAGGCCGGCCGAGTTCCTCTCCGACAACCTTCGGATTCAGGTCAACGTCCTCGACTCGGCTCGCGAGTTCGGCGTCCGGAAACTGTTGTTCCTCGGCTCGAGCTGCATTTATCCGAAGCTGGCCCCGCAACCGATCGACGAGGAAGCGTTGCTGAGCGGGCCGTTGGAACCCACCAATTCGGCCTACGCCGTCGCGAAGATCGCCGGTATCCAACATGTCCAGGCCATCCGGGCGCAGTACGGGATGCCGTACATCAGCGCCATGCCGACGAATCTTTATGGCCCCGGTGACAATTTCGACCCCTTGGGGAGCCACGTTCTACCGGCGATGATCCGCAAGTTCCACGACGCTCGGGTTGCCGGCGCCGAGCGCGTCACCATGTGGGGCACGGGCACGCCCCGTCGGGAATTCCTGCATTCCGACGACCTGGCCCGCGCCTGCCTGACCCTGCTGGAGGAGTACGACGACCCGATGCCGATCAACGTCGGCGTGGGTACGGATCTCACCATTGCCGAATTGGCTCGCGAGGTGGCGGACGTGGTCGGTTGGCAGGGCGAGATCTGCTGGGACCCGGGCAAGCCCGATGGCACGCCCCGGAAACTGCTGAACATCGATCGGATCGCCCGACTGGGTTGGAAGGCGGAGATCGCCCTGGACGACGGTCTGCGCGAGACCTACCGCTGGTTCCTGGACAACAGCGCGTGAAGCCACGATCGACGGACGCGGCGGTGATTCCGGCACAGCCGGACCGACGTCGAACTGTCGCACCCGTGCCGCGGCTGAACGCCGGCCGGATCGTCATCGCGGGCATCAACTACTGGCCTGAACCGACCGGCATCGGGCCCTACACCACCGAGTTGGCCGAGTACCTGGCTGCGCGGGCGCAGTCGGTCGAGGTACTCACCGGCTTGCCGTCCTATCCCGAGTGGACCGTGCCGCCGGCCTACCGCCGCGGGATGCGTTTCCACGAGCGACGTGGCGGTGTGGCGATCACCCGGGTCAAGCACTACGTCCCGAGCACCCAGGACGTCGCGCGCCGTGGTCTCTACGAACTGTCGTTCGTGGCCAACGCATTGGCGGCGCCGACAACCACTCGTCCCAACCTGGTGATCGGAGTGTCCCCGGCCCTCGGTGGTGCGGTGGCCGCCGCAGCCCTGGCGGCGCGCACCAAGGCCCGCCTCGTGGTGATCGTCCAGGATCTGGTGGGCGCGGCGGCCGATCAGAGCGGTATCGGAGGCGGTCGCGGTGTCGCGGGAACGGTCAGCCGAATGGAGGGCGCGGTGCTTCGACGCGCCTGCGCCGTCGTGGTGGTCAGCGACGCGTTCCGAGCCCGTCTGGACCACTACGGGGTGATCTCCTCGAAGGTGCACGTGGTGCCGAACTGGTCACGCGTCGGGCGGCCGCCCGGTGACCGCGCGGCTATGCGGGCCCGGCTCGGGTGGGGACCGGACGTCACGATCGCCCTGCACGCCGGAAACATGGGACTCAAACAGGGACTGGAGAACGTCATTGCGGCCGCGCGACTGACGCAAGCCGACCCGAACCTCCGCTGGGTGCTGATGGGCGAAGGTTCCCAACGCTCGCAATTGTGGCGCGCGGCCGCCGGAATGCCGAACCTGCAGTTCCTGCCGCTCTGCCAAGCCGCCGACTACCCCGCGGTGCTGGACGCCGCCGACATTCTGCTGCTCAACGAACGTGGCAGCGTGCACGAGATGAGCTTGCCCAGCAAGCTGACCAGCTACTTCGCCAGCGGCCGCCCGGTGGCGGCGGCGGTCCGGTCGGACGGAGCGGCGGCCACCGAACTCGCCCGGGCCGGGGCACCCGCCCCGGTCCCGCCCGGCGAGCCGGCCCAGTTGGTGCGACTGGTGCGTGAACTCGCCGCGATCGCGGACCGTAGCGCGGCGTACGGACGCCAGGCGCGGGCATACGCCGATCGGAACCTTGGCCACGAGCAGGCGATGCTGCGGATGGAAGCTGTCCTCTGCGGCCGTGCCACCGTGGCGATCTGACGCTGGGTCGGGGACCGTGATGGGCGTTGCATCTCACCTCGGCCGGCGGTCACCGTCGGTCGGGACACGCGGCCGCATCCCACATCAACAGCGCACCCCCTGCCGAATTCCGGGCGGGGGGCGCGGGCGGCGGGTACGGACACCGCTGCTGTCGGCTGCCGCGTTGCTGACCGCAGGCACAGCCTGGATCGGTGTCACGGCATTTCTCGGGCGCCACGAATTGGAGGTGGCGCGCGCGGAATCGGAGCAGTTGCGTACGCAGCTGTCCGCCGGTCAACTGACCTCGGCTCGTGCCACCGCCGCCGGCCTCCACCGGCACACCTGGCGGGCACAGGCGTTGACGGCCGGGCCCGCCTGGGCCCTGGGGGCGCACGTGCCGATCCTGGGACGCCCGTTGGTGGTGGCTCGTGGGCTGGCGCAGGCGAGCGAGGAGTTGGCCGGACGCGCGATCCCGCAGGCGATCGCCGCCGCGACCCGGATCGGACCGGGTCGGCTGCGCTCGGCCGACGGTCGGATCGATCTGGCCACCCTGCGTCAGGTCGAGCCGGCCGTCGAAGCGGTGGCGGCATCGGTCCGCCGGGCGGCGGCCATCACCGAGTCGTTGCCGCCGCAGACCTGGCTGCACCCGCTGGACCGGGCCGCAGCGACGGCGCAGATCGAGGTCGGCAAACTGAGGCGGGTCGCGACCCAGGCGGTGACTGTCAGCCGGATCCTGCCGACCCTGTTCGGCGAGGGCCATCCCCGTACCTATTTCGTCGCATTCCAGAACGATGCCGAGGCGCGGGGAACCGGCGGTCTTCCGGGAGCGTTCGCGATCCTCCAGGCGACCGACGGTCGGCTGGAGTTCAAGAATTTCTACCCGGACACCGAACTCGCCGGAGTCAGCGCTGATGTGAATCTGGGTGAGGCGTACGACACGCTGTGGGGAAAAGGGGTCACCGAGAACATTTACGTGAACAGCAACATAAGCCCCCATTTCCCGGATGCGGCACGTATCTGGGCAGCAATGTGGCGGCAGAAGACCGGGCAGGTCGTGGATGGTGCACTGGCCCTGGATCCGGAGACCCTGAGCTACCTGCTCGCGGTCACCGGCCCGGCCGCCCTGCCGGACGGGGAGCAGGTCACGGCAGCAAACGTGGTGGAGCTGACGCAGAACTCCAGCTACTTGAGATTCGGCGCGGACAGCGCCGGTCGTAAGCAGTATCTGATCGATGTGGCACGTGTGGTGGCCCAGAAGTTGACCGCGGCGCACGGTGCGGAGGCAGGTCTCCTGGAGGCCGTCGTCCGCGCCGCCGGTGCGCGCCGCCTGATGCTGTGGAGCGCCGACCCGGCCTTGCAGGCCGACATCGAACGACTGCCGGTCTCCGGTTCGGTGCCCCAGACAACGGCTCCTTATGCGGCGCTGACCGTCATCAATGACGGAGGCAACAAGCTCGACTACTACCTCGACAGGTCATTGCGTTGGGAGGCCACCACCTGCGGCGCGACCCGCGCGGTGACGGTCACCGTAGAACTTCGTAATTCCGTGCCGGCCGACATCTCCAGTCCGTGGATAACTGCCCGCAGTGACCACCCGGAATATCCGGTTCGGCCCGGCGACAATCGGGTGCTGGTCTACTACGCGGCGACGGACGGCGCGCAGCTCGTATCGGCCACCCTGGACGGCCACCGGCAGTTCATCGGTTCGGGGATCGAACGGGGTCATCCGGTGTTCAGCCTCGACGTCGAACTGCCCCGGATGCAGGCCCGTCGAATCGTCCTGAACCTGCTCGAACCGGCCGGTCCGGACACCCCGATCGTGCCCGAGCAGCCCCTGGTACGGCCGATGCAAATCAGCCTCGCCCAACACCGTTGCGAGTGAATTCTGCCGCGCAACAATCGTGCAGAATTCATGTCCTGCGCGGCATTTCAGCTGTACCGCCGGCAGTGACCGGGTCAAGGCATTGGGCCATTCGACGGAAGCCGCGACAAGTTTCAGTATTGGGCAAACTTCAGCCCGCGGTTGCGCTTGAATTCTGCTGCTGGTGAATACATTGTCGGTTTGGGTATCCGGGCCGGACGTGCGGGATGCGGCGGCAACAGCGCGTGGTGTGACGGTGTCAGGGGGGCACAGTGACGCAGGAACGTGCGATGGATTCGGATCTTTCCGACACTGCGCACTCCACGCTGCCGGCACCACGGCGCCCCAGAATTGTGCCCGCGCCTTCCGGCACTTTCACCGCAGAAGCCCACGATCCGGCCGAGGCGGTGGGACGTCCGGGCCTGGGCGCTGCCGTGCCGCGGCGACTGGACTGGCGGCGCCGCGGCCGCGCCCTGGCGCTGCTGTGCGACATCGGCTCAGCCGTCGTGGCGCTGGGCGTCACTCGTTCGGTGGATCCGGAGGGGCCCACGGGCGGTTGGGCGGTCTTCGGGCTTCCGCTGGTCGTTGCCTGGGTCGGCCTGATCGGGGTGAACCGGGGTTATCGATTGAGTTCGGTCGGCTCCGGGACCGTGGAGTGGCGCGGCGTGCTCAGCGCCGGGGTGCAACTCCTGGGCTCGGTCGCGTTGCTCTCGGTCAGCATCGACCGGCAGGCGGGCGCCGACCTTGTCGGAATGGTTCCGCTGCTGGTCGTCCTGAGTCTGGCTGCGCGTTGGGTCCAGTCACGAGGAGTGCGCCGGGCATGGGCCCGGGGTCATCGCCTGCGGCGTGCGGTGCTGATCGGCTCGTCCGAGGCGGTCGCCGCGGATTGTCGGCGGCTGGCCGCGGAGACCGACCACGGGATCATGGCCGTGGGTGCCTGCCTGACCGGGTCGCCGCGCGACCTGGGCGGTATCCCGGTCGGCTGCTTGCCGGAATCCATCGACGAGATCACCGAGCTGCACTCGATGGTCGGGGCCACCGCGGCGGATCTGGTCGTGGTGCTGCCCAGCGCCGGAATTGCGGGCGACGAATTGCGACGCCTGGCCTGGCGGCTGGAGTCGATCGGAGTGGAGCTCCTGCTGTGCGCCGGGATCATCGAGACGGTCCGGCACCGGGTCACGATCCGGTCGGTCGGGCATGCGCCGCTGTTCCATGTGTCGCCGGCGCGATTGTCCGGGCCGTCCCGGCTCATGAAGGGGGCCTTCGATCGGATCGGGGCGGCGGTCGGCCTGATCGTGGCGGGTCCGCTGTTGATCCTCGTCGCGGTCGCCATCTGGTCCACCGACGGCGCGGCGCCGTTCTTCTGTCAGACCAGGATCGGTCGTGGCGGACGGCCGTTCCGGATCCTCAAGTTCCGCACCATGGTCGTCGATGCCGAGGAGCTCAAGGCCGAACTGCTCGGACTCAACGAGAGCGACGGCGCGCTCTTCAAGATTGCCGGCGATCCCCGGACCACGCCGATAGGCAAGGTGCTTCGGCGATACTCGATCGACGAGCTGCCACAGTTGATCAACGTGCTGCGCGGCGAGATGTCGCTGGTGGGTCCGCGACCGCCGCTGCCGGAGGAGGTCGCGGCGTACTCCCCGGACATGCTTCGTCGGTTGCTCGTGAAGCCCGGCATGACCGGACTGTGGCAGGTCAGCGGCCGCTCCACGCTCTCCTGGGCGCAGACCGAGATCCTCGACCTTCGCTACGTCGAGAACTGGTCGTTGGCGTTCGACCTGATGATCCTGGCCCGCACCGCCCGCGCGGTCATCGGCGGTTCGGGAGCCTGTTGACATGACGGTTCATCAGAAGATCGCCGAGCAGGTTCGGCGCCATGAAACGGCCTACTGCTGGGCCGTGAAGGCGGTGCACTGTTCGGCAGTCCGAACGGCCACCGGCCTGCCTGCCCGGCGTGCCGCTCGCAAGCACCTGAGCGGTGGCGACGCCTTGATAGCCGACATACGTGCGCCGATGGGTATGGGGGGGATCCTCAGCTGGTCGGGGCGGGCGCTGGAAATGGCCGAACGGCTCCGCGCACCGGTCGGAGTGCGGTTCTCCGCTCCCACGTATCAGCCGGATGAGCCGGTCGCCGACTGGTTGGACTCCTACTTCGTCCGCACCCGGCCCTGCCCCCGGGCAGCCGCGGTGCTGTCGGCGAGCGCCCTGCCGCTGGCTCGGACCTGGCGGATCCCCGAATTGGCGCCGCGGGTCTGGGAATACCTGTCCATCCGACCCGAAATGATCTGCCAGGCACGCGGCATCCCGTTCTCCGACTATGCCGCGGTACATTTCCGCGGCGGCGACAAGTACCTGGAGGCGCCTCGAGTGCCTTACGAGCTGGTGCTGCGGCGGGTCGAGGAACAGATGCGCCAGGACGGGCTGTACAAGTTGTTCGTCGCCAGCGATGAGCCGGGCTTCGTGGCGTTGGCCCGTGAGCACTTCGGGTCCGACTGCTGGTCGCTGCCCCTGCGGGCCGTCACGGTGGACGGTCGCCCGCCGCACTTCAGCGACATTCCCGGGCAGACCAAGGCCGAGGAGGCCTTGACCACGATGACCCTGCTGGCCGGTTCTCGGCTGTGCGTGCGTACCGAGTCGCTGATGTCCGAGTGGGCGATGACCCTTCCGGGTGACCGGCGCGTTGTTCTTGTCGGGCCGAACAGTTGAGAGGATGACCCGAAGATGATGCGTGAAAAACTCCGCGGAACTCCCTGGTACGGCCCGTTGAAGATTGCGCAGAACTCATTGCCTGCGCAGCGGGAGTTGAGAGCGCGGCGCCGGACGCTCTACCGCGAGTTCGTGGACCGCCGGTCGCTCTGCTTCGACATCGGCGCCAACATGGGAAACCGTACCGAGATATTTCTCGCGCTGGGTGCCCGTGTGGTGGCGCTGGAACCGCAGGCGGTATGCGTGCGCTCGCTGAAGTGCCGATTCCCGATGACCGAACGGCTGGTCGTGATACCCATGGGTGTGGGTGCGGTCGCCGGCACCGCGACGTTGTACGAGTCGGTGGAGCACGTTCTTTCCACGCTGTCGTTGGAAACGGTGCGGAACCCGTTGAACGCGTCGCCGTTCGCCGCGAGCTACGACGTCGGGATCACCACCTTGGACGCCCTGATCGCGGTGTTCGGTATGCCGGACTTCGTGAAGATAGACGTCGAGGGTTACGAGCCGGAGGTCCTCCGGGGTCTGCACCAAGCGCCGCGGGCGCTGTCCGTTGAGTACAACCCGTCCAAGCTTCCGCAACTGGTCGAATGCCTGGGCCTGCTCGACGCCCTGGGTGATTACGAGTTCAGCTTCTCAGCCGGCGAGTCGATGGTCTTTGCCACCGGGTGGATGTCGGCGACCGAGATCGTGGGCACACTGCCCGGCAACGAGTTCGGCGATGTCTACGCCAGATTGCGCTAGCGCCCTCGGCGCCACCGGTCGCCCGGCCGCACGCATGGCGTAGCGGCCGATCCGCCCGCGGCTCGGGGAATTATGCTCGAGCTAAATCGGCCACGGGTGGGGACCATGGGAAACGGTGAAGTCTGTCACGAGATCCCGGTGATAGACCTGTCAACCGCGCCGGGAGAACGAGCGGCGTGGGGCAGATCCGCATGGCTCGTCTATCTCTGGGCGTTCGTTGAACTGCTCCTGGTCACCAACCCGTTGCAGATAAGTTCCCGCCTGCGCGTTACGGTCCTGCGCGTATTTGGTGCCGAGATCGGTTCCGGGGTTGTCTTTCGGCCCCGCACGCGGGTCAAGTTCCCTTGGAAATTGCACATCGGCGATCACACCTGGATCGGTGAGGGAGTGTGGTTCCACAATCAGGACCACATCCATCTGGGTCGAGACGTGGTCATCTCGCAGGACACGCTGCTGACCACGGGGAGCCATGCGCACCGGCGGGACATGGCACTGATCACCCGGCCCATCGCCATCGAGGACGGGGCGTGGATCACGTCGCGCTGCGTGGTACTCGGCGGTGCCCGGGTCGGTCGCAGCGCGCTGGCCCGGCCCCTGACGGTGGTCAGTGGCGAAGTGGCACCGAACACCGTGGTCGCGGGCCCGTTGTGCGCATCGGTCGGCCGCCGATTCCCGAACGTTCCGGGCCAACGCGCGTGAGAATCGCCCACGTCGTCACCTACGTCTCGGCCGACGGGGCGTTCGGTGGGCCGGTGGCAGTAGCCGTGGCGCAGACGGAGGAGCTGGCCCGTCGCGGCCATGAGGTCGAGCTGCTGGCCGGCTGGGACGGCCGGGCCACCTTGCCGTGTTCACCGGTCCGGCATCGGCTGTTCGGAGTCCACCGGTTCGGGCCCGGATTCGTCGGCCTGGCGGCTCCGGGCCTCTGGCTGTACCTGGCACGTAATCGGCGACGCTACGACGCGGTGCACGTGCATCTCGGGCGAGACCTGATCAGTCTGGTCGCAGCCGGCCTGGTGCTTGGCGGACCGGCGAAGCTGACCGTACAGACGCACGGCATGGTCATGCCGAGGAGCCGACCGGCGGTACGCGTGGTGGACGCCGTGGCGACCCGGCGGGTGCTCGGCGGGGCGAACGCCGTCCTGGTGCTCACCGAGGACGAACGCCGCGGTGTGACCAAACTGATGGAACGTCACGGCAGTGTCCGGACGGTCCCGAACGGCGTACCGGCGCCGCGCCAACCCCGCTCCGATCGGCGCGCCGCGCCGCCCGTCGTGATGTTCCTGGGCCGCCTGCACCCACGGAAGCGGGTTCTGGTTTTCGCGCAGGCCGCTCGCCTTCTGGTGAAGGCAGGCTGCCCGGCGATGTTCGAGGTCCTGGGGCCGGACGAAGGTGACCTGCCGGCGTTGCGGGCGTACATCGCCGCACAAGGATTGGGCGATCGACTCGTCTACCGAGGTGCCGTTGCCCAAGGCGAGGCATGCGCCGAACTGCAACGTGCCTCGGTCTATGTATTGCCCAGCGTCGGTGAGATATTCCCGATGACCATCTTGGAGGCGCTGTCGGTGGGTACTCCGGCGGTCCTCACGAGCGACTGTGGAATCGCCGCCGAACTGCAGCGTAGAGGCGCGGCCACGGTGACCGACGGCACCGTCGAAGCCCTTGCCGCGGCGGTGGCGCGGCTGTTGACCGACGAGCTGTACCGGGCTCGGCAGATTGCCGACGCACATGCCGCCATCCAGGATTGGCTGAGCATCACGGCGGTGGGAACCATCCTCGAAGACGTCTACCGCTGAATGAACCCGACTCCCGAGCCGGTACCGCCGTTCGATGGGCGAGCGCGACACACGTTCGGCGGTGGATCGTTGAGGGCGGTCATGTCGGATCAATAGCCTCGGCCGGTACGGCCCAAGCGCGGATCTGCGAGCCGTTGAAATTCGACCAGGAGCCGGAATTGAGCACCGATGTCCAGGGACCGGATCAAGAGCGCTCCGCGATCCGGGCGTCGGCGGTACGTGGCGAGCCGGCGAGAGTGTCGTTGCTCTGGATAACCAACATTTCGGCGCCGTACCGGGTACCGCTGTGGTCCGCACTGTCGGACCGGCTGGACCTGACGGTGGCCCTGCTGGCCGAGGGGGCGCCGAACCGGCACTGGAAGGTTGCTCTCGACGACGTGCCGTTTCGCGTCGTGCACTGCAATTCGGTCGTTGTGCAGCGAAACGACTACGCGAACCAGTACTACCTCCCATCCCGGCGCCTGTTGCGCTCGATCGGCGGGCGTCCGGCGGTTGTGCTGATCGACGGCTGGTCCAGCCCGGCGCATCTGTCGGCGTTGCTTCTCGCTCGGGCGCTGCGCGTGCCGGTGGTCGTGTCGTACGACAGCGCCGAGCCGAACCAGAGGTTCCGATCGGGTCCGGTGGCCGCTGTGCGGCGCTGGTTCCTGGGGCAGGCTGCGGCGGTCCTCACCAGCGGCGCCGGATCGACTGCCGCGGTCCGCTCGGCCGGTGTGCCGCACGCGAGCATCGTTCAGGGTTTCCTGGGTGCGGACGTGGAGACCTTCGCTCGTGGGGCAGCGCTCGCCCGGAGCTCGGAGCCGTCCGGGCCCCAACCAGGACATCGATATCTCTACGTCGGCCAATTGATCGAACGCAAGAACGTCGCGAATCTTATCCAGGCGTACGCCAAAATTCGCAACCCCGCGGACGTCCTCTCCGTCGTCGGGCTCGGACCGTTGCACGACGAGCTCCTCCGGGTCGCGGAAGCCGTCGGCGGGGCGGTGGATTTCCTGGGCCACCTGGATCAACATGAACTGATCTCCCTGTACGGCAGGTCACACACCTTGGTGTTGCCCAGCCTGGAGGAGGTCTGGGGGCTGGTGGCGAACGAGGCTCTGGCCGCCGGGCTGAACGTCGTTGTCTCACGTTGCGCCGGCGTGGTCGACGAGATCGCCGGGATGCCGGGAGTGTTCGTGACCGAGCCGACGGCCGCGGGTCTGTGTGACGCGATGACCGAATCAAGGTCGAGTTGGCGGGGGCCACGCCCGGACCATCCCATTCTCGCGCGCACACCGGATGCACTCGCGCAGACAATCGCCGATCTGGTGGCGGAGCTGGTGCCCAGCGCCTCCTGAGGGGGCTTGCGCCGAGAACTCAGCGCGGGGGCTCGACCGGACGATACCTCCCGGACTGCCATCGGGCGAACTTGACTTCGGTCAGACCGACAAACCCGCCAACGCCCGCGGCAATGTCGGAAAGACCTCGAGCGGCCCGAGGACTGTCGGTTCGAACCAGGCCGTAGGCGATCTGCGCCAGTCCCCAGGACATTCGCGCTATCTTGCCGCTCAGTCGGCTGCGTCGTATGTGTGCGGGAAACCGCGGTGAATAATTGGTGTAGAACCGGGCGTCGGCGAAGCGACGCCGGATCAGGAACCGAAGCGTGAGGCGTTCCGGGTCCTGGTACTCGACGACGCGCGCTTCGTCCAACCAGAAGATCGATGCCCCCGCCTCGAGACACCGGCAGAAGAAATCCATGTCCTCGCCGAAGGCCTCGTAGTTCGGATCGAAACGAAGATCGTGGGCCCTTACGAAATTCATTCGGATCGCCGTGTTGTTCGTGGCGATGAATTCGTGGCAGGGACCGGATGGCCGGTCGGCACGCGGACGCAGCAGCCGGCCCTCATCGAGCCACCGTGGAGCACCGGGAGGTATTTCCGCAACGACTGGGCCGGTTGTGATGTCGGTGCCGGTCCGCACGAGCGCGTCCAAGTGCGTGTGGAGCCAGTCGGCGCCGGGGATCTCGTCGTCATCGATGAAGACCAGAACATCGTGGTGGACAGCCAGATCCAGAGCGGCATTGCGGACCGACGAGTAGCCCCGTTCGGCCACCTGAACGTACTTCACGCCGCAGCCTTTCGCGACGAGTTCAAGCTCGGCACCGTACTGCGGGGAGTTGTGCAGAAGTACCAGACTGATCTCGTGGTCGACGGACCGCGCCTGGGCGGCCAACTCCTCGAGCGCGGGTTGCACCGGTCGCTTCCCGAGGGTTGGCATCGCGACGAGTACCGACATCCGTCCGGGCGCGTGCGGCCCGGGCAGGAGCGGGAGCGCAGATGACTGGCTCCGCGGGTTGCGGTCGGCCGGCGCGATGTCCCGATGCCCGGTCATGACGCGGGACGCCAGGTCAGCCGGGCGGACAGGCCGGCGATCTTGCGTGCCGCGGTCAGTCTGGCTCGTCGGCCGAGCAGTGAGTCCGTGCGCATTTGCCGGCACAGCACGAAATCGGCCTCGGCTTGCGACCGTTCGCCGTTGGCCACGGTCAAGGAGGTGGGATGCTCCCGGAACACGGCGAGTGTCCGGGGCAGATAGATCGCGGGCCCGAGGTCGATCAGTCGCCGATGCAGGTCGACGTCGAAGGCGAGCCGCAGATTGGTGTCCAACCCGCCGATGGACTCGACGGCGCACGTCCGATAGACGCAACCCGGTTGCATGATCAGATTCCTGCCCAGGCGCAGGACGAAAGGCGAATGTCGGCCCGGCCGAACCTTGTACAGCGGACGGCCGAGGTGGTCCACGCAAACGGCTCGCCCGAAGACCATCATCGCGCGAGGAGCTGCATCCAGGGCGGTTACGGCGGCACGTAACGAACCACGGGTGAGCAGGTCGTCATCCCCCAGCCAGGCACAGTATTCCGTAGGCCCGAGGTGGGCCCAACCTTCGGTGATCGCCGCCGCTATCCCATGGCCCCGTTGGGCGAATACCGGGATTCGGGGGAACTCGCGGCTCAGCTCCCCGACCTTGTCGGGCGGCGCCACCATGCAAACGGCGATGTCCAAATCGGTGTCGAGGACGCTGGCCGCACACAGGGCGAGGTAACTCGGCCGTTGCCCGAGCGTGGGGATGGTGAGCGCCAATGTCATTGCCCGACACCTCCACGGAATCCGGTGAAACTGTTGGCATCTGCCCGACGTGCGGACGGGAGACCCACCCCGCCGACTTGGCATTCCGACTGGCCGACAGCGCGCTGGTCGGTCTCCCGCACCCAAGCCCCCCGGATGCCGATTGCGGTCACCGGCCAGACGCAGGCCAGGAATGCGATCGATGACGCGAGCACGGGCCCCGCCGGCCCCATCGCACCGCACAGCGCGATCGACAGGACGACGCTGGTCAACGCCATCAATGTGCAACCCCAAGCTTGCAGGCCCAGGCCACGGGCGTCGGTGAGAAACATGCCGCAGGGCAGGTGCGTCCCGATCACGAGCAGCAGCAAACCGAAGGCGGCGGCGAGTCCGCGGCCGGCCGGCGCTTGCCCGTGTGTCATCACCGTGGTCACCCATGGGGCGAGGAAGACGAGTGCTGCTGCCATCGGCGCCGTGAAAGCAGCGAAGATGAACGTCATCCGGCGCAGATCCAGGAATGCGCTGCGGCCCTCGCGTCGCCGTCGGGCGAACTGGGGCCACAGGGTCAAGCCGGCAGCGTTCACCAGGCCCAGGGCGGTGCCGTAGAGCGCGGCCATGGCGCTGTATCGCGCCACGGCATCGGAACCCAGCACATGGCTGATCACGATCCGATCGGTCTGGTAGGTCACCGGCAAGGCGAGCATGATGACCAGCATTCCGCCGGCGAAGGATCGCGCGACGGGCTGACCGGACGGGACCCGACAAGCCCGGATCAGGTCTCGGGTGCCCAGATCCAACGCCCGGGCGGCGAGGCGACAGGCGAGGACCGCACCTGGCAGCGGGGTCAACATCAGGATGACGACGTACCAGCACGGATCACATCCGGCTGCCACGGCCAGCGACAGGACGACGACATTGGCGACCGGGGCGATGGCCCGTAGATATACGGCGGAGTGATTGCGGCCGGCTCCCAGCGCCAATGAATAACCAAGACTCAGCGGCACCGAGAGGGCGAACAGGCTCATCCCGATGGTGGCGCCACGTTCGAGTTGGCCATTCGCCGGGAAGCCGAGCATCAGGTGCCAGATCCCGGCGGCGCCGATTGCCGCTGCGGCGACACAGAACAGGACCGAGTTGCGCAGCAGCAGTCGGAAACTCCGCCCGAATGCCGCCAGGACGTCCGATTTGCTGCGCGTGGTGTTGTCGACCAGCCAGGCGCCGAGGCCCAGATCGGCAAAGGGAAGGAGCGCGGGAAGGCTGGTGATGAGGACGACCGACCCGTAGCCGGCCGGACCGATGCCGCTGACCAGCAGTCGAATGGAGACCAACCCCGCGACAGCGGTAACGGGGACGGTGATCAACTGCGCCAGAAGCGATCGACCCGATGCCAGGATGAATTCGTCGGACGCGAAGCGACGCGGCCGATCCTGTCCGGTGGGCCTACCGCTTCGGCTGCTCCAGTGCACGCTCGTTCCTAAGTTGTCGCGGTCGGGCGAGGCTGATGCTGACCGATCTGAAACCTCCCGGGTACGTGTAGCAGCCAGGCTTGGTGGGCGACCAGGACAGCTTCGAACGATCTCGACCCGGCAAGGGCCTGCCCAACCGCTGCTTCCCCGAGGGTAGATTCCGACGGCGTCCGGGTTCCGCGCCGTTGATGCGTACGGGTGAGTCGCTTGCGGCGGCATGCACGGCCCCGCGCGGGGCCGACGACCGCACCTCGTACGGCCGCCCCTGCTGCCGAAACGCCCAGCCCCTGGGGGATGATCGTCGCGGCGCGCGACGACACTGAACCGCCGTTCATGAGTGAATGCCGACTTGGCACGACGCTGATCACCACGGAATACACGGATGGACGAGAGCGCCATGCCGACCAACTTTCGCGGCATACCCGCGGATCGTGTCAGGGTACTGGCGCCGTCCCCGACGGCACATCCCTCCATCTACCCGGTGGATGGTTTGATCCATGCTCTTGGTGATTTGGGTATCGCCCCGGTTCGAGTCCGAGAGACAATCGGACGCGTACTGGCCAAGACAGGGATCCGGCCGCCGATCCCCCGAAACCGATACACCGTCGTCCCGATGATGGGTGCGCGGTTCGACCTGCTCTACGGTGCGGCGATGTCCGGGACACCGATACCCTTCGCCTGGGATGTCTGGGAGCCCAACTGGGCGCATTGGGTCCGTAGGTTGCTGCCATTGCGCCTTCCGTTGGTGGTGGTCACCTCGGCGATGAGCGCCGACTACCTGCGATCGCGGTTGGGAACGACCGTGGAGTGTCTTCCCGAGGCCACCACCCTGTCCCACTACCAGCGCGGCGGGTCGCTGGGCGAGCGGGGAGTGGACATCCTCGAACTGGGGCGTAGGTACTCGGTCTGGCACGATGCAGTCGTTGCCGAGACGTCACGGAGGGGACTGGTCCACCTTTATCAGCAGGGCCCTGACCAGTTGATATTCCCGTCGCAGTCAGACATGGTCGCCGGCCTGTCCCGGGCCAAGATCTCGGTCTGTTTTCCGTCGTCCATCACTCATCCGGAGAGATCCGGCCGGGTCGCCACGATGACCCATCGGTATTTGGAGAGCATGGCGTCGCGCTGCCTGATGGTCGGCACTGCGCCGGTCGAGCTCGTGGAGCTGATGGGTTACAACCCGGTGGTGGAGGCAGACCTGTCCCGTCCCTGGGACCAGATCGCCGAGATCTTGGCAACGATCGAGTCGTATCAGCCGCAGGTGGACGAGGCCTACGATCGCCTACGGACTGTCGGTGACTGGTCCGTGCGAGTTGCAGGCCTCATGCATCGGATCGAGGACGTAGTCCTGCCCCGATGAGCGAGCCCGGACTCCGGCGATCAATCGGTGCAGCCGCCCCGCAGCGTCGTCCAATGAGCTGTCCATTGCGGCAGCGACATTCGCGGCAATGTGCGAGTGGTTCTTGGACGAGAACAGCACCATCCCGCCAGGATTGTTGAGGACTGCGGCTCGCAGCATCAGCTCGGCCAGGTGCGGCCCGCGCACATCGAGTCCGAGTTCTTCCGAGTAGCGGTCGGCCCTTTCGGTAGACCCGGTCACGGCTTGCCGCACGGCTCGGAAGGACTCACCGAGCGACCGGTGCCGGATGTTCAGTATGTCTGGATAGCGCGGTGTGGGGTTCCACACGCTCCATTCGGTCTGTACCACCGTGCAGAGGTGACGGTGTGCCGACCAGAGTGCGGGTACGCGTGCGGCTTCGGTGCCGATGCCCAATGTGCCGACCTCGCCGCGTCGAACCGCATCGAGCAGGCATTCCGACAGCGCATCGTCCTGGAGACGCTCGGCAGTTGCCTCATGGAGCAACAACACATCGATTCGGTCGACCCCGAGTACGCGCAGACTCCGTTCGATGGACGCCCTGGCGTCCCGCGCGGTGAGCGGAGGCCACGCGACGGGATCGGCACCCCCTGTTGGTGTTGACCTTGCCGGTGAACGTCGGAGCGTCTTGGCCCGCCGAGCGAGGCCGATCGCCATTTGGACCGGCCGGGGAGTCGCCGCGCCGGGGATCCCGTATTTCGTCGCAACCGTGAGCTCGCCCGGGTGTCGGGCCAGGAATCGTCCCAGGCAACGTTCTGCCTGGCCGAAGCCGTAACAGGGGGCGACATCGAAGTGGCGAACGCCGGCCTCGTAGGCCGCCTCGAGAATTCCGAGTGAGGCGGTCATGCCGGAACGGGTCATCAGGCAGGAACCCCCGAAGCCGATCGGCGTGGTGGCGGCCAGGTCGGGCCCGAGGCGGATCAGACGCTCCACGGACCACCCCTGCGACGTGCCGCCAGTCGATCTGCCAGGCGCAGGGCGAGGGCCAGGATGGTGTGAGTCGGATTCGAGGAGCTGGACGTCGGAAAGACCGCTGCGCTGCAGACGTGGACGTTCCGCGTTCCATGGACACCGAGCTGCGGATCGACCAGGCCGTAGGCGGGGGAGCAGGACATCCGCATCCCCGACATGTGATGGTTGCTGTCCGAACACCGGGCACGGAATTCAGGCGTGCCGAGGTCTTCGTGGAGGAGCATGTCCGCCAAGCCCCGAGTGCGTAGTCGATCACGCGCGAGCAATGCAAATTCGGCGATGGCACGAATTTCCGAATCCGCGATCTGCCAGTGAATTCGGGTGCGTCGCAGCCCGAAGGCATCCGAGGATTCCGAAAGGGTGACCCGGCCGGCACCGTAGGGTTCCTGCTCGCAATGCACCCGTAACCGCATCGGCGCGTCACGCGGTATGTGCGCCCGATTGTGGCGTAGGTACCGGTAGACGGCTCGGCCGAGGCTCGGCACATCCGACGGCCGGGGCAGCAGTGCGGCTGAACTTCTGTCGCGTCCGCGAGTGGCCAACAGGTGTTTGGCTGCCGACTTGAAAGCGGTCATCGGGTCATCGACCCGGATCGTGCCCGTGACGAGCAGAACTTCGCGCGACTCCTGACCTTTTTCGCTCATCCGCAACTTCGGATGATATTTGTGTCTCCGCAGATAGACATTGTCGAAGGCTTCATGGAACAAACGATGATTCACCGGTGTGAGCTGACCGACATCTGCGTCGATGTGGTCCTGGAAATGAGCACCGAGCATGGGGTGTCCTTGCCAGGGCGGACATCCTTGCACGGCCGGTTGGAGAAAGAATCGTACGGTCTCGATACCACCGAGGCAGAACACGTATTCGCGAGCCGTGAAATGTTTTTCCAGCCCGTCCGCCCGGCGGCAGACCAGTCTCCTCATCGCCGTGCCGTCCAACTCCGTCGCGACCGCGGTGCAGTTCAGCAGTACGGTGAGGTTGGGCCGTTCGATGAGGCGGTCCGCGTGTAGCTTCGCGAAGTCCGGTTGTGGGCACCAGCGGGTGAAGAAGGTCTCGAGTTCATCGCCCAGATCGGGTTCGGCGATACCTAACGCGCGCCATACTTCGCTGTCCTCCACAATGGCGGAGCCGAGGCCCTCCACCTCCGCGGCACGTAGGTAATACGGCGTCAACTCACTCATCGGGATCGGCCATCCGGATCCATCCACCCAAGGGCGGCGATCGAAGTCCAGGGGAGTGAACGGGAGGATCTGACCGCCCCAAAGTCTGGTTGTGCCACCGAAAACCCTCGCGCGACCGAGGTTCACACCCTGATGCGGCGTATCGCCCACGCTTTCGCTCAGGTAGGACGCCTGGTCCGAGTCGGCCAAGGTCGAGGCTCCCGCCTCGATCAGGAGCACGGGCCCACCGCGGCAGCTCAGCTCATTGGCCAAGGTGATTCCGGCTGCACCCGCGCCGACGATGCACACTTCGTACTCCCGCATCGCGGCGGATTCGAACGCGTCCGTGCGCAGGGCGTCGGATATCATGATCGCGCGGGATTCCGGCGTGGCGGAAACTGAGTCAGCCGGCAGAACGCAGGTCGAACAGATGGAACG
>DATAUG010000262.1:0-19447 GCA_036268355.1 Sporichthyaceae bacterium
CGCTACCGCGCTGGCGAACCCGAAGTTCGGCGTCGGAGGTAGCGCGCGGTTGGCGTTGCCCGACTTCCGGCACGTTTCCGCCGACGGGCGCATCAGCAAGGTCGGGGATCACAGCTTCGACCCCGACACCCTGCGATCGAATTTCGAGGATCCCCAGTACCGGCAAGTCGACCCCAGTCTGCCCGAACACGCTCTCGACCCCGACCACGAACGGACGCTCGGCCGCTGGGACGCGGCAAAAGACAAGCTGCGAGAGACCGCCCGCGACACCACAATTGTTACAACCAACGAGTTCGCAACGGAACATGCCGAACGAGGAGAACGATGACATCCGCACCCGATGGCAGACAAATCATCCCAGCCGGCAAACAACCTGCTCCCTGGTTCGAGCATCTGCTGCCTGTTGCAAAATTCTTAATCGAAGAACGTGGCCATCTTCCCATCTACGAGCCGGACGACTACGGCTTCCATATGGGCGACGACGGGTTCGAGTGCCGGCTGACGCGCTCGATCACCGCCGAGGATTGGGCCGCGATAAACGACCGCTTCGTGATCCCGAAGAACATCTGGTTCTTTTGCGACTACATCGTCCGTGACGACGACAACGGCATCGACATGATCGGCTTCGACACCCTCACCGGCGACAAGGGCATTGAACCCATCGACCGCTTGGAGGCCGAGATCCGCGAGCGCGACGGTGGTCGGTGGCCCGAGAGGGCCTGACCCTCCGAACGCGGGCCATATTCCGCGAGCGGCAGTCAGGGCTTACCGTGCCGTCATGACAACAGCCAGTCCGCGCTTGCGGGTCGTGATCATCGGCGCCGGGTTCGGCGGCGTCGGGGCCGCCATCGAACTGCGCGAGCACGGGTTCGACGACATCACGATCCTGGAGGCCGGTCCGGCGGTCGGCGGGACCTGGTTGCACAACACCTATCCCGGCGCGGCGTGCGACGTCCCGAGCCCGTTCTACTCGTACTCATACGCCAAGCGCGACGACTGGAAGCACCTGTGCGCGCACGGGCCGGACATCCTCGAGTACCTGCAAGATGTCGCCCGGACCCGCGGGATCGACCGCCTGGTCGTCCCCAACACCCGGGTCGAGTCCGCGGACTGGGACACCGGTGCCGCGTGCTGGAAGTTGGTCGCCGAGGACGGCAGGCGCTGGGAGGCCGAGGCGCTGATCGTCGCGACCGGACAACTGAACCAGCCGAAGACCGTGAACATCCCCGAGATGGATTCGTTCGCCGGTCACGTCTTCCACTGCGCCCGCTGGGAGCACGACCACGACCTGACCGGCAAGCGGGTCGGCGTGATCGGCAACGGTCCCAGCGCCGTCCAGTTCGTCCCGCCGATCGCCCCACGTACCGCGCACCTGACGGTCTTTCAACGGTCGGCCAACTGGTTCCTCCCCCGCCGCAACATCCCCTACCCCGGCTTCGTCCGCGACGGCATCCAGAAGATCCCCGGGTTGCAGGACTTCCGTCGCGGGTTCTGGTTCGAGTACTGCGAGGCCCTGACGGTGGCCATCCGGCACCCCGAGACCCTTGGCGCCGCGATGGCCGCGCGCTCAAAGGCCTTCATGCGCTGGCAACTTCGCGGCGGCTCCCCGGAGTTGATCGCCAAGGCGACGCCGGACTACCCGTTCGGTTGCAAGCGGGTCGTGTTCTCCAGCCATTTCCTGCGCACATTGACCCGCCCGAACGTCTCGCTGGTGACCGACCGCATCGTCGCCGCCGAGCCGCAAGGCTTGCGCACGGCCGACGGTCGGCTGCACCAGATGGATACCGTCATCTGGGCCACCGGCTTCGCCAGCAACGACTTCATGTTCCCGCTGGCGATCACCGGTCGCGACGGGGTGACGCTGCACGAGGCCTGGAAGGACGGCGCGCACGCCCATCTGGGCATGACGGTGCCCGGGTTCCCGTCGATGTTCGTGCTCTACGGACCCAACACCAACACCTCCGGCGGCTCGATCATCTGGTACCTGGAGCAACAGGTCCGATACGTCCGCCAGGCGCTGGAGCTGGTCCGGTCACGTGGCGCGGTCGCGCTCGAGGTCCGCCCCGACGTGGAAGCGGCCTCCGACACCGCCCTGCAGGCCCGGTTCGCGAACACCGCCTGGACCGGCGGTTGCGACTCCTGGTATCTCGACCGGGGCCGCAACGTCGCCAACTGGCCCGGCTACATGGCGCAGTACCGCAAGGCCGTGCGAACGGTGGATCCGGCCCAGTTCCAGCTGATCCCGCAACCGTCCCTGACGGCCCGTCAGACGTAGAACCGGCGCCGACCGCCGTTGCTTCGACCGCCACCCACACCAAGCGCGCAGGAGGCCCGGTGAACCTGACCTTCGCCATGCACGCCGAATCCCGTTTCAACGAGGCGGTGTTCACGGAACTGCACGCCCTGCTCACCGCACCGGCCGGTGCAGGCGCGGGCGTTGTGGTCCGGCAGATGCACCGGGCGCCCGGACCGGCGAACTCGGAGTTCGCCGTCGTTCTGGAGGTCGAGTCGGCAGGACGACCCTGGACGACCGAGTTCGCGATCTCCGAGTGGAAGGATCTGCCCGACCGCAGCCCCACGGCGATGGCGCGCTGGCTGGCGGAGGAGATTCGGGCATTGCTCGCCTCCGGCCCGCCCGACGAGCCTGAGGATTCCGGCCGGCGGCGGCTGTTCCGCCGCCGTTGACCGAGGCATCCCCGATCAACGTCACCAAAATTCCCATTCCCCTGCGCAACGTTAGTCACTCCAGCAACACTGGTATCACGCGATCGGGCCCGCCAGGGAATCTGACGCAGCGTCGGATGCCGGGGGAAGTGGCCAGGATGAGAATGCTCAAACCGATGACGGCCGCCGTCGCGCTCGCGGTGAGTGTCGTGCCGATCGCTACGGTTACGTCGCAGTCCGGGACGCAATCCGTCGTCGCGGCGCCGAAGGCGAAGGTCGCGGTCGTGGCACAGGCGCAGGTGAAGTCGGTGGCCAAGGAGACGCATCTGACGGACACTCAGGTGAGCAACGCGCGAACGATCATCGGCGTCGCGGTCGCACAGAAGCTCCCGCGGCGCGCCGCGGTGATCGCGGTCGCCACCGCGATGACGGAATCCCACCTGCGCAACCACCTGTACGGGGACCGGGACTCCGAAGGGCTGTTCCAGCAGCGTCCGTCCCAGGGCTGGGGAACCGTGGCACAGGTCGTCAACCCGAAGCACGCGACCCGGCGGTTCCTCGACGCGCTGGAACGGGTTCCCGACTGGCAGGCCCGGCCGCTGACCGTCGACGCCCAAGCCGTGCAACGCAGTGCTTTCCCCACCGCCTACGCGCGTTGGGCGCCCTTGGCCAAGAAACTGGTCAACGCGCTGCTGCCGCAATCGGACGCGACCAAAGCACCGACCAGGACGCCGACGGCGCCGACTACCACGCCGACCACTGGGTGCACCGTCCGTCAGGCCCGAAAGCGCGTCAGTACTCGCCCTTGATGACGAAGTACGAGCCGCGGATCGTGCCTGCCAGCTTGGACTTCTGGCGGGCGAACTTGAAGCGGTCGACGAGCTCGCTCGGGACCTCCATCCCGTCGGAGAGCTTGAAACCAACGGCGCGCTTCCCGCTGTCCTCGAGGGTGTAGAGCACGTTGATGGACAACCCCGACTCGTAGAAGACGTAGGTCCAGCGGATGCCGTCGACCTCGAAAGAGGTGACCTCCAGCGGCTTGGAGCCGATGACGATGTCCCGCTCCTCCTTCAGCACGCGGTCCACGTGGGCCACGAGATCCTTGGCCTTCGACGCCGGCTCGACCGTGAACGTGTGGTCGTACTTGTTCTTGAAGTAGCGCGCTTCGTTGGCCCGCAGACCGGCGAGCGCCTCGGCAACCGGTGACGACTCCAGCCCGGCGGTGGAGACGTTCTCGAAATCGACGACGTACGACACGTGTGCTCCTTCGCCTGGTTCCGACGGGCAGGAGGACCGTACGACACGTGTGTCGGGCACCCGCCCGTCAGCCGCCGCCCTGGTCCCCGAGGAACCACAAGTACCTGTCGAGCCGTGCGCCTACTACTCCTGCTTTTAGACGTCCGGGTGGAACAGATCCTCACCCGGCTCGTTGCCGGAACTCCTCGAGACCGACACCGAGCCGGTCGAGCGTCTCGGCCAGCGGGATCGTCTCCCAGCTCTCGGACCGCACCTCGCGCAGCCGCAGCGCGTCCACCACGTCGGCATGCTCATGCAACCGTTCGTAGTCGGCCAGGGCGATGATCACCGCGACCTCACGACCGTTGTCGGTGATCACGGCCTCGCGACCGGTGTGCGCGACCTCGCGAACCACGCCGCCGAGCTTGTCGCGCAACTGACGCAGGCCGACGGTACTGATGCTCCCGATGGTAAACCTGCCATTGGTGGCGACTCAGGTGTACACATTGAACATTTGGTACACTACACCGATGGACCCGCTGCCGATCGAATCGATCCGAGACGTCCGAGCCCATCTTGCCGAGGTGGTGGAGCGGGCCGATCGCGACGACTTACCGACGGTGATCACTCGGCGAGGCAAGCAGGTCGCTGCTGTGGTGCCGATCGATGTACTGCGCAGGTACCAAGCGTGGGAAGAGCGGGAGATCAATCGGATCATCGATGAGCGCATGGCCGACGCCGCAGCCGGAATCCCGATCGAGGAAGTGATGCGCGAGACCTTGGCGCGGAGTGACTGAGTATCGGACCGTCTTACATCCCGCGGCGCGCGAGGAGTTGCGAGCGATCGACCGCTCCCCCGCGTTACGGATCCTCGCCAAGCTCGCCGAACTCGAGGCCGACCCGTTCGGCCTCGACACCACCGCGCTCACCTCTGCGCCCGAACGCAGACGGCTCCGCGTGGGCAACTTCCGGGTCACCTACACAATCGAGCATTCGGCGTTGATCGTCTGGGTGGTTCAGGTCGGCCACCGATCGAGCATCTACCGGACCTAGCCCGAATCCACCCGGCCCCCGGCGTTTCGGCGTACACGGACGATCAAACGTTGAACCGGAAGTCCACCACGTCCCCGTCGCGCATGACGTAGTCCTTGCCCTCGATGCGGACCTGGCCGCGCGCCCGGGCGTCCACCATCGATCCCGCGGCCATCAGGTCGGTGAACGACACGACCTCGGCCTTGATGAAGCCCCTCTGGAAATCCGAGTGGATGACGCCCGCGGCCTGCGGTGCGGTGGCGCCCATGGGGATCGTCCAGGCGCGTGCCTCCTTCGGGCCGGCGGTGAGATAGGTGGCCAGGCCGAGGGTCGCGAAGCCGACGCGGGCAAGTTGTTTCAGCCCGGACTCCTCCTGGCCGGCCGACTGCAAGAGCTCCAACGCGTCGGCCTCGTCCAGCTCGACGAGTTCCGACTCGATCTTCGCGTCGAGCAGGATCGCCTCGGACGGCGCGACCAGCGCCCGAAGTTCAGCGGCGACGGCCGCGTCGGACAACTCGGCCGCGTCGAGGTTGAAGACGTAGAGGAACGGCTTCGCGGTGAGCAGGTGCAGGTCCCGAAGCGGCATCGGGTCGAGCCCCGCGGAGTGGAAGGTGCGCCCGGAGTTCAGTACCTCCTGAGCGGTGCGCACCGCCTCCAGCTTGGCCATGTTCTCCTTGGCGAGTTCCTTCGACAGCCGCGTCTCCTTCTCCAGCCGCGGCAGCACCTTCTCGATCGTCTGCAGATCGGCCAGGATCAACTCGGTGTTGATCGTCTCGATGTCGGCCTTGGGCGCGACCTGACCGTCCACATGCACCACGTCCGGGTCGTCGAACACCCGGATCACCTGGCAGATCGCGTCGCACTCGCGGATGTGCGAGAGGAATTTGTTGCCCAGCCCGGCGCCCTCCGAGGCGCCCTTCACGATCCCCGCGATGTCGACGAAGCTCACCGTGGCGGGCACGACCTTCACGGAGTCGTAGAGCTGCGCGAGCCTGCCCAGGCGGTCGTCGGGCACGCCGACCACGCCGACGTTCGGCTCGATCGTCGCGAACGGGTAGTTCGCCGCAAGCACGTCGTTGCGGGTCAGCGCGTTGAAAAGCGTGGACTTGCCTACGTTGGGCAGCCCGACGATCCCGATGGTCAGCGTCACGAAAGGCCATCGTAGTTAGGAGAAGAAACCGGCCCGCCAGGTGACGTCGGCAAGCGCGTGCTGCCCGAACACGTTGGGGTGGAACCAGTCCCACTTGCTGATCTCGTGAATCGTGAACCGTTCGCCGAACACCGCGCCGTGGTCGTCGCGGCAGTCCGCGCCGTAGTCGGCGCAGGCGGTCGCCAACTCCGAGTTGTACGCCTGCACCCGCGCGCGAACTTGCTCACGGCGTGCGACGTCCTGGGGCGCTTCCGATTCGGGTGCGGCTAGCATCGACGGACAGATGTGCAGCCGCGACCAGGTGAACCGGGCCAGGTGGTTGTCGTGACCGACTTTCCAGAGCCGCATCAGGTCAGGGATGCTCGCGATGAACACCCGAGCCCGCGGCAGGCCGGAGTGGAGCCGGCGCAACGCCGTCCGCAATTGACTGCGGAACTCTCCGACCGGCGTCATCTGCGACACGTCCGGCCGGCAGGCGTCGTTGGCGCCGATGTCGACGGTGACGTACTCGACGTGCTGCGCGACGGCGGCGGCGGCCTGGTCGTCAAGTGCGGCGACGGTGTCACCGGTGTGCGCGAGATTGACGACCGTCGAGAGCCGGGCGCCGGCAGCCACCAGTCGGGAGCGCTGGCTGTCGACCTCGGAGTCGTCGCCGGTGGCCCATGAGCGTGGTGTGCAGTCGACGTAGAACCCGCAGGCGTCGAAGCCGCGGCTGATCGAATCGCCGAGTGCGGCCATCGACGTGGGCAAGGCCGGGTCCGGGTCGGCCTGCGCGGGAGCCGCCGCGGCAAGCAGAGCCAGCACAGCCGCGCCGGCGGCCGGGCGCGCGCGCCGCAGCGCCGTCATCCCTGCCGTCCTTCCGTCGATGTACTCCGGCCGCATCCAACCCCCGGCCGGAGGTCGTCCACCAGCCGACTGCGCCGCTCGGGTACGACCGCCCGCGGGCGCCGCGACGGAAAATGTCGTACCCGGCCGGCAGCGTCCCGGACGTGAACAGTTCCTGCGCAGTCCTGATCCTGGTGGCGCTGCTGGTCGGCCTGGCCCTGGGCCGCGGCTTCGGCTCCGGGCGGCTCGCCACGTTGGAGGCCGGCCTGGCGGCCGAGCGTAGGGCTACGGAGGACCGGTCCGCCGCCGCCGCCGGCGTCGTCGGGGTGGTGGCCCCGCTGCGCGACTGTCTGGACCGGGTCGAGGCGCGGCTGCGCGAGCTGGAGAGCGCCCGGGTCGGCGCGTACAGCGCGCTGACCGAACAGGTGGGCATGGTCCGGCAGGCGTCGGCGGCGCTCACCGCGGAGACGGCGGCGCTGGCCAACGCGCTGCGCTCGCCACAGACCCGGGGCCGGTGGGGTGAGCTGCAGCTGCGCCGGGTGGTGGAGCTGGCCGGGATGCAGGCGCGCTGCGACTTCGACGAACAGGTCCGGCTCGACGGGCCCGGGGCAGGGCTGCGACCGGACCTGGTGGTGCGGTTGGCCGGCGGGCGCAACGTGGTGGTGGACGCCAAGGTGTCGTTGGCCGCGTATCTGGAGGCGGTGAGCAGCTGCGGCGAGGCCGATCGGATCGAGCGGTTGCGCATGCACGCTCGGCAGCTCCGCGCCCACGTCGACTCATTGGCGGCCAAGGAGTACTGGGCGGCCATCGCCAACAGTCCCGAGTTCGTGGTGCTTTTCCTGCCTGGCGAGGCATTCCTCGGCCCGGCGTTGGAACACGATCCCCAGCTCCTGGAACACGCCATCGCGCGCCGGGTGATGATCGCTACGCCGACCACCCTGATCGCCCTGCTGCGGACGGTCGCCCTGGGTTGGCAGCAGGAGGCGCTGACAGCACACGCCCGCGAGGTGTTCGACCTGGGCCGGGAACTCTATGCACGGCTGTCGACGATGGGGGAACACTTCGACCGACTCGGTCGCTCGCTGAGCCGGTCGGTCGGCGACTTCAACGCCGCCGTCGGCTCCCTGGAGTCCCGGGTGCTGGTGACGGCCCGCCGGTTGCACGGCCTCGGCGTCGTCGGCGAGCAGCTTCCGACGCCCCGGGCGGTCGAGCAGGCCCCCAGGCCGTTGGGCGCGGCGGAACTGCTGACGTGGGGGGAGGTGGCCGACGTGGGGTGAGACACGCGCCGGGAAGCTTGCCGCCCGACCGTCACGCCTACGATGGAGGCCGTGAGCACGCAGGCCGTGAGCGAGGGAACCGATCCGAACCTTCGGCGTCGGGTGCTCCTGGCCTCCCCACGTGGATACTGCGCCGGGGTCGACCGCGCGGTGCAGACCGTCGAGCTGGCGTTGGCGATTCACGGCGCCCCGGTCTACGTACGCAAGGAGATCGTGCACAACCAGCACGTGGTGGCCACGCTGCGGGAGCGCGGCGCGATCTTCGTCGAGGAGACCGAGGAGGTGCCGGAAGGGTCGGTCGTCGTCTTCTCCGCGCACGGTGTGGCGCCGGTCGTGCACGAGGAGGCCGCCGGTCGGTCGCTGCGGACGATCGACGCCACCTGCCCGTTGGTCACCAAGGTCCACAAGGAGGCACGCCGGTTCGCCGCCGACGACTACGACATCCTGCTGATCGGCCACGAGGGCCACGAAGAGGTCATCGGCACGACCGGCGAGGCGCCGGAGCACATCCACCTGGTCGACGGGCCCGACGACGTGGGGCGGGTCCAGGTGCGCGACCCGAATCGGGTGGCGTGGTTGTCGCAGACGACGCTGTCGGTCGACGAGACCGTCGCCACGGTCGCCAAGCTCCGCGAGCGCTTCCCGGCACTCCTGGACCCGCCGAGTGAGGACATCTGTTACGCCACGCAGAACCGGCAGGAAGCCGTGAAGGCGATCGCGCCGCGCGCCGACCTGGTGATCGTGGTGGGCTCGCGGAACTCGTCGAACTCGGTTCGCCTGGTCGAGGTCGCGCGCGAGTACGGAGCGGGGGCTGCGTACCTGGTCGACCAAGCCGGCGAGGTCGACGAGGCCTGGCTGGACGGCGTGGCAACCGTGGGCGTGACCAGCGGCGCCTCGGCGCCCGAGATCCTGGTCACGGATCTGCTCACACATCTGGCCGCCCGGGGGTTCGCCGACGTCGAGGTGGTCACCGCGACGACGGAAACCTTGGTCTTCTCACTGCCGCGAGAACTGCGCGCCGGCCCTGCGGGCTGACTCCCCGTAGCACCGGTCGCGATCGATCTGTGGGCCTCGCATCGGCGCGCCCACCGGAATCCGGAGCTTGGGATCAATACCCTCGTGTCGCATTCCTCCCGCGTGAATGGGTTGACCGATGACGATCGCCAGAGTTCGCCGCCCCGCAGCGCGATGCGCCACGGTGGCCGCCTCGCTGGCTGTCTGCAGTGGCCTGACCATGGCCGCCGCGCCGAGTGCGTCCGGCGCGCCCGGCGACCACGGGCGCACCATCCTGATCTCCGACGCCCGGTTCGTCCCGGCCGACATCGGGGTGTTTCCCGGCACGACCGTGGTGTGGATCAACACCGACCAGGTCCAGCACAACGTGGACTCCACCGACGGTCCGCAACGATTCGGCACCGGCGAGCACGCCCTCGACAACGGGCAGTCGTTCCGGTTCAGGTTCACCAAGCCCGGCGTCTATCACTTCGCGTGCTGGTTGAACGGGCACATGTCGGGCAGCGTCACCGTCGGGGAACGCGCGTTCACCGAACCGCCGAGCGACCACGGCCGGCCCGACGACCCGCTCGAGTTCCCGCCCAGCCCGCGGCCGCAGTAAGTAAGGCCGCAGGACGTCGTAGCACTCAGCGGTCGGCCGCCACGTCCCGGGCGGCCGAGCGCTGGGTGCTGCGCTCGTCGCAGTCGCTCGCGGTGCTTATTGCTCGCTTGTGTTCCTCGCTCGTTCCTCGCTCGTCGCAGTCGCTCGCGGTGACTTGGCCAGGTGCCGACTGATCACCAGGCGCTGGATCTGGTTGGTGCCCTCGAAGATCTGCATGATCTTCGCCTCGCGCATGTAGCGCTCGACGGGGAAGTCGCGTGTGTAGCCGTAGCCGCCGAGGACCTGGACCGCGTCGGTGGTCACCTTCATCGCCGCGTCCGTGCAAACCAGCTTGGCAACGCTGGCGTTCCGGCTGTACGACAACTCCGCGTCGCGTCGCCGTGCCGCGTCCAGGTAGGTGGCCCGCGCCGAGTCGACGGCCGCGGCCATGTCGGCCAGCAGAAATCCCAGGCCCTGGTGGTCGATGATCTTGCGGCCGAAGGTGGTGCGCTCGTTGGCGTACTCGACGGCGTGGTCCAGGGCCGCCTGGGCGAGCCCGGTCGCGATCGCGGCGATGCCCAGGCGTCCGGCGTCCAGGGCCGAGAACGCAATCTCCAGACCCTGGCCCTCGGCACCGATCAACCGGTCGGTATCGATGTCGACGCCGTCGTAGAAAGCCGCCGTGGTCGGGATCGCGTGCAGGCCCATCTTCTGCTCCGGACGGCCGAACGACAGGCCGTTGGCCCAGCCCGGACCCAGGAAGCACGAGATCCCCTTCGTTCCCTCACCGGTGCGCGCGAACAACGCGTAGAAGTCCGCCCGGCCCCCGTTGGTGATCCAGGACTTCGTACCGGTGATGCGGTAGCCGGCGTCGGTGGGTACCGCCTTGCAGACCAGCGCGGCCGCGTCGGATCCGGCCTGCGGCTCGGAAAGGCTGTAGCCGCCGATGATCTGACCTGCCGTCATGTTCGACAGCCAACGTTGCTTCTGCATCTGGCTGCCGAACGCCGCCATCGGATGCGTGGCCAGGGTGTGCACGCTGACCGCGACCGCGACCGCCGCCCAACGCGCGGCGAACTCCTCGAGCACCTGCAGGTAGACCTCGTAGGGCTGGCCACCGCCGCCCCACTCCTCCGGGTACGCCAGGCCGAGCAGGCCGGCCTCGGCCAGAACCCCGAACAGGCCCTCCGGGTAAAGCTCGGAGCGCTCGTGGGTCTCGACCCGCGTGCCCATCTCCTTGTCGGCGATCTCGACGGCCAGGGCCAGCAGGTCGCGGGCGTCCTGGGTGGGCAGCAGCCGTTCGACGGGCATGGCGATCTCCTCCTGCCGTTCGGACTGTTCGGACCGTTCGGACCGACAAGCTCGACGGTACCCGGCGCGGGGCCAACGCTCAGGATTGGTACGGGGCCTTGTAGGTGACCGCGTCCGAATACTCCTTCAGATCCTGCAGTTGCTTGAGCCCGCCCGGGGTGGTCTTGTCCACCACCGCGATGTAGACCTGCCGCGAGGCCGGCCGGCCGGGCTTCGAGAAATCCAGGTCGGCGACGAGATTGTCGGTGTTCACCTTGGTCAGTCCGGTCAGCGCGGCGTGCAGGCCGGCCCGGGTCAGATCCTTTGCGGCGCAGGCCTTCTCCAGTACCTGGGCCCAGATCTCCCCGAGCGCGTATCCGAACCCGACCGTGTAGTTGGGCTTGCCGTCGGGGTACTGCTTGGCGTAGGTGGCCGCGAGTTCCTGCGCCTTGGGAATCGTGGAGGAGAACGGCACGGCGCTCTGAGCCACCGTCAGCTTGCCGTCCAACGCCGCAGCCGCCGGACCGTCCAGCAGGGCGGTGGCGAACACCGGGTTGTTGCCGATCATCGGGACGTTCAGCCCGAGTGCGGCATTGTTCGAGGCGGCCGAGGCGGCCTGGGTCGGGGTCGTGGTCAACGCCAGGGCCTTGATGCCCTCGCCCTTGAAGTTGGTCACGATGCTCCTCAGGTCGGTGTCGGTCGCGGTGACCTTGCCCTCCACGACGGTCATGCCGTGCTGGGCCGCGAAGTACTTCGATCCGAGCAGACCGTTGCCGCCGTACTCGCCGTCGACGTAGATGTGCCCGATCTTGTCGCCCTTCTTCAGCTTGCCGTTGTCCAACAGGTAGTCCAGCCCGTCGATCATCTCCAGGTCGTAGGTGGTCCCGACGATCGTGACGTAGGGCTGGTCGAGCAGCTGCGAACTCCACGAGTAGGCCATCGTGGTGACCTGCTTGTCGTTGATGTCGGCCTTCAGGGCAGCGATGACCGGCGAGCCGAGCAACTCGAGGAACCCGGCGACCTTGGGCTCGATGTCCGGGAACTCGATCTTCGCCTGGTCGGCCTTGTAGCCGTGATCCATCGTCTGGATCGCGATCTTGCGACCGCACACCCCGCCCTTGGCGTTGATCTCGTCCATCCAGATCTTGTGGCCGGCCTGCATCGCGGTGCTGAGTTCCTTGAACGGCCCGCTCAGGTCGGTCAGGACACCGAGGGTGATCGTGTCGGCGGTGATGCCGGGACCGGTTTTGACGTCGGCACCGGTCGGGGTGGCGCTGGGCGGCGGCGCGGCGGCGGACCCGGTGTCCGTGCTCCCGCCGCCACAGGCCGCGAGCACGACGGCTCCGGCCACGGCCGCGGCGAGTGCTTTCGGTGTTCTGCGCATGGCGTTCAGATTCCCTTCCGGGGACGGTGGACGGAACTGATCGGAGCCGCGCCGAGCGTCGGCAACACGCGCCGCGCCAGCGCGGCCAGTCCGCCGGGCTCGAACAGCACGACGAGGATGATCGCGGCGCCGTACACGAACGAGGTGAAGATCATCGGGGTGACCGCGGTGGGGCCTGAGCCGAACAGTTGCGAGCCTCCGGTCCACAACGTCAGCGCGCCCGGCAACCCGTTCACCAACGCGGCGCCGGCGATCGCGCCGCCGACCGACCCGAGCCCGCCGATCAGCACCATGGCGAGGAAACCGATGGCAACCTGGACGCTCCAGGTGCCGACGAACTCGCTCTCGTCGGGCTTGAGCAGGCGGTACCACATCGCGGTCATCACGCCGGCCAGACCCGCGTACCCCGACGAGACGGCGAACGCCTCGGTCCGCACGCGGGGCACCGGCACGCCCAACGCGGCCGCGGCCGCGGGGTTGTCCCGGATAGCCCGCCAGGCCCGGCCGGGCCGGCTGCGCACGGCTCCGGAGGCCAGCACCGCGGCCAGCGCCGTGAGGGCGCAGAACAGATACCAGACGCGCTTCTCCCGGCTCTCGGCGTGCAGAAACGTCAGGCCGAACAGGTTCAGGTCCGGCGTGCTGCGACCACTGGCCGTGCCGCCCGAGATCGACGTCCACCGCTGCCCCAGGTACAGCCCGACGTAGACCAACGAGAGCGTGGCCACGCCCAGATAGACCCCACGGACCCGACCGGCCACCGGGGCGAACGCCAGGCCGAGGACGGCGGGCACCAGAACCGCGCCGAGCAGCGCGAGCGCCGAGGGCAGGCCCAGCCCGAATCGGCCGGGCCGGTCGGGGGTGGCCAACACGCAGTACGTGATCCCGCCGACGAACATGAAGAAGGGCGTCGCCAACGACAGCTGGCCCGCCTGCCCGGTGAGCAGGGTCAGCCCGATGGCCCCGACCGAGCCGATCATCACGTACTGCCCGACCCGCAGCCATGCGTTGCCGACCAACACCGGTGCCATGACGACGACCACGAGCCCGACCAGGCGGAGCACCCACGGCGCAAGCCGGGCCGGATCGACCCCGAGCCGGCCCGACCAGCGCTCAGACACGCGAGGAGTCCCTGGTGCCGAAGAGCCCGGCGGGGGCGACGATCAGCACGACGAGCATCACGACGTAGACGGCGACCTTTGAGAACTCGAACGACAGGTACTGCGCGCTCAACGATTCGGTGAGCCCGACTACGGCGCCGCCGACGATGGCCCCACCGGTCGAGTCCAGGCCACCGATGATCGCCGCTGGGAACGCGATCAGCGCAACCGCATGAGTGCCCCGCGACAGGCCGGCCCCGGAGAAATCCTGTGTGGCCAGGAACAGCACCGCGACACCGGCCAGCACGCCGGCGGTCAGCCATGCGGTCGCGGTGATCCGGCCCTGCCGAATGCCCATCAGCGCCGCGGCCTCACGGTTCTCCGCCAAGGCACGCATCGCCACCCCCCAGCCGGTGCGCCGAAACGCCACGAAGAAGGCCGTGACCAACACAGCGCCGACGGCCAACGCGATCAGTTGGGTACGGAAGAAGGTGACGCCGCCGACGTGGACCGGCTTGTCGTCGTAGGGCCCGCCGAGGAACGGCACGTCGAGGCCGAGGCGGCGGATCACCTCCTCGGACATGATCACGTCCACGCCGATGGTCAGCAGTGCCAGCGCAATCGGGTCGGCCAACGGCCGCCGGGCGATCAGCACGCGTTCGATCAGCAGCGCGCCCACCCCCGCGGCAGCCGCGCCGAGCACCGCGGAGGTGGCGAAACCCAACGAGTCCTGGGTCCGCACCACGACGTAGCCGCCGAGCAGAACGAGCGACCCGTGGGCGAAGTTCAGCACCCCACTGGCCTTGAAGATGATCACGAATCCCAGGGCGAGCAACGAGTACACCGCGCCCTTGCCCAACCCGTTGACCACGACCTGGATGAAGGTGTTCATAGGTCGATGCCCCCGGCTCCGGTGGCCGGGTCGGCCTCGGGGTCGGCCTCGGGGTCGGCCTCCGGGTCGGCGCCGAGATAGGCCCGGATCACCGCGGGATCGTTGCGAATCTGCGCCGGGGTGCCGTCGGCCACCACCCGGCCGAAGTCGAGCACGGTGATCCGGTCGGCAATGCCCATGACCAGGGTCATGTCGTGTTCGACCAGCAGGACCGGGATCTCCAAGCAGGACCGCAGGGCCACGATCAGGTCGGCCGTCTGCGCGGTCTCGCCGGCATTCATTCCGGCGGCCGGCTCGTCGAGCAGCAGGACACCGGGTTCGGTGGCCAACGCCCGGGCGATGTCGACGCGCTTGGCGTCCCCGTACGACAGCGCCCCGACCGGCGAGTCGAGCAGCCGCTCGATGCCGAGGAACTCGCAGATCTCCACCGCCCGACGACGGTGCCGCTGCTGTTCGGAAAGCATGCCCGGCCACCGCAGGCCGGCCGCCAGGAATCCGCCGCGGGTGCGGCAGTGCCGAGCCAGCATCACGTTGTCCAGCACGCTCGAGTGCGGCGACAGCGCCACGTTCTGGAACGAGCGGCCCAGCCCGAGCGCGGCCAGGCGGTGCGGGCGCAGCCCGGTCACGTCGCGCCCGCCCAGGCGGATCCGACCGCGATCCGCGCGGTAGACGCCGCAGATCACGTTGAAGCAGCTCGACTTCCCCGCCCCGTTGGGCCCGATCAGCGCGTGGATACTTCCCGGCTGTACACCGAAACTCACGTCGTCCAGGGCCTGGACCCCGCCGAAGCGCAGCGATATCCCCTCGACCTCGACCGCGGCGGGCACTTCAGCCGGGCCACTTCGACAAGGTGCGGCGCACCGCCGGTGCGCGCACGCCGACCTGCCCGGGCGGCGGCTCCCGATGGCCACCGAGGTACAGCCCCGTGAGCTCCGGGGAGTCCTTGAGGTCCGCGGCACGCCCGCGCAGTGCCAGTCGGCCGACCTCGAGCACGACGACCTGGACGGCGACACCCAGGGCCATCGCGGCGTTCTGCTCGACCAGGAGCACCGTGGTGCCCTCGGCGTTTATCCCGGCGATGATCCGACCGATCGTCGCGACCATCATCGGGGCCAGACCCAACGACGGCTCGTCCAGCAGGAGGACCCGCGGGCTCGACATCAGCGCCCGACCGATTGCGAGCATCTGCTGCTCCCCACCGGAGAGCAGGCCGGCGCGTTGCGCACGCCGTTGCGCCAGCTGCGGGAACATGTCGAACACCCGGTCCCGAGCCGCCGCCCGCTGCCGGGCCGGACGGGTCAGCCCGCCGGCCCGCAGATTGTCCTCGACGCTCATCGTCGTGAAGACCTGCCGACCCTCAGGGACCTGGACGACCCCGGCCGCGACGATCTGCGCCGGGTCCAGCCGGGTGATCTCGCGGCCACCCACTTCGACCGTCCCGGACTCAACACGTCCGCGGTGCAACGGCAACGTCGCCGAGATCGCTCGCAGCAAGGTGGACTTGCCCGCGCCGTTGGCACCCAACACCGCGGTGATCGAACCCTCGGTGGCTTCGAAGGTGACGTCGGCCAAGCCTTGGATTGTGCGGCCGTATCGGACCGTCAGTCCCGAGACCTGCAGCAGCAAGGCGCGAAATCCTCACCCGAGCGAGTGCGATTGCGGCCAATTCGCGCAGCACCCGATGCGCTCGCAAGCTAGCAGAGCAGCGCCGATTTCCTTCGGTTTCGGCAACCCTCGGCGCGACGTGGCGTCGCCCCGCTTCCGGTGTCGTCCACCCGCACCGCGGCCGCCCGTCACTTGTGTCGTCATGGCGTTGCGGACCCGCCCCCGGACTCGTCTGCCGGCACCGTCGCCGGCCGTAGCCTGTGCGTCATGGCCCTGCAGACCAGCCCCGAGGCTGCGGTCCCGGTCCGGACCGTCGCCCACCTGATCGGGCAATGGGTCACTCGCCTTGGCAAGGTCTGGATGGAGGGGCAGGTCGCCCAGCTGACCCGCCGACCGGGTTCATCGACGATGTTCCTGACCCTGCGCGACCCGATCGCCGACGTCTCGGTCCAGGTGACGTGCAGCCGAATGGTTCTCGACGCCGTCGTCCCGCCGTTGGCCGAGGGCGCGCGGGTCGTGGTCTTCGGCCGCCCGACCTATTACGTACCCCGGGGGTCGATCTCGTTCAGCGCGGAGGAGATCCGCGGCGTCGGGATCGGCGACCTGCTGGCCCGGCTGGAGCAACTGCGGCGGCTGCTGGCTGCCGAGGGATTGTTCGATCCGGGTCGTAAGCGACGGCTGCCTTTCCTGCCACGACAGGTGGGACTGATCTGCGGGCGGGCCGGCGCCGCGGAGCGCGACGTGATCGACAATGCCCGACGGCGTTGGCCGCGGGTCGCGTTCGAGGTGCGGGAGGTTCCGGTCCAGGGGCCGTACGCGGTTGCCGAGATCGTCGAGGCGCTGGGCAAGTTGGACGCCGACCCGGCCGTGGAGGTGATCGTGATCGCCCGGGGCGGCGGCTCGGTGGAGGACCTGCTGCCGTTCTCCGACGAGACGCTGTTGCGGGCCGTGGCCGCCTGTCGGACGCCGGTGGTGAGCGCCATCGGCCACGAGCAGGACAGCCCGCTGCTCGACGCGGTCGCCGACGTGCGGGCCTCCACCCCGACCGACGCGGCCAAGCTCATCGTGCCGGACCTCGGCGAGCAACTCGTGCTCACCGACGCGCTGTGCACGCGGAGCCGGCGCGCAGTGCTGGGTCGGCTGGACCGCGAGACCGCCCGGCTGACCGCGTTGGCCACCCGCCCGGCCCTCGCCGATCCCACCGCCCGACTGGCTGCTGCGGAACTGGCCGGGGCCGCGCAACTCGACCGGGCACGACGTTGCCTGCGGCATCGCATCGACCGGGCCGCCGACGAGTTGACGCACCGTCAGGAACAGATGCGCGCGCTGTCGCCGGCCGCCACGCTGGACCGGGGTTACGCGATCGTCACCCGCGCCGACGGCGCGGTCGTCCGCGATCCGGCGGAGGTCGCCGCCGACGAATTGCTGCAACTACGGCTGGCCGCCGGCACGTTGGTCGCCCGGGCACAGTAGCCCGCCACCCCGGATGGGGAGGCGCAGCCCGACAGGGGCTTGCGCGGCTCACTGGTGTACCGCCCTCTGACGGTGGACGTCGAATGTGGCGTGCACTGTGACATCGGTTCACTCGCTGCGCTCGCTCACAGGCGCCGCGGCTCGGCCCAGGTCAACAACACCGAGGCCGGTTCGGTGAAGCCGAGCGACTTGGCCAGCGCCTCGCCGGCCGTCGAGGCGTGGATCTCGATCCGCCGTACGCCCTGCCCGTGGAACCAGTCGAGCAACGCCGTGCAGGCGGCCCGCGCGTAGCCGCAGCCCCGGTACTCGGGTGCGGTCGCCAGGTTGAGCAGCCAGCCGGTCCGGCCGTCCGGCCGGTTGGGCCCCGGCAGCGAGTCGAAGATCGTCCCCACCGCGCTCGCCGCGAGTTCGCCGCCGTCGCCGTCGATGACGAACGCGGTCAGATCCCGGCCGGGCGCCAGACGTTCGGTGAAGGCCGCCAGTGCGGCGGCGCGCCAAATGGGCACGGACACGTCCTGACCCATCTCGGCCAGCAGGATCTCGCGCAACCTGGTGAGCTCGGGAGCATCTGCCACGGTGGCACGACGGACGGCACGCATCGGGTCACCATAGGCTGAGCCCGTGGCAACGAACGGCTCGGGAGGCGTCAACAACCCCGACGACACCCTCGACTACGAGACGGCCCGCGACGCGCTGGCCGAGGTCGTCAACAAGCTGGAGGCGGGCAACCTCACACTCGAGGAGTCGTTGGCCCTGTGGGAACGGGGCGAGTCGCTGGCGCAGGTCTGTCGAGCGAGGTTGGACGGCGCGCGGGCGCGGGTCGAGGCGGTGCTGCACAGTGGCGGCGCAGGAGGCGAGGAGGTGGACGATGTCTGATGGCACCCGGCCGGCGAGCAACATCCCGGCCTACTTGGAGGTGCATCCGGAAGCACCCGACCGCAACCTCGCGCTGGAGCTGGTCCGGGTCACCGAGGCGGCGGCGATGGCGGCCGGCCGATGGATCGGGCGTGGGGACAAGAACGGCGCCGACGCCGTGGCCGTCAACGCGATGCGGCACCTGATCGGCACCGTCTCCATGAACGGCGTAGTGGTCATCGGGGAGGGCGAGAAGGACGAGGCCCCGATGCTCTACAACGGGGAGCGCGTGGGCGACGGCTTCGGGCCGGAGTGCGACGTGGCCGTCGATCCGATCGACGGCACCCGGTTGACGGCGATGGGGATGAACAACGCGCTGTCGGTGCTGGCCGTCTCCGATCGGGGCAGCATGTACGACCCGTCCGCGGTGTTCTACATGGACAAATTGGTGACCGGGCCAGAGGCAGCGGGCAGCGTGGACATCCGGCTGCCGGCGGCCGAGAACATCCGCCGGGTCGCCAAGGCGAAGAACTCCGACGTGCACGACGTCTGCGTGGTCATGCTGGACCGCGACCGCCACCACGACCTGGCCGCGGAGGTCCGGGCAACCGGGGCGCGGATCCGCTTCCTCACCGACGGCGACGTCGCCGGGGCGATCATGGCCGCCTCCGAGGGCACCGGCTGCGACCTGCTGCTCGGTGTGGGCGGCACCCCGGAGGGGATCATCGCGGCCTGTGCGATCAAGTGCATCGGCGGGATGATCCAGGGCAGGCTGTGGCCGCGCGACGACGACGAACGGCAGAAGGCTCTGGATGCCGGCCTGGACCTGGATGCCGTGCTCTCCACCGACGAATTGGTGCGCGGCGACAACGCCTTCTTCGTCGCCACCGGGATCACCGACGGGGAGTTGCTCCGCGGCGTCCGCTACCGCGCCGGCAGCGCCACCACCCACTCCCTGGTGATGCGCTCCAAGAGCGGCACCACCCGGATCATCGAGAGCCGACACAGCCTGGAGAAGCTGCGCAGCTACTCCCTCGTCGACTTCGACTGACCCGAAGCCCCCGACACCCTCC
>DATAUG010000263.1:0-1595 GCA_036268355.1 Sporichthyaceae bacterium
GACCGCGGCCGCGTACCGGTCGATGATGGCCGAGTGGAAGGCCGCCGGTCGGGCCGGCCGCGAGGTCGACGACGAGCTGTGGGCGCGCTTCCGCAGTGCTCAGGACAACTTCTTCGCCGGCCGCAACGCCGCCCTCGGGGCGAAGGAGGCCGAGCAGTCGGGGAACGTCACGGCCAAGGAGGAACTCCTCGCCGAGGCCGAGCGGCTGCTGCCGGTGACCGACCCGAAGTCCGCGCGGGGCGCACTGCGCTCGATCGTGGACCGGTGGAACGCAGTCGGACCGGTGCCGGCCGGCGTGCGCGCCGGCCTTGAGGCGCGGCTGACCGCGGTGGAGAACTCGATCCGTGGATCGGAGTCATCAGTCTCGAGCGGACGACACTCGCCGGCCCGGGCCCGGGCCGAGGAGACGGTGGCCGCGCTGCGGGCCTCGATCGCCACCTTGGAGAACAAGGGCGAGAAGGCTCGGGCGGCGGGCGACGACCGTCGAGCCAAGGAGGCCGAGGAGGGCGCGGCAGCGCGCCGCGAGTGGCTGGCCGAGGCCGAACGGACGCTCACCGAGCTGAGCTGACGCTGCGTCAGAGCGACCCGTTCAAGGCTTTGCGCCGGTCAGGCGAACTGGCGCGCGTTCGCCCGGATCGGCCGGTTCATCCGGCGTAACCCGGTTGTCCGGATCAGGTGGTTCGCCGCCAATTGACCCCTGAGGCCCAGCCGGCACGGGCTGATCCTGCGCCGACCCCGGGGGATCAACCCCGGGGTGCAAATCACCGGCGTGACCATCGAGCACGGGCTCCAGGTCGGGGACGCCACAGTCTGCACCTCCGGCACCTGCGACGGAGCCGGGATCCTGAACCACGACGGGGCACTGGAGTTGACCAACAGCGTCCCCAACCACAACGGGTGTTTCAGCCCCACTGGGTCCTGCGCCGGTGGCGGCATCTACAGCGCCGGGCCATTGACGTTGACCGGGACCACGGTGTCGAGCGACGTCGCGTTGATGTCAGGGCCCCAGCTGTGAGTCCAACGGCGGCGGCATCTATGCGCGGGCGCAGTTGACCGTCAGCGGCGGGCAGGTGACGAACAACGACGCGGACTGCAGCAGCGACAATTGCACGTCCCAGGGCGGCGGGATCTACGCCGCCGCGGCCGCCCTCTCCACCTCGTCCGTCGGGTCCACCACGCCCACCGTGTCGCTCACCAACGTGACCGTGGCGGACAACCAGAACTTCTGCGCCCCCAGCACCTCGGCCCAGGCGTGCACGGCGACCGGCGGGGGCCTGTCCACCCCGGAATCGGCCGCGGTTTTCGGAAGCACCTTCCAGCAGAACATCTCCCAATGCGGGAATGCGACCTCGCGCAACTGCGCGGGCGGCGGCGGGATCTACGCCACCGGCCCGCTCAGCGTCACCAACAGCACGCTGACGTTCAACCACGTCACCTGCGCAGGGGCATCCTGCACGGCGAACGGCGGTGGCGTCGCGGGCGCCGACGCCACCATCACCAGCGCGACCCTGGACAGCAACTACGTCTGCCCTGAGACCTGCGCTGTCGGCGGCGCCGGTGGAAACGTCGGGTCCGTAGGCTCCGGCGGGTCGGTG
>DATAUG010000264.1:0-19239 GCA_036268355.1 Sporichthyaceae bacterium
CACCAGGTTGCTCGGCTTGACCCGCCGCGCCCGTCGCAACGCGGCGAACGGTTCGTCGATGCTGTCGGCCGAAGAGCGTGGCCGCTCCGGGATGTCGAAGGCCTGCCGCCCGACCGTGATCGCCATCGTCGCCTCGTCCCGCCACCGTTGCGGCGAGGTTCTCGGCGAGGGCGAAGCGGGCGATGAGCGTGTACCAGGATGTGGTGCCGTCCACCAAGTCACCGAACGGTTGACTGCGGCGGGGGTCAACGGCCGCCCGGACGGGCTCGGTCTTGCCTGACACCTCGTCAGATTCGCCGGTGGGCGGGCGCTCCGAGGTCTGACCACCGACCGGACCACGCCGACCTGGACAGCCGATCGACACGGCAGGTCTCTGCCGTTACCCACAAGGCGCCGGAAGCTCTGCGCGTGGACCCGCAGCCTTCTCCGGTCGCACAACGAGTTCAGAACCGCAACTCTCACCCGGCAGGCTCTGCCCGCGTCGCGACGGAACACGGGAGGATCCGCTCTGCGGAGGGGCCTGTGTGACGGAGCACCGGCGGGGCGCCGGGGGTGCTGCCCCCGGAGTCCACGGCCGGCCTCAGGGGCTTTGGGGGTGGGTGGAGCGCGAGCGCGTGTGTCGTCCCGTCGGTGCGGCTCGCGATCACCTACCGTACCTTGGCCGGGCCGCGGCCAGGGTGCTTTCGCGGCTCTGCGGGCAGGCCCTTGCCCCGGTCGGCCAAGGCGCGGTCGCAGGGCGATCGTCGCACCGAGGGGACGCACCTGTCAGAAACTGACGGGTCGTCAGACAGGCAAGACGCTGGCATCTGGCACATCTGCTCGGGGTGAAGGGCCCGGGCTTCAGACAGGGCTCATGGGCCAGGTTCAAGCCGGCCGCAACCAGCAGGGTTTCGGAGCTGGCCGGGCCTGGGTGGGGAGGACTTGATTCGCGGCGGATGCGGTCGGCGCGGGTGCGACCGTTGCGTGCCGAGACGGGACCGGCCCAGGTACTGGACCGGCGACACGGTTGGATGGGCCTGCGACCGTCGCACGAGGATCACCGGGGGGCATCGTGAGCACCGCACTGCCGTTGAGCGTCGATGAGGTGTTGACGACCACCCGTTCCGTGCGCCGCCGGCTGGACTACACCCGCCCGGTGGACCCCGCACTGATCCGCGAATGCCTGGCCCTGGCCCAGCAGGCGCCCACCCAGTCCGACACCCAGTCGTTCCATTTCGTGGTGATGACCGACGCGGCCCGCAAGAAGCGGATGGCCGAACTGATCCGCGCCGGTGTGGAGACCTACCGGAACAGCCCGGCGGGACTGTTCGGGCTGCGACACGAGGATCCGCAGCGTGAGGCCGCGCGGCTGCGCATCATCGAGTCGATCCAGCCCATGCTCGACCACGCCGAGGAGGTGCCGGCCTGGGTGTTCCCGTGCATCGAAGGCTCGCTGGAGGGCATGCCCCCGGTGTACGCCGGGGTCCTGATGGGCTCGGTCATCCCCGCCGCGTGGAGTTTCATGCTGGCCGCCCGCTCCCGCGGGCTGGGCACCTGCTGGATGAACCTGCACCAGCTCACCGGCGCCGCGGCCGACGAGCTGATCGGACTACCGCCGGGTGTGATCCAGGTCTGCGGGATCGCCGTCGGCCACACCATCGGAACCGGGTTCAAACCGGCCTACCGTCGCCCGCTGGAGGAGATCGTGCACACCGACACCTGGTGAGCACCCCGCCGCGCCGGCGAAACCGAACCGCACCAGCGTCGCGGCTGCGCCGCTCGTGCAACTGACGTTCGGTCAGATCCTTGGCCGGCCGCCCCAGCAAGCGAGCACCGTCACCACGACGATCCGGTCGGTACGTCGATGCGACCGGCGAAGAGCGATGTCAGGACCTCGGATGTGATCAGGAATGTGGTGGTGGGCCGGTTGGTCCCGGAGATGGACCGGGTGGCTGCCGGGGAGTAGCTGGATCGCGCGCTGGCCGGGATCGCGGGGCTGCGACTGCCGGGGCAACTGAGCGTGCACTTCGGCCGGGACGCCGGGCTGCGCGCGGGCGGCTGAACGTTTGCTATCACCTGCGACTGGGTCGATGCCGAGGCGTGCCGGGCTTACGACATCGACCCGGAGCACAACGTGTGTCGGGCCCAGATCATCGATGTGTGCGCCGACGTCGCCCGTGTGCAGTTCGAGATCAGCGACCTGTGAGCAGTTCGGATGATCCCGCACAGGTCACCAAACCCCGGTGAGCGTCGGGCAACGGATGCCGCGCGGGCGGCAGAATCCTCGGTGCAACCCCGCCGTGCAGGCCGGCCCCGGCACCGGCTCCGGGCGCAAATGGTTGCAGAGCGGTCCGGCGTGGATCGAAGCTGCTGGCGATGATCTTCCGGTGGTCGTCCTCGTTTGGCGTCGACCGCCTCGAGGTCCTGTCCGGCCGGGCGGGCATGCCAGGCAATGGGCGATCTGAATACGTTGGCAATCAATTGGTTGTTCTGTTGCGGTATCGCACGTTCACTCAGCGAGGGACCGGACAGTCCCCTTTGCCCGTCTTGATCCGGAGGCTCTCATCATCGACACCAATCGCCGGCCCGGTCGTGTCAGTCGCGCCGTGGCCCGCACCTCAGTCCTGGCAGTCGGCGGCGCTGCGATCGCCGTGCTCGCGCTCAGCCCGGCAAGTGCGCAGGCCGCAACCGTGCCCCAAGCCTTCACCGCAACGCAGAACCTCCAAACCGGCTACCACGGCCACGGCGACTACAGCGACCGCGGCTACGACCGCGGCTACAGCGACCGCGGCTACGACCGCGGCGATGAGGGTCTGCTCGGCGGACTGCTCAGCGACCGCGGACTGCTCGGCGGACTCCTGGACGGCGACCGCGGCTACGACCGGGGGTACGGCCGTGGCGACCGCGGACTCCTTGGTGGGCTCCTCGGCGGCGACCGCGGTTACCGTGGCGAGGGCGGGCTGCTCGGCGGGCTCCTCGGTTAGGGCGAACCACTCGGCTGGGTCCTTGACGGCGAGCGGGGAGACCTCGGTCAGCACGGTCACCACGGCGAGGGCGGACTGCTCGGCGCACCACTCGGCGGGATCCTCTGAGCCCGACCTCGATCCCGCCCGGCGACTCCTGACCGCCCTCGCCGCTGGGCCGGGTTTCCACCCATCGCTCGACCGGCCCAGGCCGAACCGGCTACGGACCCGAGTCTCACTCGCGACGGGTTGACCGAGGGTCCGAGCACCGACGGGGCTGGGCCGAACGGCTTCCCTCGGACGGGTGCGACCCGGTATTTCGGGTTCAGATCAACGCCGCCTCGGTGTTGCTGTTCGCCATGCTGGCGTTGCCCAACTGTCCGTTGCGGTTTGAGCCCCAGCACTCGGCCGGACCCGCGGTGGTGACCGCGCGGGTGTGGTTGCCGCCGCCGCTGATCGCAGCCACCCCGCTGCCCAACCCGGACACCGCCACCGGGACGTTGCTGTCGGTGGTGGTCCCGTTGCCCAACTGCCCGCCGGCGTTGTTGCCCAGCGCCGGGCGGCTTGCCATTTCGGCTTGTCGGTCATGACGATGCGGCAGTCGACGCCGCGTCTCGCCGCAGAGGTGAGGGCGTCGGTGACGGCGGGGTCAGCGAGTTCCTTCGGACGTGAACCACAACGATCTCCGCGCCGAATTGATCTGGGCGACCATGACGGCCTCGGCGGTCCCGGCGCCGGTGTTCGGGGACCAGACCAGTCCGGGTCCTGAACGGTGTCGGTGTCGGAGCGCCCGGGCGGGGAGCCCCCGGGGGCGAAGCACGCACGCGATGAAGTGGTGCAGGCCGTGAGCGCTTGTTCGTAGGCGGGACGTGCCCGGGGGCTCCGCCCCCGGAGCCCCCGGCCGACCTCCAGGACCTGCGGAGGAACGCGTGCAAGGATTGCGGGGGTGTCCCGTCGTCACGCCTCCCATCGCTTACCGCCTCGGTCGTGTCGCGGCAAGGGCACTTCGCGTCCCTACGGGCAGGCACTTGCCGCGACCCGCCCCTCCGCGGTTCCAAGGCGATCGCCGCACCGACGGGACACCACGCAGATCGCGAACTGACGAGTGATCAGATGGACCGATCTGGTTGCCCGGCTCGTCTCCGCAAGAACCAGGCACCCCTGCCGTCGTTTTCATGGCCCTCCCTCACCCGGCAGCGCTGCGCTGCCGGGTGAGGCAAGCGGATGGGTCAACGGGTGTTGTTCCAACGGGTTGCGCCGGTCCGATCGGCGGTGAATGTCGCGGCGGCCGCGGTGAGGATGTCGGGGGCTTGTGCCGCGGTCAGCCACACGGACAGTTCGCGGTTGCGGGTCAGTGAGGTGGCGGTGGCGTTCTGGCTGCCAAGGAGCATGGTGGCGTCGGGGGTTCCGGCGTCGTCGAGGACGAGTTTCTCGTGGACGTAGAGCGAGTTGGCCTTGTTCGGGTAGGTGGCTACCTGGCGCCCGGCGGCCGACAGCGTCGCGTACGCGGGATGCCATTTCGGGTTGTCGGTCATGACGATCTCGCAGTCCACGCCACGTTGCGCGGCAGCGGTGAGGGCGCCCGTGACGGCGGGGTCGGCGAGGTCCTCGGAGGTGAACCAGACCGATCTCCGCGCCGAATTGATCTGGGCGACCATGACAGTCTCGGCGGTGCCGGTGCCGGTGTTGGGGGACCAGACCAGCCGGGGGCTTGGGTGGTGGTGTCGCGTTGGCCGGTGAGGCCGAGTTGCCAGTCGGCGTTGGAGGTGGTTTCGATGGCGGCGACCTGGTCGGGGTTGGTGTCGATGATTTCGGCGTCGCGGCTGGTCGCGTAGTACTCGCTGGTCAGGCTCGCAGTGGACACGTCGGATGTGATGTGGTCGAAGGTGGTGGCCTTGATGTGGAAGATCACCGCGCTCGGGGCCCACCGCACCGACACCCCGTGCGCACTGAGGAAATCGAAGGTCGGCTGGTTGACCTTGCCGCCGTTGAAGGCCTTGTCCAGCAGCACCCGCACCGCCACTCCCCGTGCGGCCGCGGCCACCAACGCGTCCTGCTCGCCGGCGTCGGCCCGTTCGTAGATCTCCATGTCGATCGAGCGCTTCGCGGCCGCCGTCTGGTCATGGATGCCGGCGAACCCGGCCTGCGGGTACTGCACCAAGCGGTAGAACCCGGTCGAGGCTCCGGTGCGCGGCGTCGAGGTGACCGCCGGCCGGTACGCGGCATGGGTCTCGGCGGCCGGTGCCACCGCGGGGAAACCCGCCGCGAATCCCGCCGCCGCGGCGAGCACCGCGAGCATCCTGGTCGTGTTGCGCAAACCGGTTCCTCGTCTCGGTCGGGGTCCGGGCCACGCGCGCCCGCCCACGGCTTCTGACGTGCCGTCAGACAGGCGACGCCACGGCGACGGACCACCGGTGCCGTCCCAGGGGCCGGTGATCCTCTTCCGCCGGTTCGACGCGCACACCGGACCCCCGGTTCCGGACATGCAGCACTTTCGCCGCGATCACCGCAATCGGGCGAACGTCCCGGAAGTACCTCCACCGTTCGATGCCGGCCGCCACCGGCGGCCGCTGGAGGAAGCTGCGGCTACAGGGGCGGATCCTCCAGCGGTGGCCCGATGATCGCGATGCCGTGCTCGGCCGCTGCCTGCACGATTCGGTCGATGTCAGGAGCGGCCGGCGTGGGCAGGCCGGGAGCCGACGCCGGCTCGCCGGCCGCCCGTATGAAGTTCTCGAACCCCGCGGGGCTGGTCAACAACAGGAAGTGCGCCTCAGCGGAGTCCACGCGGAAGCGGTGCGCGACATTGCGTGGGCCGAACACGAAGCCCCCGTCGGTGAACGTGCGCTGCTCGCTGGCGAACTCGACCGTGAGTCGCCCGCTCATCACGTAGAACATCTCGTCCGAGCCGTCATGCACATGCAGCGGCGCTCCGTGGCCACGCGGAGCGTGGAACTCGGCGAGGAACAGCCCACCGCCGTTCTGCGCGCCGGTCGTCTTGTAGGTCACGCGGGCACCGAGGAACCAATGCGGCTCTCCTTCGTTGGCGTCGAGCACGTAGCCGATCGGAGCACTCACTTGCGCCGTCCTGTCCGTTGGCAACGGGTTGCGCCCAGCGGAAGCCGGCCGCCGGTGGAGACTTTCACGCGGCCACGGACAACGTCGTCAGTGCAGGCACGCAGCGTGCCAGCGAAAGGAGCACCCGTACGGCCCTACCGACAACCGGGGCGGTATGTATCATCGTCCATATGGACGGGACGTTGGGTCGCGCCTTGCGGGATGCCCGCGCGAGAGCCGGACTGCACCAGGGTCAGGTCGCCGAGCGGGCCCAGGTCGATCAGCCGATGATCCCCCTTACGAGCGGGGCAAGCGTGAGCCGACCTGGCCGACCTTCCTGCGGTTGCTCAGCGCGACCGGCGCCACTGCCGAGGTGCGGGTCCGTGAACTGCCGGCCGGTACAGGAGCGCTCAGCCTTGCCGAACTGGCAACGCATCTGAGGCAGACCCGCACCGAGCCGGGCCGACGGCGCCTGGTCCTCGATTTCCTCGGCCGCTACGCCGATTCCGATGCCGCCCGGCGAGCAGCACTGCTGCTGAGTCAGCCCAGCGCGGCGGGCGACCCGCGGTGGGATGCCCTGTTGGGCGCGCTCGCCGAGCATCTGGCCTTCCACGACGCCGTGGATGCACCTGACTGGTGCACCGAGCCGGACCGGTTCCTCGATCACCCCTGGTTCTGGGTCGACCTGCCCTCGGTGCGTCGCCGCGCCCGCACCGGCGCACCGACCGCGTTCCGTCGACGCAACGTGTGGATCGATCGCGCGGACCTGGAGCGGGTGTGAACCGCGGGCCGCTGCTCACCCGCCGACGTCTGCTCGACGCGCTCGGCCGCGTCGGTGACCACCTGCGCACCGCGGGCGGCGTGGCGGACCTGCACATCGTCGGCGGCGCCGTCATGGTCACCGAATACGGGGCACGCGATGCCACCGCTGCCCTCGACGCCTTCGACTACCAGCCCCACAGCGCCGTCGAACGCGCAGCGGCGCTGGTCGCCCAGGAGATGGACCTGCCGCGTTCCTGGCTGAACCAGCAAGCCAATTCATACGTCCCCGCCGGAGCCGACTGGCGGCGCAGCCTCACCTTCGACCACCCGAACCTGCACCTCTACGCCATCGCACCCCAACACCTACTCGCCATGAAGGTCCAGGCCGGGCGGCCCACCGACGCCGAGGACATCGCCACCCTGTGCCGAGTGTTGGGAATTACCACCCCGGCCGAGGTCGAACGCATCACCCGTGACGCCTACCCCGACGAGGAACCCTCCGCCCGAGGGATGGACCTGGCCGGCGACATCCTCGACACCTGAACCGCACGCCGCCACACCGGCACCCGCCGCCTGGAAGTCGGCCCAGAAAGATCTGCCGGTCCCGGCCGGCTCACCCGGGTAGGCGGTCCCGCTGCCATCGCGCAGGTAGTGCTCGTGCCGGAAAGGCTCGCTGTCGGCGAAAGAGCGGACGTTGCCCCCGGGTTCGGGCGTCGGGATGCGGTGCGTCATGGGATCGCTCCTTCGCAGGCGGGGCCGCGTGATCGCCAGGGGCTGGAGCGCTGCGAGGAAACCTATCCCAACCCGAACGCCACAGGACAGCCCCGCGAGGGCACCGGTTCAAGCACCCGTCCCCTGCACCGGCACGACCCCAGGACGAGCAGCAGGTGCGAATCTGACGCTACGTCACTGTCTCGGTGCCGGCCGGCGATCCTTCGTCCCCGTGCGCCCTCTGGTTGGGTGGCGACACCGCAGCGCGCCCGTTCCGGCTGTGCGGCTCCTTGCGCACAAGGGATTTCATCGCGGGGAAATCCGAACGCGACCCGGCGCCCGTTGAGTGGATGCAGTCGTAGGCCGCGTGACCCGCCGGCCGCCGACGACGCGGCCACCAGCCGCACAGTCCTGGACCCGACCGGCCCAGCACACGATCGGAAGGCCACCGACATGTCGACACCCACGACCCGCACGACGCCGAACCCGACCGCGGTCCTGTCCGCAGCCACACCGCCCGCCGGGCACCTGCCACGCCCGCGCATCCGCCGCCTGCCCACCGGCCGTCGCGACCACGTCGGCCTTTCCACCCCCGACGAAGGCTGACCAGCGCGAGGTCGCGTCGAACCGCAGCGCCGACAAAGCCGCCCCGGGTGCACCAAGCGGGAAGGCACGCCCCTACTGACGTGGCGTCGGATCGGGACCCAGGCCGGGCGGTCATTCCCGGGCGACCTTGATCGGGCGGCCCGCGTCGGTCGTGGCGAAGGTGTCGGCAGAGGTGCCACGCCGCAAGTCATCGCGCTCCCGGTCTCGGCCGGGTCAGGCGTTTCCCGCCCTGGGGTTCTCGTCCCAGTCGCCGGGGTGGGTGCGGTCCACGAGGTCGGTGTAGTCGGGGTGGGTGGCCAGGAAGCGGCCGATGACCGGGCAGTAGTTGGTGAGCGTGTTGCCGTGGCGGCGTAGGTCGTCGAAGGTGGCGGCGATGAACGGGGTGACCAGCCCCTGGCCGCGGTAGCCCTCGTGCAGGTAGGCGTGGGTGAAGACCCGGCGTGAGCCGGTGCTGCCGTAGACCAGCAGGCCCGCGTTGACCTCGTCCACGAGCAGTTCGTAGTACCGATCGGCCGGGTCGTGCACGAGGGTCAGGGCCCGGTCCGCCGGTGACGGGATCGGGATGCGTTCGACGGTTTCCTCGGGACTCACACGGGCCTCCTGGGGCTGGATGTCGCGCAGCGGCACTGCGGGCGCACTGAACCGCTCACACCGTTACGGAGCTGGGTAAGCGTTCGGGGTAGTACTGCGGGTTCTCGCGGCGGTCGTACATGCCGTAGTCGCGTACGACGCGGATCTGTCGCCGGCGGGTCTGGGCAGGCAGGGCGGTGGGCGACGCGAAGTCCTCGGCATCGGCCGCGCCTGCCCATGCGGTCATCAGCAACACGTCACCGGGGGTCAGCACCGCTTCGTACACGTCGTGCTCGACCAGCCCCAGCAGACCTGGTCGCAGGCCGAAGGCGGCCGCGATCGCCTGCGGCGGTTCCTCGGTCGCGCCGGGGCGCTGGGCGTCGAGGAGCACGACGGTGGTGGCCGCTCCCACGTGGGTCTCGTCCAGGCGCTGCTCGAGGATCTGCTGCCCCTCGGGGACGTGGGTGTCGGCAGTGATCTGGCCGACGCGCAGGTGGTAGTCGGCGAGGATCCTTTCCCGGCCGGCGACCTGTGCGTCGTGGTGGCGGGCGCGAGTTCGCCAGCGGACAAGGGATTTCTCGTCGCGCCAGCCGGACAGCGACAGAATCCAGCCGGGTCGGGTCAGGCTGCGGTAGCGGATGTTGTCGACGAAGCCATCGATCTCCTCCAGGTCCGGGCGCAGTGCCTTGGCCAGGTCCAGGTAGGCGTTCCACTGCGGCTCGTGGGGGTTGACCTCGAATAGGACGCTGAACATGGGTGCCTTCCGTGGCGGTTACCGGGCGGGCGATCAGAGTGCGGCGATCGCGTCGATCTCGATGTCGAAGGGTCCGGGCCAGGCCGGGACGGTGACGAAGACCCGCGCAGGTGGGTCGGTCGGGAAGTACCGGGCGTAGACGGCGTTGACGATCGGGAAATGCTCGACGGAAGTGCAGTAGACCGTGCATTTGAGGACCTGGTCGAGGCTCGACCCGGCGCTCTCCACGGCCAGTTTCAGCTGCTCCAGGACCAGTTCGGTCTGGCGTTGCACGGGGACCTCTGCGACTTGCCCCGTCTCGGGGTCGAACGGCGGCAGCCCGGAGACGTACACGGTGTCACCGGCCCGGGTGGCCACGGAGGTGGGGGCCTTCCAGTTCTCCAGCCACGTCGACAACGGCTCGACCCGGATCACTTCTCGTCTCATCGCTGTCCTCCTGTCAGGTGCTCGAGCATCGCGCCTGCTCGCGGCCGGTCCGGCGTGCGCGGAGCAACGCCCGGTCCTGGCCGGCTTGCGATCCCCGCACGTGCGGCATCGAGGCCACCGTGTCCCGGATTCATCATGGCGCGGTCGCATTTCCTCCCCCGTCGAAATGAACCGGGGTGGACCGGGGGATCCACGCCGGGAAAGGGGAAGTCACAGGTCGATCACCAGTGCCGTGCGCGGCCTCGCGCAGCACAGGAGGACCTGCCCTGGTCCGGGTGCCTCCAGCGGGGCGAGGTCGTAGTCGAAATCTCCGGACAGCACCGGGGTGAGGCAGGTGTGGCACACGCCGCTGCGGCAGGCCCAACGGGTGGGCACGTCAGCGCCTTCGGCCAGTTCCAGCAAGGTCGCCCACCGATCGTCCCAGGCCACGGTCAGGCCGCTGCGCGCAAAGGTGACCGGCGGGCCCTGCCCCACCGCGCCGGCGGGCTGGTGCGGCGCGAGCGCACGGGCACCGACCACGCCGGGGTTGATCGGGGCGCGGGCACCGAAAAGCTCGGTGTGGATCCGGGAGCCGGCAAGTCCCGACTCGACCAGCAGCCCGTGCAGGTCCGCCATGAACGACGCCGGCCCGCAGAGGTAGGCGCTGGCATCGGCGGGGATTCCCAACCGGGCAAGGCTTTCCCGGGTCGGCCGCCCACGCACCACCCCCGGTACGGCGCCCGCCTGCGGGTCGCCCGCGGTGTGGAAGATCGCGGTGTGAAAAACGGCGCAGTGCGACTCGGGCAACCTGGCCAGCGCAGTCATGGCCTCCTGCGCGAAGGCATGGCTGCGCGCGTCGCGGGTGACGTGGATCCACCACACCTTCCCGGGGTGGGGGACGGCGGCCAGGTGGTGCAGCATCGCCAGTACCGGGGTGAGGCCGATACCGGCCGAGACCAGCAGCACCGGCCCGATCTCATCGCCCAGGACGAACTCACCACGCGGCGCGGCGACGTCGATGATCGAACCGACCTGGATCGCGGTGTGCAGGTAGGCGCTGACCAGCCCGCGCGGTTCCCGCTTCACGCTGATCCGATAGGTGTCGGGGCAGGCTGCTCCGGACAGGGAGTAGCTGCGCACCGGGGGCGGATCACCGGCGCCGGGCAACCGCAGGGTCAGGTACTGGCCCGGTCGAGGGATCGGCAGCCGGCTCGCGTCGGGCGCCTGCAGGTGGAAGGAGGTGACATCGGCGGTCTCGGCCGCGCGTCGGGTCACCCGCAGCGGCCGGAAGCCGGCCCACCCTGGCCCCTGGACAACCTCGGGGCCGCCGGTTGGGCCGGCTTCGGCCGCGGCGAGCAGTTCGGTGAAGGACCGGCGCCACCCCGGGCTCAACGCCGGCTCGTCGAGTGACTGGCGGAGCAACGCGGTGTCCCGGTCGGGCAGGTAGAGCAGCGCATCGAGCGCCGCGACGCTGAGCGCGTGCCGGCCCCGTTGCGTGCGCACGATCTCGTCCCCGGCCTGCACGTGTCCCTCGGTGATCACCCGCAGGTAGAACCCGGGGCGGTGCGCCGCCACCATCAGGGCGGCCATCCGCGGTTCGCCGGTGCGCATCCCCACCCGGAAGCAGGTGACCCGGGGTTGGGTGACCTCGAACTGCGCCTCGCCCACTCGGTAACGGTCCCCGATGCACACCTGGTCGTCACCGAGGCCCTCGACGGTGAAATTCTCCCCGAACAATCCGTACTCGATCTCCTGCCGGGACAGTGCTCGTTGCCAGTGTCGGTAGGAGTCGAGTTGATAGACCAGGACCGCGCGTTGTTCACCGCCGTGCCCGCCCAGGTCACCCTGCCCGTCGCCGGCGACGTTGAACCGGTGGACCATCCGCGGCCCGGAGACCGGGGTTTTCCAGATCCCCGTCCGTACCGTGCGACCCTGCCACGCCACGTCCTGGGGCATTCCGACGTTCAGCGACACCAGACGCGCCAACTGCCTGCACTCCCCCGTCGGTCGGACCAGAACATTGTGGTGCCCGCGAATACCTGACCGGAAGCCCTCCGGCGACGCGGTCACCGCGACCGCTCCCACGTCACGGATCTGACGGCCGGTCAGTCGCCTTCGGGCGAACCGGCGTCGGTGGATCCTGCGCTCAGGCGTCCAGTTCGATCAGGGGTGCCGGTACCGGGTCGGCTCCGCTCGCCCCGAGCAGCACCGACCAGTGTTGGGCCTCCACAGCGCCGATCCGGGCCGCGAGCAGGGCCAGCTCCCGGTCCTCGTAGCGGGCGACACTCGCGATGCTGCCTCGGATGGCACCGGCCTCCAGTTCGATGGCGTAAGCGATGATGTCGCCGGCACCGGTCAGGGGCGGGTATTCGGCCGCGTACTTCTCCGCCGGCAACGCGTCCACCGGTGTGCCGCCGCGCGCCCGGATCTGCTGGGCCAGCAGGTCACGGTGGTGTCGGTGGTCGGACTGGAAGGACCGCGCGACCGCGACGGTGCCCTCGTCGAGGAATCCGGTCCCGATGGCTGCCTCGTAGGCCGCGATGCCGAAGTGCTCCCCGGCGAGGCCTTCGTTCATGAGTTCGACGTCGGACACTGCAGGTCACCTGTCCCGTTCGTGGTCGGACCGGGGGCCGCCTTATGGCAGGCCCCGGAGGATGGTCGATGCGATGCGGCTGCGCTCTGCGGTGGTGGGAACCCGATCGGTCGGGCAGCGGAGCAGTCCGGTGAACCGGGCCCCGAGGGCCGCGAACCGGTCGTGCCGCGCGGGTCACCGGTGGGTGAGGGTGGGGCGAACCTGCTGGGCGTGGAAGGCGGTGATGTGCTCGGTGATGTACTCGAGGTGGTCCTCGACGGCGAAGTGGCCCGCGTCGAGGCGATGCAGCTGTGCGTCCGGCAGGTCACGCAGGTAGGCCTCGCCACCGGCGGGGGTGAAGAAGATGTCGCCCTGACCCCAGAAGATCAGGGTCGGCGGCTGGTGCTTACGCATGAACTCCTGCCAGGCCGGATACAGCGGCGGGTTGGTCTTGTAGTCCTCGAGCAGGTCCAACTGGATCGCACGCCGGCCGGGCCGGTCGAGGAACGCGACGTCGGTGGTCCAGTTGTCCGGGCTGATCAGCTCCGGGTCCCGGTGCCCGCCCAGGTAGACCGAGCGCATGCCCCCGGTGTGCAGGAACGGCATCAGCGCCTGCTCGGTCGCCGGGGTGCGCTGCTCCCAAAGGTTCGCGCGGATGCCGTCCCAGGCCGAGGTGAACCCTTCCTCGTAGGCATTGGAGTTCTGCACGATCTGCCATTGGAGCCAGTCCGGGTGGGCGGCGATGATGCGGTTGCCGATGGGACCGCCGTAGTCCTGGTGGTAAAGGCCGAAGGAGGTGAACCCGATCGCGATCAGCCACGCCTGCACGGTTGCGGCCAGGTTGTCGAAGGTGTGCACGTAGGAGTCGGGGAACTCGGTGTACCCGAACCCCGGATAGTCAGGTGCCACGACGTGGAACCCGCGCGCAGCCAATGCCGGCAGCAGGTTGCGCCACTGGTGCGAGGAGGACGGGAAACCGCCCAGCAGCACCAGTTTCGGGGCGCCGGGCTCCCCGGCCTCCCGGTGGAACACCCGGCACTGGTCGAGGGCGGTGACGCGGTGGCGGACCTGCACGATGCGGCTCCCCTGGATGGTTCCCGGACGCACACCGGGGACGGCCCCCCGGCCGCCCTGATCCTCACCCCGCGGGCGCGCTCCCCGGTGACGTTGCGCGCCGCGGCCGCTCGCAATGCGCGCCGGCGGCACTTCTCAGGGGCTGCTCGCCCGGAACGCGGCCGGGGTCGCCCCGGTGACCTGACGGAACGCGCGGTGGAACTGTGCCGGGCCGCGGAAACCGACGACCGCGGCCACCACACCCAAGGGCAGGTCCTCGTTGGCGGACAGGATGATCTGGGCGTGCTCGATGCGGATCTCGCGCACCCGGTCGGAGAACTTCGACGGGTCCTGGAGGAACAGTCGCGACAACGACCTGGTCGACATGCCGCACGCCGCCGCCGCACTGGCCGGGGTGAGGTCCGGATCGAGGTAGGCGCGGCTCAGATACGACAGCACCCGCTGCTTGGCCGGCGGCACCGACTCGGCAGGTGAGCCCTCCAGACGCCGGGCGATCGCCAGGGCGACCTGGGCCAGGTGGGTCAGGTAGATGTCCAGGCCGGGGATCTGGTGCCCGTTACGAGCCCGGAAGACGGCCCCCAGCACGCAGTCGACCACGGCGCTGCCGCTGCCTCGGCGCGGGCCACCGACCGGCACCAGGCTCGCCCGCCCCGCCGCCGCGGCCGAAGGTACCGACGGAAGCAGCACCACCAGGACACCGGCCGGGCCGTGCAGGCACAACTCGTAAGGCCGCGACGGGGACACCACGACCATCTCCCCGCACCCCAGCCGCGTTGAACCCCTCGCCTGACGCACCGTCAGCTCACCGTCGAGCGGTACGACGAGCCCCACCCGGGCCGACCCGCCACGACGCGGGGCCGGCGTACCCGGCGACCCGGCGCGGACGGTGAGCACCTGCGCCGAGGTGACCTCCAGCTGCACCACCTCGACCGGCCCGAACCGCTGATGGGTCAACGTCCCGGCAGGCACCGCACCACCGGCCGACTCGACCTGGGCGCCCAAGCTCGCCGCGACCGGTTGCGCCCAGGACCGCGAATCCGTCGGGACCGGCAACTGTTGACCAGGACCGGTCCTGGGCTCCCCCACCCGCCACCGACCGATGCAAGCCTGCGCGAGGTCGTGCGCCGCCGCCGGGTTCGCGTCGATCACCGATTCACCACTGCGTCCTGACCTGGCGGGGTGCACGGGGCGCATCCTCCCAGAACCCGCCCCGACCGGTGACGCCTCCTACGCAGCGCGACCGGCCGGCGCGCATTGCGAGCAGGCGTGGCGCGCAACGTCGCCACGACGGACCTGGCGGCGGGGCAGGATCGCCTCGACCGAAGGCGAACACCCCTGCCGGGGGCGGGCACGCACCACCCTCGAGCACCCGGGAGCACATGTCGGCGCGAGAAGAACGACCGCCGCCGCGGGCGCGGATCCCGGCCATCGGCCCGGCCGGCGGCCCGGCGATGCGTCGCCGGCGCCGGGTACCGGCCAACTTCTTCGGCATCCCCCTGGGCCTGATCGGCCTGGCCGATGCCTGGCTGGTCGCCGCGAACTTCCACCTCGCCCCGGTTCTGGCCGGTCGGCTGCTGGTCGCAGTCGCGATGTTCGCCTGGGTAGCCGTCACGTTCGCCTACCTGCGCGGGCTGCTCACGCACCGGGTGAGCCTCGCCGGCGACCTGGCCGATCCGGTCGCCGGGCCCTTCATCGCCGCGGCGGTGCTCGTGCCGATGCTCGCCGCCGCCGACGTGCTCCACCCCTACGACCACCGAGCGGGCACGGTGCTCGTCGACGTGTTGATCGCGATCACCGTCGTCCTGGCCGGGTGGTTCACCGGCCAGTGGACCTCGCGTCCGGTCCCTCTCGCTACCGTGCACCCGGGGTATTTCCTGCCCGCCGCGGCCGGCGGATTCATCAGCTCGGCCTGCGCCGCGCTCGTCGGCCAACGCAACCTGGCCCAGGTGCTGTTCGGGCTGGGCCTGTTCTCCTGGATCGTGCTCGGGGCGATCATCCGCGCCCGGCCCATCCTCGGCCCACCGTTACCCACCCCGCTGGTCCCGACCTTGGCCATCGAGGTCGCCCCGGCGGCTGTGGCCATCTTCGCCGCCTTCGTCATCGACGGGCAACACGTCAACGTCACCGTCCAGGCGCTGGCCGGGTACGGCCTGCTCATGGTGATCGCGCAGCTGCGGCTCCTGCCCGAATTCCTGCGCCTGTCGTTCATGCCCACCTTCTGGGCCTTCACCTTCCCCGCGGCTGCCGTCGACTTCGCCGCCCTGTTCTGGCTGGGCATAACCCACCCCACCGGATGGCGCACCGAGTCCTACCTGACCCTGGCCGCGATCACCGTGCTCGTCGGCGCAATCGCGGCCCGAACCGTCCTGGACCTGCACCGAGGACACATGCTGGCGAGCACCGTCGCCCCGGCCATCACCGGCACAGTGCCGGCGACCGAGGCGATTGCAATCCGCTGAGCGCAGCAGCGAGCCACAGATCTGACCCCAGGTCAGAATGCTCTCGCCGCGCGGTCGGTTCCGCACACCTGGGTGCCCGATCCCAGATGTCCGGACGGGGATCGGTGCTCAGCCCGCTCGCGCGCAGGTCCTCGATCGCGTCGAGGACCTGCCACCACGGCTCGGGGATCTTCGCCTTCACCTCGGTGCGGTCATCGATCTGATCATGTGGTCATGTCACTGGTCATCCGAGTCTGTTACGGACGTTCGGAAGGCCGCCTCTTCCTGCCGGCGCTTGCGCTGATCGGCCGGGGTGATGGCGCGGGGCGTAGGGTGAGGCAGGAGCTGGCAGTCCGGCCGGGGTGCGTTCGATCTGGTCCGCGGGGGTGCGCCGGTCGTGCTGAACGGATTCGGGGACGCATTCTCGGTGACATTGCTGTCGTTGTTCCCCATCATGAATCCGATCGGTAACCTGCCTGCCTTCTTCGCCCTCACCGTCGGGGACACCGCGGCGCGGCGGCGGGTGCAGGTGCTGCGCACCGCCGGTTGGGTCGTCGCGCTGCTGGTGCTGTTCGCGGTGGCGGGCCAGGAACTGCTGCACGCGTTGGGGATCTCCCTACCGGCTCTGCAGATCGCCGGGGGCCTGGTCGTGGCCCACACCGCCTTCGCGATGGTCGCCTCCGGGCCCCGGTTGAGCAGCGAGGAGCACGGGGCCGGCGTCGCCGCCACCGACGTGTCCTTCTCCCCCATGGCCATGCCGTTGCTCGCTGGGCCCGGCGCGATCGGCACCGTCATCGCCCTGGCCTCCCGATCCGAAGGCGCACCGGCGCTGCTGGGCATCGTCACCGCCTCGGTGGTCATGGGCCTGGTCGTGGCCGCGGTCCTCGCCGGAGGTGACCCCCTGCTGAACCTGCTCGGAACCACCGGCGTCGCGGCGTTGACCCGGATCTTCGGGTTCCTCATCCTCGCCGTGGCCGTGGAACTGATCGCCCACGGCGTCCTGGCCCTGGCCCCCGGCCTGCTTCGGAACTGACCCCCCGGACGAGGACCGGCGGGGGCTGTCGGTCAGTCCCGGTCGCCGTCGGGACTCAGCGGTTGGCCCAGTGGATCCCGAGCTCACGACCGTCGGGGACCAGGTAGGTGATGCCACGTTCGGGCGGTGGGGTCCCGTCGAGTTCAGCGGCGGTGGTGCGGTTCGACACCTCGACGCCGATCAGGCCGAAGCGGATTCCGACCTCGTTGTGGACATGCCGCCCGGCGCAGCGAAACACGCGTCGAGTTGCAGGCTCACGCAAGATGCGGCCCGTAGGACTCCAGGCCCATGAACAACTCCGCGATCAGCCGGTGCGTGCGGACCAGCGCGCCGCCAGGCAGGTACAGGATCAGCCAGTCCGTGCGGTCGTCATGGTCCTCGCGGATCGCGAGGAGCCCGCACACGATCGCGCCGACGATCGGAACCTGCACGACGGCGTGGACGTGGTTGGCGCGCTCCCGAATGACCTCCATCGGGTTGTCCACCGGCTCGTGGCGAGCGGGTCGCCAGGACGTCTGGGTGAACCAGGTCTCGATGCCCAGGGCGTGGGTGGGCGCTGACATTGCGGCGCCCAGGCGGGCGTCGTCCCGCGGTCCGAGTTCCAGGGCGAGTTCGTAGAACGCATCGGACCAGTTGTCGGCCTCGTCGAGGTCATCGATGCGCGGCGGCGGACCTTGCAGAGCACGAAGTGCTTGCTCGCGCTCAGCCTCCTCGAGCCAACGCAGCACTTCCTCGCGGTCGGCGTCGTCCACGGCAAGGATTTTAAGCATTGCCGAGCCGCACCAGCCCTGCCCGGCCGCGGACGCCGTCACCTGACCAGCCGCCAGTTCAGCATCGTTCGGCGGGCCGGCGCCAGTTGGCGGGGCGGCCGTTGCGGGCCGGGGTGCCGGCCTTCTCCACGGTCGGTGCACTGTTTGGTCGGGCGGGTTGGGCGTTGCGCCGGTCGACGCCCGCGTTGCGTGTGGGCATGCGTAGTGATGGGCCGGCGTCCTCGGCGGTGAGTTCCCAGACGGTGCGGGTCTCGTTGTCGTCGGTGGTCCACTCGCGCTGTTCGAGGCGGCCGTGCACGATCACCCGGTCGCCCTTGTTCAGGTTCGCAGCGAGGTTCTCGGCGAGGGTCTCCCAGGCGATGACGGTGTACCAGGAGGTGGTGCCGTCGACCCATTCGCCGTTGGGGTCGCGGCGGCGGTTGTCGACGGCGATGCGCATCCGTACCGTCGCCTTCCCTGTCGCCGAGGCTTCCAGGGTGGGTGTCTCGGCGAGGTTGCCGCAGATTGTGAGTGCTGTTCCGTTCATCGAATCCCCTCCAGGTGGGTCCAGGAAAACCCCGGTCCCGAGGTGTCGGGCCGAGGTGCAGGTTGCGCGCGGTGGGTTGGTGCGCGGGGCCGCGCGCGGGTGCTGACGGCAGCGCCGGCGTAGTCGTTCGGGGTGCCCTGCCTGGCGTCGCGGGTCTTGGACGCTGTGGTGAACTTCCCGGTTCCGCCGCCATCGTCCGTTTGGCTGAGAAAAAAATCATCTGTCCGGAGGAACCGAAACGTCCCCGTCGAGAGTCGAAGCGTGCATCGGCGACAAGATCACCCGTCGCCACATCAGTTGAGGTCCTGTCAGGTCCCGCCGCACGTCTCGTGAAGCCGCCGGTACGCCGAAGCACCACCGCGCGGTGTCGATGGGTGACGTGCCGGCACGACCCGAGGGCCATCGAAGACATGGGGACATCGATGCTGTACGCGCTCGTTCACACCGCCGGTGGTACCGGCACGGATCCCGGCCCCGACCTGAGTGAGTGGACTCAGCGCGGAGGTACCCGCCCGCCGGGGGCGGACAAGTTCGTCGAGTTGATCCACTGGCTGTCCTGGGGCGTCACCGGCGTGCTCTTCGCTGGTGTGCTGATGGCCGCGGCGAAGATGGCAGTCAATGTGGGCGGCGGTGGTCGCCACGGGCACGAGGGCCTAACCCACCTTGCCTGGGTCGCTTTCGCCTGCGTGATCGCGGGGTCCGCCTCCATCATCGTGGGACACCTCCTCTGATGCGCACAGCCGTCTCCCAGCCCGACCGGACACCCCGGGACGCCTCGGGTACGACCATCTCGACAACGCTGGTCGCCGCATGCCTCGTCCTGGCCCTCACCGGCGGCGTCGTCTATGTCGCCAACGGCCACGGCCCGACCGGACACGCCGCCTCAGCCCGGATCCACCGTGGTGTTCGGGTTCGGGCCGGGTCGTAACGGGCGAATGCCCCGCTGAGCAGGGACGATGGGACTTGCTGAGGGTCCTTTTCGCCTGTCCAGAGAGGCACTCGCTGGATGCAACTTTCTCACG
>DATAUG010000265.1:0-20450 GCA_036268355.1 Sporichthyaceae bacterium
GGCACCAAGCGGATGATGTACGACTGGCACGGCACGTCGGCCGAGTCGCCCGCGTTGCGCATGGAGGAACTGGTCCCGTTGCTGCGCCGGTTGTGGCGGCTGCACGATGGACCGGTGTCCCACACCGGCCACTTCTACCGGGTCGAGCTGAAACCGACCGCCGAGGTCAGCGCGCCGGTGCGGGCCGAGATCCCGGTCTACACCGCCGCCGTGAACGACCGCATGATCGAGACCGCAGGTCGGGTGGCCGACGGGCTGATGGGCCACTGCCTGTTCTCCCCGGGCTACGTCACCGAGTTCGTCCGCCCCGCGCTGGCCCGGGGTGCGCAGCGCACCGGGCGCGACCCGGCGGCGATCGAGGTGACCAGCCTGGTGATCACCTCCGTCTGCGACGACGAGGAGCAGGCGCGTCGGGAGGTGGCAGCGCAGATCGCCTTCTACATCGTGCCGAGCGCCTATGCGACGGTGCTGGAGCGGCACGGCTTCGGCGCGGCTACCGCGCGGGTGCGGGAGGCCTTCGCCGCCGGCGACTTCGACGCCATGGTCAAGCGCGTGCCCGACGAGATGATCGACACGTTCGCCGTCGCCGGTACCCCGGCGCAGGTCCGGGCCGGCCTGCGACGGTTCGACGAGGTGCTCGACCACGTGATCGTCTACCCGCCCAGCTTCCGGCTCTCACCCGAACGCGCGTCGGAGGTGCTGCACGCCGCGGTCCGGCACTGCGCCCCCCGGCACGGTGGTTCGGGCGCGGCCGAGCCCGGCCGGAAGTGACGCAGCGTCAGTCCGGGTTGGACGGCAGCCGCGGCCGGCGCCCGGGGGGCGAGCCTGCCGGTCCGTCCGTGGTTGTCCACAGCCGCCCGCCGTCCACAGATCGGGAGAACCGGTTGACAGGCCCGGTGGCCCAGGAAAGATTCGGTCCGTTCGGTTGTGTCGGGTGGGGGTGGGGCCCTGACGGATACCGTCAGGAGAGTCGCTCGATGACCATGGCCATGCCCTGCCCGCCGCCGACGCACATGGTCTCCAGCCCGAACTGCTTGTCACGGGTCCGCAGGCCGTTGATGAGGGTCGCGGTGATCCGGGCGCCGGTCATGCCGAACGGGTGACCGAGCGCGATCGCACCGCCGTGGACGTTGAGCTTGTCCTCGTCGAAGGGGTCGACGCCCAACTGCCGAGCCGCGGGGATCACCTGCGCGGCGAAGGCCTCGTTGAGTTCCACCAGGTCGATGTCGCCGATGCCGAGGCCGGCCCGGGCCAGGGCCTGCCGCGACGCCTCGACCGGACCCAGACCCATGATCTCCGGCGAGATCCCGGAGACCCCGGTGGCCAGGATCCGCGCCAGCGGGGTGATCCCCAGCTCGCGGGCCTTCGTGGCCGACATGACAACCAACGCGGCGGCGCCGTCGTTGAGCGGGCAGCAGTTGCCGGCGGTGACCCGCCCGTCCGGACGGAAGACCGGCTTCAGTCCCGCGACGGCCTCCAACGTCACCCCCGGCCGCGGCCCGTCGTCGGTCGAGTGCAGGCTTCCGTCGGGCAGTTCGACCCCGGTGATCTCGCGGGCGAAGAACCCATTCGCGATGGCCTTCTCGGCCAGGTTCTGCGAACGCACCCCGAAAGCGTCCATCTCCGCGCGCGAGACGTCGCACAACAGCGCGACGTTCTCCGCGGTCTGCCCCATCGCGATGTAGGCGTCCGGAAGATCGTCCATCGAGCGCGGGTCGACCCACTCGGTCACCCCGGGGCCGGACCGGGCCGCGGTCCGCGCCGCGGGCTCGGCGAAGATCGGATTGTGGGTGTCGGGCCAGGAATCGCTGCTGCCGTTGACGAATCGGGACACCATCTCCACCCCGGCGGAGATGAACACGTCGCCCTCACCGGCTCGGATCGCGTGCAGCGCCATCCGCGTGGTCTGCAGCGACGAGGAGCAGTAGCGCGTGATCGTCGCCCCCGGCAGGCGGTCCTGGCCGAGCAGCACCGCCACCACCCGCGCGAGGTTGAACCCCTGCTCGCCACCGGGCAGACCGCAGCCGACCAGCAGGTCGTCGACCTGTTCCACCGGCAGCTGTGGCACCTGCGCCAATGCGGCGCGAACCACCTGCGCGGTCAGGTCGTCCGGCCGCAGATCCTTCAGCGAACCCTTGCCGGCCCGGCCGATCGGGCTGCGCGTCGCTGCGACGACAACTGCCTCGTTCATCGCTTCCTCCGTGTCCGCACGAGGGAATCCCTTGTCCCCACGGCCATTCTGCCTCGCGGCAGCCACCGACGCCGGGCCCGATCACCGCGAGGCTACGGTTCGCCGGTCTTGGTCAGGAGGCAAGCCCGGCGAGCGTGCCGGCCACCAGCGTCGGGATCGACCGGCTGAACTCGACGAACGGGGCCGGGGACCGCTTGGCGCGGGCCACCATGATGCAGCCTTCGATACCGCTGACCACCAGCGTCGAGAGGTGGTTGGCCTGGGACTGCGTGAAACCCTTGTCCACGAGGGCGTCCGCGATCGAGTTGGTCCAGGAGTTGAACGCCTGCTCCACCGCTGCGGCAAGCTCGGGGGTCTCGGCATCCCCGCTCGCAATGATGCCCATCAGCGGGCAGCCCAGCTCGTAGCCGGACGTGATCAGACGCTTGCGGTGGACCTCGACCAGACGCTGCAGGAAGGCCGTCGCGTCGGGCAGTTTGGTCGAGGTGCGGCTGATCAGCTCGGCCAACTCGCGGCTCACCTTGGCGGCCACCTCGAGCGCGAGTTCCTGCTTGCCCTTCGGGAAGTGGTAGTAGATGGAGCCACGCGGGGCCTCGGCGCGCTCGACCACCTCGAGCATCGTCACACCGTAACCCCGGTGGCTGAGCAACTCCTCGCCCGCGCTCACCATCCGCCCACGGACGTCACTGCGGCCGGCCATCTGCGAACTCCCGTCGTGTTCCGGCCCGGGCGCCCCCGCTCGGGCCGGTAAGTCTGTATGCACCCCGCCTTAGATAATACCGCCGGCGTGCGTTTTCCGGTCGGCGTGCGGATGTGAATCGCGGATCAACATCCCGCGGCCCCGGGTGGGCGGCCGCCTCGACGGACGGCGCCCACCCCTCGGCCATCAGGTGGTCCGGCGGGAAGTGAGTGGGCGTCAGATCAGCGCCACGACGGATTTGGTCTGGGTGTACGCCTCGAGCACCTCGTGGCCGAATTCGCGACCCCAGCCGGATTGCTTGTATCCGCCGAACGGCAGCGAGGCATCGAGGATGTTGAAGCAGTTGATCCACACAGTGCCCGCCTGCAGGGCCTTGGCCATGCGGTGCGCCTTGGAGACGTCCTTGGTCCAGATGCCGGCCGAGAGGCCGTAGATCGAGTCGTTGGCGGTGCGCACGATGTCGTCGGCGTCGGTGAAGCGGTCCGCCACCACGACCGGGCCGAAGATTTCCTCGCGGACCACGGCCATGTCCGGTCGGGTGTTGGTGAGCACGGTCGGGGCGTAGAAGTACCCGTTGCCCGCGATCCCGGCACCGCCGGCCGCGGCGGTTGCGCCGTCGGCCAGGCCGCCGGACACGAACCCGGACACCCGCTCCAACTGTTCGGCCGAGACCAGTGGGCCCATGACCGTGTCCGGGGCCCGACCGTCGCCGACCTTGATGCTCCGGGCAATGTTCGACAGCCCCTCGATCACCTGGTCGTAGGCGCCGTCCTGGACGTACAGCCGGGAGCCGGCACAGCACACCTGACCCTGGTTGAAGAAGATCGCGTTGGCCGCACCCTCGATCGCCGCGGGGATGTCGGCATCGGCGAAGATCACGTTGGGCGCCTTGCCGCCGAGTTCCAGGGAGACCTTCTTCAGATTTCCGCGCGCGGCGGTCACGATGAGCTTGCCGACCTCGGTGGACCCGGTGAAGGCGATCTTGTCGACGCCCGGGTGCGCGGCCAGCGGAGCGCCGGCGGTCTCGCCCTGCCCGGTGACGATGTTGGCCACCCCGGCGGGCAGTCCGGCCTGCTCCAGCAACTCGGCCAGGTAGAGCGCGCTGAGCGGGGTCTGCTCGGCGGGCTTGAGCACCACGGTGTTGCCGCACGCCAGCGCCGGCGCCATCTTCCAGGCACACATCATCAACGGGAAGTTCCACGGGATGATCAGGCCGACCACGCCGAGGGACTCCCGCAGGGTGTAGGCGTGGAAGGTCGCGCCCGGGGCATACGGGGTCGACAACGTCATCGTGTTGCCCTCGAGCTTGGTGCACCAGCCGGCCATGTACCGGAACACGTCGGCGGAGACCGCCACGTCGACGAACTGTGCCTGCAACTTCGGCTTGCCGTTGTCGAGCGACTCGAGTTCGGCGAGCGTCTCGGCGTGGTCCTCGATCAGGTCGGCGAGGCGCCAGAGGATCTTCGCCCGCTGCGACGGGGTCAGCGAACTCCACTCGCCCGCATAGGCGGCACGGGCCGCGGCGACCGCGGCGTCGATGTCCTCGGCCTGGCCGTCGGCCACGGTTGCCAGGATCTCGCCGGTGGCCGGGTTCGGGGTGCTGAACGTCTTCCCGGACAGGGCGCTACGCCATTCGTTGTTGATGAACAGCTTGCCCTCGGTGGCGAGGAAATCGTTGATTCGCTTGTTGGTGCTGATCTCGGTCACAAGCCCTCCCGGGTTGTCGTCCACGCGAGCTTTCTATGCGTGCATACAGAATGTCAAGTGCTGTCGCGTGGCGCCCATGCCGTCACGCCACGGTGATTTACGCGGCGCACCCGGACCACAACTGACCCCGGATCAGGTCACGGCAGGCAGAGCTGCTTCACCGTTTCCTCGACGCTCGCCACGCCGAGGTCGAGCTGCTGCGCAAGCGCGACGGCGCGCCCGACCAATCCATCGTTCCCGTCGGCCGGCCGGCCCTTGCCCAGGTAGAGCGTGTCCTCCATCCCGGCTCGCGCATTGCCGCCGGCCGCAAGGCCGATCGCGGTCAACGGGAGGTTGTTGCGGCCGATCGCGATGACCTGCCAGACCGCGCCCGCGGGCAGCCGCCGCACCATCTCGACGAGGTTGCCCGGAGTGGCCGCGGCCCCGCCGACGACCCCAAGTACGATGCTGAACTGCAGCGGCTCGAGCAGAAGTCCTTCGTCCCGGAGCCGCAGAACCGCTTCGAGGTGGCCGGTGTCGTATATCTCGAGCTCGGGTTTCACCCCGAGTTCCTGCATGCGCGCCGCCAGTCGCCGGACGTCGGCAGGCGGATTCAGGAACGTCCCCGACCCGAAGGTCATCGAGCACGGGTTGAGCGTCGCCATGCGCGGGCGCAACTCGACGAGCTTCTCGCGGTCGGCGAACGGCACGTCCAGCCCGACACCGGTCGACATCTGGATCAGGATCGGGCAGCGGTCGGCGATCAGGTCCATCACGCGACGGGCGATCGGAAGGTCCGCGGTCGGCCGGTCCTGTTCGTCGCGCAGGTGGATGTGCGCAACCGCGGCGCCGAGTTCGTACGCCCGATGCACCGCTGCCGCTATCTCCTCCGGCTGGGTCGGGAGCGTCGGGTTGTCGGCCTTGGTGGCGATCGGCCCGGTGGGCGCCACCGTGATCACTGCAGGCATGTCCGCTGCTCCCCGCGCCAGGTGGTTCGCGACCACGACCTCAGTCTGTATGCATACATAATAGGGCCCAATGGACAAGTTGCTCAACAGCGCCGCGGAAGCTGTCGCGGACATCACGGACGGAAGCTCGTTGGCGGTCGGCGGTTTCGGGCTGTCCGGCAACCCGATGCAGTTGATCCTCGCCCTGCGCGATCTGGGCGTCGGTGATCTCCACATCGTGTCGAACAACTGCGGCGTGGACGGTTGGGGCCTCGGCATCCTGCTCGAGGACCGGCGAATACGGCGGATGACCAGCTCGTACGTCGGGGAGAACAAGGAGTTCGCGCGCCAGTACCTCTCGGGCGAACTGGAGGTGGAGTTGACCCCGCAGGGGACGCTGGCCGAACGTCTCCGCTGCGGCGGCGCCGGCATCCCGGCGTTCTTCACCGCGGCCGGCGTTGGCACGCTGGTCGCCTCCGGTGGCCTGCCCTGGCGCTACGGGCCGGACGGCGAGCCGGTGGTGGTCTCGCCGGCCAAGGAGGTCCGCGAGTACGGCGGCAAGCAGTACGTGCTCGAGGAGTCGATCACCACCGACTTCGCATTGGTGCACGCGAAACGGGCCGACCGGCACGGCAACCTGGTGTTCAACCGCTCCTCGCGCAACTTCAACCCGTTGTGCGCGATGGCCGGGCGCATCACGATCGCCCAGGCCGAGGAGGTCGTCGAGCCCGGCAAGCTTGACCCCGACGAGATTCACCTCCCGGGCATCTTCGTCCAACGGGTGATCGAGGTCGGCCCCGACATCGAGCGGCCCATCGAGAAGCGAACGGTCCGGCCCCGCCCGGAATCGGCCTGACCAACCCACGAACTCTTCGAAGGACTTTGCAACCGTGGCTCTGACGCGTGATCAGATGGCAGCCCGCGCCGCACAGGAACTGCGCGACGGCGCCTACGTCAACCTGGGCATCGGCCTGCCGACCCTGGTGCCGAACCACCTGCCGCCCGGGGTCGAGGTGACCCTGCACAGCGAGAACGGCCTGCTCGGCGTGGGCCCCTACCCCTACGACGGCGAGGAGGACCCGGAGGTCATCAACGCCGGCAAGGAAACCGTCACCACTCTGCCCGGGTCGGCCTACTTCGACTCGGCGCTGTCGTTCGGGATGATCCGCGGCGGACACATCGACGCCGCGATCCTCGGTGCCATGCAGGTCTCGGCGACCGGGGACCTGGCGAACTGGGTGATCCCCGGGAAGATGGTCAAGGGCATGGGCGGCGCGATGGACCTGGTGCACGGCGCCCGGCGGGTGATCGTGCTGATGGAGCACGTTGCCCGCGACGGCACCTACAAGATCGTCAACGAGTGCACGCTGCCGGCCACCGGACAGGCCGTGGTGCATCGGATCATCACCGACCTCGCGGTGCTGGACATCACACCGGACGGCCTGGTGCTTCGCGAACTCGCCCCCGGGGTCACCGCGGACGAGGTTCGTGCCGCGACCGAACCACCGTTCACCATGGCCCTGTCCTGACGTGACCCGCACTTCCAAGGGGTGACACCCCGACCGAATGCGACCAGCGGCGCGTCCTGGCCTTCGGCACGTCGATGGGGGTGACACCCCGTGGGGCGCGGGTGCTCGGGCTCAGGCGCCGGGCGGCGCCGGGCCGGGGCCGGGGCCGGGCCGGGGCCGGGGCCGGGGCCGGGTCAGCCGAGGCGGCTCGGTTGCACGAGTGCCGCGCGCGCGACCAGATCGGTGATCGTGGCGTCGTCGAAGCCGAGTTCCTTGAGGATTTCCGCGTTGTGCTCGCCCTGGGTCGCGGGGTGCTGCGACGGCCGTTCGGCGGTGTCGGCCGAGAAGTGCCACGGCGCCCCGGGGATGCGGATCCGTCCGCCGGACCGGTCGGAGACCTCGCGGGTGGCGCCCCACTGGCCCGCCCAGTCGCTGTCGGCCAATTCGCCGATCTCCCGGACCTGTCCGGTGGCGATCTTCGCCTCGTCGAACTGTGCGTCCAGGCTGGCCATGTCGTCGAAGGTCCAGATCCAAGTCTGCACAATGCCGTGCAGGGCCGCATAATTCTGTTCCCGCAGTTCCGGGGTGCCGAACCGTGGATCGTCGGCGAGATCGGGACGACGCATCGCCGAGAGGTAGAACGGGAAGGTCAACGAACCGACCAGGCTCATCGGGGACACGAACGTGGCACCCTGGGGGGAGACGAAGAACGGCGCGTCGTGGGCGCCGAGAATCGGGCGCTCCGCGCCGAGGTCCTCCTCCGACAGGTCCGCGTGCACGCGCTCGTTGACCGACATCATCACCGCGGCCATCGCGACGTCGATGTACTGGCCCTCACCGGTTTGCGCCCGGTGTCGCAATGCGGCCAGGATCGCGATCGTGGCGTGCAACCCCGAGTACACGTCGGCATGTGACAGGGCGTCAGTCCGCAGTCGGTTGGGTCCGGTCAGGCCGGTGCCCCCGAACTGCCGGGTGGTGTTGTGGGTGAACCCGGTCTCCGCCTGCACGGTCGGCGCATAGGCCATCCGGGAGGCCCACGGCCCGCGTTGCCCGTAGCCGGAGATCGACGCGTAGACCACCGCGGGATTGCGCGCGGCGACGCAGGCGTAGTCCAGGCCGAAGCTCGCCAACGTACCCGGCCGGAAATTCTCCACGATCACGTCGGCGCTGTCGCACAACCGGAGGACGACATCGCGCGCCCCGGGCACTTTCAGGTCGATCGACAGGTTCCGTTTTCCCGAGTTCTGCTGGGCGTAGTACCCGGAGATCTCACCCACCTTCGGGAAGGCGTGCCGGGACAGGTCTCCGCTCGGCGGCTCGACCTTGATCACCTCGGCACCCAGGTCGAGCAGGTTCTTGGCACAGTGCGGCCCAGCCAGCACCCGGGAGAAGTCGATCACCCGCAGACCCTCGAGCGGCGCGGTCATCTCAACGCCCCTGGAACCGGGCGCTGCCCGGCCCGGCGGCCTGCAGGGACGCGATGCCGACCTTGAGATCCTCCGAGGACCAGATCGGCAGCTGAACCTCGGCCATCGCCTCGTCCGCAGCGGCCACCCCTTGGGAGACCGCGATCGAGACCATCCGCTTGATGACGCCGTGGGCCACCGAAGGACCGTTGGCGAATTCCTGCGCGATCGCCATGGACGCGTCCGCGAGCAACTCGTCGGGCACGACGCGGTTGATGATGTTCCAGCGTTCCATCGTCCGCGCGTCGTACCGGCGGGCGAGCATGGCCATTTCCTTGGCCCGGGCGGCCCCGGCCCGTTGGGCGACCCGTTGGATCGCGCCCATCAACGGGATGAGGCCCAGGGTCGCCTCGACCGAACCGATCTTCGCGCCCTCCCCGGCAATCACGAAGTCGCACGCCAACGCCAGCTCGAATCCGCCGCCGACGCAGACCCCGTTGACCGCCGCGACGATCGGAATCGGCAACTCGTCGAAGGCGCGGAGCAGTTCCACCAAGGGCAGCGAGTGCATCCTGCCCTCCTTGTGGCTCTCGAAGGCCGCCATCTCGGCGCCGGCCGAGAAGTGCCGCAGCGAGCTGCGGATCAGCACGGCGCGGGCACCGATCTGCCGGACCCAGTCCAGCGCGGCGAACAGATCCGCGACCATTCGTTCGCCGAGCAGGTTGTGCGGCGCGTGGTGCATCGTCAGCACGGCGACTGGCCCGACGGTCTCGCGGGACGAGCTCGCCGGCGGCTCGCCGCCCGCGCTCTGCGTCGGGGCAGGGATCGGATCCACCTTCGGCATGGTCTCGGTCATCGCCACTCCTCGGTCTACTGTTCGTGGCGGGAACCATACCAGCGCAGGCGCGTCAATTTAAGTATGCATCTATACAGAATCCGAGAGCTACCACACCCTCGACGGATACCGGACTTCTGGTCAGCCCCGCAGGCGCCGCTGCGCCTCACGGACCAGGCCGCCGCCGATGATCAACCGTTGGATCTCGCTGGTCCCCTCGTAGAGCCGCAGCAGACGTACCTCGCGATAGATCCGCTCCACCGGCACGTCGCGCATGTAGCCGGCGCCGCCGTGGATCTGCACGGCGAGGTCGGCGACCTGGCCGGCCATCTCCGTGCAGTACAGCTTCGCGGCCGACGGCCCGATCCGGGTGTCCGACCCGTCGGTGTAGGCCCGGGCGACCTCGCGCACCAGGGCCCGACCGGCCAGCACCCCGGTCTGCTGGTCGGCGATCATCGCCTGCACCAACTGGAAATCCCCGATCGGGGTGCCACCCTGCGTCGCGGCGGCGGCGTAGGCGATCGATTCGTCCAGGGCCCGCTGGGCAAGGCCCACCGCGAACGCCGCGACGTTCACCCGGCCGCCGGCCAACGAGGTCATGGCCGCGCGATAACCGGCATCGGCGTCCGCGCCCACCAAGGCCCCGGCCGGCACCCGCACGTCGGAGAACGTCACGTCGGCCGTCCAGGCGCCCTCCTGGCCCATCTTGCGGTCCTTGGGGCCGACCTCGAGGCCGGCAGCGTCCGCGGGCACCAGGAACACCGCGATCCCGGTGCCGGATTCGTCAGCCGGCCGGGTGCGGGCGAACACCACGAACAGCCCGGCCACCGGGGCGTTGGTGATGAACCGCTTCTGCCCGTCGATGACCCAGTCGGTGCCGTCGTGCACCGCCCGGGTCCGCAGCCCCGCGGGATTGGATCCGGCTCCGGGCTCGGTCAACGCGAACGAGGCGATCACGTCGCCGCAGGCCATTCGCTCCAACCACGTGGCCTTCTGCTCGTCGGTGCCGAAGTTGACCAGGACCTTCCCGGCAATGCCGTTGTTGGTGCCGAACATCGACCGCACGGCCAGCGATGTGTAGCCCAGCTCCATGGTCAGTTCGACGTCCTGGACGAGGTCCAGCCCCAGCCCGCCCCACCGTTGCGGGATCGCATATCCGAACAGGCCGATGGCGGCCGCGGCCTTGCGCAGGTCCTCGGGAACCGCGTCGCTGTCTGCGATCTCCTGCTCCCGGGGAACCACGCGGTTGCGCACGAAGTCCCGGACCAGGGCCCGGATCGACTCGAAGTCCTCCGTCGAAACCTCGGGCGTCGAAACCTCGGGCGTCGAAACCTCAGGCGTCGAAACCTCGGGCTCGACCGACGGGCGAGCGTTCATCAGCGCGGGCCTGCCGCGGCGAAGAACTCGTCGACAACGTCCTGCTCGAACGGGTTCTGCCACACCTCGACCACCCGTTGGTCGCGGATCAGGTAGAGGTTCATGTGCCGCCAACTCAACGTTGCGGAACCCCGGCGGGCGGTGATCGTGTACAGCCCGACAGCATGCACCTGCGAGCCGAACACGTCGTGCACCTGGGGCACGAGTGGGTTGCCGGTGATCTCGATGGCCTTCGCGTTCAGCGCACCCGGGCCGCGGTGGTCGCCCGCCAGGAGACTGTGTCCCGGGAAGTGGATCAGCACGTCCGGGTCCATGAGCTCGGCGAGCCGGTCCCGGTCGCCGGCGATCCGCGCCTCGATGACCATCCGCAGCAACTTCTCGTTGGCATTCATGCTGTGCAACCTCCCGCGCCGCCGGGCATTCACCCGAACGCTACGGCCACCGCCACCAAAGACGAATCCGCCGCGGTCAAGCCCTCAGGTTCGTGGGATCGACATGCTGGGTGAGGAAAGCGTTGGCGGCCTTCAGAAGCTCATTCGACCGGCGCAGATCGGCGATCTCCTTGCGCAGGCGAGCCAACTCCTGCGTCTCCGGGGCAACCGGACGCTCGTCGTGCCGGCCGCGTTCCGATTCGGCCTTCCGGATCCAGTTCCGCAGCGCCTCCGGATGCACGTCGATCTGTTCGGCCAGACGCCGAATGGCCGGCCGCGGGCTGGACTCCAGGTAGCGCGCTACCGCCCGTTCGCGCAGCTCGGTCGGGTATTTCTTCGGCGCTCCCACCCCAGTTTCCCTTCACAACAGGCCGCACGATCGCCCGTTCTCGTCAAGCGAACCGCCCCGGCCCTCCACTTCGGCGCACCCACAACTCCCGGCGCCCATAGCAACGACCGGCGCGATGCTGCCACCCCATCTTGAGACCACGCTGAAGAACGCCTCGCGCCCCGGAAGATTTGGACCGGCCGACACCGGCCGCCTGACGTCCGGTCAGATCCGCCGCGGCAGACACGCCGGGAGCGGGCCGGCCGGCGCCGCCGCCACGCCGCGAGCGTTAATGGGACACCACGCCCCGAGCCGGGAGGAGTCGAACGTGAGCGCAGCAAAGGTCCAGGAGCCCAGGCGGACTCGGTCCGCCCGGGCCCTGATCATCGGCGGACTGCTCGCCGCGGTTGCGACCGGCCCCGTGGTGGCCCACGCCCAGGACGACCCCGCCCGCCCCGACAGCGCAGGGCTGCGCGTGACCGGCGTTGTGCGCCACCCCGGCGAGTTGTCCCACGAGCAGTTGACCGCTCTCCCGCAGAAGACGCTGACCGTCTCGTATCACACCGCGCACGGCATCGAGATCCGTACGGAGTCCGGTCCGCTGTTGTCCGACGTGCTACCCGCGACCGCCTTGGCGGCCACCACGGCGAAGAACGGTCTGTTGGCCTTCGCCATGCTCGCAATCGGATCCGACGGCTACGCGGCGGCGATCGCATACGGTGAGGTTGCACCACACATCACCAACCAGAGCGTGATCGTGGCGTTGACCGAGGACGGCAAACCGCTTTCCACGCCGCGCCTGATCGTCCCCGCGGACAGCGCGGGCGGTCGCGATGTTCGTGACCTGGTGGAGATCCACGTCGTCCGGCTGACCACCTGACCCGCAGATCCGAAGCCGCCACATGGGGCGAACCGCTCGACAGCCCGGCCACCATGGTCCACGCTGGCGGTAATGCTTGCACTGTTCGAACTCTCGGTGGTGGCCGGCTTCGTAGCGGGCATCGTGGCGTTCGTGTGCGCCTACGAGCGGGCGTGCCTGACCGGCTCGCGGCGGCAGGCCAAGAAGCTGGCCTGGCAGGCCACGCCCGGGCCGTTCTTCTTCTACCTCGTGCTCGGCGTGGTCATCTCGATTTCGCTGCCTTACATCGTCAGCAGATAGCCTCGCGCCGTGTGGCGGGGGCCTGTGGGCGCCACGGGTCACGCCCTTCGAGACGGAGCTGAACCCATGGCCGAGGGCCCAGCCTTGCCGACACGTCGTCCGACACCCACCACTGCCTCGCACGTGATCACCGTGCGGGTGCACGCCATCCCGTCCCCGGTTCTGGTCGGCACGATCGCGACCTCGGTCGGCGGCTGCGGGGGCCTGGTGACCGCGATCGACGTGGCGGACTCGCGGCCGGACCGGATGACCATCGACATCACCTGCTCGGCCGCCGACACCGACCACGCCGACGAGATCGTCGAGGCGATCCGCAGCCTCGACGGGGTCGCCATCCACCGGGTCTCCGACCGGACCTTCCTGCTGCATCTGGGCGGCAAGATCACCGTCGAGTCGCGGGTCCCGCTCAAGACCCGCGACGACCTGTCGATGGCCTACACCCCCGGCGTCGGCCGGGTGGCCCGCGCCCTGGCCGCGCATCCGGAGGACGTGCCGAAGCTGACCATCAAGGGAAATTCGGTCGCGGTGGTCACCGACGGGTCGGCCGTGCTCGGGCTGGGCAACCTCGGGCCCGGCGCCGCCCTGCCGGTCATGGAGGGCAAAGCCGTGCTGTTCAAGCGGTTCGCCGACATCGACGCGTGGCCGATCTGCCTGGACACCCAGGACGTCGACGAAATCGTGGCCACCGTCCGCAACATCGCGCCCGGCTTCGGCGGGATCAACCTGGAGGACATCTCCGCCCCGCGTTGCTTCGAGATCGAACGCCGACTGCGTGAGGCCCTGGACATCCCGGTCTTCCACGACGACCAGCACGGAACCGCCATCGTCGTACTGGCCGCGCTGACCAACGCACTGCGTTGCGTGTCCAAGACCATGGACAAGACCCGCGTCGTCGTCGCCGGGGGCGGCGCGGCGGGCACGGCGATCGTTTCGCTGCTGATGACCGCCGGCGCCGCGAACGTGCTGGTGTGGGACCGCGAGGGCATCCTCACCCCGGCCGACCGGACACTGAGCGAGGCGAAGCACGCGCTGGCCGCCCGGACCAACCCGGGCGGGCTGACCGGGGACCTGCACGACGCCCTGCGCGGCGCCGACGTGTTCGTCGGGGTCAGTGGTCCCGGGGTCCTGCCCGCCGAGTGGATCAGCGACATGGCGGCCGACCCGATCGTGTTCGCGCTGGCCAACCCCGACCCCGAGGTCGACGTCGAAGCGGCTCGCCATCTGGCGGCTGTCCTGGCCACCGGGCGCAGCGACTATCCCAACCAGATCAACAATGTGCTGGCCTTCCCCGGTGTTTTCCGCGGCCTGCTCGATGCCCGCGCTCGACAGGTCACCGACATGATGTTGCTTCACGCGGCCACCGCGCTGGCCGCCTGCGTGACCGACGAGCAACTCAACCCGGCCTACATAGTCCCGTCGGTCTTCGACCCCGCCGTCACCACGGCCGTCGCCAACGCGGTGCGCGAGGCGGTCAGGTGAGCGCTTCCCCGCCGTCGACGTGGAGGGTGACGCCGGTCAGGAACCCGTTCGTCAACGCGAAGAGCACCGCGTCCGCGATGTCCGCCGTGGTCCCGATGCGCCGCGCCGGGTTACGTGCGCTGATGTCGGCGAAGTAGTCGACCTTCCCGTCACCGAGGCCGTCCCACGCGCCGGTATCGATCACTCCGGGCGAGATCGCGTTCACCCGGATCGGCGCCAACTCCAGCGCCAACGAACGGGTCAACGTGTCGACCGCGCCGTTGGTCAGCGCCACCGCCAGGGTGCCGACCGCGATCTTGAACGCGGCCACGCCCGAGAACAGCACGATCGAACCACCCGGTCGGACCCGCGGGGCCAGATGCTTGGCCAGCAGCAACGGACCGATGACCTTCACGTCCAGCGCCGTGCGGATCGCGTCCCGGTCCAGGTCGGCCAGCTTGCCGCGCACCCGGGCCGAGGCCGTCGAGACGATGTGGTCCACGGCGCCCAGTCGCATCCCGAGTGCCTCGATCGAGGCCTCGTCGGTCAGGTCGACGAATTCCGTGCTGATACCGACCTCGTCGCGGTAGGCCGCGGCCAACGCGTCGGTGCTGCGGCCGGCGGCGACGACGCGGGCACCGGCATCGCGGGCCGCCAGGGCGACGGCATGGGCGATCCCGCCCGGTCGGCCCACGACGAGCACCACCCGATCGGTCAACGCCTCAACCATCGGACTCCCCGTCCCCTGCGTCGGATGCCCACAACGGCAGCGCGTGCTGCACGATTCGGTCCACCTGGAATCGGACCCGCCGGCCGGTGCCGTCGTCGTCGCCCGGCGAACCGCGGCGGACCCAGTCGAGGCCGGCGTGCCCGCAGACATGGAGTGCCTGCCCCGCGGTGAGGTCGAGGAACAGCAAGGCCGCCTCGTCGTTGACGGCCAGGTTGCCGAGGCTGTTGAACATGTTGTTGCCTACGAGGTCGGGCCACCACAGTTCCCCGGGCTCGACCCGGACGAAGCCCGGCTGCCCACCCTTGTGCGAGGCATCCGCCCCGTGCTCCGGGTGGACGGTGCCGAGGAAGAACGTGTCGGAACGCTCGATCAGAGCCCACTGCTCGGCGCTGAACTCAGCCGCGACGACTGCCGCCGGGCTCTCGGTCGAGGCGTCGGCGGCCACAGTCAACGACCGCTTGTGGATGTGAGCCGGACAGTTGCCGAAGACCTGCTCGGCCTCGATCAGCAGGCCGCTCGGGTCGACGTGACTCAGCCGTCCGTTCAACCGCATCCGCCGAGCGGTGCTGAACTCCACCGCGATCAGCCCGACATCCTGGCCCGCCGCCATAAAAGCCAGCGGACCGGCAGCGGGCGGGCGGGCATTGACCGCGAGCGCACCGTCCTGCGCCCGCAGAAAGCCTGCGGGACCCAGTAGTGGCGCCAGCCACAGGCGCCCGTCCGCTCCCCGGGCCGTCAACACCGCGAATCGGCGCTCGGCGAAGAATGCGCCCCAGCGGCCGCCGGGATCGGGGTGGGCCAACATCCCCGCCAGTCGCGCCGCATCCGCCGTCACACCGGCCCGCCGCTGCACGAGCAACTCCCCGTCGTGGAACCGGGACGCAACGAGAGTCATCCGAGTGCCTCCTGACCGGCGCAAGGCTTACCGCCGGATAGAAGTAGACCATCCTGCTTCTAACCTGTCAACTGCCTTTTACGGGTTACGAACTGCGGACGCGGGCATAGTGCCGGGCAGCTTTTGCCCGATTGCCGCAGACCGTCATCGAGCACCACCGGCGGCTTCCCCGGGCGCTGATGTCGAGGAAGTACAGGACGCAGTCCGGATGTGCGCAGCGACGGATCCGGTCGGGCGTCGCGGCGAGCAGTTCGGTGTAGTTGACCGCGGCCAGCCATCCGGCCAACGCGGCCGGATCCTCGGTGGCGCTCTCGATCACCACACCGTGTGCTCCGAGAGCCGGCCAACTGCTCCCCCACCGCAGAACCGCATTCAGGGCCGCACGAGCGGATCCGGACCTGGGATGCTCGGCGTGGGCCCGGATGGCGTCCCGGGCCACCAGCAGGGCCGCCCGCGCCTGCTCCGTGGCTGGGCAGGCAATGTCGACCTCGTCCAGCCAGGCTCGCGTGCCCGGCAGATCGGCCAACTGGTCCTCGGCCTGTCCGCCCGCAATCCAGGTCGTGTTGAGCAGGTCGATTCCCAGCGGCTCACCGGTCAGCGGCCGCGGTGTGGTCACGGGCCTATATAACCACACAGGACGCCTTGGCCAGTTACGCTGTCCAACAAGGCGCCGGTCGATCAGGCCGAGTTCTTCCAGCGCGTCAGGCGGGCCTCGATGCGGCCCAGCACGGCGAACAGCACCATGATCATCGCCATGATCACCACGACCGTGGCCATCAGCAGGGACGAGTCGAACGAACTCTGCGCCTGGTTCAACAGGTAACCCAGCCCCTTGGTGGAGGAGATCACCTCGGCGACCACCGCGCCGGTGAAGGCGAATCCGACAGTGATGCGCAGGCTGGAGAACACCCAGGTGAGCACCGACGGCACGTAGACGTGTCGGATCAGCGCCCACCGTCCGCCGCCGAGGACCCGAACCTGGGCCACCAATTGGCCCGGTACCTCCCGCAGTCCGGTGGCCACCGCGAAGAAGATCACCACGAACACCAGGAAGAAGGCCGAGGCGATCTTCGAGTTCTCCCCGATCCCGAACCACAGGATGAACATCGGCGCGAGCACGATCCGCGGGATCGAGTTCAGCAGCAACATCACCGGTTCGAGCACCCGGCCGACGAAATCATTCAGCCCTGCGATGAAGCCGAGAACGACGCCGACCACGAAGCCCATCGCCAGGCCGATCACCGCCTCGCGCGCGGTGGCCGCCATGTGCGGCCAGATCGTGCCGCTGCGGAAGAGCTTCACCAGGCGGTCCCAGATGAGCGACGGCGCACTGAACGAGAAGGCATCCACGCGACCGGTCTCGTAACCCGCCTGCCACAGGCCGATCAACGACAGGAGCAGGCCGAACCGGACGGTGGTCACCGCCGCCGATCCGGGACGGCGGGCCGGCCGGACCCGCCCACGCGGGGACCCGCCGCCCGGCTGCGCGCCGTCCATGCCTTCCTTCCTACCGGGCATAGCTTCCGCGGACCTGTTCGTACAAGATCCGCCACAACAGCGCCGACAGCTCACCGAACCGCGGGTGCCCGCGCAGCGTGAGCAGGTCGCGCGGCCGCGCGATCCCGACGCGTTCGTCGGCGCAGATCCGGCTGTTGGGCCCGGCGCTCAACACCACCACCCGATCCGCCAGCCCGATGGCCTCGTCGAGGTCGTGGGTGACGAACAGGATCGTGCGACCGCCGCCGGCGCACAGGTCGAGCAGATCCATCTGCATCAGGTAGCGCGTCTGCGCGTCCAGGTGGGCGAACGGCTCGTCCATGAGGATCACCGACGGATCGCTGATCAACGCCTGCGCGATCGACGTCCGCTTGCGCATCCCGCCGGACAGTTGCGCCGGATAGTGGTCGGCGAACTGCTCGAGGCCGACCCGGGCGAGCCACTCCCCGGTCCGCCGGTGGGTTTCGGCGGGGGAGACCTTCCGCAGGCGCAGCCCGAGCCCGATGTTCTCGGCGACCGTGCGCCAGGGCAGCAGGGCGTCGTCCTGGAACAGGAAGCCGACCGTCCGGCTGACCCCGTACACCGGCGCGCCGCCCAGCAGCACGCTGCCCGACGTGGGCGGGTGCAGCCCGGCGACCATGTGCAGCAGCGTGGATTTCCCGCACCCGCTGGGGCCGACCACGGCGACGAACTCCCCCGTTGCCACGTCCAGGCTGATCGGCCCGAGCGCCGGATAGATCCCTCCGTCGGGCCGACGGAAGTGCCGCACGACGTCGCGCAGCGCGATCATCACGCCGGACCCCGGGGCGTCGCTCACGCCTGGCGGCGGGACCGCCGACGTCACGCCGGAGTCGGCGAAGGGCTGACCGCGTCGGCGACGACGTCGGTGAACACCTCGTCGGCGGTGACTGGGCGGACAAGCGTCCCGGCGGTGGTCTGCACGTCGATCACCCGTTGCACGGAGGACTTGTCGATGACCAGCGATGCCGGGTACAGGTTGGTCCGGACCGCGTCCAGCCGGCGCGCGAAGATCTCCCGGTCGGCGTCGGTCAACAGTTGCCCGGGCAGGTTGTCGACGATCGCCGATCCGGGGTTGGCCCGGATCCAGTCGTTGGTCCTCGTGAGCGCACGGACCAGTTTCGCCGCCGTCTCCGGCCGTTTCGTCAACACATCGGGTCGGGTGTTCAGGCCGAAGAACTGGTAGGGCCCGCCGAGCAGTTGATCCACCTGCGCACGGTCCATGAAGTTGACCAGGACGGTGCTGCCGAGGTCCTGCAGGCGGGTCAACGCGGGCTCCTGGACCAGGCCCGCGTTGACCTGGCCGGTCCGCAGGCCGTCGAACAGGTTCGGCCCGAGCGGCGCGAACGACACCGCGTCGGCGGCGATCCCGTTCTTCTGCAGCAGGTAGCGGGCCAGCAGATGGTCGGTGGTGTTGATGTTCGCGACGCCGATCGTCTTGCCGCGCAGCGCCGCGATCGACGAGATGTCCGACTTGGGCGCGGTGACCAGAGCGAAGAACGGCAGCGAGGACAACGAGGCGATCATGTTGGCCGGCTTCCCCGCGGCAACGGCGGAAACCAGGACGTCCAGGCCGGTCCCGACGAAGTCGACGCTGCCGCCGAGCAGCGCCTGCACGGCGAGTGCCCCGCCCTTCATGTAGACCAGGTTCACCTTGATGCCCTCGGCCTCGAAGAAGCCGCGCCGGACCCCGACCTCCAGCGGGACACCGCACAGCACCTGGCTGCAGTACGGCAGGTCGATCGACTCGGTCACGGCGTTCGCCGGCGATGCCGTCGGCGGCCCCGCGGAAGCGGCCGCACCCGCTGTGGGTGCGCTGCCCCTGCCGCACGCGGACAGCAGTGCGGACATCCCGGCCGCTGTCGCGCTCATCAACACCGACCGGCGCCCGATCGGCCTGCGGCGTGGATCGGGGTGGACCGCGTACGGCGAAACGTCCGGCCGGAACGTCCGCTCGTCCGGCGCCGTCCCGCAACAGTCGACGAGCACCAACGGATCGTCGGCGGACTCCGCCTCGCCCATCGCGGTCCCACCTTCCTCGACGCCACCGGGCGAACCAGGCAGGCGGACGGCGCGGCCGGGGAGCCGGGCGCCCGGCGGGGAAGCCCTGCCGGCGACGCACGTTACCAACTGTGCAGTACCGGCGGGCCTCGCTCGGGCATGCACCCGCGAGCCGGACCCGCACGTGAGGCAGCGTCAGGTCCCCGCCGGGTGCACAGCACCGGCCACCGGTGCGCGAGACTGGCCCATGCCCGAACCACGTGCCCTGGCCGACCTACGGGCGGCGTATCTGCACGACCTGACCCCGTGTCAGCGCGGCGCATTGACCGGCTGGGCGGCGTTCAGCACGACCTTCGCCGGAGTTCGCGTGATCACCCACGCGATCAAGGACAACCGTGGCCCGTTCCGCAACCTGGCCGTCGGCGGAGCGCATCTGCATCACTACATGTGGGGGATCCTCGGCCTGACCGGGGTCGGCGCGGTCGCGGTGAACGGCGACGCGACGTCGGTCCCGCACCCGCTGGTCGCCACGGCGTACGGGTCGTCGTTGGCGCTGATCGTGGACGAGTTCGCCTTGCTGCTCGATCTGCGCGACGTCTACTGGGAGAGGCAGGGCCGGGTCTCGGTCGACCTGGCCGTGACCATCATCGCCGGCGTCGGCCTCTACTTCACCGTTCCGCCCCTGCACCGGCGGTTCCGCGAGCGCCGTGCCGGGAGGCCGCAGGGCTTCGACCAGGCGAGCGGGTGACTCGGTGGAGCGCGTGAATGAGTGGAGCGTGTGATCAGTGGTCGGCCGGCAACACGCCGTTCGACAGCAGTGGATCGCCCTGCGGCCGGGCCTCGCGCGGGATACCCGCGGCCGCGTACGCGTCGATCTCGTCGAGGGTCTCGCGGGCGATGAGGGTGGTCGCCAGCGAGTCGAGGTGGTGCCGGTTTTCGCGCAGCTTCTGCACCGCCAGCGTGTAGCACTGCTCGAGGATGTGACGGACCTCCGTGTCGACCAACTCCTCGGTCGCCGAGGCGACACCGGAAAACCCGAACGGGCTCTCCTGGCCGGGCCCGGGCAGCACGGACACCGGACCGATCGCCTCCGACATGCCCCAGCGCCCGACCATCTGGCGAGCGATCCGGGTCGCCTGCTCCAGGTCGTTCTCCGCGCCGGTCGTCACGTCGCCGTAGACGATCTCCTCGGCCGCCCGCCCGCCCAGGGCACCGACGATGCGGCCCCGTAGGTAGTCCGCGGAGTAGCCGTACCGGTCGGCGCTCGGGCTCTGGAAGGTGAC
>DATAUG010000266.1:0-14255 GCA_036268355.1 Sporichthyaceae bacterium
GACGTCCGGCTAAGTGGTCGCTATAGCGACCACTTAGCCGGACGCAACGGAATGAGGACGCGCTCACGTGAGCGCTCCGGTGCGAGTGAGGCTGCGCAGGACGGAGGTGAAGATCGCCAGGCCGTCGGTGCTCGGGCCGGTCAGGCCTTCGACGGCATGTTCCGGGTGGGGCATCAGCCCGACCACGTTGCCCGCGGCGTTGCGGACCCCGGCTATGTCGGCCGCCGAACCGTTCGGGTTGCCACCGACGTAGCGGAACACCACCCGGCCTTCGTCCTCCAGCATCGCCAAGGTCGCGGCATCGGCCACATAGGCGCCCTCCCCGTTCTTGACCGGCACCACGATCTGCTGACCCACCGTCAGATCGCCGGTCCACCGGGTGTCGACGGACTCGACCCGCAGCGCCTGGTCGCGACAGACGAACCGCTGACCGTTGTTGCGGATGAGGGCGCCCGGCAACAGGTGGGACTCGCAAAGCACCTGGAAGCCGTTACAGATCCCCAGCACCGGCAGGCCACGCCCGGCCGCGGCGATCACCGCCTCCATCACCGGTGAGAATCGGGCTATCGCCCCGCACCGCAGGTAGTCGCCGTACGAGAAGCCCCCGGGAAGCACGACCGCGGCGATGCCGGACAGATCGGTGTCGCGGTGCCACAGTGCCACCGGTTCGCCGCCGGCCAGCCGGACCGCGCGGGCGGCGTCCCGGTCGTCCAGCGACCCGGGAAAAGTGACCACCCCGACGCGACTCACCCTGCGCCCACGGTTCGCTCGACGCACGCGGTCACGGCAGCAACTCGACGTGAACCCGGAAGTCCTCGATCACGGTGTTGGCCAACAGCATCTGCGCCATCCGCTGCGCGTCCGCCTCGTCGACCGGCCCCACGACATCGATCTCGAATCGTTTGCCCTGGCGCACGGTGGAGACGGAGTCGAAACCCAGCCGGCCCAGCGCCTTGCAGATCGCCTGCCCCTGCGGGTCGAGAATCTCCGCCTTCGGCATCACATGCACCACGACACGAGCGCCGACCGACTTCGTCACGTCTCCCCCTGAAAGAATGTGCGACGACCCACGAAGGCTATCCGAGGGAGTCGGGCGTGAAGTTGTTGGTCACCGGCGGCGCCGGCTACATCGGCAGCGTGGTGACCGCACTGCTGCTGGAGGCGGGACACTCGGTCGTCGTCGCCGACGACCTGTCCACCGGCCACGCCGACGCGGTGCCGACCGGCGCCGAGTTCGTCAAGGCCCGGGTGCACGACGCGGTCGAGTTCCTCGACCCCTCCTTCGATGCCGTCCTGCACTTCGCGGCAAAGTCACTGGTGGGCGAATCGGTCAATCGGCCGGAGATCTATTGGCACAACAACGTCGTTGGAACCCTCGCGCTGCTCGACGCGATGCGAGCCGTCGGGGTCCACAAGATCGTTTTCTCCTCGACGGCGGCCACCTACGGGGAGCCGACGCAGATGCCGATCACCGAGCAGACCGTCCCACGCCCGACCAACCCCTACGGGCTGAGCAAGCTGACAGTGGACTCGATGCTCGGCACCGAGTGCACGGCACACGGCCTGGGCGCGGTGAGCCTGCGCTACTTCAACGTCGCCGGTGCCTACGGCTCCCTGGGCGAGCGGCACGACCCGGAGACCCATCTGATCCCGAACCTGCTGAAGGTGGCAGCCGGAGAGGTCGAGTACGCGAAGGTGTTCGGCACCGACTATCCCACCCACGACGGCACCGCGGTCCGGGACTATCTGCACGTGGTGGATCTGGCCGACGCCCACCTGCGAGCACTTGAGGTGATCAGCCCCGGACTGCACCGCATCTACAACCTCGGCAGCGGCACCGGCTACACCGTGCGCGAGGTACTGGACGCGGTACGGGAGGTCACCGGACACCCCATCCCGGCCGTCGACTCCCCACGTCGTGCCGGCGACCCGCCGTCGCTGGTCGCGTCGAACGCGCTCGCCGCGACCGAACTGGGTTGGACCCCGACCCGCGGGATCACCGAGATGGCAGCCGACGCCTGGGCCTTCGCGGAGCGCACTCCGCGATGACGCGCCGCGGAGCCCCGGGCTGGCTCAACTCCCGAACCCGGGGCCAAGCCATCGGCGGCCTGCGAGCGGAGCGAGCGCGAAGCGACGCGGAGCGTCGCAATGTGACTTGAGAGGTACGAGCCCGGTTCACGCTTTCCGTGAACAAACCTCTCCCGAGGTGGCTGGCCCAGCCGTCGCCAGCCCGCGAGCGCAGCGAGCGCAAAGCGACGCGGAGCGTCGCAATGTAACTAGGACGAACGAGCAGGTTCACGCTTTCCGTGAACAGACCTCTCCCAAGGAGGATGGCCCAGCCGTCGGCGGCCTGCGAGCGCAGCGAGCGCGAAGCGCCGCGGAGCGTCGCAATGTGACTTGAGAGGTACGAGCCCGGTTCACGCTTTCCGTGAACAGACCTCTCCCGAGGCCCCTCTCACACGCAGAGGCTGGACAGCATCCGGGTAGCGCCGACCTCGGTGACCGGGAGCGCCTCGGACCAGATCAGCGGACCGGGCCGGTCGATCCCCGCCCGACGCCAGTCCTGCAGCATGCGACGCAGGCCCTCGACCGTCCGGGGCAGGTCCGCGGCTCGCGGTACCACGATCACGATCCGACTCGGCCCGACCATACCCATCACCTGGCCGGCGTCGAACACGGTGCGTAGGCATTCGACCACGTCGGACATCCGAAGATTGTCGTCCCAGGGATCGACGGAGTCGTTCAGCGCCGGCAACTCAACGATGATCAGCGCGTGGGTCTCCGCCGGGGAGAACCCGTAGCGACGGCCCTCGGCGTACATCTCGCCCAACCGGGTCTCGATGTGGGCCGCAGTCCCCAGGCCGGTCAGCGGGTGCGAGCACCCGGACGCCTCGATGCGGTCCTGCGCTGCCTGCGCCCAGCCGACGGACACGGCCCGCACGGTCGCGAACGGCGGCGTACCCAGCCGAGCCGCAACGAACAGTGCGCCCAAGTCGTCGATGGTGTCGGCCAAGCCGCAGCCGCTCAGCGCACGCTCCCGAGCCAGCTCGATGCACGCCGGGACGTGGTCCTCGTCGTCGAGGATCGCATCGACCACCAGCTCGATCGCCGGAGTCCACCAGATACCCGGTCGCGACCAGCCGCCCTCGAGCGAGGCCAGGCACCAGCGGTCGATCACTCGCGAAGCCAGCCCCGCAGTCGGGCGCCGGGGCGCCGGCAGGCATTCCTGCACAACAGACCTGCGGACCGGTAGCGCGGCGGCCGTGGACCCAGTGCGTCGGCGCCACCGGGCGGTCAACCGCAGTCGCCAATCCGACATGACCAACCCCCTTCCCGCGCTGCCACCACCGTACGTCTTCAACCCATGGATGTGGGGCAAGCCGCGGACAAATTCATCTGCCCTACATGACGCATCCAAAGGAAACAACATTCCTCACGTCTGCAACGGGGACTTTGCGATTTGCCTCACACGTCTTCGCCGTCGTCCCTACGCTCGGTTACATCGAGCCCTAATTGATCACATGCAGTGCTGACGTACTACCCAGTAGCACGCAGCCATAACCGGGCCCGCCGGCCCACAGACGGTGAGTGACGATGGCGACCGACAGCACCGCTGCTCCTCAATCGGCGCCGACCGACGCCATCTTGATTGCCGCCGCCCGCCGCGGCGAGACCGCCTCGTTCCGGGTACTCGTGGGCCGGCATCAGGATGCGGGCGCACGCCTCGCCCGTCGGCTTGCACCTGCCGCGCCCGCCGAGCTGCTCTCCGACGCAATTGCGGAAATCAACGTCGGCCTGCGTTCCGGTGCCGGGCCGCGTACGGCATTCCGTACGCACCTGCTGACCGTCGTTCACCGGACCGCGACGGAATCCGGCAAGGGCAGCCGCAACCGCCGCGAGGAGGCGAACAACACCGTCCTGGGCATCGACCCCGCGCTGCTTGCCGTCGCCACCCGCGCCTACCGGGCGCTGCCGGAAAGCCAGCAGGTCGCCTTGTGGCACACCGAGGTCGACGGCGACCCGCTGCTGGACACCGGCGTCCTGCTGGGCGTCTCCGGCACCGAGATCGCCGAGCTGGCGTTCGCCGGCCGCGAGGTTCTGCGGCTCGCGTTGCTCGAGTCACACCTGGAGAAGATCGCCGCCGGCCCGTGTCGCTGGACGACCGACCGCCTCGGTGCGTTCCTCCGGGCACGGCTCAACCCGGCCAACACCGAGAAGGTGGCCACACACCTCAAGAGCTGCAGCGTCTGCTTCATGGCGCTGCCCGCCGTGCGGCTGGTCGAGATCGAGCTTCAGCCGCTGGTCGCCACCATCGTCCTCGGGCCCGCGGCCGCGCCGTACCTGGGCCGTGAGGTTCCGCGGCAGGCCCGCAGGCGGCCGGTGGTGGTCGGCGCGATGGCCGGCGCCCCGGCCTTCCTGATCAGCCACGGCAAGGCGGCGGCCTTCCTCGGCCTGGGCGCCGCGCTGGTGACCGGCGGCTTGATCGGCGGCACGAACCTGATGGACTCCGACGACACCCCGACGGCGGCCGTCGGCGGGACGTTCAACATCACGCAGGCCCAGTCGTCGCAGGGCGCCCAGTCCCAGACGCTGTCCGCACCCGCCATCGCGATCGCCGACTCTGGCTCCGGCGTGGCCGGTGGCTCGGGTGGGCTCGGCTCGGGCGGGGCCACCGACGGACAGCATCAAGCCGACGTTGCCTCCGACAGCACCGACACGGCATCCACTCCCGCGGCGCCGCGCCCGGTGGTGCGCACGGAGGGGCCGATGCCCAAGGTCTCGCACTCGACGTCGCAGGCGGGGACCCCGGGCACCTCGTCGAGCGGTTCGTCGAGCGGGTCGAGCGGGTCGTCCGGCGGGTCGAAGGGCTCGTCCGGCGGGAAGAGCGAGAAGAGCGACGCCCCGACCCTGCACCTGGGCTTCACCGACATCGCGATCACGCCGGGCTCGGGCTTCCTGTGGCTGTTCTCGTTCTCCCACGCCAACTGACTGCCATCCACTGCTCACCCCGACGGCCGGACACAACCCGCGTCCGGCCGTTACTTTTCAGTGCAGCTTCTCCAGCCGGTCGAACATCGGCTCCAGCCGGGCGACGAACCGTTCCGGACGGCAGACCTCGTCCAGCCGGGCCTCGTCCAAGCTCCGACCGACGGCGGCCGCGCCCGCGCGAAGCGTCTGACGGAACGGCACGCCCGTCTCCCAGGTCTGCATCGCTGCGGCCTGCACCAGCGCGTAGGCGTCCTCCCGCGACATGCCCTCCTCGACGAGTTCGAGCAGGACCGTCGAGGTGTAGATCAGGCCGCCCGTGAGGTCGAGGTTGGCACGCATCCGGTCCGCGTCCACGACCAGGCCGGAGATCAGTCGCTCGGTGAGCCGGAGCAGGTAGTCGGTGCCCGCGGCGGCGTCGGGCAGCGCGATGCGTTCGACGGAGGAGTGGGAGATGTCGCGCTCGTGCCAGAGCGGGATGCCCTCGAGCACCGGGGTGACGGTGGCACGCACGATCCGGGCCAGGCCGCAGATCCGTTCGGACATGATCGGGTTCTTCTTGTGCGGCATGGCCGAGGAGCCCTTCTGACCGGCCCCGAACGGCTCCCACACCTCGCGGACCTCGGTCCGTTGGCCGTGCCGCACCTCCAGCGCGACGGCCTCGCAGACCGTCGCCATGATCGCCAGGGCACTGACCCACTCGGCGATTCCGTCGCGCAGGACGACCTGGGTGGACACGTCGGCCGGCCGCAGTCCCAACGCGACCGCCACCTGGGCCTCGACGGCGGGGTCTATGTTCGAGTACGTGCCAACCGCACCTGAGATCGCCATCACCGCGACGGCCTCGCGGGCGCGCCGCAGCCGGTCACGGGACCGGGCCATACCGAAGGCGAAGTCCGCAACCCGATGGCCCCACAGGTCCGGTTCGCCGTGGATGCCGTGGGTCCGGCCCACCCGCAACGTCTGACGGTGCGTCAGAGCGTGGTCGCGAAGGGTCGCGACCAGGCGATCCGCCTTGTCCAACAGGATGTCGCTGGCCTCGACCAACTGCAGCCCCAAGGCGCTGTCCAGCAGGTCGGAGGACGTCATCCCGAAGTGCACCCAGGCGGCGGCCCCGCGCGGCGTGGTGTTGTCGGCCCAGGCGGACAGGAAGGCGATGACGTCGTGCTGCGTGACCGCCTCGATCGTCGCGACCGCCTCCGGCGTCGGCGGTACGGCGTTCCGGACAGGTTCCACGCAGTCGGCCGGCACCACCCCGGCCGCGGCGTGCGCCTCCAGCACGAGGGTCTCGACCTTGCACCACAGCTCGTACTTGTGGGCCTCGCTCCACACCCGGCCCATCTCCGGCAACGTGTACCGCTCAATCACTGCCGACCCCCGGTCAGTTCCGGCCGGGGACGACGATCTCGCCCGCGACAGCCGCCGACGCGATGTCGGCGCGGTGCTGGGCACCCGTCAGTTCGATCTCGGCCAGGCCGCGGTAGGCCCGGGTCCGGGCCTGCGCCAATTCGGCGCCGATCGCGGTCACGCACAACACCCGGCCACCGGTGGCCACAAGCTCGCCGGCCGCGTCCCGCGCGGTCCCGGAGTGAATCACCCGAACGCCCTCGATCGCCTCGGCCGCCGCAACTCCGCCGATGGCGTCGCCCTTGCGCGGCGAGCCCGGGTAGCCGGCCGCCGCGAGCACGACGGTGACCGCCGAGCCCGCGTGCCAGCTCAACGGTTCGACATCCGCCAGCGTGCCGGTGGCGGCGGCCAGCAGCAGAGCCCCCAACGGGTTGCGCAATCGGGCCAGCACGACCTGGGTCTCCGGATCGCCGAAGCGGGCGTTGAACTCCACGACCCGCAGGCCACGCGCGGTCAGCGCCAGCCCGGCGTAGAGCAGGCCCGCGAACGGCGTGCCGCGTCCGCGCATCTCGTCGACCGTGGGCTGCAGCACCCGCTCGAGGACGTCTTCGAGCAGGCCCGGCGGCACCCAGTCCAGCGGGCAGTAGGCGCCCATGCCTCCGGTGTTCGGCCCGGTGTCGCCGTCGCCCAACCGTTTGAAGTCCTGCGCGGGCGCCAGTGGCAGCACGGTCCGGCCGTCGGTCAGCGCGAAGACCGAGACCTCCGGGCCGTCCAGGTACTCCTCGACGACCACCCGACCGGCGCAGCTCTTCGCGTGGGCCAGGGCGACCTGCCGATCCGTGGTGACGACCACGCCCTTGCCCGCCGCCAGCCCGTCGTCCTTCACCACGTACGGCGGGCCGAACGCGTCCAGGGCCTGCGCCACCGCCTCCGGGTCGGCGCACACCCGCGCCATCGCGGTCGGCACGTCGGCAGCGGCCATGACCTGTTTGGCGAAAGCCTTCGAGCCCTCCAACCGGGCCGCGGCGGCCGACGGTCCGAAGCAGGCGATGCCCCGCGCACGTACCGCGTCGGCGGCGCCGTCGACCAACGGCCCCTCCGGGCCGATCACCACGAGGTCGACCGCCAACTTTTCGGCCAACCCGGCGACCGCAGCCGGATCCGCCACGTCGAGGTCGTGCAACCGGGCGACGTCCGCGATCCCGGCGTTCCCGGGCGCGCAGTGCAGCTCACGCACAGCACCGTCCCGGGCCAACGCCAGGCACACCGCGTGCTCCCGGCCGCCCGCCCCGATCACCAGAACCCTCACGATCCGCGAGCCTACTGACCAGCCGCGCCCGAAGCCCACGGGCGCGGGGGCCGGGGCGCGAGCGGGATCAGCGGACCAGGGAGCGGATCGCGATCGTCTGGTCGCGCCCCGGGCCGACGCCGATCGCCGAGATCGGCGCCCCGGACATCTCCTCCAACGCAAGCACGTAGTTCTGGGCGTTCTTCGGCAGATCGCTCAGGCTGCGGGCCGCGGTGATGTCCTCGGTCCAGCCGGGGAAGTTCTCGTAGATCGGTATCGCGTGGAAGAAGTCCGTCTGCGAGGTCGGCAGCTCGTCGCGCCGTGCCCCGTCGACGTCGTAGGCCACGCACACCGGGATCTGGGGCAGGCCGGTCAGCACGTCGAGCTTGGTCAGGAAGAAGTCCGTCAGCCCGTTGACCCGGGCCGCGTAGCGCGCGATGACCGCGTCGAACCAACCGCAACGCCGGTCGCGTCCGGTGGTGACACCCCGCTCGCCGCCGACCCGCCGCAGGAACGCGCCCATCTCGTCGTGCAACTCGGTCGGGAACGGGCCGGAGCCGACGCGGGTGGTGTACGCCTTCAGGATGCCGCACACCCGGTCGATTCGGGTCGGCCCGATTCCCGCGCCGGAGCACGCGCCGCCCGCCGTCGGGTTCGAGGAGGTCACGAAGGGATAGGTCCCGTGATCGACGTCGAGCAGGGTGCCCTGCGACCCCTCCAGGCAGACCAGCTTGCCGGCGTCCAAGGCGCGGTTCAGCACCAGCGAGGTGTCGGTCACGTGCGGCCGCAACGTGTCGGCCAACGGCAGCAACTGGTCGGCGACCTCATCGATGCCGATCGCCCGTCGGTTGTAGATCTTCACCAACAAGTGGTTCTTGTCGACCAGCGCGCCTTCCAGCTTCTGGCGCAGGATCTTCTCGTCGAACAGGTCCTGCACCCGGACACCGATGCGGTTGACCTTGTCCGCGTACGACGGCCCGATGCCCCGCCCGGTGGTGCCGATCTTGTTGCGCCCGAGGAAGCGTTCGCGGGTCTTGTCGAGCGTGGTGTGGTACGGCGTGATCAGGTGGGCGTTGTCGGAGATCAACAATCCCGAGGTGTCCACCCCGCGCCGTTCCAGCCCGTCGATCTCGGACAACAGCGCGGTCGGGTCGATCACCACCCCGTTGCCGATGACCGGGATGCAGCCCGGGGTCAGGATCCCGGACGGCAACAGGTGCAGCGCGTAGTGCTGGTCGCCGATGACGACGGTGTGGCCCGCGTTGTTGCCGCCCTGATAGCGGACGACGAAGTCGACGGGGTCCGACCCGGACCCACCCAGCAGGTCGGTCGCCTTGCCTTTGCCCTCGTCGCCCCACTGAGCGCCGACGAGCACGATCGCGGGCATGGCGAGCCCTTCGACGCCGGGACGGGACGGCCGACCACACTAGCCGCCGGAACAGCGTCCTCACGCGTTGCGTCCGGCAAACCCGACGCTATTAGCCCCTGGTTGGCCGGACGCAACGTTCGGGAGCGTCAGTTGGCGGCGAGCGCGTCGGCCGCGGCGGTGCTGGAGTCGAGCAGGAGCTGGTAGCAGCGGGCCGCCTCGTCGTTCTCCTGGACGGCCGCGGCCGCCCGACCGAGCGCGTGCACCGAGCGCAGGAAGCCGCGGTTGGGGGCGTGTTCCCAGGGGACCGGCCCGTGGCCGTGCCAGCCGTTGCGGCGCAGCGCGTCGAGCCCGCGGTGGTAACCGACCCGGGCGTAGGCGTACGACTCGATGACGGCGCCACGCGCCCACGCCGCGTCGGCCAGGTCGGCCCAGGCGGCCGAGTGGGTCGGGTACTTCGCGGCTACGACGGCCGGGTCGGTCCCGGCCTCCAGCAGGCCTCGCGGTGCCGGCTCGTCTGGCAGGTGGGTGGCGGGCGGGCCGGCCAACAGATTGTGGCGATCGTTCATTGGTGCATCATCCATGCGTCGACAGCAATGGCCAACTCGACATGTTCGTCGGTCGAGCAACCACCGAACGACCGCAACCGTTGGGGCGGACGCCTCTGCAGCAGGATGCGCATGACGCCCATCCTGTCTGACGTCGCGTCAGGTCACCTCGTCGAGCAGCGCCAGCAGGTTCATCACGGTGGTCCAGTTGCGGGCCGTCCCGGTGTCGGTGCCACGGCCGAGCCGGGCCGCCAGGTCGCTGCGGCCGATCCCGCCCGGGGTCAGCAGGTAGAGCGTTCGGCCGGCCACCCGGGCCACGTCGCCGCTCGCCGCCGCGCGCTCCTGCTCCCGTTCGATCACCGCGCGGCGCTCCGCCGGCATCGGACCCTGCCGCAGCACCGCGTGCAACGTCTTGGGGTCCGCGGGCTCACCACACGGATTCCCGGCGACCACCTCGCCGAGCTGCGCGCGGGAGAGCACGACCACCTCGATCCGCGGCCCGAGCCGGGCCTCGATCGCCGCCGCGAATTCGGCGGCCAGCGCCACGGTGTCCGTGCGATCGGTGGCGAGGACCAGGTTGCCGCTGTTGAGGTAGGTGGCGACGGCGGTGTGCCCGAGTGCGGAGGCGATCGCGCGCAGATCAGCCATCGGCACCCGGTTGTGCCCGCCGACGTTCACCCCACGCAGCAGCACGACATGGGTCCGCACCCACCCATGGTCCCGCGGCCCGGCCCATCTGACGGTACGTCACCAGGGGTATTCGCGAATTTGATCTTCTTGACCGACATCTCGCCCGCGCTCGGTGTCATCGAGCCGCACGAGCGGAAAAGAATGGCTCGTGAGCCGCAGCAGACTTTTCCCGATGCGTCCGTGGGCCGGAGTAGGCGTCTTCGCACTGGCCTCGAGCGGGGTCCTCGCACCGCTGCCGCCGAACATCACGGCGACCACGAGCGCGACATACGCGAGCCGGGAACCTGTGGTCGTCGCCGGGCGGGCGAGCACCAGCCCGATCCCGGCGGGGATCCTCCTGCCCCGCCAACCCCACACCTCCACCGGATCCGCGACCCGCGCGAGCAAGCCGGTCCACAGTCGCCTGGTCGTGTTCGGCGACTCCGTGGCCAACCGTCCCGAGTGTGGTTGCCAGAGTTTCGCCGGCCGGTACGCGCGACTGGTCCGCGACCGGGCAATGGTCCGGGTGGACAACCTCGCCGGCGACGGCCAGACGACCACCTCGGTGCTGCACGTGCTCGCGCAGCCGCACACCCGTGCGCTGGTCGCGAAGGCCGACACCGTCGTGTTCGTGGCCGGCGCGAATGACTACCAGCAGGCCTTCGCCGAGGTCGGCAACAGCCGGTCGGACGTCGGCGCCTACCGGATCGTCGCCCAGCGGGTCCAGGCCAACCTGGTGACCGCGATCCGCAAGGTGACCCGGATCAATCCGTTGGCGCGGGTGATCACCTTCGGTTACTGGAACGCCTTCAAGGACGGCGCGGTCGCCCAGGCTGCCTACACACCGCAGCAGCGTGCGGCCGCGGCGGCGGCCACCGTGTCGGCGAACGACGCGATCCGCCGTGCGGCGCAGACCACAGCCAGCAGCTACGTCTCCAGCCGGAAGGCCTTCGCCGCGGCGGGCGAGCTCACCGGGTTGCTCGCCGCCGACGGCGACCACCCGAGCGAGGTCGGCAACGACGTGCTGGCACACACCCTGGCCGAGGCGATGGCCCGCTAAGTTCGCCTCGTGACCGACCTGACGAAGTACCGCGAGCTCGTCGCCCAGGACAAGGGCCAGGCAATCGTCTCGACCACCCGCGCCGACGGCTCCGTCCAGTGCTCGCTGGTGAACACCGGCGTGCTGGACCATCCGATCACCGGCGAGCCGGTGGTCGCATACGTCGCGCTCGGCGGCAGCCGGAAGTTGACCAACCTGCGCCTGCGGCCGCGCACCACGATCGCCGTGCACGTCGGCTGGGAGTGGACCTGTGTCGAAGGCGACTCGCAGTTGATCGGGCCGGACGACCCTCGCGAGGGGATCGACGCCGAGCGGTTGCGGGTCCTGCTGCGGGAGATCTTCATGTCCTGCGGCGGCACCCACGACAACTGGGACATCTACGACGAGGCCATGCGCACGGAACGCCGCACGGCAGTGCTGGTCAGCCCCGACCGCGCCTATCCCGTCTCCGGGCGGCGCTGAGCGCGGGCCCGCGAATGCTGATCGACCTCTCGCACCCGGTGGCGACCGGGATGCCGGTGTGGCCCGGCGACCCGGTCGTCCTGCTGAGTCCGGCCGCGGAGATCGCCACCACCGGGTACAACCTGCTCGCGGTGCAGTTGGGGTCGCAGACCGGGACCCACGTGGACGCGCCCTACCACGTCGACAACGACCTGCCCCGGCTGCACGAGATACCGCTGGACCGGTTCGTCGGCCCGGCCGTCGTCGCCGACCTGCGGGAAGTCCCGGCCGGTGCCCCGATCGAGCCGATCGACCTGGAGCCGATCCGGCCGCGGCTGGCCCCCGGGGTGGTTCTGCTGCTGTGCACCGGGTGGAGCCGGTACTGGGGCCAGGCGCAGTACGCCGATCACCCCTGGTTGGGCCCGTCCGCCGCGCAACTCGTGCTGGACGCCGGGGTCCGCACGATCGGGATCGACGCCCCCAGCGTGGACGCTGCCGCCGGCCCGACGCGGTTGCCCACGCACCGGTTGCTGGCCGCCCAGCACGCGGTGATCGCCGAGAACCTCACCAACCTCGAGGCCCTGCTGCGGCCGTCGGCCGGGGCGGCCCGGGTCTGGCTGCTGCCGTTGGCGCTGCAGGACGCGGACGGCGCACCGATCCGGGCCGTCGCGCAGGTGCACGAGCCGTAGGAGCGTGTGTCGGCACCCCGGAAGCCGAACTCGGCCGGGCAGACTGCGGATGTGGACCTGACCGACAACGAACCCGGCCGTTCCGCGCTGGCCCAGGCGAAGATGATCGAACGCGGTCAACCGGTGCGCGCCACGCTGGCCCGCATCTTCCGCCAACCCACGCCGGAGCACCGGTTACGTGCCGCGGCCGAGGCCGAGCTGCGGACCTCGATAGTCCTCGACCGACTGGGGCCCGCCTGGCGGGTGCTGCACTCGGTCCCGGTCGGGGCCGACCACCCGGAGATCAGCCACCTGGCCATCGGTCCCAGCGGTGTGTTCACGCTGCTCGCCCGCCGGCATCCGGCCTGGCGCCGTCAGCTGAACCCGGAGCGGGTGCACGTGCGAGTGGCGGGCGACGAGATCCTCGTCGACGGAATACCGATGCCCTACATCCCGCAGGCTCGGGCGCAGGCCTGGCGGGCCGCCCGGATCGTGTCCGCCGAGTTGGGCCAGCCGGTGCACGTACGGCCGGTGGTGGTGATCGTCGGGCCGCAGGACATCCATTTCCACGGCCCGCCGGGGCGCGTGGAGGTGATCAGCCGCCGCCATCTGGCGCGGCGACTTGCCGAATTCCCCACGATCAATTCCCCCGAACGGGTGAATCTGCTTTACACCACCGCGCGAGCCACCGCCGCCTGGCCGGGCGAATTCGCCCCGGAAAACGCCCCGGAAGACGATGTTGCCGGACCGGGACAGCCCGGTCCGGCAACATCAGGTGGTACCTGGATCACCCCTGCGGGATGCAGTGGCGAATCAGCCCTGCGGGATGAATAGGTCGATGCGCATGGTCTCGTCCTTGTTCACGAAGCCCTGGATGATGCCCTCGTTGTTGAAGACCTTGTAGAAGACGTGGTCGTCCCGCTTGAACCGGGCCTGGATGATCACGTTCTGCGTGCTGGTGGTGCGCAGGCCGAACCCGATCTGGTAGTTGCCGGTGAGTACCTTGTCCCAGTTGCTGCACTCGTCGAAGCTGCCGGCCAGGTCGTCCTCACGGACCGAGGGACCGTCGGCGAACACGTTGAACAGGTAGCCGCTGTGGTTGCAGATGACGATCGTGCCCAGCGGCGGCGGGGCCGGGGGCAGCGCAGCAAGGTGGTGGTGATGGTGGTGAGCCGCGTGGTGGACCGGGACGGCCGGCGGAGCGCCGTCCGCGGAAGCCGCACCGGCAGGCAGCGCGGCGAGGGACGTGGCGGCCGCGGCAGCCACCGCGATCGCGCCGAAACGAACGGAGTTGCGCATGGCGGTCTCTTTTCTGACATCCGGGCCCTTCAGGGCCAGGAGCGGGCAGGTCTGTGGCGGTAGAAATTGGTGTTGCCGGATCACTTACTGGCGCGAACGTATCCCCGCGCCTGCACTCAAAACATCAGTGTTGGGCCGACAGGGGGTATTCCCCCCCGGAACCAGGCACATGGCACGAACACTGCGGAGAGCCGAGAAAAGGGTCATCACCGCACAGGCATCCCAAGCCGTGCGGTGACGACCAATGAATAGCTGGGTCGGATCAGTCCTGCGTGGTCCCGCGCTGATCGTCCCCACCGCTTATGAACCGGTTCAGCCCTGCCGGATGCAGAGCTGAACCGGCCCTGCGGAATGCAGTGCTGAATAAGCCCTGCGGGATGCAGTGCTCAATCAGCCCTGCGGGATGAAGAGGTCGACGCGCATGGTCTCGTCCTTGTTCACGAAGCCGCTGAGCACGCCTTCGTTGTTGAAGACCTTGTAGTAGACGTGGTCGTCACGCTTGAAGCGGGCCTGGATGATCACGTTCTGCGTGCTGGTGGTGCGCAGGCCGAACCCGATCTGGTAGTTGCCGGTCAGGACCTTG
>DATAUG010000267.1:0-28728 GCA_036268355.1 Sporichthyaceae bacterium
GCGTCCGCGATAGGGCGCGCGACACGCCAGAAGACGCGGGTTCAGCGGCTGCGCAGGGCCTCGGTGAGCGCGTCCACGGCCCAGTCCACCTCGGCCTCGCTGATCACCAGCGGCGGAGCCAGGCGGATGGTGGAGCCGTGCGTGTCCTTGGCCAGCACGCCCAACGACAGCAGCCGCTCGCAGATCTGCCGGCCCGTCGCCAACGCCGGGTCGATGTCGATCCCGGCCCACAGGCCACGGCCGCGGACCGCGGTCACACCCATCGGGCCCAGGCCGACAAGGCGCTCGTGCAGTTGCTCGCCCAGTTCGCGAGCCCGCTTCTGGTACTCCCCCGTGGACAGCAACCGGACCACGGCCCGACCGACGGCACACGCCATCGGGTTGCCCCCGAAGGTGGAACCGTGCTCCCCCGGCGCCAGGACGCCGAGCACGTCGGCGTCGGCGGCGACCGCCGACACCGGGACGATCCCGCCGCCCAGTGCCTTGCCCATCAGGTACATGTCCGGGACGACGGCCTCGTGGTCGCAGGCGAACGTCGCGCCGGTACGCCCGAGGCCGGACTGGATCTCGTCGGCCAGGAACAGCACGCCCTGTCGAGTGCAGATCTCGCGCACCGCGCGCAGGTAACCCGGCGGCGGGACCAGGACACCGGCCTCGCCCTGGATCGGCTCGAGGAGAACCGCCACGGTGTCCGCGTCGATCGCGGCCTCGAGCGCCGCGGTATCGCCGTAGGGCACGATCCGGAAGCCCGGCGTGAACGGACCGAAGTCGTCGCGGGCGACCGGGTCGGTCGAGAACGAGACGATCGTCGTGGTGCGGCCGTGGAAGTTGCCGTCGGCGACCACGATCGTGGCCCGGCCCGCGGGCACGCCCTTGACCCGATAGCCCCACTTGCGGGCCACCTTGATCGCGGTCTCCACGGCCTCGGCGCCGGTGTTCATCGGCAGGACCATCTGCTTGCCGGCCAGGTCGCCCAGTTCGGCGCAGAACTCGTAGAGCCCGTCGTGGTCGAAAGCCCGACTGGTCAACGTCAGGCGGTCCAACTGGGCGTGCGCGGCCGCGATCAACTCGGGGTGCCCGTGGCCGAAGTTCAACGCCGAGTAGGCCGCCAGGCAGTCGAGGTAGCGCCGGCCGGTCACGTCGGTCACCCAGCAGCCGCTCGCCGAGGCAACCACCACCGGCAACGGGTGGTAGTTGTGCGCGCAGCGGTCGCGCAGATCGGCCGCGGGCATTCGCGCCGCCGGAACACTGGGTCTCATACCCGAATCTCCAACGTGCAGCATTTCGGACCGCCTCCGGACTTGTGGAACTCCGAAAGGTCGACCGGCACCGGGTGGTAGCCGCGCTCGCGCAGTTGCTCGATCAGCCCGGTGGCGGCCTCGGTCACTATGACGTGCTTGCCGTCGGAGATCGAGTTCAGGCCGAACGCCAACGCGTCCTGCTCGGTGGCGACGATCGCGTCGGGGAACAAGCGTCGCAGCACCGCCAGGCTGCCCGGGGAGAACGCGCCGGGGTAGTAGGCGATGTCGTGCTCGCCGAGCACGGTCAATGCGGTGTCCAGGTGGTAGAAACGCGGGTCCACCAGGGTCAACGAGATCACCGGCTTGCCGAAGAACTCCTGAGCCTGCGCGTGCGCCGACCGCTGCGTGCGGAACCCTGTGCCGGCCAGGATGACATCGGCGAGGTCCAGGAAATCGCCCTCGCCCTCGTTGGGCTCGACGGTGGTCGCGAACGCCTTGAACTGGCCGGCGGCCTCCATCCAGGCCAGATAGGCCGGGCCCTCGGGGCCGCGCTGCGCATGGGCGAAGTGGGCGCCGAGCACCTTGCCGTCGACGACCAGGCCGCCGTTGGCGGCGAACACCATGTCCGGCAGGCCGGGCATCGGCTCGATCTGGCTGACGGTGTGGCCGAGTGCCCGGTAGACGTCACGCAACGATTCCCACTGCCGCATCGCCAAGGCGCCGTCGACCGGCACCTCGGGGTGCATCCACGGGTTGATCACATAGTTGACCGTGAAATACGTCGGGGAGCACATCAGGTAGTGCCGCGGCCGGGCGGCCCGGATCATGGGTAGCGCGGTCACCGTGGCTTCGGTGTCGCGCATCGGCGCCGCGGGAGCGAACTGAGGCATCGTCATGCCTTAAGGCTAGGAATGCCGGGCGGGGCCGGCAGGTGAAAACGTTGCGGGTCGGCGGCGCTTCGTTGCGTCCGTCGGCCGTTTTCGACACGGAAGTTGTGGGCCTGACGGGCGCGCGGCCCGGTGCGTGTTTCTAGCCCGGTGGACCGGGCTCGGCTCGGCGCAGCAACGGCGACATCACCACGAACGACTTGGTACGCGCCACGAACCCTTCGGCCCCGATCTGTTCCACCACCTTCTCCAGGTGTGCGATGTCGGCGGCCAGCACGTGCACGATCGCGTCGGCCTCACCGGTGACCGTCGAGGCCGACACCACCTCCGGGAACCGGGTCAACGCCGCCCGGATCGTGGCAGGCGAGGTGCGGTCCAGGCAGTACAGCTCGACGAAGGCCTCCGTCGTCCAGCCGAGCGCGGCCGGGTCGACCAGGGTGGTGAACCCACGGATCGCACCGGTGGCAAGCATCCGGTCGACGCGGCGTTTCACGGCCGGCGCGGACAGCCCGACGGCGTCGCCGATCTCAGCGTAGCTGCTGCGGGCGTCCGCTCGCAGCCGGGCCACGATGGCGGCGTCCAACTGATCGAGGGTCGCAGCCACCGGCTCAGCTTTGCACAGGCGATTGAGGCGAGAGGAGCGCCGCCGCCCGGAGCGGATGTTCGCCGACGTAGGCGGAGCGGATCGTGAGAGCGAGCTTGCGAGCCCTCACGAATCCGCGCAGCCGAAGTCGGCGAGCACCAGCCGCGAGCTTGCGAGCGGCGGCCGCTCCCGAGCCGATTGAAGCCTGTTGACCGAAGGAAACACGGCGTCCCCATCGGGCCGGCCGGACGCGCTCAACGGTAGGAGTCGCCCGCGATGCGCTCGTACGGCAGCAGGCACAACCCCGTGAACAGAATCACCCCGCCGAGCAGGTAGGCGTAACCGGCGTGGGTGGGCGCGATGACCACGCTGCCCGCCGGCCGCTCTGCCGAGAACACCACCACGCTGACCACCCAACCCAGCATCGGGAGCACCGCGGCCGAACGGGCGGCGTTCCAGACGCCGGCGGCCGTGAGGACGGCGCCCTGCGCCAGCAAGGCCACGGCCACCCCAGCCGGCACCCCGAGTACTCGGATCTCGTAGGCGAAGGCACCCAGCCCGCCCACCAGAAGGCCGAGCAGGAACAGGCCCGTCGCCAACCCGACCGCGTCCGCGGCCGATCGCTTGGTGAACCAGTCCGGCATCGTCATGAGCGGACGGACCGAAGCGGGCTGCGGGCGACCCGCCTTGTTCGACGGCGCCGGACCGCGTCGCCCGGCGCCCTGCGGCGCGCGGCTCACCGTACTGTCGGTTCGCTCGGCTCGCGCTCGTCAGTCGAGCAACCACCCACGAACCGCAACCGTTGGGGCGGGCGCCCCTGCAGCAGGATGCTCACTGGCCCATTCGCAAGTCGCTCACCGGTGCTCATCGTCCGACGGTGCATGCCGAATGTGGCGTGCGCTGTGACATCGGTCCGCTCACTGCGCTCGCTCATAGCCCCGCGAACAGATCGGACTCGGCGGGTGCAGCGCCCCGGTCGCCGTGGACCAGCCGGAAGCACTCGGTGCCCCAGATCTTCTGGCCCAGGTGGTTGGACAGCGCGAAGAACGGCCCGTCGACGGAGATCTGGGTGGCGTGCGCCCGCATCGCGGCCATCTTGGCCTCGATGAAGTCCTCGGCGTTGACGATCGTGGTGACCAACTCGTCGGGGACGCCGAACGGCAGGTCCTCGGCGCGTTCGGCGCCGCCGAAGAAGTCCGTCTCGCCGGCAGCCCGCAGCGCGTCGATCCCGGCCTGCAGGAACGAGTTCGGGATCGTGCAGTGGTAGATCTTCGCCACGTCCCAGGGGCCCCCCAGGTCGGGGCGGAAGTCCGGGTCGGCCGCCAGCTCCGCTGCCCGATGCATGACCCGGTTGGCCTTGATGTGGTCGGGGTGGCCGTAGCCGCCGTTCTCGTCGTAGCTGATCAACACCTGAGGTCGGGTCTCGCGCAGGACGGCGACCAGATCGGCGGCCGCGGTGTCCAGGTCGGCCTGCCAGAAGGACTCCGGGCGCTCGTTCGGCGCGGTGCCGATCATGCCCGAGTCGCGGTACTTGCCCGGCCCGCCGAGGAACCGGTGGTCGCTCACGCCGAGCGCCTTCATCGCCGCGTCCAACTCGGTGATTCGGTGCTGCCCCAGGCCGTCGGTTTGGTCGGCGGCCAGATGGGCCAGCTCGGGGACGAGAATCTCGCCCTCCTCGCCGAGCGTGCAGGTCACCAACGTCACCTGCGCGCCCTGATCGGCATACATGGCCATCGTCGCGCCGGTGTTGATCACCTCGTCGTCGGGGTGGGCGTGGACGACGACCATCCGGCGCTCGGCGAGTTCGGCAGCAGGCATGGGCAGAAATCTAGTGGACCCACCCTGCCTGGGTTCGGCCGCGAAGCCGAACAAGGCACACTGCCGTCGTGACTGCGCCCAGCTTCCCGCGCCACAGCGCCCGGACCCTGCGGTTCACCCTCGGGGTGCCGCGCAACCTCGCGGTCTCACCGGACGGATCCCGGGTCGCATTCCTGCGTGCCCCCTCGGGCACCGACCGGCGGACGATGCTTCGGGTTGCCGACGTCACAGACACCGTGACCGAGCGTGTGGTGGCCGACCCCCGAGAGCTGACCGGCGACGACGAGACGCTGTCGGCGAGTGAGCGGGCACGTCGGGAACGCGCCCGGGAAGGCGCGGCCGGGATCGTCTCCTACGCCACCGATCGCGAGGTGAGCCGCGCGGTGTTCGCCCTGTCCGGGGCGTTGTACGTCGCCGAGATGATCGGCCCCCCGGACGTCCGGCAGCTCGCCGCGCACGGCCCGGTCTTCGACCCGCGGCTGGATCCGACGGGCCGTCAGATCGCCTACGTGGCAACCGATCGCGTGCGGGTGATCGACGTGGCGACCGGTCTGGATCGCGAGCTCGCCGGCCAGGACCCGGGTCCGGAAGTGAGCTGGGGTCTGGCCGAGTTCATCGCCGCGGAGGAGATGGGACGCTCGCGCGGCCATTGGTGGGCCCCGGACGGCGATGCGTTGCTGGTCGCCCGCGTCGACACCACCGACGTGCAGCGCTGGCACATCGCGGACCCGGCGAACCCCGGGCGGGCCCCGCACGAGATCGCGTATCCGTCCGCCGGAACCCGCAACGCCACGGTCAGCCTCCACCTGCTCAACCTCGCCGGCGGCAGGGTCGACATCACGTGGGACCGCGCGGGCTACGAGTACCTCGCGGCCGTGCACTGGTCGAGTCGAGGTGCCCCACTGCTGCACGTGCAGGACCGCCGGCAACGCAACACGCAGGTGCTCTCGGTGGACTTGGGCACGGGCGTGTGCGGCGTGCTGCATCACGACACCGATCCGGACTGGGTGGAGTTCGTCGACGGGGCGCCGTGCTGGAGCCGCTCCGGCGAGCTGGTGCGCGCCGCGGACTCCGCGGGCCGCCGACGCCTGTTCGTCGGTGAGCGCGTGGCCTCCGGGGACCTGCAGGTTCGTGCGGTGCTGGGTTCCACATTCGCCGACGGCGAGACGCACCTGTTGTTCACGGCCTCCGCCGCGGACCCGGCGCAGATACACGTGCACCGCACCGGGCCCGCCGGTCCGGTGCGCCTGTCCGACCACCCGGGCGTGCACAACGCGGCGGCCGGCGGCCGCACCCTGGTCCTGGTGTCGGCCGTACCGGATCGAGTCGGTCGGCGGATCGGCATCTCCCGCGACGGCGTGGCCGTCGGGCAGATCGCCGCGGTGCCGGACGAACCCGGCTTCGTCCCGAAGGTGCATCGACTTTCGGCAGGACCGCGCGCGTTGTGCACGGCGGTGCTGCTGCCGCGCGACCACATGCCCGGCACGGCACTGCCGGTCCTGTTGGACCCCTACGGCGGGCCGCACGCGCAACGGGTGCTCGCCTCGGCCAACTCGTTCCTGGAGCCGCAGTGGTGGGCCGACCAGGGCTTCGCGGTCGTGATCGCCGACGGACGCGGGACCCCGGGCCGCGATGCCGCGTGGGAACGGGCCATCGCCGGGGACCTGGCCGCGCCGGTCCTCGAGGACCAGGTCGACGCGCTGCACGCCGCGGCCGCCGAATTCGGCGACCTGGACCTGAGCCGGGTCGCCATCCGGGGCTGGTCGTTCGGCGGGTATCTGGCAGCGCTGGCGGTGCTCCGTCGTCCGGACGTGTTCCACGCCGCAGTCGCCGGCGCGCCGGTCACCGACTGGGCGCTGTACGACACTCATTACACAGAGCGGTACCTGGGGACCCCGGCCGACAATCCGGAGAACTATGCCCGATCCTCGCTCTGCACCGGCGGCGTGTTGGCGCCCGACCTGGTACCGCGGCCGGGCGATCCGATCCGTCCGCTGCTACTGGTACACGGCCTGGCCGACGACAACGTGGTGGCCGCACACACGCTTCAACTGTCCGCGGCGCTGCTTGCGGTGGGCCGACCGCACCAGGTACTACCGCTGTCCGGGGTGACCCACATGACGCCTCAGGAGACGGTGTCGGAGAACCTGCTGCTGCTCCAGTTGGACTTCCTCCGCCAAGCGCTGGCCCCCCCGCCCAAGGGGTGACACCCCATGGGATCAGCCGGCCCGGCGTGTCGAGACCACCGACCTGTCGATGCAGGTGACACCCCCCACGTACCACCGGCCCGGCGTGTCGAGGCCACCGACCCGTCGATGCAGGTGACACCCCACGACCGACAGCACCGAATCCGGCGAATGCACAGCCCGCGCTGTGTCCACAGGCCGAGCTGATGAGGCCCGGTGTCCCGGAGAAAGCACAGGCTTCGGCCATGAATTCCGAGACCGAACGTCTGCTTCTGGCCCAGGGCAGCGTCGTAGCCGCGCGCCAATTGTCCGCGCAGGGAATCAGCTCGAAGGAGCAGCGACAACTCATCGTTTCCGGGGATCTGCTCGCGCTACGCAAGTCCATATATACAACCGGCAACCTCTGGCATCTGGCCGATGCCCGCACACGCCATCGGGTTGCGGTCGCCGGGGCGTTGCTCATCCGGCGGCGTGTCGAAGCAGACAGGTTGCCTCTGTCCTTGGTCGGAGGTCACGAGAGCGCCGAGTTCGTGTGGGGCTTGTCCGATCGCGCGATTCCACCCGACAACATCCATCTGGTGTGCTCCGAACGCCGCCGTCGAACGGATCGTTCGGGCGTCGTGCTCCGACCCGCAGCTCTTCCTGCAGCTCACGTCACCCGCGTCGAGTCCGTGCCCTTCACCAGTTTGGGCCGCACCGCCGTCGACCTCATGCGCCGTCGCTCCGCACGCGACGCGGTGCTCCTGGCGGACAGGACACTACGGGCAGGCGTGAGCAGGACCGAATTGCGACAGATCGCAGCCTTCTGCTCGTCCTGGCGGGGCGGCACCCAAGCAGTCGAAGCGGCCGAATTCGCAAGTCCACTCGCCGAGTCGCCTGCCGAGTCCCTCGCCCGCTGGACCTGCCATCGGCTCGGGTTGCCGACCCCGGAGCCGCAAGTCCAGATCCTCGATGCGCGCGGCTTCGTCGGGCGAGTGGATCTGCTCTTCGGCGATTTTCGGACAATCCTGGAGGTCGACGGCAGGTTGAAATACGGTCGACCCACCGAGGGCATGGACGACGTTCTTTGGCACGAAAAGCTCCGCGAGGATCGTCTGCGCGACGCCGGCTATGAGGTGGTCCGCACGACGTGGCGCGAACTTCTGATGGAGCCGGATCGGTTGCATCAGCGGATACTGGCCGCCTTCGCTCGATCGAATCGGCTGGCGAGTTGACCAGGTTCCATCGGGTGTCACCCCGACCGACGTCCAACCGCCTACGACACGCCGCCGTGCCAGGGCGGTGCAGGTGTCACCCCATCAGGCCCCCACATCAGCCGGCCGTACCCTTCGCCGCGCGGCCGCGGAAGCGTTCGCGATTCTTGGCGTCCAGCTCAACCTTGCGCATCCGCACCGCAGCGGGGGTGACCTCGATGCACTCGTCGGACCGGCAGAACTCCAACGCCTGCTCCAACGACAGGATCCGCGCCGGGACCAGCCGCTCGAGTTCGTCGCCGGTGGACTGGCGCATGTTCGTGAGCTTCTTCTCCTTGCAGATGTTCACGTCCATGTCGTCCGCGCGCGCGTTCTCCCCGACGATCATGCCCTCGTAGACCTCGGTGCCGGGCCCCACGAACATTGCGCCGCGCTCCTGCAGATTGGCCAGTGCGAACCCGGTGGCCGGGCCCTTGCGGTCGGCGACCAACGAGCCGGACGGCCGGGTGCGCAGCTCGCCGTGCCAGGGCTCGTAACGGTCGAAGACGTGGTGCAGCAGGCCCGTGCCGCGGGTCTCGGTGAGGAACTCGGTGCGGAAACCGATCAGGCCACGGGCCGGGACGCGGTACTCCATCCGGACCCAGCCGGTGCCGTGGTTGACCATCTGCTCCAGGCGGCCCTTACGCAGGCCGAGCAGCTGGGTGACCACTCCGACGTAGTCCTCGGGGACGTCGATGGTCATGTGCTCCATCGGCTCGCAGAGCTTCCCGTCGATCTCCTTGGTGACGACCTGCGGCTTGCCCACCGTCATCTCGAAGCCCTCGCGACGCATCAACTCGACCAGCACCGCCAGTTGCAGTTCGCCCCGGCCCTGGACCTCCCAGGTGTCGGGCCGCTCGGTGGGCAGCACCCGGATCGAGACGTTGCCGACCAACTCGGCCTCGAGGCGGTTCTTCACCAGACGGGCCGTCAGTTTGCTGCCCGACTGACCGGACAACGGAGAGGTGTTGATACCGATCGTCATCGAGATCGACGGCTCGTCGACGGTGATCAGCGGCAGCGGGACCGGATTCTCCAGATCGGCCAGCGTCTCGCCGATGGTGATGTCGGGGATTCCCGCGATGGCGATGATGTCCCCGGCCCAGGCGCGTTCCGCGGGCACCCGCTCCAGCGCGTCGGTCAGGAAAAGTTCGGTGATCTTCACCCGCTCCACCGAACCGTCGGTACGGCACCAGGCCACCTGCTGACTCTTGCGGATCTCACCCTCGTACACCCGGCACAGCGCGAGGCGACCGAGGTAGGGCGAGGAGTCGAGATTGGTGACGTGCGCCTGCAGCGGCGCACCAAGCGTGTACTCCGGCGCCGGGATGGTGTTCATGATCGTGGTCATCAGCGGGCGCAGGTCCGCGCCGTCGGGCATGGTGCCGTCGGCCGGGCGGGTCAACGAGGCCAACCCGGCCTTGGCGCAGGCGTAGACGATCGGGAACTCGATCTGGTGCTCATCGGCGTCGAGGTCCAGGAACAGCTCGTAGGTCTCGTCGACGACCTCCGCGATGCGCGCGTCGGAGCGGTCCACCTTGTTGATGCACAGCACCACCGGCAGCTTCTTCTCCAGCGCCTTGCGGAGCACGAACCGGGTGCCCGGCAGGCAACCCTCGGAGGCGTCTACCAGCAGCACGATGCCGTGGATCATCTCCAGCCCGCGCTCGACCTCACCGCCGAAGTCGGCGTGTCCGGGGGTGTCGATGATGTTGATGGTCAGCGGGGTTCCGTCGTCGGCGATCCATTTCACGGCCGTGTTCTTGGCCAGGATCGTGATGCCTTTCTCACGTTCCAGGTCCATCGAGTCCATGACTCGCTTGTTGACGTCCTGGCCCTCCCGGAACGCGCCGGACTGCCAGAGCATGGCGTCGACCAACGTGGTCTTGCCGTGGTCGACGTGGGCGACGATCGCGACGTTGCGCAGATCGGAGCGAACGGGCACGAGGCAGACTCCTACAGCCGTGGCGGGCGGGCGATCCATTCTCCCGCACCGCAGACACCCCGGCCGCCAAGCAGCGCGGCACGATTGGGTCATGTCGATCGCACCACACCCGGACGAGGCGCACGAGGCCCGACTTGCGCAGCGGCTGAACAACCTGCGCGCGGCCGTGCTCGGCGCCAACGACGGCATCGTGTCCGAGGCGGGCCTGGTGATCGGGGTCGCCGGAGCCACAACCGCGCGCGCTCCGCTGCTCACGGCGGGCCTGGCCGGGCTGGCGGCCGGAGCAGTCTCGATGGCGCTGGGCGAGTACGTCTCGGTGAGCAGCCAACGCGACGCCGAGCGTGATCAGTTGGCTCTGGAACGCCGCGAACTGGCCGAGGACCCCGCCGGGGAACTGGCCGAACTGGCCGCGCTGTACCAGGCCAAAGGGCTGAGCCCGGCCACCGCCCGCCGGGTCGCCGAGGAGTTGACCGCGGCCGACGCCTTGACCGCGCACGCCGAGGCCGAACTGCATCTGGATCCCAAAGACCTGGTCGACCCGATCCGGGCGGCGGTGGCCTCGGCCGTCTCGTTCACCCTCGGTGCCGCGATCCCGTTGCTCGCGATCACGCTGCCCGCACCCCAGTGGCGGGTGCGAGTAGCGGTGACCGTGGTGCTGGCGACACTCACGGTGGCCGGCCTGCTCGTCGCCCGGGTCGGCGGCGGACGCCCCGGCCGCGCAGTGCTGCGGGTCCTGGTCGGCGGCAGCATCGGCCTGGCGTTCACCCACCTGGTCGGGCATCTGGCGGGCGTGGCGACCGGCTGAGCGGCGGCCCGAGAACCGGGCGGAGTGGCCGGCCCGACGCTCTTCCAGGGCCGTCCGCGGAGCGAGGGGCGAGGGGAAAGCCGATCGTGGGGACTGAGCGGGGGCCCGCGGGGCGAGGGGAAAGCCGCTCCGTGGGCCTGACGCACCGCGCCTAGGATGCGGACGTGGAGCCCTCCGCGCTCGACGAGATCGGCGTCGAGGCGATGCGCCGGTTGGCCGCTCGCACTGACCCGGACGCCATGGCCGAGCTGATCACCGCCGACATCGCCGCCCGGGTGTGGCCCGAACACACCCGTGACCCGGACTTTCTCGCGGCCATGCAACTGTCGGTGCGCGACAACGTGCGCGCGATCGTCGCGTTGTTCGCCGGGACGTTGATGATCGCCGCGGCCGACCCCAGGGGGGCGTTCGGCTTTGCCGACCTGACCGCCGAGATGGGAATTCCGGTCAGCGAGCTGGAGAGCGCCTACTGGGTCGGCGTCCAGTCCTTCTGGCGGCTGTGGTTCGCCCGGGCCCGACAGCAGTGCGCCGGCGCCGCGCCGCTCGAGGAGCTGGTCGGGCCGCCGACCGAGCTGTTGTTCGAGTACATCATCCACATCCTCGGTGCAGTGGTCGGCCGCTACGACGCCACTCGGGCGGAGATCCTGCGCAATCAGGAGGACCGGCGCCGCGCCGCGCTCAACCAGATCCTCGACGGCGAGCTGACCCAGGCCACCCAGGACCTGGAGAGCGTCCTGGGCTACCGGTTGCGTGGCACCCATCTGTGCGTCGTCCTCGAGGTCGAGGACCGCGCGAAGGCCGAGCGGGCCCTCGGCGAGCTGGTTGCGGGCAGCTCCGCACGCGGGTCGATGCTGATGCTGCGCAGTCCGGGCATCTGGGCCGCCTGGCTGGCGCTCACCGTGCCGCCGGACGCCACGATCCGGGCCGCGGTGACCGCCGCCGCAGGCGCCACCGGCCTGCCGATCGCGGTCGGGGCGCCCGGCAACGGCGTGTCCGGGCTGCGCCGCACCTACCTGCAGGCGTTCGAGACGGCCAAGCTGCGTCGCCGGTTCGCCGGGTTCGCCGACGTGCTCTGGTTTGCCGACGTGCGGCTGGAACTGCTCATGCTGGGCGACGAACTGACGGCCCGTCAGTTCGTCGCGGACGAATTGGGCGAGCTCTCCGGCGACGACGAGCGCGCCGCCCGGACCCGCGAGACGCTGTTGGCGTGGTTGAGCACCGGATCGCAGTCGGCCGCGGCGACCCGGCTCGGGGTGCACGAGAACACCGTGCGACAGCGGATCCGGTACGCCGAGGACGTGCTCGGCGAGGGACTGAGCGAACGGCGGGCCGAGGTCCTCGCAGCGTTGCGCCTGCACCCACTGTTCGGCGCCCGTCCCGACATGAGCGACTGACCACGCTGTGCTGTCCTCGGCGCGAATGTCGGAAACCACCAGCCGCCCCCCGGTGATTGCAGGCAATTCCCCATTAAACCTGCGCCCATGACAGTTTAGATTCCACATCTCGGAGCCTGGACGGAGGCACTGCGAACATGATCGACCAAACCATCGGTGGGCTGCTCGAACGCGCCGCGCGAGCATACGGACCACGCACGGCAATCATCGCCGGCGACCGGCGGATCACCTACACCGAACTGATGTCCGAGGTCCGGCGCACCGGCCGGGCCCTGTTGGCGGCCGGGTTGGAGCGCGGCGACCGCGTCGCGATGCTGATGCCCGACCGGCCCGAGGTGCTCTACGCCTACTACGGAGCGCTGTGGGCCGGGCTGGGCGTCGTGCCGATCAACGCCCGACTTGGCGCCGAGGACCAGTCGTACATGATTTCCGACTCCGGCGCGCGGGCGCTCATCCACGATGCGACCTACGCCGAGCGACTCTCCGGCATCGTCACGCAATTGGGCACCGAGGTGCTGGCACACCGGTTCAGCGTCGATCCCGACGCGGTGCTGGACGCGGGGACGCCGCTGGAACTGCTCACGGACAAGGAATCCGGCGCCCCGGGCATGCCGACCGTCTCGCCCGAAGACCTGTTCGGCATCTACTACACCGGCGGGACCACCGGGCGACCCAAGGGCGTCGTGCACACCCATCGGAGCTTCGGCTCGGCACTGTTCAGCGAGCTGCTCGAACTCGGCCTGGGCGAGGCCGATGTCTTCGCCCACTGCGCCCCGTTGACCCACGCGAGTGGCGGTTTCGTGCTGCCCGTGTGGATGCGCGGCGGGACGAACCTGGTGCTGGGCGGCTTCGACCCGGACCGCCTGCTCGCCGCAATCGCGACCGAACGGGTGACCGCGACGCTGCTGGTGCCGACGATGATCTACGTCCTGCTCGACCACCCGGAGCAGGCGTTCGCCGACACCTCGTCGCTGCGTACCGTCGTGTACGGCGCGGCGCCGATGGGCACCGATCGACTGGTGGAGGCGCTGCATCGGTTCGGCCCGATCTTCGCCCAGCTGTACGGCCAGACCGAGGCACCGAACCAGCTGACCGTACTGCGCAAGGACGATCACGCCGAGGCGCTGCGCACCGGCGACCTGACCCCGTTGTCGTCCTGCGGACGTCCCGTGGCGATTGCCGACGTGCGCCTGCTCGACGACGACCTGAACGAGGTCCCGCTGGGCTCCGAGGGCGAGATCTGCGCCCGCGGGCCACACATCATGGCCGGTTACTGGAACCGGCCGGAGGAGACCGCCGCCGCCCTGCGCGACGGGTGGTTGTGCACCGGCGATGTCGCGCGATCCGACGAACGCGGATTCCTGTACATCGTCGACCGCAAGAAGGACATGATCATCTCGGGCGGCTACAACGTGTACCCCAAAGAGGTTGAGGCCGCTCTGTTCACCCACCCAGCCGTACGGGACGCCTGCGTCATCGGCGTGCCGGACGACAAGTGGGGCGAGGCCGTGAAGGCCGTAGTGGTGCTGGACCCGGCAGTGCGGGTCGACGCGGCCACGCTCATCGACTGGGTCAAGGCCGCCAAGGGTTCGGTCAACAGCCCAAAGACCGTCGACTTCGTCGACGCAATTCCCCTTACCGCGGTGGGAAAACACGACAAGCCCGCGCTGCGCAAACAGTACTGGGGCGGTCGTGACCGCGCAGTGAACTGACGGCTGCTCGGCGGCCGGATGCGGAGGACAAGGAATGAAGATTATCGGCGCAAAAGCGGCTGCCATCCCGGTCGTCGCAAGCGCGGCGCTGGTGCTCGCGGCTTGTGGTGGTGGTTCGGGCAGTTCCTCGTCGGTGGCGCAGGCCCCGGCGGCACCGGCGGCAGTGGCCCCCGCCGAGGCGGCAGCGGCAGGTGCCCCGGCCCCGGCACCGGCTGCCGCGGCTCCAGCGGCGCAGGCGGCTTCGGCGACCTCGGCCGGCAGTTCGACGGCCAAGTCGAGTGCCTCGACGACGAAGTCGAGCTCCACCTCGACCGACTTGGCCGCCCCGGCAGCGGCGGCCAGGTCGGCACCTGCGGCCAAGACCGCGAAGGCGACCAAGGCCACGGCGGCAAAGCCCGCCGCGGCGGCGGCTTCCTCCGCAGCGGGCGCATCGACGGCTTCCTCAGGGGCGGACAAGTCCGCCGCGGACGTCAAGCCGTTGGACGACGCCGCGCAGGCAGGCGCGAATCAGAAGATCTACGACGAGAAGCAGGGCGCGACCGACGTCGGCGTCACCAAGGACACGATCAAGATGGGCACCGTCTCGATGCACGGAATGGCCCTGGGCAACGTGCTCGTCACCCCGTTGGTGAACGGCATCCGCGGCACCATGGAGTCGATCAACGACCGCGGCGGGATCCTCGGTCGGCGGATGTCGTTGATCGACTGCGACGACGGCCCCGGTGAGGTCTCGCGCACGAAGGCCTGCATCAAGAAGCTCGCCGGTCAGGACAAGATCTTCTCGATCCTGAGCCTGTCCACCTGGGGCAGCGCGTCGGTGCACGACGATCTGCACGAATTCAACCTGCCCGCATTCGGGGAATGGGCCTACTCACAGACCGAGTGGCAGGACCCGTACATGTTCCCCACCCACATGTCGATGATCCACGAGGCCATGGCCGGCGCACACTGGGCCGCCAACGTCATCCACCCCAAGACCTACGGGCTGATCTGCCTCACATCGCCGGAGATGCAGCTGGCCTGCGACCAGGTGCAGACGATCTTGAACGCCTCGGGCTCGAAGCTGGTCAAGCGCGCGGACGTCTCGATCTCCGAGACCTCGATGGCCGCCTACGTGCTGGCATTCCGGGCGGCCAACCCGGAGCACATCATCCACTACGTGATCAACCCGGCCACGATGGCCAAGTTCATGGTCGAGGCCGCCCAGCAGGGCTATTACCCGTCCAAGGGCATCTCCGGCAATCACCTCGCCGCCGAGGTGCTCGGCTCGATCTTCGGCCAGTGGCCGGTCGGCCGGTACTGGACCAACACCACATACAAACTGTGGGGCCCGGAGTTCACGGCCACCATGGACAAATACTCCCGGTTCAACAAGGGCACCAACCACCACATCGTGCAGGCCGCCTACACCGGCGCGGAGATATTCGCCCAGGCCGGCAAGGCGGTCGGGCCGAACCTGACGCGCGACCGCATGATGGCCGAGTGGAACAACGGCACCGTCTGGCAGGCCGACTCATCCCTTGATCAGCGCTTCCAATACACGCCGTCCGAGCGCAGCGGGAACAACTGGCAGACCAACTACGGCCAGGGCCGAGAGTTCATGTACCAATACACCTCCACCAACACGGTGGCCAACCCCGACGGCTCGCCCAACGGCTTCGCCCCCGACCCCACCCAGTTCGTCATCTACACCTCGAAGTAAGCCGAGCGAGGCGGATGCCGCCTAAAGAGCGGACGGCGCGGCGACCGGAGCCGAGGGTGCCGAGAGAGCGAGCTTGTGAGCCCTCGCGAGCGCCCGAGGCGAAGGGAGACGAGCCACCGCCGCGAGCCTGCGAGCGGCGTCCGCTCCCGAGGCACCTGACAAGGTGTTGAGCGCGAAGCGCGAACACACGAGTAAGTAACCCCAATACGCGGAAAGGGCCCCACCCCGTCCGGTAGGGCCCTTTCCGTTTTTCTGCCTCGAGCTGGCGACGCCTCAGTTCGTCCACAGCGCTCGATTACCGGACTTCTGGGCGCCGATGCACTTCGCGTAACGACGCCTCAGTTCGTCCACAGTGCTCGATTACTGAACTCCTGGGCGTCGATGCGCTTCGCGTAACGACGCCTCAGTTCGTCCAGTCCGGCCGCAGGGGGAACGCGGCATTCCCGGCGTCATCGCACCGCACCCCGAGCACCTGGTGCAGCTCGATCACCCGGGCGTCGAAACCGACCCGGCAGGCGGCCATGTAGAGCAGCCAGACCCGGGCCCGGTTGGCACCCACCTCGGCAACGGCCTCGTCCCAGTTGTCGACGAGGTTGCCGCACCAGTCCCGCAACGTCAGCGCGTAGTGCTCACGCAGGTTCTCGGCGTGCCGGACCTCGAAACCGTTGTCCTGCATCGCCGCGACGATCTCGCCGACGGCCTCCAGCTCCCCGTCCGGGAACACATAGCGGTCGATGAACTTGCCGGCCTTGGCCGGGATCGTCGTGGCCGGCCGGGTGATGCAGTGGTTGAGCAGGCGGCCGTGCGGATGCAGCCGGCTGCGCAGGAATTGGAAGTACCCGGGCAACTGCTTGGCGCCGACGTGCTCGGTCAGACCGATCGAGGAGACCGCGTCGAATCCGTCCTCAGGTACGTCCCGGTAGTCCATGTGCCGGACCTCGGCGAGGTCGGCCAGGCCGCGCGCCTCGATCGTCTGCTGGGCCCAGGCGGCCTGTTGCGCCGACAGCGTCACGCCGATCGCCTGCACCCCGTACTCCTTCGCGGCGTGCATGACCATGCCGCCCCACCCGCAGCCGACGTCCAGCAGTCGCATCCCCGGCTGCAACCCCAGTTTGCGGGCCACCAGGTCGTGCTTGTTCCACTGCGCCTCCTCCAGCGAGGAGTCCGGCTTCGGGAAACAGGCGCAGGTGTACGACATCGACGGCCCGAGGACCCAGGCGTAGAAACGGTTCGAGACGTCGTAGTGGTGTGAGATCGCCTTGCTGTCCCGCGATTTGCTGTGCCGGATCCGACCGCGTCGTTTCAGGATCTCCTCGGGCGGCGGTTCCACCGGCCGCAGGTGACGGACGCCGAAATCGCGCAACAGATCGATCCGGTCGCGCAGGTAGAGGTTCTCCCCACCCGCGGTCAACGCCGCCAGGGCCAGGTGCAGGTCGCCGTGCACCCGCAGATGGCCGGTCACGTAGGCACGGGCGAGCCCCAGCTCGCCCGGCGAACTGAGCAGATAGCTCAACGCGGTCGGGTCGGCCAGGTCGATGTGCACCTCGGCATCGGACGGCCCAGCGGTACTGCCGTCGAACGCGGTGACGCGCACCGCGATCGAGGTGTCGACCACGCGGGCGAACACCGACGCCACACCGGTCCGACTCAAGCCGGCCTCCTCATCTTCGTTCCACACTTCATCTTCGTTCCACACACTTCGCGTACAGGTCGAGCAATCGGCGGTCCGGGTCGTACTCCTTCTTGACCAGGTCGTAGGCGGTGCCGTTGTACAACCGCCAGAACTCCTCGGCGGAGTAGTAGGCGGTCGAGTACAGCGACTTGCGACCGCACAACTCATCGACCTTCGCCTCGATGAGCCGGTTGTGGTGCCCGTCCACCTCGCCGGGTCCGAGGGCCACCGAGGACCAGAACCCGAAGTTCACGTACAGCTGACCGGGCCGGAACGTGTAGAGCGGCCATTCGACGTCCGCGTCCCGCTGTCGCAACGGGCACACCCAGATCGGCTCGATCGGGATCTCGCGCAGGAAGAACTCCAGGAACTCCGGCGCCCGGTCGGCCGGGACCTCGATGTCCTGGACAACCTCCTCGCGGGCGGGACGACCGCGCAGCCGTTCCAGCCGGGCGTTGGCTCGGGTGCGCCGCTCCAGGGCGACAACCCGCCAGTACACGTCCGACCGCAGCAGCCGACGGCCCAGCAGCTTGCGCACCCACGGCCGCTGCACGCCGAAGGCCCGGGAGCACCAGAACCAGTCGGTGTCCCACCGCCAGAGGTAGTCACGGGTGGTGAGGAAGTCCTCGCGGTAGGTCTGGATCGAGCGGTAATAGATGTTCGTCCAGGTGTAGTCCGACAGGAACGGGGCGTCCGCGACGAACTGACCAACCGTCAGATACATCTCGCCACCGGAGAAGATCGTGCCGTCGACGAAGTCCACCGGGACGCCGTCCAGCGTGCGGGTGGCGCAGACCTGAGCCATCTGCTCGAAGAAGGATTTGGCATCGTGGTGCCGGAGGTGGCGCAGCCGGACGTAGGGCTGCACGGGTTCCAGTTCGATGTCCAGGCGCAAGGCGTAGCCCAGCGTGCCGTAGGAGTTCGGGAAGGCCCGGTAGAGGTCGGCGTGCGGACCCTCCGGAGTCGCGACCACCACCCGCCCGTCCCCGGTCAGGATCTCCATCTCACGGACCGACTCGTGCGGGCAGCCGTTGCGGAACGAACTCGACTCGATGCCCACGCCGGTCACGGCGCCACCGAGGGTGATCGTCTTGAGCTGTGGCACGACCGCGGGCATCAGGCCGTACGGCAGGGTCGCGTCGACCAGGCGCTCGTAGGTGACCATGCCCTCGACCGAGGCGGTCCGGGTCAGTGGGTCGACCTCCAGGACGTGGTCGAACGCCGCCACATCCAGCCCCGGGCCACGCGCCCGACGCCGGTCCCGGAACAGGTTCGAGGTCTTCTTGGCCAGCCGGACGGGTTCGTCCGGCGCGAGCGCGGCGAACTGTCGGACCAAGGCGGAAACGCGCTGGTCGTGGTCGGTCCGTGGGGCGGGCGAGACCTGCATCGACCAAGTTTCGGTGCTGCGGGCACGGCGGGCAAACCCACGCTGGCAAAGTCGCTCGACACGGCCCGAAATGACCGGCCTCGTGGCCCCGCCCGGAGCGCCCGCACGAGCCCGTGGCGGGCGCGTGAACCCCCGGTTGCATGGGTGTGACTACAGGCACACGACCCTGGCTACTCGCGAGTCACGAACGTGCGCAATGATTCGAGCACGACCGGCATCGGGCTCCCCGACCGGATCAGATGCAGGAGAGAACAACAAAGATGGCTGGAACCGGAGTCTTCTCGCCGGGACGAGCGCAAATCGCCGCCCGGACGTTGCGTCGGGACCGTTGGTGGTTGCAACCACTCATCACGGTCGTAGTGCTGCTGTCGTTCAGCGTCTATGCCACGATCCGCGCCTTCAGCAACACGGCCTACGTGCAGGAGAAGAGTCACCTGCTGTCCCCGTTCTACTCCCCCTGCCTCACCGACAAGTGCAAGCCCGGCTCCGCCGACTTCGGCACCATCGGAAACTGGTGGCCGGTCGCACCCGCGGTCCTGGTCCTGGTGGTGCCGCTGGGTTTCCGATTCACCTGTTACTACTACCGCAAGGCCTACTACCGCTCGTTCTGGCAGTCCCCGCCCGCCTGTGCGGTTGCTGAACCGCACGCGAAGTACACCGGCGAGACACGTTTCCCGCTGATCGGCCAGAACGTCCACCGGTACTTCTTCTACCTTGGCCTCGGGCTCAACGTGATCCTGACCTGGGACGCGATCCACTCCTTCAAGCAGGAAGCCGGCCTGGCCCACGCCCACGGCGGGGCCGGCTGGGGCCACATGGGTCTGGGGTCGCTGATCCTGACCGCCAACGCCTGCCTGCTGTGGGCGTACAGCATGTCCTGCCACTCCTGTCGGCACGCCATGGGCGGTCGGCTGAACCACTTCTCCAAGCACCCGATCCGGTACTGGGCCTGGACGCAGGTGTCGAAACTGAACACCCGGCACATGCAAATCGCCTGGGTTTCGCTGTTCGGCGTCGCCCTCACCGATCTCTACGTCTCGCTGGTCGCGTCCGGGCACTTCGCCGACCCGAGATTCTTCTGAGGGGTCGCGAGAACAATGACTGAACTCGAGCGGCACGCCTACGACGTGTTGGTGATCGGCGCGGGTGGGGCCGGTCTGCGCGCGGCAATTGCGGCCCACGAATCCGGCGCGCGCACCGCGGTGGTCTGCAAGTCGCTGTTGGGCAAGGCGCACACCGTGATGGCCGAGGGCGGCATCGCTGCGGCGATGGGCAACGTCTGGTCGGACGACAACTGGCAGGTGCATTTCCGCGACACCATGCGCGGCGGGAAAATGCTCAACAACTGGCGAATGGCGCAATTGCACGCTCAGGAGGCGCCGGCTCGGGTCGATGAACTCGAGGAGTGGGGCGCGCTGTTCGACCGGACCAAGGACGGCCTGATCTCCCAGCGGGACTTCGGCGGGCACCGTTACGCGCGCCTGGCCCACGTCGGCGACCGGACCGGCCTGGAGATGATCCGCACGTTGCAGCAGCGCGCGGTCGCGTTGGGCATCGACGTGTACATGGAGTGCACGATCACCCGCCTGCTCTCCGACGGGACCGGCGAGTTCGCCGACGGCACCAACCGCGGCCGGATCGCCGGGGCGTTCGGCTACTGGCGGGAGACCGGCCGATTCGTCTGCTTCGAGGCCCCGGCGGTGATCCTTGCCACCGGCGGCATCGGGAAGAGCTTCAAGGTCACCTCGAACTCCTGGGAGTACACCGGCGACGGTCACGCGCTGGCGGCCCGGGCCGGAGCGACCCTGATCAACATGGAGTTCATTCAGTTCCACCCCACGGGCATGGTCTGGCCCCCGTCGGTGCGCGGGATCCTGGTCACCGAGTCCGTGCGCGGCGACGGCGGGATCCTGAAGAACCGCGACGGGAAGCGGTTCATGTTCAACTACATCCCGGAGTTCTTCAAGGCCGACACCGCGGAAACCGAAGCCGAGGCCGACCGCTGGTACGAGGACAAGAAGAACAACCGTCGGCCACCGGAGCTGCTGCCCCGCGACGAGGTCGCCCGGGCGATCAACGCCGAGGTCAAGGCAGGCCGGGGCAGCCCGCACGGCGGCGCGTTCCTGGACATCGCCTCCCGCCGCACGCCGGAGTACATCAACAAGCGGCTGCCGTCGATGTACCACCAGTTCAAGGAACTGGCCGACGTCGACATCACCAAGGAACCGATGGAGGTCGGGCCGACCTGTCACTACGTGATGGGTGGCGTCGAGGTCGACGCCGACACCCAGGCCGCGATCGTGCCCGGCCTGTACGCCGTCGGCGAGGTCGGCGGTGGCATGCACGGGGCGAACCGGCTGGGCGGCAACTCCCTCGGCGACCTGCTGGTGTTCGGCAAACGAGCCGGGGAGAGCGCGGCCGAGTACGTCGCCAAGAACCCGAGGCCGACCGTCGCCGCCGGCCAGATCGAGGTGGCCGCGGCGCAGGCCACGGCGCCGTTCGACCACGAGCACGGGGAGAACCCGTACGCGCTGCACGCCGAGTTGCAGCAGACCATGAACGAGCTGGTCGGCATCATCCGGGACGCCCCGGAGATGGAGGAGGCGCTGGAGAAACTCCAGGTGTTCAAGGAGCGGGCGAGGAAAATCTCGGTGACCGGCAACCGACAGTTCAACCCCGGCTGGCACCTGGCGATCGATCTGCGGAACATGCTGCTGTGCTCGGAGATGGTCGCGATGGCGGCGCTGGAGCGCCAGGAGAGCCGCGGCGGCCACACGCGCAACGACTACCCCACGGCCGATCCGACGTGGGCCAAGCAGAATGTGGTGCTATCCGAGAAGGACGGCGGGGTCTCGATGCGCCTGAAACCGTTGCCGGTGATGCCTGACGAGCTGAAAATCTATTTCGAGCAGCCGACGTGACCAGCGAGCAAATTCGTCGGCCGCCGCTCATCTGCACCTCGAGCGAGGAACGGAGCGCGACCATCAAACACAGCGAGGAGTCCAAGTGACGACCACGCAGCCGGCTCCCACCTCGGCGCCGTCGGTCGACAAGTCCAAGAGCTACACCGCGAAGTTCAGGGTCTGGCGCGGCGACGCCTCCGGTGGAGCGCTCACCGACTACAGCGTCGAGGTGAACGAGGGCGAGGTCGTCCTCGACATCATCTTCCGCATCCAGGCCGAGCAGGCCAATGACATGGCGGTCCGCTGGAACTGCAAGGCCGGCAAGTGCGGCTCCTGCTCGGCCGAGATCAACGGGCGCCCGGCGCTGCAGTGCATGACCCGGATGTCGTCGTTGCCGCCGGGCGAGCCGGTCGTGGTCACCCCGCTGCGGACTTTCCCGGTCATCCGCGACCTGGTCACCGACGTCAAGTTCAACTACGAGAAGGCCAAGCGGATCCCGGCCTTCAAGCCGCAGCCGCGCGACAAGGACGGCAAGTACCGGATGGCCCAGATCGACGTCGAGCGCGGTCAGGAATTCCGCAAGTGCATCGAGTGCTGGATGTGCCAGAACGTTTGCCACGTGATCCGTGACCACGAGGAGAACAAGCCGGCGTTCTCCGGCCCCCGCTTCTTCATCCGGTTGGCCGAACTGGACATGCACCCGCTGGATACCAACGACCGCAAGGTGATCGCACAGGAACAGCACGGCCTGGGCATGTGCAACATCACCAAGTGCTGCACCGAGGTGTGCCCCGAACACATCAAGATCACCGACAACGGGATCATCCCGTTGAAGGAACGCGTCGCCGACCGGAAATACGACCCGTTGTTCAAGATCTTCGGGCGCAAGCACCAGCGGTGACCCAACAGCCGCGGTGAGCCTCGACGGTAGAGCCGATTGAGGCCTGTTGACGACCGCAGCGAGGAACACAGGCCTCGGGGCTCACCGCTGATCAATCCGAAAGCCGTTACCCGGCCGGGAGCAGTTCCGCCAGGAACACCGCGGCCGGCAGATCGGCGGGCAACCAGTCCACGTCGAACAACTCCGCGCCGCTCAGCCAGCGCACCTCGTCGTGGTCCGGACCGAGCCGCAGCTCACCGGAGACGATTTCGGCGAGGAACACGCGCAACACCAGCGAAGCGCTGATCTGCCACTCCCCCGGCAGCCGCGCGCCGCACGCGACACGGACGCCGAGCTCCTCGGCGCACTCCCGGACCACCGCGGCCGTCTCGGCCTCGCCCGCGTCCACCTTGCCACCGGGGAATTCCCAACCGCCCGCCAGCGGTTCGGGCCGCCGCCGTCGGGCGGCCAACACCCGCCCGTCGCGCACGATCGCGGCGCCGACCACCACCCGATACCCGGACGCCCGACCGATCTCCGTCGGCCTCATGGTGACCATGGTCGCACTTGACTCACCGGCACTTGACTCTCGCGCCGCGGGCGACAAGCGTCGCTGTCATGCCTGCCCCTCTGTCACCCGAAGAGCTGCGCGCCGGACTCGGCGAGTTGCCCGGCTGGTCCGGCGACACCGACACGATCCGGCGGACGTTGCGCGCCCCCGATTTCCCCACCGCGATCGCACTGGTGGTCGCCGTGGGCGATGCCGCGGAGGAGATGAACCACCACCCCGACATGGACATCCGGTGGCGCGACGTCCATTTCGCGCTGTCCACCCACTCGGCCGGCGGCGTGACGGACCTCGATCTGGAGCTCGCCCGGCGCATCGACGCGGCAGGCGCCGAGCGCGGCGCGGGTTGACGCAGCGCACCATCGGGCCGCTGCACTTCGAGCGCGCGGCCTACGACGACCCGGTGGCGGCCGAGATGATCGAGGCTGTCCAACGCTTCTACGAGGTCCGCTACGGCGGACGCGACGCCACCCCGGTCAGCCCCGAGCAATTCGCGCCGCCGCACGGGTTGTTCCTCGTCGGCCGGTTGGCCGGCGAGCCGGCGGTGTGCGGCGGCTGGCGAGTGGTCGAGCCCGGACTGGCCGAGGTTAAGCGCATGTATGTCGTCGAGGCCCATCGCGGGCGCGGCCTGTCGCGCCACCTGCTGACGGCGATCGAGGCCTCGGCAACGCGGGCAGGTATTCGGCGACTGCGGTTGGAGACCGGTCATCGGCAGCCCGAGGCGATCCGCCTGTACGAGACCAGTGGTTGGAGTCCGATCGAGAAGTTCGGGGTGTACCGCGACGAGCCCGGATCGAGTTGCTACGGCAAGGAGCTGGCCGAACCCTGCCGGTACGGTTGAGCAGCGCCTGCCCCGAGCGCACAGAGAGGATCCAAGTTGCGCGGGCCGGTCGTTGTGATGGGCGGGTTCACCCTGGTCCTGACGCTGACGGCCTGCGGCACTTCGAAGATCCACGACGCGAGCACCCCGCAGGCACAGCAGTGCAAGGAGGTGCTGCAGGCCCGGCTGAACAACGCCTTCGCGACGATCGACGCGGCCCCGGACCCGACTGCTGCCAACGCCGCGATCGCCAACGCGCTCGCCGGGGCGACGCCCGAGGAGTGCACCGGCATCTCGGACGACCTCGGCGCGAAACTGATGAACCAGTTGGTCGCCGAAGCCGCCGGCCGCTACCGGGCCAACGTCAACGCACTCGGCACGTTGCCGCCACCGGGCTCCACCGCTCCCACCGGGGAACCGAGTCCGGCGCCCACCGAGGAGCCAACCGCCACACCCACGAGCAGCCCTACGGACACCGCCGACTGACCGCGTCCGACTGACCGCGTCAGGTCGTCTGACGACCAGTCAGTTTCACGTGGAAACGGGTGGCGAGGGCACCGTCCGTGTCCTCGCCACCCGTGGCCTGCTGGGCCGTCCTGTTCCATTCAGGAGACGGTGACCACCGGCTCGCTCACCAATCCGAACGCCTTGAGGATGGCGAACAGCTCGCGATGCCCGAATGCCTGGCAGGCCGACGCGAACCCGGCCCGACGCGGTTTGTCGTAGCTCAGCACTCGCGCTGCGTGTGCCTGCAACAGCCCGGTCTGCTTGTAGTTGCAGTTGCCGTAGATGACGCAGTGCGCCCGCGCCAACGGACCGGTGCCGTGCACGGAGTCGATCGAGATGTTGATCCGCGGGTTCTCCCGAGGCGGGTAATCGCTGCGGATCCCGGCGGCCGTCTGCGCCAGGATCGCCCGGGTCTCCTCCAGCGACTTGCCCTCGACCGCGGGCAGCAGCGCCGCCAGGATCTGCGGCACGCCGAGCATCAACGCGCGGTTCATGACGCCACCGAGCACCTTGCAGGTGCTCACCCGCGGGTCGTCCTGGAACCAGATCGGCGACGAGGTACCGCCCCAGGGCAGCGCCAGGCCGAGTTCGTGCTGGCCGGGGACCACCAGCTCGTAGAGGCCCGCGTCGATCGGCCACTCGACGAGCTTGTTCTCCTCGAGGTAGTACGCCTTGGACAGGATCGCGTTCTGCACGATGGTCGCGGTGGACGCGACGGTCGGGGTGCCCTTCCAGAACACCGCCATGTCGAGCGAGTCGATGCCCGGGGTCTCCAGGACGATGTTCGCCGCGATCTCGCCGACCGTGTACATCTGCGCAATGCCCGGCGAGAGCAACAGGCCCTTCTCGGCGAACTTGGCGCCCCAGTTCTCCTTGCACCAGATCAACCAGTCCTGCTCACCGGTGGTGTCGGTGTAGTGGACGCCGGCGTTCCAGCAGGCCTCGACCGCGGCCGGGCCGAATTCCATGAACGGGCCGACCGTGTTGCACATGACCTTCGCGCCGGCCAGCAGCTTGGTCAGCTCCTCGACGCTGTGCGCCACCTCGGCGATCTCGTACTCGGCGGTCTCCAGGCCGGGGACGGTGTCCAGACCGGCCTGCAGACGCCCCTTGTCGCGGCCGGCGGCCACGAACGGCAGGTTCAATTCACGCAGGTACTCGCAGACCAGGCGGCCGGTGTACCCGGAGGCACCGTAGACGACTACGGGCTTGCTGCTCATATTCGAATGACCTCCAGAGATGGAAACTGACGATGCCTCAGATGAACCTCAGGTACCCATGCCGCCGTCGACCGGCAGCGAGACACCGGTGATGAAGCGCGCGGCGTCCGAAGCGAGGAACACGACCGCGTCGGCCATTTCCTCCGGGGTGCCCAGCCGGGCCAGCGGGGTCTGCTCCACGACACCGATGATTGCGCCGTTGACGTCGGGCGCCAGGCCCAGATCGACGATGTCCTGCGCGAGCTTCGCACCCATCGCGGTCGGCACCAGGCCGGGGGCGATGCAGTTCACGCGGACACCCAGACCGAGCTTGCCTGCCTCCACCGCGGCGACCCGGGTGAACCGGTCCACCGCCGATTTCGTGGAGGAGTAGCCGGCGATCGACGGGAAAGCGATCAGCGAGGCCACCGAGGCGATGTTGATCACCGCGCCGCCGTTGCCCGCCGCTCCGCCCGGCTTCATGGCGCGGAAGGCGTGCTTGCAACCGAGCGCGGTACCGACGATGTTGACATCACACATGCGGCGCACGTCGTCGGGATTGATGTCGATGACCAGGCCGGTCAGCTCGATGCCGGCGTTGTTCACCAGGATGTCGAAGCCGCCGATGCTCGAGATGGTCTGCGTCACCGCGGACTCCCATGCCGCTTCGTCGGTGACGTTGAGTTCGACGAACTCGGCGGTGCCCCCGGCGTCACGGATGTCCTGCGCGGTGGTCTTGCCGAGGTCGGCGTTGATGTCGGCGACCACCACGGCGGCACCGGCGTTGGCCAACGCATGGGCCATGGCAGCACCCAGGCCCTGGGCCCCTCCGGTGACCATCGCGTGACGTCCGGCGAGCAGCGTGGAATTGGTCATGAAGCGGCCTCCTTGGCGCGGTCACGATGCGGTGCGCCCAGCCAATCCCGCCGCCTGGCGGAGCGTCAAGGCTTTCTGGACAGTCGTCCAGATTTATCTGGCCGCGGCGCCGGGTGGTGCGCTTTGATGGCCTGGTGACGGTGACCGCCGAGCTCCTGCGGCCGGAAAAATTCGCCGCGCGGCGCGACGAATTGGCCGCCGCGGCGCGCGACACCTTGGCCGAACTCGGCTACGCCCGGACCAGCCTGCGGGAGATCGCGGACCGCACCGAGTACTCGCACGGCGTCCTGCACTACTACTTCCACGACAAGGTCGACCTGATCGCGCACTCGGTGCGGCAGGTGAAGGCAGAGTGCATGACCCGGTACGACGCGATCGTCGCCGCGGCCACGGACGGGCCGTCGCTGGCCGCCGCCTTCGGCGCCGCGATGGCCGCCAGCCTGCGCGAGGACGCGCCCATGCACCGGCTCTGGTACGACCTGCGCAACCAGTCGATGTTCACCCGGACGTTCCACGACGACGTCGCGGACATCGACGCCGGCCTGCAGCGGATGATCTGGCGGGTGGTCTCGCGGTACGCCGAGTTGACCGACGCCACGCCACCGGATCCGGCGACGGCCTACGCTGTGTTCGACGGGCTCTTCGTCCAGGCACTCCTGGCGTTCGCCGACGACCCCGACGGCGCCTGCGTCCGGCTTGCCGAGCAGGCGGAAGCCCTGCTCACTCGGCTCTGCCCCTGATCCCCGTCCGCGTCGGTCGACTCCGGCGGCGCTGCGGTGGGATCCTGCCCCCGAACTGGGATCCGGGTGGAGGCGTGGCGTGGTCGATCTGCGGGTGGACACCGCGGAACTGCGTGCCGCCGCGGGTGAGCTTCGGTCGGTCGTGGAGTTGGCGACGAACATCGGCGACCACTCGAGTCGAGTTGCCGCGCTGGTTCCGTCGGTGGGTGCCGAGCCGGCGATCCAGGCGGTGGAGGATTTCCTGTCGCGATGGGTCTACGGGTTGCGCTGTATCGGCAAGCAGGCCGAACACGCGGGTCGCGACCTGACCACGGCGGCAGTGGCCTATGAGAGCGCCGAGGCCTCGCTGACCAGGACCGGTGGCGGCGCGGGCAGGGCCATCGGCTCCGGGTGGTCGGCCCCGCCTGCGTCCGAACCCGTGGCGGTGCGTTGGCACACCTCGGCCGTGCCCGTCCCACCGATGCAGCTGTCAATGGCTACCCATGCCTCGCAGTTGATCCCGGGCGACCCGGACGAGACCTACCGACTGGTGAAGCGACTGACCGACTTCGGACACACCGCGGAGGAGGCCCGCCGGGGGCTTGGACGGGTGGGCCTGGGCGGCTGGGCCGGGGCCGCGGCCGCGGCCACCGAGGCCGAGTTGGTCGAGCTGAATCGACGGCTGACGGCCGCGGGGGCGGCCTTCGACGAGGCGGCTGTCGCGCTGGGCACTTATGCCCGCGCGCACCACGAGGCCCGTGGCCGGGCCGCGGAGGCGCTTGCGCTGTACCAGTCGGCTGCCCCGGCCTCGGCCGCCGCGCACGGCGCTGTGGTCGTCGGCGCCCTCGCCGTGGCACCGGTCGAAGACCCGGACGGCACGTTGGCTCGTGCGGGCGCGATCCTTGCCGCGGCCCGGAGATCAATTGGAAGCCGCCGCCCTTACGCCGGCCCACGCCCTGAAGGAACCGACCGAGGACGCCCCCAAGGAACCCGGCTTCCTGGCCGGCCTGCGCCGCTCGATCCAGTCGCTGACCGAAGGCGCCTTCGAGAGCATCGTCGAACTCGGCCCGGCCGCCGTCGGACTGGTCGAGTTGGCCGCCCGCCTCGCTCCGGCCCGCGCCCTGGTCGACCCGGAGGGCTGGAAGAAGGACAACGAACAGTTCTTCGGCTCGATCGGATCCCATCCGGGCAAGTTCTTCGGCGGCTTCATCGACCTCGACACCTGGAAGGAGGACCCCGCGAAAGCCATCGGGAAACTGCTCCCCGACCTGGCGACCCTCGGCCTCGGCATGGCGAAAGAAGGCGCCCTCCGCGCCGACGAGGCCGAGGAGAAGCTCATCGACGCCGGAGAAGCCACGGATGCTGCGGCGGCCGGTCCCGGCTTCGCGTCGCAGGTGGATGCGGCGTCCACCGACGCCCGGATCACCGAGCTCGGAATGAATCCGCACAGCGCCGCCGGACTCGCCGCCCGCGCCCAACTGGATGCGCTTCGCAACCCGGACCAATGGGTGCCGATCCGGCTGCACGACGGGGACCTCATCGCGGTGACCGACGGCGGGAAGACCATTATCCCTGTCTCCGGCAACCTGACCTCAGATGGTCGGAAATTCTTCGGAGGAATCCAGCGAGCGCCGAAACGGTATCGAGATGTCAACGGAGTCCCGGGGCCACCACAATCGCCCGGCCAGATCG
>DATAUG010000268.1:0-2528 GCA_036268355.1 Sporichthyaceae bacterium
TGCGTTATGATGGGCCGATCGCTCGCGCCATCGCCCTTGCGTCCTAGATGAACGGCGATCGTTCCCATCCCGACCGCCCCGAGGTCGCGGGGGCCGCTGAAAACGCGGTCCTAGCGGCCCGGACGCCACGTCTGGACCTTCTTTCAGCGGCGCTCGAGGGTTGTCTGGCGGTCCGGCGCAGGGTTGCGGTCACGGGACATATTGTCCACGCCTTTCTCCTGCTGGCAGTGCGCATCTGGCTCAGCCAGGCAATATTCGTCCACCAGCTCATGATGATGATGCGGGCCGAGGGGTTCGCCGAGGCGCCCTCGGCTGGAGCAACGCTGATACAGAGCATTGCTCCGCTCCTTCTTGCGACGGGCCTGGCGACCCGCCCGGTGGCCTTGATCCTGGTTCTTGGCGTCGGACAAAGCCTCGCCGGGACGCATTTGGCCGGCCCTCAGGCGATCCTCCTCATCTGGTTGCTGCTCGGCGGTGCCGGCCCGGTGTCTGTTGACTACCTGCTGCGAGGTGGCCTCGTGCGGGTGCCGGTCTGGGCGGTGAGGGCGATCAGCCGGCTTTACGCCTGGAGCGACGCTTGCGGCGATTTCGTGCTTCCGTTTGGGACGCGCCTCTACCTCGCGCTGGCAATCGCCGGCGGGACCGGATTCGCCATGTGGCCGGTGCCCGTCACTGGCGAACTGGTGACCGCACCCTGGCCGCTGCTCCTTCTGTGCTGGGCGCTCCTGCTCGGCCTCGCGACGCGGCCCGTGGCGTTGTTGCTGTGCGCACTGGCGCCCCCGATCGTTCTCTCCGGCGTGGCGCCTGACCGGTTCGAGGTCACGCTGCTGCTGTTGCTGCTTGCGGCGAAGGGGGCGGGGTGGCTCTCGCTCGACAGCGCGGCCGTCCAATGCGCCGGTTCGGGGCCGCGGGTGCGCGACCATGCCGCAGCCGAGGCGGTCCCGCACGTCGTCGTGGTGGGCGGTGGATTCGGCGGCATCGCGGCTGTACGCGCGCTGCGATCGACCGCCTGCCGGATCACCCTGATCGACCGGCGCAATCACTACCTGTTCCAGCCGCTTCTCTACCAGGTGGCGACCGCGGCCTTGTCGCCCGCCGATATCGCGATCCCCATCCGCAGCATCCTGCGAGACCAGCGAAACGTCGCCGTTCGTCTCGGCGAGGTGGTCGGTGTGGACAGGATCGCGAACCAGGTCCACCTGCCCGAGGAGCGCATTCCATTCGACTACCTCATTCTCGCGACCGGTGCCCGGCACAGCTATTTCGGGCGAGACGAATGGGCGGCACACGCCCCAGGGCTCAAAAGCATCGAGGATGCGACGACGATGCGCAGCCGCATGCTGCTCGCATTCGAGCGGGCAGAGAGCGAGGAAAACCCCACAGAGCGTGAAGCCTGGCTCACGTTCGTGGTCGTCGGGGGCGGACCAACCGGGGTCGAGCTGGCCGGCGCGTTGGCCGAGGTCGCCCGCACCGGCCTCGACCGTGAATACCGGTCGATCGACCCGGCCACGACGCGGGTTATTCTGGTCCAGTCCGCGCCACGCGTGTTGCCCGCCTTCTCCCCGGCCCTGTCGGCCCATGCCGAACGGTCGCTGCGGGAACTCGGTGTCGAGGTCCGCACGGCCGCCAAGGTGACCCATATCGACCAGAACGGCATAGCGATCGACGGCAGCCACATCGCCGCCCGCACGACGTTCTGGGCGGCTGGGGTCGCGGCGTCAGCAGCGGCAAAATGGCTCGGCCAGGCCGGGGACAAATCCGGCCGCGTCCTCGTCGACGACAATCTTGGGGTCGTTGGTTCCCCGCGGATTTTCGCAATCGGCGATACGGCCGCCTCGAACGGGTGGGCAGGTGCCGGGGTCCCGGGACTCGCGCCCGCCGCCAAGCAGCAGGGGCGGCACGCCGCGAACGTGATCCGGGCAGCGATCAAGGGATATCCGGCGCCGGGTGTTTTCCGGTACCGTCACTACGGCAATCTCGCGACGATCGGACGGCTTGCCGCGGTCGTGGAATTGCGCCGGCTTCGGCTATGGGGAGCACCTGCCTGGTGGCTCTGGGGCCTTGCCCATGTGCTGCTTCTGGCCGGCGGCCGGAATCGTGCCGCCGTGGTAATGAATTGGCTTTGGGCCTACCTGACCTACCGGCGCGGCACCCGCCTTATCACCGGCAGTACAATGGACGGCTGAATGACTGCCGCGGGTGCGCAATTCCGGGAAACGATCTCCGGTCGGAAGACTGGCTATTTTAGTCCGCGCATTCTAAAACACCCGGCGGCTGCGGCCTATGCCTGCAGCCGGCATTTCAAATCCCTCCTCGATCGCAGAGTACGGATTGGGTCTGTATCGCCATCACATAGGGACAGAGCCGGGGGGGACATGCGTCGACATCGAGACTCTTGGATGACTGCTTCCTGGCGTCCCTGTGACCCGCGCCACCGGGCAAGTCATGCCCCGCGCCCCGTCTTGATCCAACGATGTATCGTCCACGCGTGTAACCGGACGCAAGGCGGTCCCGAACACTCTGTTCGG
>DATAUG010000269.1:0-1957 GCA_036268355.1 Sporichthyaceae bacterium
AATCCATGGCCGAGGCACGTACCCACCGCACGAAGCACGAGGCCGGCGGCGCGTCCAACCCGGTCACAATGGTCGTAAACGCGGTCATGAGGCGGTGACCCGGATGGTTTCCAATTTCGGGTCGGCTGGGTCGGGCAGGACCATTCCGGCGGCAAGTCCGGTGCGCAGGTAGTCGATGAGCTCGGTGGTGATGCGCTCACCGGGGATGAGAGCGGGGATGCCGGGTGGGTACGGCGTGATTTGTTCGGCACACACCCGCCCAGGTGCCTGCCCCACCGGGACAGTCTCGGTCGGTCCGAAGAATGCGTCGCGCGGTAGTTGCGCGGGTTCGATTTCCAGATCGTGGGGTGACGGTAGGTCGACGCGGGGTTGGCTCGGCAGTGTTGGGGCAGCCTCGACCAGTTGTTGTAGCGAGGCCAGAAGCCGGTCTGCGGTTTCCGGGGTGTCCGCCATGGACAGGGTGGCCTCGATCCGGCGGTGGTCGGACAGGCCCATGTCGATGTGGCAGTTTTCCCGGAGCCAGTCGGCGGCCTGATAGCCGCCGATCCCCAGCCCGGTGACGTCGATGAGCACCTGCATGGGGTCCAGGTCGTAGCTCGCCTCGACGGCCACCAGCTCGTCGTGCAGCACGTGCAGACCGGACAGTTGCGCGACCCGGACCCGGACGTCCTGAGTAAGAGCCAGGGCAGCGGTGAATAGCCGATGGCCGTCTTGGACCATTTGCCTGCGCCAGCCGTCGATGCCGGCATAGATGATCACGTTCGGACTCGTCGTCATCAACAGGTCAGCGCATGCTGACAAGTGTTGGGCGTCAACCAGATCGCCCTGGGAGTGGAAGACCGAGCCCTGCTCGAACCCGGCGCCCATCTTGTGCACGCTGACCACGCAGACATCCGCGCCGGCGTCCATCGCCCAGGTCGGGAGATCCTCGTGGAAGGGCAGGTGCGCCCCCCAGGCCTCGTCCACGATCAACGGTTTACCGCGGCGGTGGCATATCTCGGCCATCGCCGTGATGTCCGCGCAGGTGCCGTAGGGGGTCGGACTCACAATCAGCGCACCCGCCGCCGTGGGATGCCGGGCCCAGGCGCGTTCAAGCTGCTCCGGCGAGGGCGGATGGGCCAGGTGCAGGTCCTCGTCGTAACGGGGCCGGATCCAGCGCGGTTCGACCCCGGTGAAGATCAGCCCGGCCACGATCGACTTGTGCGCGTCTCGGCTCAGCAGCAGCTCGCCCTCGCCGCCGGCCACGGCCAGCATCGCCGCCTTCACCGACAACGAGCTCCCCGCGGTGGAGAAGAACGCCTGCTGCGCCCCGACGGCGTCGGCCATCAACTCCTCGGCGTGAGCCAGGTAGCCGTGTGAGGCGGACCGGTCATCCAGGCCGCCCGAGGCCAGCACGTCCGAACGGTAGGTCTCGGCACCCAGGACGCTGCGGGCCCGGGGATCCGCGCCGCGGCCCTGACGATGCCCCGGCGGCGTGAACCCATACCGGTCCCCGCCGTGATAGTCGGCCAACGCCTGCAGCAACGGAGCTTGCGCATGATCCAGATTCCGACGACCAGACATGAGTCATCTGTACCCGCAGCCGGTCAACCTCACCCTGCCGCCGCCATAGGTCGGGTGGGAGAGCATTTTCGAGACGGCATTGCGGTCGTTACTGTTCACGCAGAATTGCGTGCAGTTTCTCGGCATTTCGTACCGCATGGCCGAAGGCATCGTTGTTGAAGTAGACGTACACGTCCTTCTCGGCGGCCAGCCACTCCCGGATGCGATCGGCCCACCAGCGGAGGTCGGTGTCCGGATAGGAACCGATGTAGAGGGCACCACTCATCACGCAGTACGCCGCCTGATGGTGTTCGAGCAGCCGGAAGACTGCTTCGTCGTGCCAACTGGGATGTCGGAACTCGACGGCCGTGGGTATCCAGGACGGAATGCGGTCGAGGAAGTAGCTGAGTCTGGC
>DATAUG010000270.1:0-1695 GCA_036268355.1 Sporichthyaceae bacterium
GGACGGCGCCCTGCTGTCGCTGGAGCCGCACCTGATCATCGACGGTGCGCAGGTGGCCGCGGCCGCCGTCGGCGCCGACCGCATCCACCTCTGCGTCCACCGCGGCAGCCCCGCGGCGGCGACCCTGCGCGCAGCGCTGCGGGAACGCCGCAGCACCGGCCCGCAGATCCGGGTGACCGAGGTCCCCGGCCGGTACGTCGCCAGCGAGGAATCCGCTCTGGTGCGGTTCATCAACACCGGCGAGGCTCGCCCCACCGCCAAGCCGCCGCGGCCGTTCGAGCGCGGTGTCGCCGGTCGCCCGACGCTGATCGACAACGTCGAGACCCTCGCCCAGTTGGCCCTGATCACCCGGCACGGAGCGGACTGGTTCCGCGGCGTCGGCACGGCAGACTCGCCCGGCACCACCCTGGTCACCCTCGGCGGTGGGGTGGAGCGGCCCGGGGTCTACGAGACGCAACTCGGCGCCCCGATCCGCGATGTGCTCGGGCTCGGCGGCGGATCGATCGCAGCCCTGCAGGCCGTGCTGGTCGGCGGGTACGCCGGAGCGTGGCTCCGGTTACCTGACGCCGCGTCAGTTCCATTGAGCCACGAGGGCCTGCGGGCGGCGGGCGGCACTCTCGGGGTGGCCGCGCTGATCGGGTTGCCCATCGGTGCCTGCGGCCTGGTCGAGACCGCGCTGATCCTGCGCTACCTGGCGGGGGAGTCGGCACGTCAGTGCGGGCCGTGCATGTTCGGGCTGCCCGCGGTCGCCGCGGACTTCGTCGAACTGGCCCGGGGCACTGCCCGCGCCGAGACGGTGGACCGTATCCGGTCTCGGTTGGGCGTGATTCCCGGCCGTGGGGCCTGCAGCCATCCGGACGGGGCCGCGCGCCTGGCCGCCAGTGCGTTGCGGGTCTTCGCCGACGACGTCCAAGCTCATGCCTCGGGCCATCCCTGCGCAGGGGCGAGTCAACCGTCGGTGGTGGCCCCACCGGCCGCGACAACCAACCCCGATTGGACGTGAGTCGGCGATGAGCCTGTCGTTGCGCCGAGCCGAGCAGATCCTGCAGATCAACCGGATCGAGTGCCACGGCCACGGGATGTGCGCCGAGTTGCTGCCGGAACGGATCACGCTGGACGAGTGGGGCTACCCGATCATCGAACCGGGCCCGGTGCCGGCCGAGTTGGCCTCGCACGCCCGGGCAGCGGTGACGGCGTGCCCCACCCGTGCCCTCCGCCTGGCGCGAGCCTAGGGCGTGTCTACTAGGCCGGCCGGAGCAACGCAGGCCGTGACGGTCCGTCAGGAACGTGCGAGGCGGGGAAGCTGAGCAGGGCCGTCAGGCCGCCGCCCGGGGTCTCCACCAGGTTGATCTGGCCCCGGTCGACGCCGACCAACCGCCCCACGATCGCCAGCCCCAGCCCACTGTGACCGGGTCGGGCGGTCTCGCCGGAGAAGCGGTCGAAAGCTCGGGCGCGGTGCTCTGCCGACATGCCGGGACCGTCGTCGACCACTGACAGCAGTATCCGGTCGCCGTCGCACCGCACGCCGACCAGCACCGAGCCGCCCGCGGCCAAAGCGTCCAACGCGTTGGCGATCAGGTTGTCGAGCACCTGTTCCAGGTGGCCCGTCGTCAGCAGCGTCCGGGCCGGGACCTGCTCGCAGCGCAACGTGACCCCACGCTCGGCCGCCACCGGTGCCCAGGCCTGAACCCGCTC
>DATAUG010000271.1:0-3378 GCA_036268355.1 Sporichthyaceae bacterium
CAGCGAGCGCCGTCAGGTGCTCTCCTTCACCGTCACCCACACCTACGGCCAGACGCCGGACTGAGGTCATGTTTGCGATGGCCGATCCAGAACTGACAGAGATCGCTGACCGGGTCAGGTCGTTACCGGCGCCCAAGCCAGCCGCTGGGTGCGGCCACCTGGTCTGTTCGGTTCCACGGTCAGGGTGAGCCCACCGTCCCACTGGCCGATCGTGCGGACCAGCGTGGTGCCGATCCAGTCCGGGATCAGCGAAACCTCCACCTGGTGGCGGACCACGTCGCCGTCCCGCGTCCAGGTGCCGGCGTAGGCGATGAACATCCGGGCCGCAGCGCCCCACTGTGCATCGGAGGCCTGATCGGCCCGTACGCCGAAGGACGGGCGGTTCCGGGCGCCGAGCATCGCCGACATCGTGCCGTCGGCGCCGTACATGATCCGGCCGAGCGGAGCCTCGCCGAGCGGCTTGTCCACCGTCCCGTCGGAGGCGATCACCTCCAATGCGGCCAACGTCCACGTCCCGATCAGATCCACGAACACAATCCTGTCAGGTCAGACAGCCGGGCGCGGATCCGCGTTCTCCGACCGCGCACCGGCGGCCCACGACGTTCGGCGAAGATCGCGCGAATGCGCGTGCACAGGTGGACGGGCTGCCGGTCTGGCTTGAACCATGGTGACCGCCGGCGAACAAACAGCGAATCGGAAGCGGGACGAGCGACGATGTGACGGTCCGTCACTACTGGTGGTCGCCCTCCGCCACCGCTTCAGATCGCCCGCACCTCGACACCCGCAACCGGCGAGGACTCCCCGGTGGCCTCCGTAGGGTCGACGGTCCGTTCGACCGGGAACCGGGCCGGTACCGGCAGGCCGACGAGGGCCGCGCGGTACTCCTGTTCGGCCTGCAGGCGGGCGGCCAGGGCCCTACGGGTTGCAGGGCACACGGAGGCGACGGCGAGGTGGTCGAGGTCCGAGGACCGGTCATATCCCATCGACCAGCTCCCCCGTTCCCTCGAACCCGACCCCACGCGCAGCCCGGTCCAGGCGGAGAACCGGACGTGGGCAAATCGAGTCTGCGCCGCGCATGTTGCGTCAACATGAACACCACTCACCATTTTGTGGCCGGATGGATCATGCAGGCAGTCTTGATCGACCCGGGCGGCTACGAGCCGCCGTTTCCGACCGCGCCGGGCCCCCGCGTTGCTCGGACGTTCGGACGATTCGCACCACAGAAGCTGAGCTCGTCGGCGCCCGGATTACGGGAGGCTGCGTGGGCGACGTGATACAGCGTTCGAACAAATCGGACACAACCATGCCCGGTGACTTCCCGCTCGTGCTGTCTGCGGGACCAACCGTGTTGGCGATAGGCGGGCGCGTCTGCCACTCGGACACGCGATTGAGCCGAGGGGAATGAGAAGAAGCGAACTTGGGCCTCTGCTCATGCCCGAGGAGATCGAGCGTGTCAAGGCGGCGAAGCCGCCGCACACCTGCTCGGATGAACCCTGCTCGCGCCTCGCGTTCGCCGATTCGCTCGTCATCTCGTGCGACGCTCCGCATCGCGGACGCCGGCTGCGCCCCCGTCATCCGCGGCAGCCCCGGCCGCGCGCCTGTTGGACAAAGGGCGCCCGTCCGGAGACCTTGATCAGGTCTGGTCCAACCGGGAGGCAACTGTGGCAGAAAGTCGTGCGCTCGCAGCGGCGGTCGCGTTGGCCGGCCTGCTCGTCGCGCCGCTCGGTGGGGGCCGGGTTGCCGAGGGCCCGCCCCCGGTGAAACCGCCCGGCGTCCCGCTCGGTCTTTGCTACGTGGTCGACTCGGTCGCCTCGGAACAGCAGCACCCGTGCCCGGATCAGGATCCGGACGGCCAGGGCGATGGCGGCGACGGCCCCCTCGGGAGTCAGGGGGCTTAGCGCCGGGCATCGTCGGAACAACCGCCCGACAACCGCCCGACGTCCGGTGACGGGCTCGGTGAGGCCAACAGGGGTCGCACGCCGGAAAGTATGCCCAAGCTGCGGCTTGGGTCGGCCCACACCCGCGATTCTCGCATCCGCCGGCGGCACACCCCCGGCGTTGGAGCACAAGGCGTGGGATCAGGCGTGGCAGGCCGAGGTCTGGATAAACACCGGCGGGACGGCCTGGACGCCCGGCCCGGACGAGGATCCCCGGCCCAAGTCCACTACGCCCTCACCGGGCGAACCTGCGCCCCCTCCGACCATCCCGGCCCGGACCCGCGCTGAGTCCTCGCGTTTGCGGCCGGGCGACGGTCCTCTGACGCCTCGTCAGGCGGTCGCACGGTCGCGGGCAGCGGTCATCACTCGGCCGGCGGCCCGGTTCCTGGGCCTAACGATGGTGACAGTGGATCACGGCAGTTGCAGTGTGCGTTCGGCCTCGACGTGGACGGTGTTGTTGCTCGGGTCCTGCAGGTCGGCCTTGATCTCGACCAGTTGGCCGGATCTGAAGTGCCCGTTGCGGGATCGGACGGTGATGTCGTGGGTACCTGGAGAGCCGGTGCATTCGGGGGTGGTGCGGACGGTACCGAGGTTGCGGCCGGAGGGCAGGTTGACGGCTACGACGAGGGTTTGGGTGTCGGTGTCGCACTCGTAGGCGAGGGTCACCACGACTCTGGGTCCGGCTGCGCCGGGTGCCATGGCGCCGAGGATGCTGAGTCCGGCGCTCTGCGCCCCGGCGGGCGCCGCCGGCGACAGGGACAGGACTCCGATTATCGCTGCGGCCAACACGGCGGCGCGCTTCGGCGTTGAGAGTGGCACGGGGCGGGGATTGGGTTTGGACATGTTGGTTCTCCTTGCGATGGGGTGATGTTCCGCTCGGGCGACCGGCCGGGCGGGGGTGTGGTGGTGGTGCTGGGGCGTGGCGTCGTCGCCGGGTCCCGCACTTGGTCTGACGGTGGGTCAGGCACTTGGGCGGGCGGCCGGCGCCAGTTGGCGGGGCGGCCGTTGCCGTTGTGCGTCGACGACGCATCTGGATGGCCGAGCAGGGCCCGTTGGTCACCGGGCCGATCCAGGCGACGCGGATCTTGGACGCTGCGAAGAACCTCCCGGTTCCGCAGCCATCGTCCGTTCGGCGGAGAAAAAAATCATCTGTCCGAAGGAACCGAAACGTCCCACCAGCAGTCGAAGCGTGCATCGGCGACGAGATCACCCGTCGCGACATCAGTTGACGTCCTTCAGGTCCCGCCGCACGACCCGTGAAGCCGCCGGTACGCCAAAGCACCACCGCGCGGTGTTGACGCGTGACCGAACCGGCCGCCACCGAGCCTCGACTTTTTGCTCGAGCGGCAACTGTCATCCACGGCGGTTGCGGGTCAGCGAGGCGGCGGTGGCGTTCTGGCTGCCAAGGACGATGGTGGCGTCTGGTGTGCCGGCCTCGTCG
>DATAUG010000272.1:0-22171 GCA_036268355.1 Sporichthyaceae bacterium
GAGCGTTACCTGGACACGGTCTACCAGAGCAACTGGGTCCAGGAGCTCTACGGCGAGGAGGTCCTGGCCCCGGCGACCACGCCCACCCGCACCGTCGCCCGCGCCCGCCGCACCGCGCCGCAACACCGCCGCGCCGGCTGAGAAGTCGCTACCGTCCGGGTAATCGTGACCTATAGGTCACGATTACCCGGACGCTACGCAGAATCCGCCGCCGCTGGGCCGGGTGAATCCGGTGGGGACTGTTCGTCGGCAAACACCACGGTGTTGCCGCGGTAGGCGTGGGCGGAGGCGTCCCAGTCGCCGCAGGTGATCAGGCGCAGCGCCGGCTGGTTCGTCGGTCCGTAGACGGCGGCGGTCGGGAAAGCCGCCTTGGCGAACTCGGTGACCGTGGTGACGACGAACGTCGCCACGGTCCCATCGCTTCGCGTCACCTCGATGCGGTCGCCCCGGGCCAGTCCGCCGAGGCCGTAGAACACGGCCGGTCCGATTCGGGCGGCGTCGACGTGCCCGAGGATCACCGCCGGGCCGAGCTGTCCGGGCGGGACGGAGTAGCGGTACCAACCGGCGTCGGAAGGGTCCGTCGGGACGGCGACCGTCCTGTCCGGGTTGAGCCCGATCTGTTCCACGGCCGCGTCGACCCCGATGTCGGGGATCCGGATCCGCGTGGGCAGCGCGACCGACTGGTCCGGGAGGGCGTCTTGGTCCGGTCGGGCGTCCGAGGTCGGCGCCGGGCTCGCCGCGGCATCCGGTGGCAGCCAACTCGTCGCCGCGGCCGGGTCCGCGGGTGCGGCGTCGGCGGGTTGCGGCGGGGGAGCGACCCGGTCGGTAAGTGCCACCGCGATTGCGGTCGCTCCGCTCAACGCGAGCGCCCAGGTCAGGGCCGGCGCCACCATGCGGCGGCCTCGACCCGGCTTCGGGGTGGGAGAGGTCACCGCCTTTGATCGGCTCTGGCGGTTTGGCGCCGCGTGACCCGCCAGGTCAGCCCGGACGCCGCCAGCAGCGCCCCACCAAGCGCCACCAGCTCACCGGGCCCACCGTTCTGGGTCGCGCCGGATCCGGTGGCGGCACCGCCGACCGGCATCTTCGAGGACTGGCCGCTGTTCGACCCGCTCGAGCCGTTCGATCCCGACGAGCCGGCGGACCCGGACGAGTCGGTGGGCCCGGACGGACCGCCGTTCGAGGTGGTCGAGTCGTTCATCGTGGATCCGCCCGGGTGCAGGCCGCCGGTGCCGTTCATGCCCCCGGTGCCGTTCATCCCCCCGGCGCCGCCCGGGCCGCCCATGCCGCTCGCGCCGTCCAGCTGCTGCAGATGGGTGTGCATCCCGGGCGACGGCGCCGGCGACGGTGTGCTTGCTGCGGACGCGGCGACCGGCGCGAGAAACGGACCGGCCACGGCAGCCGCGATCAACACGGCCCGCAGCCCCCGGATTTGCGTGGACATCGTGCACCTGCCTTCCTGCGGACCGGTCGGCCCGCCTGGTGTGCGATTCATTTGCGCGTTGTCCGCGTCGGCCTGCCCGTTTCCGTGGGCAGACACACCTGACGGAATTCCACGACCGCGCCAAGCGCTCCGGAGCACCGGATGCAGCAACTTGTCGGCCGGGCCGGCTACCATCGCCACTCGTGGAAGAGAAAAAGGCCTTGCACCTGACCGACCTGCTGCGCGACCGCGGGGTGGACGCCCATCTCGAACCGAGCACCGGGGGCATTCACGGGTTCGGGGTGCGTATCGATCTGCACGACGGCCGGCAGGCGATCTGGGGCGCGGCCCGGACCACCCGCCTGGAGGCCGAGGTGATGCGCGACGGCGTGCTCGTGGGATTCCGCGAGGGCATCGTGGGCTCGGAGAACTTCAGCCCGGAGCAGATCATCGAGGCGATCACCGCCACCGACTGGTCCGAGCCGGTGGCCCACCGCAGCGCGCGGCCGGCACCGGTGGCGCCGCCGTTGCGCCGGGAGGGTGGCGTCTTCCGGCGTTTTCTGGGCGGATTCCGCGAGTAACGGCCCTGGTCGCGGGCGGTCCGACCAGGGTGAACGGATGGCAAGGCAGCGGCGAACCTTCAGTCAAGCCTGCGGTCGGACATACCTCCCTAAAGGTGCCGTACTTAGGCTGACCAGCGGAGGCCGAGGTTGAGGTTCCGAGAAAGTACCCGGTTCGCATGGCGCGGGATCGTCGCGAACAAGATGCGCGCCCTGCTCACCATGCTCGGGATCGTGATCGGCATTGCCTCGGTGATCACGCTGGTCGCGGTCGGAACCGGGTCGAACCAAGCCGTCGCCGCCTCGATCGCCCGACTGGGCTCGAACACGCTGAATGTCTCCCCGATGCCCACCGGCACCGGCGGGCACGGCAGCGCGTTCCAGGCTCAGCTGCGCCGGTTGCTCGGCATCAAGGAGAGGGCGGACAACAGCACGCACGACCACGAGTCGTCGCTGACCTACTCCGACGCCGCCGCATTGTTGGACAGGACGGCCTGTCCCGACGTGGCAGCGGTGGCGCCCAAGGTGATCGTGCATACCGCGGCCACGACCTATCTGAACTCCTCGCACACCACCCAGACGTTCATGGGCACGACGCCGAACTACCTCGACATCGACAACGACACGACCTCGGCCGGGCGCAACTTCACCGAGGCCGAGTACGCCTCGCACGCCCGGGTGGTCATCGTGGGCACCAGCGTGGCCTCGGACCTGGTCGACGGTGACCCGTCGGAACTGCTCGGCAAGGACGTGCAGTTCAACGGGCAGGCCTTCCGGGTCATCGGCATCCTCGGGTCCAAGGGCTATTCCGGGCAGCAGGACCTCGACGACAAGGTCGTCGCGCCGGCCACTGCGACTGCGGACGCGCTCTTCGGCTACCACGTGCCGGGTACCGGGGAGCTGTCCGGAATCGGGGTGCAGGCGACCTCCTCGGCGACGCTGAGCGCCGCGCAGAACGAGGTCCAGACGTTGATCGACAAGCGTCACAACGTCACCGCGGTCAACACCGACGTGATCGTCTACAACGCGGCCTCGATCCTGGCCGCCGGATCGGCGTCCAGCCACACGCTGACCATCCTGCTCGGCGCGGTCGCCGGGATATCGCTGCTGGTCGGCGGCATCGGCGTCATGAACATCATGCTGGTCTCGGTAACCGAACGGACCCGCGAGATCGGCATCCGCAAGGCCATCGGGGCCGACCGCCGCGACATCATCGGGCAGTTCCTCGGCGAGGCGGTGATCCTGTCGTTGATCGGTGGTCTCACCGGGGTGCTGCTGGGCTGCTTCGCGGCCCGGTTCACGATCGTCGGGGTCCAGCCCTCCGTGGCGCCGTGGTCGGTGATCATGTCGCTGGCCGTCTCGCTGCTGACCGGTCTGTTCTTCGGGCTGTATCCGGCCGCCCGGGCGGCCGATCTGCGGCCCATCGACGCGCTGCGTTATGAGTGAGTCCGAGACCCGAGAACGTGCGTTGCGTCCGGGTGACCGTGACCTGTAGGCCACGGTCACCCGGACGCTGCGAGGTGTCAGGTACGGATCCGCAGGACGGTCACCGCGGCGGTGCCGGACGTCGCCGTGGCCAGGCAGCTCGGCCCGCCCGGTACCTGCGCCACGGTCATGGGCTCGGGGGCGGCCGTGGCACTTGCCGCGGTCACGGTCCGCCTGATCCGCCGGGCGGCGGCCACCGCGGCCGGCGGGACGGAGGCGGGTACCACCCGGCGCGCAGGCACGCCCGGGGGCGGGGTCAGCCGGACGAATCCCGAGTCGGCCGGTTTCGCGAGCTTGGGTTTGAGTTCGGCCGATCGGACCGCGTTGGCGACGACCGGGACCATGCGCGTCGGCTGCGGGATCGCCGGTCGGGCCACCGCTGCCGCCGGGGCGATCGGCTCGGGGGCGACGACCGATTCGACCGTGGCCGCCGGGGCGATGGGCTCGGGCTTGGCCACGGGTTTGACCCTGGCCGCCGGCGCGATGGGCTCGGGGTGGGTAACCGGTCCGACCGCGGCGGCCGGGGTGACCGGCTCCGGGGTCGGACCGGTGGTTGTCGCCCGGGTCGGGCGACGCTTCGGTGCAGCCGTCGATTTGACGGCAGGGGCCTTACGGGTTGCCTTGTGGGCCGCCGCAGGACGTTCTTCGATCTCGCCGCGCACCTTGCCGAGTGCTCCGCCGAGGGATGCCATCGCGGCCGTCAGGTCGGTCATCGCCTGCCCGACCTCGATCTCGAGTCGCTCGACCGCACCGGCAGCGCTCGCGTGCAACTCCTCGGCCTGGCTCGCCGCGGACGTGCGCAGCGCGGCGGCCTCCCGGATGGCGTCCTGCTCGATCTGCTTGGCCTGCGCCTTGAGCGCGGCAGCTTCGCGAGCGAGCCCGCGGCGTCGATCCGGGCCGACGGACGATCGACCCGTCAGGTCTCCGGACAGCAGGTGGCGTTCGTCGTTCACGGTCTGCATGGTTCGCGTTGCCACGAAGGTGCCCCGGGTACGGGCGCGGGCGACCAGGAAATCGGCGTACTCGGCGGCCCGGTCGATGGTGGTTTCCTCGCGGTGCAGGTGGTCGGCCGCGCGTTTGTCAGCCAGGGCGACCATTCGCTTGCCCGCCGCGACGGCGGTCTCGTGGACCTCGGCGATCTCGACGTCCAACTGCGCCGACTCCGCGGCGACCTCGGCCTGCGCGGCGCCTCGGGCGCGGTCGGCCGCGCTGCGTGCCTCCGCCGCGATCGCGTGGGCGTCCGCATAGGCCTCGCGCAGCATGAGCTCGACCTGGGCGATGGCCCGCAGCGTCGCCGGGGTTCCGGTCAACGCCGCGATCTCGGCCTCCAATTCGGCGGCGCGCCGGTCGAAGGCACCCCGCTCGGCTGCGAGTTGGGCCATCGTGGCCTGCACCGCGGCGGGCGCGTAGCCCTGTTCCGCGACCTCGAACGACGGTCCGGCACCGGCGGACTCGGACAGCTGGGAAGTCGGCATTGGCGATCCTTCGACGGAAGCGACGTTGGTCACGGCACCCAGCCTGTAACAGGTGTGGTTGATGTGGCAATTGTGATTGATGAGGTTTTTGAGGCCTTTGTACATCTATTGCGGTTCTTGGCCGGGAACCGGCCGGCCCGTGCCGAACGTCATCGGGGTGTGATCGACCACTGTGCGTGTCGACACAGTCCCGCCATGTGCCGCTGATTCGATGAGCAACTGGAGGTACGACGGTGCTGCGTTCGCTGTCGATGACGTTGGTGACGTCAACGGTCTTGAGTGTGCTGAGTGCGGTTCCGGCGGCCGCCGCCGCGACGCCGTTCGGCGACCCGAAGCGGGTGGCCGCCGCGGTGATCCCCGGGGTGGTCTACATCCAGAGCCAGCTGTCCGACGGGTCGATCGTGGCCGGCACCGGAATGGTGCTCACGCCGAACGGTGAGGTGCTCACCAACTTCCACCTGGTCCGGGACGAGATTGCGCTGGGCGTGTTCGACCTGGGGGACCATCGGGTCCACGCGGCCCACGTGGTGGGCGGCGACGCGGCCGCGGACATCGCCGTCGTGCAGATCGAGGGTGCCCACGACCTGCACACGGTGCGGCTGGCGCAGAGTGCGGCCTACGTCGGCGAGCAGGTCGTGGCGGTCGGCAACGGCGGGGGCAAGCTCGGCGAGCATCCCGGTCGGATCACCGCAACCGGCAAGACGCTGACCGCGCAGGACCCGGAGTCGGGGCCGGAGACCATCCACGACCTGCTGCAGACCGATGCCCGGCTGACTCCGGGCGACTCCGGCGGGCCCTTGGTGGCCGCCCAGGCACCGGACCAGGGACGGGTCGTCGGGATGGACACCGCCGGGCTGTTCCGGCGGCACGGCGGCGTCCAGACGCCGGTGGCCGGCTACGCGATCCCGATCGCGCACGCCCTGGCCGTCGTGGCCCGGATCGAGGACCAGCAGTCCGGGGACCAGCACTCGGCCTGACGCCCGATCGCCGGTGCGCAGTGCGTGTGGGTCACCTGAGGTGATGCCCTTGTACTGCGGTCCGCGGGCAGATGATTCGGATCTGAACCGCGCCGTGGTGACCGACCGCGGGTTTTGACAGTGGTTTGTCGGGCTGCGTGCGGGTCAGCCAGGCGCCGGGCGCGGTTCGTCGGGGCGGGGCACGGGGTGCAGGCGCAGCCCGGGGATGTCCGGGTAGTCCTTGGGATTGGCAGTTGGTGGCTCCGGCCATGAGCTCGCCCGAGTACGCCGTGAGTGCCTGAAGGGTGGAGGAGACGCCGGTCCGGACCGGACCGCGCTCGGTCAGCCCGATGGTGCCTCAATATGACTATGCGTCAATCTGACGGTACCTCAGTCTGACGGTACCTCAGTACGGGTGTGCCCGCTCCTGAAAGGCGGGAGCGAGCTTGCCCACCGCGGCGGCCGGGAAGGAGATCTTGTCCGGGTTGCCGTCGGAGGTGTAGCGCTGCTCCGGGCGCTCGGCCAGTTGGTCCAACGGGATCGCGGCGTCCTCGAAGCCGGCCCGGGGCACCTTGAACGGGTCGAAGTTCACGGCGAACGGCGAGGGTGCCGGCTCCGGGTCCACCTCCATCACGCCGGCCAGGTGGTAAGGCACGCCTTGATAGGTCCCGTCGTGGGTGAGTGCTCGGTTCACCGGGTCGGCGCCGAACGGGGTGGCCATCGTGGTCACGGCGTAGCCGGGCACGGACTTGTCGATGTCGGCGATGTTGCCGCCGATCTCGCGTTGCACGTCGGCGTCGGACATCTTGTGCAGGTTGGCGTGATCGATGGTGTGGGCGCCGATCTCGTAGCCGTGCGCGGCCAACCAGGGCAGAACTTTGTCGTCGACGAACGCCGGGGGAGCGGTATTGACGTAGAAGGTGGCCGTCGGGTGGAAGTCCGGGTGCTCGCGGCCGAAGGCCTCCAGGATCCCCAGCGCGGTGTCGGCTTTCGGAGCGCCGTCGGGGTCGATCTGTGCCTGATTTGTGTAGGCGTCGTCGAGGGTGATCACGACCGGGTGCTTGCCCGCCGGTATGTCGACGTGCCCGGTCACATAGGCGCGGGCGGTGATCGGTCGGTAGTCCTCACTCCACAGCCGCTCCAGCAGCGCGCGGAACGCCTCCGGCGTGCGGTCGTAGACCCGCTTGGGCAGCGGAACGATCTCGTGGATCATCAGTACCGGCACCATGCCGAGTTCGTTCGCGCCGATGACTGCCGGATCGACCGCCCAAGTCGAACTCGGCCGCGGGCCGCCCGTTGCCGGCGCCTGCGGAATCACGGTTGCCGGTGCGGTGAGCGCAGAGCGCGCGGTCGGAGCGCATCCGCCGAGCAGCAGCCCGCTGATCGCCAGCGCTGCCGCCGACGGGCGCGTCGCAGAGCTGCGCAAGTGCGATCCCTCCGCGGCGGGAACTCGCTGGGTGACCGTGCGATCTCGCCGCGCCGGGGTGCCGGGCGGTTCAGTCGAATTGTCGGGTCCGGAACCGCCGCGGGGCGGGGAGGAAAAGCACAAATGTCCGGGTCTTGACGACCCTGTGGTTCATGAAGAAGTCAGGCGCGGAGCTGGTCAGGAGTTGGTCGCCGGGGCGCCCGTGGACTCGATGGCCGGCACGTCGGTCGATACCTCGGCGGGGGCGTGGGCCGGCGCCTGGGCCGGTGCCTGGGCCGGTGCCGCAGTCGGTATGCCGGTCGGAGTCACCGCGGTCGGAGCCACGGCGGTCGGATCGGTGACCGGTCGCTTCGGGTCCGGGCGCTTGACTGCGGAATCGGTCCGCGGCCTGGGCAGGCCGCTGCAGATGTCGGCGTCGGCGGTCCGTGCCACGTCGGAGTGCAGCGGGGCCGAGGAGGCCGTCGCCGGCTCGGTCGAGCCCGGGGCCGAGAAAACCGACCCCGGCTCGGTCGAGCCCGGGGCGGCGTCGGTCGCCGCGTCCGAGGTCTCATCGGAGGTGCCGCTCGCGGCCGGGTCGGGCTGGTGCAGGCCGGGGAAGTCCTGGCCGACCGTCAGGGTGAGCCCGTGCCCGTCCACCGTGGCGGGCACGTTGATCACCGGGCCGTGCAGGACCGACTTGAGCAACTCCTCCCCCGGGCCCACGGTCAGCGCGGTCGGCGAGCCGGGCAGCGCCTGGCCGAGCCCGGCGACGTGGAAGCCCAGCCGACGCAGGTCCCGGGCGATCCGCGCCGCGGTTCCGGCGCGGTGGGTCGCGTTGAGCACCCGGACGCTGACGGCCTGGGCCCCCGGCACGGGTTGGTAGAACCCGCGTCGTCGGGTGGCGACCGGCCGCGCGGCGCTTACCTGTGGCTTGAGGTCGGCGGGGTTGATCGGACGGTCGGCGGCCATGGCACCGAAGACGTTGTCGAACCCCGGTTGGGCCGGCAGCAATCGGTTGGGGTTGTTCGGGTCCACGGCGTTCGGTGCGGTGATGAACGTGATGTTGTGGGTGGTCAGGCCACGCAACGCACGGGCCAGGGAGATCAGCTTCGGGATCGATCCCAGGCCGGGGTCGACGGTCAGCGACGAGGTCGCCGAGTTGGCCAGCTTGTACAGCGTCATCGGGTTGGTCAGCGTGCCCGCGCTCTGGATCTTCTGAGCCAGCGACGACAGGAAGACCTGCTGCATCCGGATGCGGCCGAGGTCGCCGCCGTCGCCGACGCCGTGCCGGTCGCGGACGAACGCGAGTGCTTCCTGGTCGCGGATGGTGTGATGACCGGGGTCGAGGTCGAGGCCGCTGCGCCAGTCGTGGATCCCGGGCGCCGGCACGCAGACGTCGACCCCACCAACCGCGTTGACGATGCCGCGGAAGCCGTTGAAGTCCACCCGGATGAAGTGGTCCACCCGCATGCCGGACATGTGCTCGACGGTGGCGACCGCGCACGACGGGCCGCCGAGGTTCATGGCCAGGTCGAACATGTCGGCGGGGGACCCCGGGATGGTGTGCTGGTCGTCCTTGCGCGAGGCGCAGTCGGGGCGCGCCACGATCAGGTCACGGGGGATGGAGGTGACCACCGCGTGCTGCCGGTCGGCGGACAGGTGCACCAGCATGGCGGTGTCGGAGATGTCGGTGCCCAGCTTGTCGTGTCCGCCGAAGTGGCTGCCGATCTGGCCCTCGCGGGTCTGGGACCCGAGCACCAGGATGTTCTGGCCGCGATTCGCACCGTTCTCCTCGGTCAGCGGCCGCTGTCCCACCACATTGATCGTCTCGACGTTGAGGTTGCCGGCCAGCTTCAGGTACAGGCCGCCGGCGCAACCGCTCACCAACGTGAGCGCCGTGGCGCCGCAGACGACGACCTTGCCGCGACGGGTCAACCGGCGCCACCAACGCCCGCCCCTGGGTCGCGGGGCGACTGCGGGCCCGCCCGAGCCCCCTGGCGACCGGAGTGGCCCCTGAGGCTCAGGTTGCCGGTGGAAACCGGTCACGGCTCCCCTTTCCGTCCCCGTGGCGGAGTCTGGAGTGATTTCAGTTCACTGGAGTGACATGTGTAGTTTTGATGTGGTCAGTGGGGAATTGTTGGCGGCGCGCCGAAGACCGCCGCCACGTCGGACGACGCGACCGCGGGTGGGAGGTGCTGGGCGGGCCCTAGCCCATGACCGGCGGCGGGGGCGCCGTCTGGGCGTACAGGTGCGCGCTGAGCCAGACGAGCGCGTACGGGATCTCCCGACCCCAGGCCGCGAAGTTGTGCCCGCCGCTGGGCAGCAGCAGTTCGTCGGCCGACATCGGCGCCTTGACGGCGGCCAGCAGTCGCTGGTTGACGGCGAAGCCGTCGCTGCCGGCCTCGGTGCGGGAGGTGCACGCCAGCAGCGCGACCTTGGGGATCGGCTGGTGGTTGATCAGCCAGACCAGGTTGTTCTGGTTGCGCATGGTCGAAGTGCTGAAGATGCCCTGGGTCGTGCGGTCGGTCGCCGGCGCGTAGTAGCCGGACAGCATGGCCCCGGCCGTGAACCGGGACGGGTCCACCAGCGACATCTTCACCGCGCAGTACCCGCCGGTCGAGTCGCCGATCGCGCCGTACCCGGTCGGTGACAGCCCGAACTGCGCCGAGATCGAGTTGGGCAGGTCGGTGGTGAAGTACGTCAACGCCTGCGGGCCGTTCGGGACGTTGCTGCACTCGGTGTCCCAGGGAAACGTCGGGGCCGGCTGCAGCATGACCATGACCATGTCGCGCGCCTGCCCGGACTGAATGTCGGCCAGCAGCCGATCCGGGTACTTCAGGTTCGAGACCAGATGGGTCGCCGTCCCCGGGTAGCCGGTGAGGACCTCCAGGATCGGCAACGCCCGAGCCGCCGTCCCGGTGTGGAAGTAAGCCGGCGGCAGGTAGACCAACACGCTTTCGGACAGCCCGGTCGTCGCACCGGTGATGTTGGCGGACACGATCGCGCCGCGTCGGACCCACTGGTCCTGGGCGGACCACGACGTGGCTTTCCAGCTCGCGGCCTGCGGCGGGATCTCCGGGGCGCCGCTGTAGTGCGGACCTGCCGCCGTGCCGGACTCCGGGGCGCCGAGCGCGGACGGGGCCCCGAAGTGGCGCGTCGGCGAGGTGAGCGGGGTGGTCGAGCTGAGCCCGAAGATCTCCGACCAACTCGTGTAGAACTGCCCCCAGTCGTTGGCCACGATTCCGACGAACATCACGCCGGACAGTTGGCAGGCCATCACCAGGCCGAGCCGGGCCATCTTGTGCCGCACCCGCCGTGAGCCTGGCAGGGGCACCCGGAACCGGTTGGAGCGAAGGGCGCGGCGCGCGCCGCGACGTCGCGCCGCGACGGCTGTGTCGGGGGCCGGGGTTTGCGGTGTCGGGGTTTCGGGGGCCTGCGCGGTCGCGGCCGGCGCGGCCGGCCGGCCTGACCTGGCGCCGTTGCCGAACCGCAGGCACACGATCGGCAGCACCACTGCCGCGACCAGCGCGACCAACGTCGTCAGGGTTCCCGACGGTCCCATGCGCCTATCTTCCCCCGGATCGCTCGTCCTCGGGTCCCGATCATGCACTGGCGCGCCGGCCGTCGGCGGACCCGGCCGGCCCGGCTTGCCTTGGCTGCGGCATTGTGCCCACGATGTATCGCTGTTGCCGCGCACGAAGGGTGAATCGACCGACGTGACCGCCGCCGTCTTTGCTCGGGATCGCTGTGGCGACGGCGGAATCAACTGATGAGAATCGCAGCGGGAACCGGACGACCGCGCCGGCTGGGCGCGCTCTGGCTCGGCGGACTCGTCCTGCTGACCGCCTGCGGCTCGGGCTCGCCGATAGTCCCGGTCAGTGGCGCTCCGTCGCTGGCGAGCTACCGCAGTTGCCTGCAGGAGCACGGCGTGATCTTCCCGACCGGGACTCCAACCCCTGGTGAGCCCCGGCCGATCCACGACCGGGCGACGGTCAGGGCGTTCAAGAAGGCGCTCAAGACCTGTGCGCCGTTGCGCCCGCCGGGTGCGGCGTTACGGCCCTACGGGCTGCGGGCCCAGAGCCGGCACAGCTTCGCGAGATGTATGGCCGACCACGGGGTGCCGCTGCCGGCGCAGACCGCGCCGGCCTCGCCACCGCCCGGTGGGGTGCAGCCCAGCGACTCGCCCACCGCGCCCCGCGGCGGGTTGCTGACCGGGTTGGACCGCAACGACCCCGCCACCAAGGCGGCGCTGGAGGCCTGCCGGTCGTACCTGGCGGTCCCGACGACTGCCCCCGCCGTGGCCCCCTCGGGCGCCCCGGCCCCGTGAGACGGCAAGCCGGCTCCGGTCGGCTCGGGTCGGCTCGGGTCGGCTCCGGTCAGCGCAGGATGCCGGTGTGGCCCAGTGAATAGCGGCCCGGCTGCGGCCAGAAGCACAGGCCGTGCGGGCCCGCGCCCACCGGGATCTTGTGCAGCAGCTTGCCGGTGGTCGTGTCGATGACGTATACGACGCGGTTGTAGCGTCCGGTCAGCCAGAGCTGCTTGCCGTCGACCGACAACCCACCCATGTCCGGGCTCCCGCCACCGGGCAACGCCCACCGGCCGACGACCTTTTCCAGGGCGAAGTCGAACAGTGAGATCGTCCCCTCGCCGCGGTTGGTCACGTACATGGTCTTGGAGTCCCGGCTGATGTACAGGCCGTGGGTACCCTTGCCGGTCTCGATGAATCCGGTGGTCTTGAACGTGTCGCCGTCGACCACGAACAAGCCGTTGCGGTTCATGTCGGCGACGTACCAGGTCTTGCCGTCCGGGGCGATCTTGACGTCCTGCGGCATTCCGCCGGGCAATGGCAGCGTGCCCAGTACGGCGTGGTTCACGATGTCGACCTTCAGCAGCATCGGCGTGAACTCGCAGCTGACGATCATGTAGCGGCCGTCGGGGGAGAAGTCGGCGTGGTTCACCCCGTCGCAGGGCACCGGGAGCGCCTGCTGGATCGCCATCGTGTGCGGGTCGCGGAAGACGATCTGCTTGTCGGCCGAGGCCATCACCACCGCGGACTTGCCGTCCGGGGTGAAGTACAGGTTGTACGGGTCGTGCACGTCGACCGGGGCGCCGACCACGCCGGTCAACGCGTCGATCGGGGTCAGCGAGTTGCCCTTGTCGTTGTTCACCCACAGCGTGCGCAGGTCCCACGAGGGCACCACGTGCTGCGGGTTTCGGCCCACGTCGAAGGTGCGGATGACGCCGAACGTGGCCGGGTCGATCTCGCTGACGCTGTGGCCGTCGGAGTTGGGCACCCAGACGCGGGGGGTCACGTTCTGCAGAATCGGCGCCAACATGCCGGGGCCGTCCGCGGCGTAGAGGTCGTTCGGGTCCAGCGGAGCGGGCATCCCGGGCAGCAGGCCTGCGGTGCCGCCGGCGGCGGATGCGCCGCCCTTCGCGGCGGTGGTCGTGGTGGCCGGCAGGTCTGCCGTGCCGGGCGCGCTGGCCCGGGCCGGTGTGTCCTGCGGCGCCCAGCGGATGACCAGGGCGGCGCAACCGGCGAGGGCGAGCAGCACCGCGCCGCTGGACACTGACCGCCGGCGGCGCCGCGACGACGGCGTGGCCCGCGAACGGCGGCGGTGGGTCCGCGACATGGAACTCCTGGTCAGCTGGAGAGGCGCACCGCCCCGTTGCCGCGGGACTCACACCTGGCTGGCGGGCCGGCCCGCCACGCAGCGACGGACCAGGGCAGCTTCGCACGAAGCCTGCCCTGGTCCGTATCCTTCACCCATTCGGGTGGTTTGTTCCCGGGTTTGCCGATTCCGGGCTCACCCGCTCAGTGTCATTTGCCCGATCGGTATGGATTTTGCTGGTCAGCCGCCCGATCTGGCGCCCCCACCGCCGCCGGTGCGGGTACCCCCACCGCCACCCCCACCACCGAAGCCGCCGCGACCAGCGCCGCTAGTGAGCTGGTTGGCGGTCAGCGAGCTGGCGGGGACGGCAGTGGATGGGTTGGCGATCTCCACGACCTGCCCGGCGGTGACCCCGGAGAGAACCTGGGTCGTCGTCGAACCGACCGCGCCGATCGCGACGGTGACCCGGGTGGGCTGACCATTCTGGATCAACGTGACGTAGCTGGATCCGGTTGTGCCGGACGGGATCAGCGCCGAGTTCGGCAGGGTCAGCACGCCGCTGACCGAGGCCAGCGTGATGGTGACGGTGGCAGTGGCGCCCTGGAGCAGGCCGGACCCTGGGTCGGGGACCAGGATCACGACCGGATAGGTCGGGGTGCTGCCGGACGAGGCGGGCAGGACGCCGATGCTGGAGACGGTGCCGGTGGACGGGGTGGTCGCCCCGTCCGGGGTGACCGCCGCCGCCATTCCGGTCTTGAGCTTCTGCGCGGTGGCCAGTGGGACGTCGACCGTCACCTGCACGGCACCGGTGCCCAGGATGGACACGGACTGCGAGGAGCTCGCCACCGCGCCCTTGGTGTACGGCATGGCGGAGATCACCCCGTCGATCGGCGCCTTGAGGGTGGCGCCGGTGACCGCGTCCTGCGCGCTGGTCACCGAGTCGGTGGCGGCCTGCACGGCAGCCTCGTCGACGGCGACCCGGGCGTCGTGCTGGGCCTGGGTCGAGCTGCCGCCAGCTGCGCCCGAGCCGTTCGAGCCGCCCTTGCCCGAGGCGCCGGTGGTGGACAAGCTGCCGGTTGCGCCGGTGGTTTTGGTAGTGCCGGTGGTCGACGAACCGGCCATCGCGGCGACCGCGTTTGTCTCCGCCTTCTGCAGCGCCTCCTGAGCCGTGGTAATGGCTGCCTGGTCTGTCGCCAACGTCGCCAGGTCGGTGGCCATAGCACTCAGGTCCGCAGAGCAAGGCGTGATCGTGGTCGACGCAGTCTTGACGGTCGTCGGACTGGCCGATGGGGCCGGGCTGACCGATGGGGCTGGGCTGACCGATGGGGCTGGGCTGACCGATGGGGCCGGGCTGACCGATGGGGCCGGGCTGACCGACCCGGCTGGCGAATCAGTCGGTGTGGTCGTGTCCGGGGGCGAGGTAGCCGTGGCCGAGTTATCGCAATCTGCTTGCGCTTTTACCATGTCCACGCCCTGGACTTGTTCAGTCAGGTAGGTCGCGGCTGTGGCCTCGGCGTTATTCAGGTTAGTGATGCAGTTCTGCAACGACACCGCAGAACTACTCGCGCCGGTCGAACCAGTCCCGCCGGTCGAACCAGTCCCGCCGGTCGAACCGGTGCCGCCGGTCGGACCGGTCGCCGCGCTAGCGGTGCATCCGGTCGCGCCGGTGCTCCCGGACGCGCCCTTGCCACCGGTGGAGCCCGTGCCACCGGTCGAGCCGGTGGAACCCGTGGACCCGGTGGACCCGGTGGTGGTCGCGACCTGCGCGTTCTCGTCGGCCGTCAGCGCGGCCTGCGCCTGGGACAGGGTGCCCTGCGCGGCGGTCACCGCGGCTTCCAGGTCGGTCGGGTCGATCGTGGCGATCACCTCGCCGGCGGAGACGTGGTCGCCGAGCTTGGCGTCGACCTTGGTGACCGTGCCGGAGGCCGAGAACGACGCGGTCGCGGTGCTGACCTTGGCCACCGATCCGGTGAGGTTGACCGTCTGGGCGACGGACCCCATCTGGGCGGTCGTGGTCACGTAGGACGGAGCGCTCGAGCCGGTCTCGGCGTAACCGACCCCCGCGCCGGCCACGACCAGGCCGCCCAGGGCCAGCGGTACACCCCGGCGGATCCACACGCGCTTACGGCTCGGGCCGGTGCCCAGTTTCACGACGCGGGGCAGGCCCGCGTTCGGCGCAGCCGCGCCCGGCACCGGCGCCGACGACGGATACGGCGGCAGCGGTTCCCCCGCCGGGTTGTTGGCATTCATGACATCCCCCACTGAAATCGTTCGATCGAAAAGTCTGTCTGACTGGTCGTCAGTTCTGTTCCCCCGGAGTCGGCGGCCTGGTCGCCCGGGCCGCCGACCCAACTACGTCAGTACTTGCTCAGCCGGTCTGCGTCGCGGCACCGGCCGAGGCGCCCGCGCCACCCGCGCCGCCACCGAAGCCGCCGCCACGCATGCCGCGGCCACCGAAGCCCGTCGAGCACGCACCGTTGACCATGGGCCGGATCGAGATCGAGCTCGCGGTGATCGTCCCGCTGGAGTCGCTGGTCCCGACGGCGCTCACGCACTTGCCCACCGTCAGCGCGCTGTCCGCGGCGCTCTCGGTCTTGGTGTAGGTGGTCGACGAGTCCAGCGTCACGGTGCGGGTGACCGTCGTGGTGCCGCTGCTGCCGGTCGCGCCGGTGGCCGCGGCCGGACGGGCCATCATGGTGACTGTCATGGTGTCGCCGGAGATCGAGGCGATGGTGCCGGAGGCGCCGCCGCCACCGCGCATGCCGCCGCCGAAGCCGCCGCCGCCGCCGGTCGCGCCCGTCGCCGAGCCGGACGGCGCCGCAGCGCCGGTTGCGCCGGTTGCGCCGGAGCGCCGCCCGCCGCCGCCCATGCCGCCGCCGCGCATGCAGCTGCCGTTGACCGCGTCACTGATCGAGACCGAGGCCGCGGTGATCGGAGCCGACAGGTCCGGCGTGGTGGCGGTGGTGCCCGAGGTGTCGGTCGAGGCGACCGGGGTCACCGAGACGCACTTGCCGACCGCGAGGTCGGACTCCGCGGCGCTGACCACCTCGGTGACCTTGGTCGAAGCGGTGTAGGTCACCGCGGTCTGCGAGCTGGCGCCCTGAACCTGAAGCGTCTTGTCGCTCACCGCGGCGATCTGGCCGCTGGCGCCCGGGAAGGCGGGGTTGGCGTTCTGGTTGGTGTTGCCGGTCGTGCCGCCGGTGGTGCCGGTGGTGCCGCCGGTCGAGGCCACTGCGCTCGGGCTGCTGGAACAACCGGCCAGCAGGGCCAGCACGACACCGACCGAGGCGGCCGCGCCGAGAGTTCGACGGACGACCGGACGCGAGAGCTTGCTCATTTGTGGTTCCCCCTGAAGTTCTGGCTGTGTGTAAGGCTTATCGGGCTTTCTGACGGCTGCTCAGATCGAGGTTCGCGTCAGGCCTGAATGCCCCCTCGCCGTAAACGATGGACCGGCCAGCTTCAGCAATCCTGTGAAGCAACCGAACCAATCCTGTGACAGCAACTTCACAGAGACCCCCAAACTTCGCGGCGTCCGGCAACGCGACCGGGCCGGCGCGGCAGAGGTGGTCTGCCGCACCGGCCCGGGCTTTGTCACCCTGAGGCTCCCGACGGAGTGTGGGGTTGCCCCGCGTTGGCGTCAGGGCGTCCGGAGTGCGTCGATCGGGGCGAGCTGAGCTGCCCGGGCAGCTGGGTAGACGCCGGCGATCACGCCGATCGCGAGTGAGACTGCCAGGCTGCCGCCGGCCACGACTGGGCTGATGGTGACCGGCTGGTTGAGCACCTTGGGCAGGAAGTAGGCGGCGCCTACGCCCAGGCCCAGTCCCAGTGCGCCGCCGGCCAGGCCGAGGGTGGAGGCCTCGGTCAGGAACTGGCTGCGGATCGCCCGCGGGGTAGCCCCCAGGGACTTGCGCAGGCCGATCTCCTTGGTCCGCTCGGTGACCGAGACCAACATGATGTTCATCACGCCGATGCCACCGACGAGAAGACTGATCGCGGCGATACCGCCGAGCATCACGGTGAGGGTCTTGTTGGTCGAGGTCGCGGTGGCCACCAGGGACTGCTGGCTGGTCACGGTGAAGTCGGCGCCGGCCAACGTGACCCCGTGGTTGGTCGCCAGGGCGTTCTGCACCTCCTGGTAGGCCGCGGACAGATCTGCGCCGTCCTTGGCCTGCACGTAGATGGTGGAGACCGCGGAGCGGGACGCGGGTGCTGCCACCCGGGTCGCATACGTGCTCGACGGCATGATCACCACGTCGTCGTCGCTGGTGGACGAGGACGAGGACGAGCCCGACGAGTTCAGCAGGCCGACCACGGTGTAGGTGGATCCCGCGATCTGCACCGTCTGGCCGATCGGGGACTGGGTCCCGAACAACTCACTGGAGGTGTCGGTCCCGATCACGACCACCGGGTTGTCGGTGGCCACGTCCTGGGCGGTGATGAACCGGCCCTGGGTGACCGTGCGGTCGCGGGTGGTCAACCAGTTCGGCGAGGTTCCGTCGATCGTGGTGGTCCAGTTCTGCCCCGATGTCTGCACGACCGAGCTGGTCGAGGCCACCCCGGTCACCGCGGCGACGTCCGGGGCCACCTGCGGGTTGGCCAATGTCGTCGCGTCGCTCTGGCTCAACGTGGTGGCCGAACCACGGCCGCCGCGGAAGCCGCTGGAGGAGGTGGTCGAACCGGGCGTGACGATCAGCAGGTTCGAGCCCAGCTTGTCGATCTGGCTGGCGACCTGCGTCTGCGCGCCCTGCCCGATGCCCACGGTGATCGTGACCGCGGCGATGCCGATCAGGATGCCGATCATGGTGAGGATGGACCGCATCCGGTGTCCGCGGATCGCCTCGAAGGCGCTGCGCGCGGTGTCTCTGCCTTTCATTGCCAGCTCCCTCGCTGAGCCGGCAGGCCCAGCAGCGTGTTGAGCGACGTGTGGGTGAGGTCGGCGGCGTCGTCGTCGGACTCGTCGGAGACGATCAGGCCGTCGCTGAGCTTCACTCGACGCGAGGCGCGCGACGCGACCTCCGTCTCGTGCGTGATCAGCACGATCGTGGAACCGGCCGCGTGCAGGTCGGCGAACAGGCCGAGCACGTCGTCCGTGGACGCCGAGTCCAGGTTTCCGGTCGGCTCGTCGGCCAGGATCATCGCCGGGTTGGTCACCAGCGCTCGGGCCACGGCCACGCGCTGCTGCTGACCACCGGACAGTTCGTTGGGGCGGTGTTCGACGCGGTGGCCGAGGCCGACGCGCTCGAGCGCCTGCATCGCCAGGCGCTTGCGCTCCGGCCGATCCATGCCGGCGTAGACCAGCGGCAGTTCCACGTTGCGCCAGGCCGAGAGCGTGGCCAGCAGGTGGAACTGCTGGAACACGAAGCCGATCTCAGCGTTGCGGACCTGGGCCAACCGGGTCTCGTCCAGGGTCGACACGTCGTGCCCGGCCAGTCGGTAGGTCCCCGAGGTCGGGGTGTCCAGGCAGCCCAGGATGTTCATCAGCGTCGACTTGCCCGATCCGGACTGCCCGATGATGGCCACGTACTGGCCGACGTGGATGTCCAGGGACACCCCCTGCAGCGCCGACACGATCTCCGCGCCGGTGACGTACCGCTTGGCCACGTCGGTCAGCGACAGCACCGGAACGGCCGAGGCGGCCGATGCGCCCGCATCCGCGGGCATCGTCAACGCGCTCATCCGGCACCGCCGGCGAAGCCGCCGCCACCGAAGCCGCCGAACCCGCCGGTCGTGCCGGCGCCCGTGCCCGTGCCCGTGCCCGTGCCCGTGCGACCGGTGCCGGTTCCGGTGCGCCCGGTTCCGGTGCCGGTGCGAGCGGTGCCGGTGCGGCCCGCCAGGCCGGTGATCGTGAACTGCACCTGGTCACCCGAGGCTAGGCCGGAGGTGACGACGGTCTGCTGGCCGTAGCTGGCGCCGAGTGTGACCACCACCTGCTGCGGAGCCCCGTTGACTAGCTTGCTGACCACGGTCTGCCCGCTGCTGTTCTGGCTCAGCGCGGCGGTCGGCACGGTCAGCACGTTGTTCAGTTGCTGCGTGGTGATCGCCACGGTGGCCGTGTCGCCCGGGTGCAGGGTCGTCGGGTCGCCGGTCACGTTGATCGTGACCGGGAACTGGGCCGCGCCGCCGGAGCTCGACGACGCGGTGACGCCCACCGAGGCGACCGTGCCGAAGACCGGTGTCGAGGAACCCGTAGTGGTGATCGTGGCCTCCTGGCCGACCTTGATCGAGTCCAGGTCCGCGCCGGACACGGTGGCGTTGACCACCCAGGCCTTCATGTTCACGACCTCGACCGCAGCACTCGACGAGGTCGATGAGCTGGGGCTCACCGCCGACGATCCGGTGCCGTGACTGCCCGCGCCGCCGGAACCGCCGGAGCCGCTGCCGGAGACCGAGTCGCCGACCGAGACGTTCACCGCCGACACGACCCCGGCGATCGGGGCGGTGATCGTGGCCCCGGCCAGATCGGCCTGCGCCGAGTTGAGCTTGTCCTGCGCGCCCGACAGCGACGACTCGTCGCCGGCGATCTGCGCGTCGGCGCTGTCGATCTGGACCTGCTCGTTCTGCTCCTCGGTGGCCAGCTGGGCCGCCGTGGTGGTCGCGGTCGTGCCCGATGTCCCCGTCGCGCCCGTCGCACCGGTCGCGCCGGTCGAGCCCGTCGACGTGGTCGGCGTCGCCCGCAGGGTCGCCATCGCGGAGTTGTCCGCGGCCAGGTTCGCCTGGGCCGAGCTCAGCTGCGCGGCTGCCTGGTTGTAGGACGCCTGTGCGGAGTTGACCGCCAGCGACAGTGACGTCGGGTTGATGGACGCCAGCGCCTGTCCCTTGGTGACGGTCTCACCGACGGTCACCTTCACCGAGCTCACCGTGCCGGCGCTCGGGAAGGTCAGGTCTGCGACGTTGGCCGCCTCGACAGTGCCCGACGCCTGCACGCTCTTCGAGACACTGCCCGTGCTGATCGTGTCCGTGATGGTCCGCGAGGTCGGCGCCGCGGCAGTGGTGCCGCCGCGGGTCAGCGCCCAGGCGGTGCCACCCCCGGCGAGCAGCACGACGGCCAGCCCAGCGGCGACCCACTTGCGGCGCCGGCCGCGCCGCTTGGGTCGGATCAGTTCTGCGCCGATCGGCGGTACGGCCGCGGTCTTGCGCCGCGGCAAACCTTTGCGCCGACGGCTTGGTTCGACGGCCGGGACCGTCGGCGTCTCCGCCCCGGTACCGTCCGTGGTGTCTATGGTCATGCTCATGTGCCCCGCCCCCACGCCTTCGAAACATCCCTCGGGCGGCACCACTGCCCCCCGGCGAAATCAACGTTCGGGCCGCGGGCTTGGGGATTCCTGTGAGCAACCAACAGTGATTCTGTGACAGAAAGTTCACAGCAGGCGTTCAGAAATGCGGGAGCCCCGCCGACGGCTGGGTCGGCGGGGCTCCGGCTGGACTAGGCGTGGCGGATGCTGTTCGGCACCTGGGAGTTGTTGGGTGCCGGGGCGGTGTTCGGCTTGCCCTGGTCGGCCGGCTTCTGCGCGTTGCCCGCCGTCTGGGTGTTGCTGGGCGCCTGCGCGTTGGCGGGCTTCTGTGGGTTGTTCGGAGTCACCGTGGTGACCGGCTTCTGCTGGCTGCCGGGGCCTTGGTGGTTACCGGGCGTCGAGGCGTTGCCGGGCATCTTGTGGTCGCCGGGGACCGGCGGCTTGCCGGGCACAGACGGCGTCGGGGCGCCGGGGAGCTTGTGGTCGCCGGGGACCGGGGGCGTGCCGGGGAGCTTGTGGTCGCCGGGCACGGGGGGTTTGCCGGGTAGCGGCGGGCCGCCGGGGAGTCGGTGGTCACCGGGCATCGGCGGCTTGCCGGGCATCGGGTGGTCACCGGGCATCGGGTGGTCACCGGGCATCGGGTGGTCGCGGTGGTCGCCGGGCATCGGGTCGTCGGCGCCGCCGCCACCGGCGTGTCGGTGCATACCGGCGCCCGGACCGTCGTCATGGCGCCAGTCGCCGCCGCCGCGGTGCTTGCCGAGGTCGCCCGGCGTCTGGCAGTCGCGCCACTGACGGTGGTGCCACCAGAAGTGATGCCACTGGTGGTGGTTGCGCTGCTGGTTGTCGCACCGGGCGTTGTGCTCGTCGCTTCCGGGGCGATGGTTGGCGGTGCTTGGGGCCGGCGCGGGGTGGCGTACGTCGACCGTGGCCGCCGAAGCCGTGGACCCGCCTGCCGCCGTGGCGGCGCCGGCTATGACGACCGCGACTGCGGCTCGTCGAAGATTCACGTCGGATCCTTCCGTTGGGATCCCGACCGATCGGTCGGTTCCTCTCCAGTGCAACTATCGAACGGCGGCGGACAAACCACGGAAATGCAAGGACCGGGCCTCAAATGTTGGTCGAACGCAACGAACCGGCAGATGCCGGGCCATGAAGTCATCCCGGACGGCGACTTGCCCGAAATGTCCACAAGGTTCAACAGATAAAGCAAAGTGACGCACGGTCAGCGGCTCGGACGCAAAAGTTGACCCGCCGGACAGCCGATGCTCCAGCCATGGACGAAGAACGCCGCAGCGTGCCACAGCAGATGCAAAGCAGCCTGCCGGCGACCACAAAACCGGGTCGCGCAGTCTCGATCCAGATCAACCGGTGGCGATGCTCAGCTGCGCTGCCGCGCCCGAATGAAGCGCCATTGGACCTGGGGGGGTCGAAATGTCTCTCGTCGGAATGCTCGTTTTCATGGTCGTCATCGGCACGATCGGAGCCGTGATGCTGCTCACCGCGCTGATCGATCGCGCGCCGGCTCACGCCCCGGTCGTCACCGAGGGATTCGGCAAGGTGCCCGCACCGCGGGACGGCGCGGCCGTCGACGTCGTCGAGCCGGAGTCCGGGGGCGTGCGATGAGCGGGATACCTGCGCAGCGGGGCGCCTACGAGGTTCACGACGTCGACCGGCAGTCGCTGCTGGCCGGCTGTGCCACCTTCGACGCCGCGGTTTCCGAGGCCCATCAACGGGCCTGGGCGATCGCCTCGGACATCGAGGGCCAGTTGAGCGCCCACGGTGAGGGGCACCGGGGCGGGATTCCGGTTCGGGTTGAGGTCCGCGACGGCGGCACCGGTGAACGCCTGGCCGCTTACGTGGCCTGGACCGCGCCGGTGGTCGCCGCGGACGCGCGCCGAATCTGACGGGAAGTCAGTCCGTCGCCGATCTGGTGACGGCATGAGTGGTGCCGCCGCCGGTTGTGCCGCCGCCGGTTGTGCCGCCGCCGGTTGTGCCGCCGCCGGTTGTGCCGCCGCCGGTTGTGCCG
>DATAUG010000273.1:0-18053 GCA_036268355.1 Sporichthyaceae bacterium
GCTCGCGCTGACCGGCCCACCGTGCAGCCTGACCCCGCAACGTAGGCGGATCCTCCGTCACAGCAGGCCTGTCGGTGACCGCACTTTTTGACCGGCCGGCCTGGCCGCGCGGCTGGACGGGTTCACCGGACACGTCATCCAGCCTAGCCAACAAGTGGTACGGCGCGTATCATTCACCAGAGAGTGATACACCTCGTACCGGACAGTGGAGCCCAGATGTCTCCGACCACGTCGCTGTCTCGTGAAGCCGTCGCCGACCGCCTGCTGATCGCCTCGGCGCGCCACTCCTACGACCCGCAGACCGAGATCGACTGGGCGCAGCCGCCGGTGCCCGGCCTGGCCTGGTTGCCGTTCGAGCATGTGTCGCTGTACGGCACGCCGCTGTGGGACGAGCTGTCGGAGGCCGACCGGATCGAGCTGTCCAAGCACGAGATCGCCAGCGCGATGTCCGTCGGACTGTGGTTCGAGGTCGTGCTGATGCAACTGCTCTCCCGGTACATCTACGACCAGGACCCGCGCAGCGCGCACGTCCAGTACGCGCTGACCGAACTCGGCGACGAGACCCGGCACTCGATCATGTTCGCCCGGGTCGCCACCACCTTGGGGGTGCCGCACTACCGCCCGGCCCGGTTGACCCACGAGATCACCCGGCTGGCAAAGGCGGCGATGGGCGGCCCGTCGATGTTCGCCGCGATCCTGGTCGCCGAGGAAACCACCGACCGGATGCAGCGGCTGATGATGGACGACCCCGGCATCCAGCCGCTGATCCGCGCGGTCAACCGCATCCACGTCATCGAGGAGGCGCGACACGTGCGGTTCGCCCGCGAGGAGGTCAGCCGCCGGATGGCCGGGATGAACTTCGCCACCCGCGAACTGCATCGCTGGGTCGCCGCGGTGGTGGCCTACCTGATCATCGACTCGCTGATCGACCCGAAGGTGTACGCCTCCGTCGGCATCGAACCCGCCGTCGGCCGGGCAGCGGCCCTGGCCAACCCGAACCACCAGCAGTCGCGGCGCTGGATGGCCGAACGCATCACCGGATTCCTGCGCGAGGAGGGCCTGATCGGCGGGCCGACGACCGCGATCTGGCGGCGCGCCCACCTGATCTGATCACCCGGGCGGTCCAAACTCCTCGACCAAGCGTGATCCGGCGGCGCCGCAACCCGCCCTGATCTGACCCCGCATTCGTTTGCCGGTAGCGTCCGGTCAACCGCACCGCACCCCGCTCACCGAGGCGGAGGGGCGTTAAGCGGGAGGACCAGGTGGACGAGGGGCAGGCGTGGCGGACGAGAGCGAGACCCTGACCCCGGTTCGGATGCACCGGATGGTGAGCTCTCTGCCGTGGTCGCTCGTGGGGATGCTGCTGCTCGCCGGCGGCTCGTCCGGGCACAGCGCATTTTCCAAGGTGGTCGGGTTCGGCGGGGCGGCATTGTTCATGCTGGTCAGCCTCCGGGCCGCCCGCCTTCGGCTGCAACTCGGGCCGGATGTCGTCGTCGTGGGCTGGTTGACCTCGACGCACTACCCGTGGTCGGAGATCGACAAATTCGTGCTCAACGACAAGGGCCTGGCGATCCGCATGCGCGGCGGTCTTGAGATCGCCGTCCCCGCGTACCCGTACGGCGGGGCCGTCTTCAAGAAGATGCAGCAGAGCATGGAGGCCGATCTGGAACAGGTTCTTCAGCGGGCCGAACAATTCCGCAAGCAACGTCCCAAACGCTGATCCGCGGTCCGGCCCGCCCCAGAACCGCTTGCGTCCCAATCGGGCAGGTGGGATCCACCATGCCGGCGGTGCGCCTCGATACGGTCGGGCGGTGACTGGAGCGCTACCGGGCCCGGACCGGCATCCCGCGCCCTCGTGGTTGCCGGAACTGCTCGGCTGGAAGCCCGCCACGGCCAAGTCGGCCGAGCGCTGCCAGGCCCTGTTTGGTTGCCGGGCCGCGCCGAATCTGGCCGACGTGGGGGGCGCCGAGAGCCTGCGCATCACCGGCGAGATCTACCGGTCGATGGACATCCAGCAACAGTCCGACCGCGCATTGGACGACTCCGCCGGGGCCTCCGGCGAGGCCGGTGCGGCACTGGAGCGCCACATCGCCGAGGACCTGCTGTCCGTGTTGCGGCAGCACGCACCGAACCGTGGTTGGCAAGTCACCCGGCAGGGTCTGGCCTCCGACTACGCGCAGTTCGAGCACTTGCGCACCTTGCAGCGATTGTTCGACTCGCACCCGGAGTTGCGGACCACCCTCGGGCGGGATTACCAGGTGCGTACCGATGTGCACGTCGGGGTCCTGAACCCGGACGACGTATTCGCCAAGCTCTTTCTGCACGCGGCCATCTCCTGCAAGTGGACGATCCGGTCCGACCGGGTGCAGAACGTGCGACACGAGTTCGCGACCCTGGTCCGCAACCGGCGCGGACGCCTGCCGCATCTGGTCCTGGTCACCGCGGAACCGTTGCCGAGTCGGCTGATCTCGATAGCGCGAGGCACCGGCGAGGTCGACACGGTCTACCACCTGCTGCATGACGAACTCGACGCCGCGGTGGCCAAGGTCGCGACGCGCACCCAACGGGAGCATTGGGACGAGCTGGTCGAGCAACGCCGAATCAAGCCGTACGCAGCGCTGGCCAGGGATCTGACGCTCAGTTAGCCGGTGCCGCTCGGCGCCGGCCCAACGCCGCACGCACCTGACCCGCCACCGCCTCGGCGAGGCCGACCGGGACGGCGTTGCCGATCTGCTTGGCGATCTCGACCTTGGACCCGCACCAGACGAAGTCCTCGTCGAAGTCCTGCAGCGCCGCGGCCTCGGCGTGGGTGATGACCCGATTGACGCGACGGGCCGGATGCCGTTGATCCCACTGTGGGTGCAGGTACTGCCCCTTCTCGGGCTTGAAGAACTCGGTGCGAATGGTCAGCGAAGGAGCGTCCCACCGCATGCGACCCATCACGTCGGTGGTCCCGGACGGCTTGTCGCGCCAACACCGGGGCAACAATTCGTCGGGCAGGTCGAAACGGCCGCCGCCCGGGGGGACAGCGTCGTAGCGCAGCAGGGACAGTTCACGCGGGCGCCGCCCGAAGTGCAGGTCGCGGGACTTGAACACCCCGGGCATCGACTGGCCGAAGAACCCGGCCGCCGACCGGGGCAGATCGGTGGTACGCAACCGGCGCGGGAATCGTTGCTCGTCGCCGATCCGATCGCGCACGGTCCGCCACGGGAGCAACCCGTCGGCGGCCGATCTGGAGTGGGTCGGCGCGGGCAGCGCGACCGGACCGACGCGGGAACCGATCACGATGGTCCGCAGCCGGCGTTGCGCCACCCCGTAATCGGCTGCCAGGAGCAACCCGTGCGTGAGCGTGTATTCCCCGATCATGCCGCCCTGGGTCTCGGCCACCAACAGCTCAAACTCCGCGCTGGACCGGAACCGGTCGACGTTCTCAATCACGAAGATCCTCGGCCGCGCGCGCTGGACAACCCGCAGATACTGCTGCCACAACTTGTTGCGCGGGTCGTGGACGTCCTTGGACCCCAGGTTCGAAAAGCCCTGACACGGCGGTCCGCCGATCACCACATCGGCCCGCGGAATCGCCCGGTCGGGCAGCTGGGCGATGTCGCCCCAGACCGTGTGGGATTCGCCGTAGTTGGCGGCGTAGGTGGCGGCGGCATGCAGGTTCCACTCGACCGCGAGCACCGGCCGGAACCCCTGCCGCACGAACCCGGCCGTCATGCCACCACACCCGGCAAACAGGTCGATGACGGTGGGCGAATGCGGCACGCCGCTCAGGCTAGGCGAGGCCACCGACAACTCCGTCGGGACGCGCCGGCTCGGTCCGAAGGCGCCGAAGGCGTGGCCACCGAGTCAGGTCAGGTGAGCCGACAGACCGATCCGCGCGCAAATCCCAGCCCGACCATGCCGGCACGCACGTGGGCGGCGTAGTAGCCGGCGGTGTCCGGGATCAGAGTCGGCAGCGCGCCGAAGGTCTCCAGCGCGATCACGCCCAGCGAGGACGCCAGTTGGTTCAACGCCAGGCCCGCCAGCCGCGGCGGGCACGGTGGATCGGTCCGGTCCAGGAAGTACCGCAGCATCGGACCGACCTGCGGTTCGGCGAGCCCCGCCGTGCGGTCCGGGTCGGCGGCGCCGTCCCGCACGGCGTCGGCGTAGATCTGCAACGGCGGGGTCATGAAGCGCACCGAGGCCGGCCCGGTCTCGGTGACGTCGGCCCGGTGCCCGGGCACCGGAGCGCCGAAGATCAGCCCGAACTCGCTCGGTTGGTCCAACGACCAGGCCCGCATCGCGTGCGACATCGCCCACCAGCGGCGCGCGTGCCCGCGGCGGCCCACCGCGGCCACCGCCAGTCCCATCGCCTCCCCGAGCGAGTCGTAGGCGTCGGCACACAACGCGGTGATCAGATGCTCGCGGCTGGGGAAGTACCGGTACACCGCCGAGGACGCCATGCCCATGCTGCGCGCCACCGCGCGCAACGAGATTGCCCCGGCACCCTCCAGAGCCAGCTGCTCCCGAGCCAACGACTTGATCTCGTCGGTGGTCGCCCGGTGCAGCCGCACCCGCCGGGGCACTGTCGTGGTCGGCGCGGGCGAAGGCTCCATGCCTGCGCAGTATGCAGCAAAAGTGTTGCCCCGGTGCCTCACCCGGAGCACCACTCTTGTCGAGAGCGGTGCTCTCTTCAGGAGCGCCGATCGCTATTCCGTTCGGGTACCCCCGGGGCCTATGTTTGCACTCGACCGCCGACGGATCACTCCGGCGGTCTCTCCTGCCGACGAGCGAAGGAGCTTGCGGACCATGACCACGACCGCCGTCCCCACCTGGTCCCTCAAAGGCGACTGGTTCGACGTGTGCAGCTGCAACATCGCCTGCCCCTGCGAGTTCGCCCAGGCGCCCACCGGCAACAAATGCCAGGGCGTGCTGGCCTACAAGATCAACGAGGGCAACTTCGGCGACACCGACATGGCCGGACTCAACGTGGTCGGGATCATCCGGTTCGAGGGCGACCTCTGGGCGGGGGAGACCACCGCGACCGTCGGCCTGCTCGTCGACGACCGGGCCAGCGAGGCGCAACTGCAGGGCATCCAAGCCATCTTCGGCGGCGCGGGCGGCGGCTGGCCGGGCGCGTTCGCCAAGCTGATCGGCGACTTCCGCGGCGTGGAGGTCGTCCCGATCCGCATCGAGGTCGCCGACGACCTGTCCACCTGGAGCGTCGAGGCCTCCGGCAAGGTCAGCGCCTCCGCCGTCGCCCTGACCGGCCCGACCGCCGACCCCAACAAGCGGGTACAGCTCATCAACCCGCCCGGTTCCGAGGTCGGGCCGGGCGAGCATGTCGTGGCCACCTGGGGCGTCGGCGAGATGGCGCAGTCCGACCCGACGCTGTTCGGCGACTTCAAACTCGACAAGATCAAGACCTCCAGCAAGCACATCCCGTTCTCCTGGACCGGACCGGAGTGACCACCCTCGCGCCGCCGCCGGCCGGGCATGCACACCCGGCGGGCGGCGGCGCGCGGTTGCGGTGGCGGCAGATCACGGCGACTCCGATGTCCCGTGCCCGGGCAGGCATCCTGCTCGGGCTGGTGGCGCTGACGATCGTTTCCTGGGTGTTCGTCATCATCGGCAGCCGCGCGATGGACGGCCGTCACGAACTGGCCCCCACCATGGGCCTGAGCACGCCGCTGTTCCTGGCTGTGTGGGTCGCGATGATGATCGCGACGATGTTCCCGGCGGTCGCGCCGATGGTGCTGATGTTCGCCCGGATCGGCGCGAACAAGCGGACCGCCGGCCGGACCGCACCGCCGACATGGTTGTTCCTCAGCGGGTACCTGATGGTCTGGGCCGGCCTCGGAGTCGTGGCCTACGGCTTGGCGGTGGGCGCCGAGGATCTTGCCGGGCAGTTCGACGTCGTCTCGGACAACGCCGCTCGACTGGGCGGGGCGCTGGTCGTGGTCGCGGGCGCCTACCAGTTCTCCGCGCTCAAGGACCGCTGCCTCACCGAGTGCCGCTCGCCGCTGGCCTTCGTGATGCAGCACTGGCGCGACGGCCGGCGCGGCGCGGTCCAGATGGGCATCCACCACGGCTGGCACTGCGCCGGCTGCTGCTGGGCGCTGATGGCGATGTTGTTCCCGCTGGGCATGATGAACATCGCCGCGCTGGCCGGTGTCACCGCGTTCGTCTACGCCGAGAAGGTGCTGCCCGGCACCGAGGTTCTGCGCCGGGTGGCCGGGGTCGCACTGCTCACGTTCGGGGTCGCAGTGCTCGTGCACCCCGCCTTGCTCCCGGGCACGATGGCCCACCACGCCCATCAGATGTGACGAAGCGTCAGTTGCGTCGGGCCCGTCGCCCCGGCTGTCCCGGCCCGGGGCCGGTGCCGACTAGAAGCAGACGCGGTGCCACTTGCTGCCGGGGTGCCAGCGCCAGCGCCAGCAGTGATGACTCTGCGCCGTGAGATGCCAGAAGTGGTGGAACCAGGTCGCGATGTGCATATCCCTCTCCAAACGGCCCGCAAGCGGCCCTAGGCCGTCCAACCGAGGGTACCTACTCGTCGTCCGGCGCCGGCGCGAATGCCGCGAAATCAGCATGACGTTGCCGTTGTCCGGATGGATCCGACCGCCTCTCAGACGACGTTCCTCCGGACCAGCAAGGCGAGCAGGACACCCGCGGGCAGCAGCGGCAGCCAGACCGTGATCATCCGGTAGGCCACCGTGGTCCCGGCCGCGTCGGCGCCCGGCACTCCGGCCGCGATCAATGCCGCCACCAGCACCACCTCGAGCGCGCCGACCGCCCCGGGGATCGGCAGGATCCCGGTGAGGGTGGACACGCCGAGGTAGAGCACCAGCACATGCACCCAGGACAGGTCGACGTGCATGGCCTGCGCGACGGCGAACAGCACCAGCGCGTGCAGCAGTGGGGCGATCAGCGCACCCAACCACAACGCGGCGGCCTTGCCAGGCGTCCGGAGCACCGCCATACCGGTCCGCAGATCCGTGAACCACTGTGGCGCACCGGATCGGTAGCGGTGTCGCGCCACAACGAGCAGCACCGCGATCGCCACCGTCAGCGCAACTGCGACCCCGAGCTCGGCCGGTCCGTCCGGAATCCGCCGGCCCAACGGCAGCACGTATTGCGGTTGCCAGACCAGAACGGCCACCAACAACGGCAACCGAACACACCACCCGACCACGCTGCGGATCACGATCGAGGTCGCCGCCTCTGGTCGAGTCAGGCCCTGGCGACGCAGGAACCGGACGTTGACCAGAAACCCACCGCTGCCGCCCGGCAGGAAGTGGTCGGCGAACGACGCAGCGGCCTGCACCGCGCACAGCCGAGGGAACGGAAGGTCGGACCCGACCGCGCCGGCCTGGGACAGCGCCGAGGCAAGCCAGAGCACGCCCGCCGAGAATCCCGCAGGCACCAGCCAACGCGGATCGGCACTGCCCAGTCGGGACACGCCCGAAAGCAGAACACCGCGTTGCGCGAAAACCAGAGCCACGACGGCCGCCGCCATCAGCGCGGACCACCCGACTTTGACCCAGGGCATCACCCCGGCCTTGCCCCCCACCGCCCACGAGGCCATCGCGTCCCCTCCAGGCCACCGACCCCGTGGCTCAGGAAAGCCCAGCGGGATCCCCGCTTCGGCGAACCTCCGGGTGCGTTTCGGCGTCGGGTTGGCCAACAGTGGCGACCGACGGCCCTTGACCGACCCGGCGATGATCTTGCCCAGGCCTGAACGTCACAAAAGTGAATCTCCGTAACACTGGTCCCACCAGTCCGGGGGGACGAAATGAATTTTGGGACGATCGCGCTCGGCGCGCTCGCGGCCGTGATCGTGGTGGTCGACTACCGGCGAATGGCCGCCTGCGTCGCGCGTCCACGACGGCATGCACGGAAGGCCGTTGGGCCGGCCTCGATGGCCGGGCTGATCGCGGCGGCGTCCGGGCGGGTGCGCCCGGTTCGCTGACGCACTGTCAGCAAGTCCGGCCGCGACGCCGTACACGGTCTGCTCAGCCGCCCGCATCTCTCGCCACGACCCCGAGCCAGGCGAAGCGGGCCGTCTGCCACAATCGCACGTCCCGTCACCCCCTGTGCGACAGTCGCCCGCCATGCCGCATCAGGTGGATGGTTTCGGCGCGGTTTCGGTCGTTCGTGCAGTGGGAAATTCCTGGCATCGAAGAAGACTGACTCACAGTCACGCCTCGATGATCATGACCAGAAGATCGGCCGGCCCTACGTCGGGATCAGCCCGGACACGAATATGGCCAACGCACCTGAGAGGGCCACGTAGGGACCCGAACCGATCGAGGCGAACCCGAGGCTCTGGCTGTCGAGATCGGTCAGGTCGTGGAACAGGTAACCCACCCAGGCAAGCGACACGGCCCCGATCACCAGGCCGACCACCCGCACCGAGCCCGGAACGAGGCACGCCGCGAGGCCCGCGGTCGCGGCCAGGCCGAGCGTCAACCATGGCAGGGCCCCGCCGTGGGCCACGCCCAACGTCCGCGCCGCCACCGCCAGTTGAAGCAGATTCAGGTCGCCCAGCAGCGGAACGTCCAGCCACGAGAGGACCACCGAGAACGCCATCACCAGGCCACCGACCAGCAGCCCCAACCGCGGCGGGCGCCCGGTGGGCAACAGATCGTCGGCCCTCGGCGATCCGGGACCGGCACTGCACTCATCCACCGACGGATCATTCATAACGCAGCGCCTCGATCGGTCGCAGCTTGGCCGCTCGTTGCGCCGGATAGAGGCCGAAGAACAGGCCGGTGAACAGCGAGACGCCCAGCGACAGATAGATCGAGTAGGGCGCCACCACCGGGTGGACACCGACGATGGTGAACCGGGAGGCAATCAGGCCGATCACCATTCCGATTATCCCGCCGATCATGGAAACGATGACCGCCTCGGTGAGGAATTGTCCGACGATGGCACCCGCCTGCGCGCCGATGGCCTTGCGGATGCCGATCTCCCGGGTCCGTTCGGTCACCGAGACCAACATGATGTTCATGACCCCGATTCCGCCGACCAACAGCGAGATGCCCGCAACTGCGGCCAGCAGGATCGTCAATGTGCGGTTGGACGACGACGAGGCCGCCAGGATCGACGCGGCGTTGTAGACCACCACGTCGGTGTTGGCCGCCGAGAGGTGGTGGCGGTCGTCCAGCAGCTTCTGCACCTCGTTCTGCGCGGCGTCCAGGGTGGCCGATGAGCCGGCCTGCACCGAGATGCCGGACAACGGGCTGGACCCGGGCGGGTTGTAGCCGTACAGCGCGTCCTCCACCGCGGTCAGTGGAGCGACGGCCTTGTCGTCGAGGTCGTTGTTGCCGGAGTAGCCCTTCGACCCGAGGATGCCGATGACGGTGAACGGCTGGCCGTTCATCTGCACCGTCTTGCCGACCAGTTCCGACGCATCGCCCTCGGCCAGGTCGGAGGCGACGCTGGTGCCCACCAGGACCACCCGGGTGTGGGCCGCGTTCTCGGCGTCGGTGAAGAACCGTCCCGCGGACACCGTGTCGTCGTCGATGCCGAAGTAGTTGGCGGTGGTGCCGATGAAGGCCGCCACGGTGTGGTTCGCGCCCCCGTAGACCGCGTTCACGGTCACCGGCGTGGCCAGCGCCCCGGGGCTGACCTTCGGGGCGACCTGCGCCACGTCCGGGCACAGCGACTTGTCCTGCAGGGCCGCGACGTCGGCGTAGCTCAACGCGGCCGGCATGTCGTGGGTTGCGTTGTCCGGCCGGTTCGGCAGGTGCAGCATCTGGCGGATCCGGTCGCGGAAGGCGCTGCCGTGCCCGCCCTGCCCGGTCGGCATCGGGAGCACGTTCAACGTGTTCGAGCCCAACCGGTCGATCGAGGCCTGCACGGCCGCCTGCGAACCGGTTCCGACCGCGATCAACGTGATCACCGAGGCGACGCCGATCACGATCCCCAACATCGTCAGGGCCGCGCGCATCTTGTTCGCGACGATCCCACCCCACGCGAAACGGAAGGTCTGCTTCACCTGCACGCCCGAACCCCCGGCTGCAAATCCGATCTTGCAACAAGCAGGTATCAGTTCGGCGGTTTCAGCATGGTTTCGGCGCGAGGGGCGATGCGGCCGACCGGAGGTAGAAGTGACAATGTGTCAGAAAAGTGGCAAACGCCGGACCGCAAGGAAACTGAGCAACCGTCATATTCGCCGAGCAGGACAGCCGGAAAGCGGCCCGGGTCCCGACACGCCTTGGGGCGGGGCGCCGGTCAGGAAGTGGTCGGGCGCCGCCGACGGCCCGCACGGTCGCCGGACCGTTCGGTCGCCGCGGTCGCGGCGGTCGCCGCGTCGCCCGCGTAGCCGGTGAGGCGCAGCTGTTTGGAGGCTTCGATGTGCCTGCCGAGGTGGTGGATCGCTTCCTCGACATCGCGGGCCAGGACCGCGTCGAGAATCTGTCGATGCTCGCGGACGATGTCGTTCTCGTCGGTCTGCGGCAGGGTGTCCGCCCAGGCCCGATAGAGCTGGTCGGCGTCGCGCACGCTGTTGGCGATGGACCGCAACCGCCGGTTGGGGCCCGCCTCGAGCAGCGCCTCGTGGTAACGGTCGTGGGCGGCCAGCCACGCAGCACTGGCCTGTCCGTCGGTGTCCAGGGTCGGCGTCCGAGCCAGGGTGTGGTGAACCGCCAGGACGGTGGACTCCCATTCGAGGCCGCCGTGCTCGATGGCCTGGCGCAACAGGATGGTCTCGATTGCCACCCGAGCCTCGGTCAGCTGGATCAGATCCTCCGCGGAGAGCGACACCACCCGGAACCCGAGCTGCGGCTCCGCGCAGACCAGACCCTGTTCGGTGAGCCGGGCCAGGACCTCGCGCAGCACCCCGACGCTGGCCTGGTAGCGGCGCCCCAACTCACCGAACTGCAGACGCTGCCCCGGCCGCAGCCGCCCGTTGAGGATGTCGGCCCGCAGCTGCGCATGAATCGCGTCACCGCGGGTCGTCGACTTCCCGGTCATACCTCGAATGTAGGGCAGCAGCGTAGCTGGGGTGGAACATTTTCGAAATTTCATTGTACATTCGATATCAGTGGCCGATAGTGGACACCTGAACTGACCGGTCGGTAAGCCAGCCCGGACTTGGGCCGGGCCGGGCCGGGGCCCGCGCAAACTTTGAGGACGGCTTGCTCTGAACATCAAGCAGACCTGTTGGTTCGCCTGGGGTGGCATCGCGGCGAACAAGATGCGTTCGGCGTTGACGATGCTCGGCATCGTGATCGGCGTCGCCTCGGTCATCACCCTGATCGCCGTCGGCACCGGCTCGCAAGCCGCCGTGCAGGCCTCGATCTCGCGGTTGGGTTCGAACACCCTCTACGTCCTGCCCATGCCGACCGGCACCGGCGGACACGGCAGCGCATTGCAGCAACGGCTGCGGAAGATGCTGGGCATCTCCTCCAAGCCGGACAACTCGACCCACGACATGCTGCCCCAGTTGCGGTTCGCCGACGCCCAGGCACTCGCGGACCGCAAAGTAGTGCCGGACGCCACGGCCGTCGCCCCGTTGGTGGTGCTGCACAACGTGATCACGCTCAACGGCAATTCGTCCCACACCACCGCGGTACTGCTCGGCACCACCGCCAACTACTTCGGCATCGACAACGACACGACCGCGGCCGGACGGTTCTTCACCGCGGCCGAGAACACCGCACACGCGCACCTCGCGGTGGTCGGCACCAGCGTGGCCTCCGACCTCGTCAACGGCGACAACTCGGATCTGATTGGCCGTCAGATCCGTTTCAACGGCCAACCGTTCACAGTCATCGGCATCCTCGGCTCGAAGGGCTACTCAGGGCAGACCGATCTTGACGACAAGGTCGTGGTCCCGATCACGGCGGCCCAGGACGCCCTGTACGGCTACAGCCCGTCCGGCGAGGGGCAGCTCTCGGCGATCGCGGTGCAGGCCGGCTCGTCGGGCAGCACCGACGCCGCGCAGAACGAGGTTCAGATCGCGATGGACGAACGGGACCACGTCTCGGCTGTAAACAGTCAGGTCGTGGTGTTCAACTCCGCCGCGATCCTGTCCGCCTCGGACTCGTCCAACCGCACCTTGACAATCCTGCTTGCCGCCGTCGCCGGCATCTCGCTGCTGGTCGGCGGCATCGGGGTCATGAACATCATGCTGGTCTCGGTCACCGAGCGCACCCGGGAGATAGGCATCCGCAAGGCCATCGGCGCACAGGCCCGCGCGATCGTCGGCCAGTTCCTGGCCGAGGCGGTGATCGTCTCGCTGGTCGGCGGCCTGATCGGTGTCGCCATCGGCTTCCTGGCAGCCCGATTCACGATCATCGGCATACACCCCGTAATCGCACCCTGGTCGGTCTGGCTGGCGATCGGGGTGTCGCTGTTCACCGGCCTGTTCTTCGGCCTCTACCCGGCGCACCGGGCCGCCTCGCTGCGCCCGATCGAAGCCCTCAGATACGAATGATCGTCGCAGGTCTGCGCAGGTCAGCGGGCATGTCACGCTCCGCGAACGCGGGCGCCCGGACCCACCCGGCGGCGGAGCGGCCCCGACGAACGGCGCAAATCAGAGATCTCATGGCATTTTGCTCTAGTAAACACTGAGGAAAACCGGGATTCTGTCTCGCGTACACGAAGCTGAATCAGCCGGGACCAGGGGCCGGTGGGGGGCTGTTCCGAGGGCTCGATTCCTCAAGGCGGACCGACCGGTTCCCCGGCGAGGAGTCCCTCGGCAAGGCGCCTGCGACGGCCCCATGACGCATCCGCGGTCGGCTGCTCGCTGCACGGGGGCAATCGACTTGGGAGGGATAGGGAGCTGTCGTGACCGCGTACGACGAGGTCAAGATCGGTGGGGTGGGTTCGAGCAGGGGGCGCGTCGAGGACGCCAGGCTCATCGTCGGGCAAGGCCGTTACGTCGAGGACGTGACCCTGCCCGGGATGCTGTACATGTCGATCCTCCGCAGCCCGATCGCGCACGCCACGATCCGCTCGATCGACACGAGCAAGGCCTGGGACGTGGTCGGCGTGCAGCTGGTGCTCACCGGCGCGATGGCGGCCCAGCGCAACCTGGCCTGGATGCCGACGCTGTCCTATGACATGCAGGCGGTCCTGGCCACCGACAAGGTGCGCTTCCAGGGTCAGGAGGTCGCCTGCGTGGTGGCCGACGACCCGTACATCGCGCGCGACGCGTGCGACCTGATCGAGGTCGTGTACGACGCGCTGCCGCCGATCGTGAACCCGCTGCAGGCGCTGGCGCCGGGCGCCCCGGTCATCCGCGACGACAAGATGTGGCAGACCGACAACGTCTGCTACCGCTGGGAGGCGGGCGACAAGGAAGCCACCGATCGCGCATTCGCCGCCGCCCAGGTCGTGTCCCATCTGAAGCTGCACTACCCGCGGGTGCACCCGGCACCGCTGGAGAACACCGGCGCGGTCGCGGACTGGAACGCGACCTGGGAGAAGTTGACGATGCACGTCACCTCCCACGCCCCGCACCTGGCGCGGACGATCATCGCGTTGATGGCCGAACTGCCGGAGCACCACGTCCGCGTCATCTCCCCCGACGTCGGTGGCGGCTTCGGCAACGACGCCCCGGTGTACCCGGGGTACGTGTGTGCGGCCCTGTCCTCGATCATCACCGGCAAACCGGTCAAGTGGGTCGGCGACCGGGCCGGCGACCTGATGTCCACCGCCTTCGGGCGCGACATGTATCTCGACGCCGAGCTGGCGCTGTCGGGGGACGGTCGGATGCTGGGCGTCCGGATACACGCGGACACCGACAACGGCGCGTTCTTCGGCGATGCGCAGCCGTCGAAGTTCGAGGTGGGACTGCTGCACTCCGCGTTCGCCTGCTACAACGTGCCGGCCGCGCACCTGACGGCACGGGGCACCTACACCAACAAGGCTCCCGGCGGGGTCGCCTACCACTCCGGCTTCCGGGCCGCCGAGGCGATGTTCCTCCAGGAACGCATGATGCAGGTCGCTGCCGAGGATCTGGGCATGGACCCGGTGGAACTCCGGCGCCGCAACCTGTTGCGGGACGACCAGTTCCCGCACCGCACCGCGTTCGGCTTCCTGGTCGACTCCGGGCAGTACCAGAAGTGCCTGGAGATGGGCCTGGCGGCCATCGACTACGAGAACTTCCTGGTCGAGAAAGCGGCGGCGAAGGAGCAGGGCCGACTGCTCGGAATCGGGCTCGCGGTCACGACCGGGCCGTTCGGGGCGGGCAACTCCCGAGAGTTCGACCTGCTCGGCATCAAGATGTTCGAGTCGGCGAACATTCGCGTGCATCCGACCGGCCGGGCACATCTGCGCCTGGGCTCCCAACCCTCCGGCGGGCACGGTCAGGAGACGATCTACGCCCAGGTCCTCGCCCACGAACTCGGCATTCCCGCCGGCGACGTCTTCGTCGAATACAACGACACCGACGAGACCCCCTACGGTGCGGCCAGTCACGTCGGGGCCGGTACGGCGATGGCCGCCCGCAAGGTGAAGGCCAAGGCCCGCAAACTGGCCGCCCATCTGCTGGAGGCCCACGAGGACGACGTCGAGTGGGAGCTCGGCCGGTTCTACGTGCGCGGCAACTACGAGCGCGGCGTCAGCATCCAGGAGTGCGGGATGGCGGCCTACGCCAACATGCCCGACGGTCTGGAACCGGGGCTGGAGGACGCCGGGCACTACGACCCGGCAAATCTCACCTGGCCGTTCGCGGTCCATCTGGTGACCGTCGAGGTGGACGCGGCGACCGGTGTCTGGGACGTGCTGCGCGTGGTGTCGGTCGACGACTACGGCGTGCGGATCAACCCGGCCATCGTCGAGGGCCAGATCATGGCCGGCCTCACCGAGGCGTACGCCATGGCGAGCATGCAGTTCCTCACCTTCGACGAGGACGGCAACATGATCGGCGCCGGCCTCCAGGACTACCTGGTGCCGGGCTCGTGGGAAACCCCCGGCTTCGAGCTCCACGAGGTCTCGACGCCGTGCCCGCACCACCCGATCGGCGCGAAGGGCAACGGTGAGGCCGCGACCGGCGGAGCCCCGGCGGCCTTCGTCAACGCCGTCCTGAACGCCATGGAGGGACACGGCGTGCGAAACATCGACATGCCGTTGCTCCCGGACCGGGTGTGGGAAGCCCTGACCACTGGTAAGGACATCTCGGGGGCTCCGCCCTCGCGTACCTGGGAATGGGCGCCGGAGCGGGTTGATGCGGAGCTTGTTGCCCAAGGAGCCCTCGGCACGGCCTGACCCTACGCGGGCCGTCCGGTGGCAGCCGCAGTGCTGCCGATCCCGGGGGCGCATACCGTCGACCGACATCGGTGACGGTGTGATCGTCCCCGGGAAGGGATCCCTATGGACAACGACGACCGGCAACGGCAACTCACCAGCCGGGCCATCGCCATGGCCGCGGCGGCCTACGCCCAACCCGGCAGCCCCAAACTGGTCGTCGACATCGTCCGGGGCTACCTCGCCGAGGGGGTTTCCGAGCTGGCCATCGTCGGCGGGCTCGCGAACCTGGTCATCCTCCTGCTGGCGCGGTTGGAAATGCTCGCGGGTCGCAACCCGCTCGAGGAGCTGCAGTTCCTGGCCGAGCAGCACGGCGAGCGGTAGTCGGCGTGGCCGGCGGGTGAAGCGGACATCAATCGATCGACCGCGCCACGCACTTCAACGTACGGGGCGCGACCGGGAGTGGAATCGCATCTTCCGGCTCAGTACCGAACGCATCGCCTTGCGCAGCCGCCGGCGGACCCGCCAGCGCGCGCCGGAGAACGCGAGATTGGCCACGGTCGCGAAACCCTGCTCGTCGGCGCGCAGCGCGAGCAGCAGATGTGCGATCCGGTCCCCGGACGGCAGGTTCGGGGCGTTGACCCGAACGCAGTAGCAGTGCACCCGCCGCCCGCCCTTGCGCACCAGCAGCGCCCCTGCCTCGCCGACCAGCCAGGTGCCCAGCCGACCCTCCTCGCGCACCAGGCCGGTCCGCGCGTGCAGCTCACGCGCCTCGTGGCCGACCAGGTCGCCGAGCAGGCCGACCGACCTTCGCTCGGGGCCGTCGGCCCCTCGCGGTTGCGGCCGAAGGACGTTCGCGCCGCGGTGCGCGTACAGCTCCGGGATGATCCACGCATGGGCCGCGAGCACGATCGCCACCGGCGCCAGGCGCGGCTCGACGTACAGCAGCCCGGCCGCCGCGAGGGTGAACGGCACCACGTGGCCGAGCGTCGTCAAGGTCCAGAGCACGTCCATCCGGCGCAGCCGCGCCTCATCCACCCGCGGGCGCCAGTAGACCGCCTCGGTCTCGGGCAGGACCGCCGACGGCGGCCGTGTTTCGGCAGCTGCCATGCCCGCGGACTACCCCCCGGCGATCGGCAGGCGCAGGATCACCGTGGGCGCGTCGACCGGCAACTCGCGCACCTGCTCGGCGTGGCCCGGGCCGGTGGTGACGATGGCCAGGTAGCCCCGGTCGAGCTCGGCGCGGAAAGCCTTGATCGCCGCCTCGACCGCGACTGGGTCATCGGCGGTCCACTCGGCGACCGTGGAGTGGCCGGTGTGATCCATGCGGATGAGCTTCGACATCTGCAGACCCCCTGACGGGACGGTGGCGCTGCCCGCCAAGTTACGCCTCACCCCGCCTCGACCGCGAAGCCCGGGCGAATCCTGCGCACCGCCCGGGCGCCGCGACTCACCGGATCGGCTGCGGATCATCGGCCGACTCCGACCGTGTCGCCGGAGCTCGTCAGCCTGCCGGTGTCGAGCCCGAGCCAGTTGCACAACTGCAGTCGGACGGCCGGCAGCCGGGGGTCGGTCGGCTCCGTGGCGAGGAGCCACTCGCAAGCCAGCTTGCAACCGAGTTCGGTGGCCTGGAAGTAGCGGTGCATCCCGGCGTCGGGGTCACTGTGGGCCTGGCCGCATGCCGATGACGATGTCGCACACGTCGGCAAGGTGCATGTCGCGGTATCGGGCGGCCTGCTCGGGCGAGCCAGGCGCGGGCATTCGGCGGTGTGGGTTGTCCTGCCGATGCTGGCGGTCCGCATCGGGACGCCGTTCGCGTAGGGCGCTCGGCGCCGTGAAAAATGTGGTGACGGCTCGGATTACCGTCGCCGCCTGGGCTGCTCGGTCGGCGACGCCGGCTGCCTCGGGGCGTCCAAGCGTGGGGAATCGGCCGGCCGTGGATAGGTTGGACCGGGCCGGTCGGGTCTGCCGACGCGAGCGAGTGTTTCTGGAGGATCCGTTGCGCAGCATCGTCACCACCGCATCCGTGTTGCTGGCCGTGGCCGCCTTCGGCGTCCCCGTTCAGGCACAAGCCGCCGGGACCGTCCCGCTCCACGGTCCGGCCGGCTCCCCGGTGGTCACGGCAGTCACGGCAGTCACGGCAGTCACGGCAGTCACGGCACGGGACCCTTGCGAGAAATTCCTCTACCGCCACCTGCACAAGAAGGACTGCGTGCCGAAGCCCGCCGCGTCGCCGTCGGCAGCGCCGGCTCCGAAGGGCTGAGCCGACCACCCGACCGACCGGCGGCTTCAGCCTGTCTGGAACACCACAGTCCGGGCATCTCGGCGGGTGAACCCACGGGCTCCGTCGACTCAGCCGGTGCGGCGCGAGCGGTGTGCTCGCGCCGCACCGAGGCGGAGCGGAAGCTCAGAAGCCGCCCTCGCCACCCGCGGAGCGGTGGTCGGAGCCCGGGCCACCGTTGGGGTCACCGCCGTCGAACCCGGAGCCGTCCCGGTCGTGATCGTGCCGGTGCCGCCCGGACGACCCGGTCGAGCCCTCGCCACCGGTCGAGCCCTCGCCGGTCGGGCCGGTCGGGCCGGTCGGGCCAGTCGCACCGGCCGGGCCGGTCGGTCCCGGAACACCAGCGCCGGTCCCGGTCCCGGTCGCACCGGTCGCACCCTTGGCACCCGTCGCGCCGGCGGGACCCGTAGCACCGGTCGCACCCGCCGAGCCCGTGGCACCGGTAACACCCTTGGCACCCGTCGCGCCGGCCGGGCCAGTCGGCCCCGGCACTCCGGCGCCGGTCCCGCCCGAACCCGCGGCACCGGTCGCACCGGCCGGACCCGTCGCACCGGTCACACCCGCCGACCCCGGGGCACCGGTC
>DATAUG010000274.1:0-2946 GCA_036268355.1 Sporichthyaceae bacterium
CGACCCCGCCCCGGCCGGCCCGAGCCGCGGTCCAGGCCGTCGTGAGCACGGCCAGTTCCGCGCGGCGACCGAACATCGGCGTGAGTTCCCGGCCGGGCACGACGACGCCGGTGGCCGCGCCGCCCCGGATCTGCGCGAGGACCGCCCGGGTTCCGGCGGAGGGGTCCACCCCCAGTTCGGTCCGCAACCGGGCCTCGAACCGTGTCCCGACGACCGTCGCGGCGGCCCGGTCCCCCGCTGCGAGCAGGTGGCCCAGCAACGCCCGGTGGGCCGGTTCGTCCAACGGATCCAACTCGCAGCGACTCCTGGCCCAACGCGCCGCGCGGGCGTGGTCGCCGACCCGGGCGGCCTGCTCGGTCAGCGCCTCCAGCGTTGCCGACCGACGGGCCAGCAGTTCCTGACGGGCAGTCAGAACCCACTCGTCGTGGAACATCGGCAGCAACTCGCCAGCGTACCGGGCATCCGCCGCCGCCGGATCGTCGCGACCGGCGAGTTCCCGGAACTCGTCGAGGTCGACGCTGACAACCTCCGGGTCCAGGGCAACCGTGGTCCGGGTGGTGAGCAGCGCCGAGTCCCCGAGGGCTTTGCGCAGCGACCAGAGCGCAGTGCGCAAGTTGGCCCGGGCAGCGGCGGCGTCCGCATCGGCCCAGAGCCGTCCCGCCAACCCGGCCCTGTCCTGCGGGCCGTCGGTGACGGACAGACACGCGAGCAGCCGAGCCGACGGGGCAGGCAGCACGAGCTGGACACCGTCGAGTTCGACGGCCAGTTTGCCGAGCAACCGCACCCGGACCATGGGGCTCAACCTACCGATCGGGCGGGCCACTGCGTTGACGATGCGTTGACGGGGGCCAAGACGGTCCCGGAGCACGCTCCCAGGTAGTGCAACCACCCTGGAAGGAGATCGACATGACTGCCCCCGTCAGTCTCGACGAGGACCGCCTGATGGACCTGCTGAACCGGTTCGTCGGCGACCTGGGCGCCACGATGGCCGCCGGCAACATCGTCATCGGGCACCGCCTCGGCCTGTACCAGGCGCTGGCCACCGGCCCGGCGACCCCGGACGAACTCGCCGCGCGGGCCGGCACCGACCCGAGGTACACCGCGGAATGGCTGGCCGGCCAAGCCGCCGGCGGGTACGTCCAGCACCAGCAGGGCACCTTCTCGATGACCCCGGAGCAGATCTTCGCGCTGGCTGATCCGAACGGCCCGGTCTATCTCCCCGGCGCGTTCGTGCTGGCGCTGGGCGCGCTGCGCGCGGAGTCGCAGATCACCGACGCGTTCCGGACCGGCACGGGCGTCGGCTGGCACGAGCACCACGACGACGTGTTCGCGGGCACCGAGATGTTCTTCCGGCCCGGCTACGCGGCGAACCTGGTCAGCAGTTGGCTGCCGGCGCTGGACGGCGTGACCGCGAAGTTGACGGCCGGGGCCAAGGTCGCCGACGTCGGCTGCGGGTTGGGCGCCTCCACGGTGCTCATGGCGCAGTCGTACCCGAACAGCGAGATCTTCGGCTCGGACTACCACGAGGGGTCGATCGAACTGGCCCGCAAGCGGGCCGCCGACGCCGGGGTCGATCCCCGCTTCGAGGTCGCCTCCGCCCAGACGTTCACCGGCACCGGCTACGACTTGGCCACCACCTTCGACTGCCTGCACGACATGGGCGACCCGGTGGGCGCGGCCCGCCACATCCGCGAGGCGATGGCGCCCGACGGGACCTGGCTGATCGTCGAGCCGTACGCGGGCGACAGCCTGGAGGACAACCTGAACCCGGTGGGCCGGGTGTACTACTCCTTCTCCAACTTCCTGTGCGTGCCGGCCGCGAAGTCGCAGCCCGGCGGCAGTGCCCTCGGGGCACAGGCCGGTGAGGCCGCACTGCGCCGGGTCGCAGAGGCCGCCGGGTTCACCAGGTTCCGCCGGGCGACGCAGACGCCGTTCAACCTCGTGCTCGAAGCCCGTCCCTGACCAGTCCCCACTTCAGATTCAGGAGCGTTCCATGACCAGGAAGATCATCGACTGCGGCGCGGTCCCCAACGAACGCGGCTGCACCCTCGCCCTGACCGGCGAGGAGGAGGAAGTTCTGGTGGCCGCGGTGGCGCACGCCGTCGCCGAACACGGACACACCGATTCCGCCGAACTGCGCACGGCCTTGCGGGCGGCGCTGACCGACGTGACCGTCGAGGTGTCCGAGCCCGGCGCGTTCCTGCAGTTGATCGAGTTCCGGACCGACCGGGCGGCGGAGTGGGCGACGATCACCGACCGTTTCGTCACGGCCCTGGGTGACCGCCGGACCACCCGCTGGTCGATCGTCGCGGTCGACCGGGACCGACCCGGGACGTACCTGGCGCTGGTCGAGTTTCCCGACCACGCCGCGGCGATGGCCAACTCGGACCAACCGGAGACCGCGGTCTGGTTCAAGGAACTGCAGAGCATCTGCTCCGGCGAACCGCAGTTCCGCAACCTCGACGTGACGATCGTCCGGCCCGACTGAGCCGAGCCCGGGGACCCGCGCCTGCTGGCGCGGGTCCCCGATCCGGTCGGCGCTCAGAGACTCAGCCTGCCCTGGCCGGCGGTGATCCCCGGCAGGGCCGCTGCTCGGCACGGGACACCGCTTGCGGCCACCCTTCGGGCCTTTGCCCTGACGACACGCCGGGAAGCATCGCGGAAGCCAAGGCGACCGTGGCATAGTGCGACGCCGCTGCCCAGACCCCGCAGTTTCCAACGTGACACCGGGCGATACCCGTCAGGGTATTGCCCGCACACAGATGGAGCTGCCCTTGTGTCGGGCCCACGCCCGCTTCGGTGCGTCCACCCCACCCCAACGACACGTTGCGGCGATGCCGCCGATGACGTGTGCCGGCCCCGTCGACGCGTGAACGTCGACGGGGCCTTCGACCATCCCGGAGCTAGCCGGGAGAACGTGAGGTCAGCATGGAGCACTCCGGGCCG
>DATAUG010000275.1:0-44362 GCA_036268355.1 Sporichthyaceae bacterium
CCGGGAAGGGCGCCCGACACGCCAGAAGATGGGGCTTGGGGGGGTCAGCGGGAGGAGTAGTTGGGAGCCTCCACGGTCATCTGGACGTCGTGCGGGTGGCTCTCCTTAAGGCCTGCCGAGGTCGTCCGCACGAACTGGCCCTTCGCGTGCAGTTCCGGCACATTGCGGGCGCCTATGTAGCCCATCGAACTGCGCAGGCCGCCGACGAGCTGACTCAGCACGGCCTCCAGCGGCCCGCGGTAAGGAACCTGGCCCTCGACGCCTTCCGGAACCAGCTTCTCGTCGGAGGTGACGTCGTCCTGGAAGTAGCGGTCCTTGGAGTACGACCGGGCCAGGCCGCGGGATTGCATGGCGCCGAGGGATCCCATGCCCCGGTAGGACTTGAACTGCTTGCCGTTGATGAACAGCAGCTCGCCCGGGCTCTCCTCGACGCCGGCCAGCAGGCTGCCCAGCATGACCGTGTCGGCACCGGCGACCACGGCCTTGGCGATGTCGCCGGAGTACTGCAGGCCGCCGTCGCCGATCAACGGGACGCCCGCGGGCCCCGCGGCGAGCGACGCCTCGTAGATCGCCGTCACCTGCGGCACGCCGATGCCTGCCACCACCCGGGTGGTGCAGATCGAGCCCGGCCCGATGCCGACCTTGATCCCGTCCGCCCCGGCCTCGATCAGCGCCGCGGCGCCCTCGCGGGTCGCGACGTTGCCACCGATGACGTCCAGCTCGCGGCCCAACTCCTGCACCTCGCGCTTGACCCGCGTGATCATCTCCAGCACCGCCCGCGAGTGGCCGTGCGCCGAGTCGACGACCAGGAAGTCGACCCCGGTCTCGATCAGGGTCATCGCCCGCTTGAACGAGTCCTCGCCCACGCCAATTGCGGCGCCGACGACCAACCGGCCACCGGAGTCCTTGGTGGCGTGCGGGTACTTCTCCGATTTCGCGAAGTCCTTGACCGTGATCAGGCCCTTGAGCCGGCCCTGTCCGTCGACCAGTGGCAGCTTCTCGATCTTGTGGGTGCGGAGCAGCCCGAACGCCGTCTTGTTGTCGGTGCCGACCGGTGCCGTGATCAACGGCGCGGCGGTCATGATGTCTCGGACCAACTGGGTGGAGTCCTGCTCGAAACGCATGTCGCGGTTGGTCACGATCCCGAGCAGCACGCCGGATCCGTCGACCACCGGCACCCCGGAGATCCGGTATCGGGCGCAGAGCGCGTCGACGTCGCCGATGGTGGCCTCGGGCCCGATCGTCACCGGCTGGGCGACCATGCCGGCCTCGGAGCGCTTCACGACGTCGACCTGCTCGGCCTGGTCGGAGATCGACAGGTTCCGGTGCAGCACACCCACGCCGCCCTGCCGAGCCATCGCGATCGCCATGCGCGCCTCGGTGACCGTGTCCATCGCCGAGGAGATCAACGGGACGCGCAGGGTGATGTGCCGGGAGAGCCGGCTGGTGGTGTCGACCGCGTTGGGCGTGACGTCGGAGGCACCGGGCAGCAGCAGGACGTCGTCGAAAGTCAGACCGAGCCGGGCGAACTTCTCCGGATACTCGCCCGGCCCGGTGGAGTCGGCGGAGGTCATCGCCTCATGATACCCGTCGGCGTAGCTGACGATCCGTCAGAAATCCGCGAGCGCCCGCCCGCTCAGTGCCGCGCGCCGCCTGCCAGCCGACCTGCCGCTTTGGCCGGGTCGGGCTCGGCCAAGGCCTCGCCGCCGTAGTTGTACAGCACGGTCGACGCGGGCACCTCGCGGGCCAGGCTGGACCCGGTCGGCCCGCGCAGCCCGCCGACGGGTGCCGGCAAGTCGCTCGGGGCCGGCAACGGGTGGTCCTGCGGCGGCAACGAGTGATCCTGCGGCAGCGGCGCCTGCGAGGGCAGCGGATGGCCGAGCTTCTGCTTGGCCTTGTTCTTGAGGTCGTCCTTCGCCGGACCGACCGGGGAGTTGTTGACCGTGGACAGGTTGTCGGTGGGGTCCGCCACGATGGGCCCGGGGTCAAACGGCTCGGGTGCCTTGTGGGACGTCGGCGCCGGCTCGGAGGTGGCCGCCGGACCGGCCGTGCCGGTGAGCTGGCCGGCACTGTTCGGGCTGGTCCTGGCCGGGCTCCCGTGGGACACGACCGAGGCCAGCGCGGGGGCCACCGCGGCCAACCGCCGATGCAGGGCGTCCAGTTCGGCGCCCAGTGTCCGGGCCACGTCGGGGTCGGCGATGAGCGGGAGCAGTCGCTGCACCTGGGCCAGGCTGTCCTGGGCGGACTGCAGGTCCCCGTCGTTCATCGCCTCCTGGGCGCTTTCCAACAGCTTGGCCACCCGCTGGGCCGGGTTGTGCGCCGAGGGCGAGGAGCCGGTAACCGAACTCACCGCACGACGCAGGTCGTCGAACGGCCCGACCTTCCCGGTGACCGCGGCAGCGACACCACCGAGGCCGAGCACCAGTGCGCCGGTGCTCACGATTGCCGCCGTGCGCGACATCGCCAGGCGGCGGCGACGGGGGTGCCCGATCGGGACGGCCGCCGGCGGGACCGCCCCGGCGGTCGGGTCCGCCACGACCGCGGCCAGGGGGCGCTCGAGGCAGGCAAGGGCCGGGACCGGGTTCCGCAGCAGTTCGGTGAGTGGTCCGGGACGGTTGTCGATCTCCTCGGCGTAGGCGGCGAGCAGGCGAGCCACGACGTCCTCGGACGCACAAGGGGTGACACCTTCGGCCACGCCCATGGAGGCGCCCGGAACCCGCCCGCCGAGGGCGTCCAGCAGCGCGTCGTCGGAGTGCAACGCCCCGAACTGCAGCTCGTCGGACATCAGCTGAGGTTCTCCTCGGCGGCTATGGAACGAAGTCGGTTCAGCGCCCGGTGCTGCGCGACCCGGACGGCTCCGGGAGTCATGTTCAGGGCGCGGCCGGTCTCCTCGGCGGACAGACCGACGGCCACCCGAAGGACCATGAGTTCACCCAGATGATCTGGAAGCTTCGCCAGCAAGTCACGCGCCCGTTGCGCGTCGGCGGCCACCATCACCGCTTCCTCCGGCCCGGCCGACTCGTCCTGGACCTCCGGCAGCGACTCGGTGGGCACCGCCGCGCGGACCGAGGCCCGCTGCACGTCGACCACCTTGCGCGCGGCGATGCCGAAGACGAAGGCCTCGAACGGGCGGCCCTCGTCCCGGTAGCGTGGCAGCGCGGTCAGCACGGCGATGCATGTCTCCTGTGCGGCGTCGTCGGCAGCCTGATCGGCCCCGGGCAGGCGCCCAAGTCGACCTCGGCAGTAACGCAGAACCATCGGGCGGATACGGCCGAGCAACGCTTCTACGGCACCGCGGTCCCCAGCGACCGCCGCGGCGGCCAAGTGGCGCAGCTCGATTCGATCCGTCCGACCATCAATCGGATCCGGATCGTCTGGCGTTACGCCGGGGGGGAAACCCACCTGCTCCTTATCTCACCAAACCGCGCCGCAAGGCAATCGCGACCGCGTGTGCCCGGTCGGCCGCCCCGAGCTTCCGGAACAGACGCCGAGCGTGCGTCTTGACCGTGTCCTCGGACAGGAACAGCGCCCGACCGATCTCGGCGTTGCTCATCCCCTCGCACATCCCGGCAAGAACCTCCAGCTCACGTTCGGTCAACGTGGGCGCGGGCCGCTCGTCGGGGCCCACCGCAGACCCGTCCCCGGTCGACTGCGGCTCGATCAGCGCCTGGCCGATCACCACGCGGACCTCCGCGCGGCTGGCGTCCTTGCGCAGGTAACCGCGGGCGCCCGCAGCCACCGCGGCAACCACCGAGGCGTCCGGATCCTCCGGCTTCGTGAGCATCAGAACGCGAGCTCCGGGGTCCGCCGCCCGGATGCGCCGAACCGCGCCGGCCCCGCCGTTGCCGCGGCCGCCGTTGGCGGCGTCGATCAGGACCAGGTCCGGCGGCTGCGCCCGGACGTGCTCGAGCGCCTCCTCCTCGGTCGCGGTCGTCACCACCCGCTCGACCCCGCGCACGCTTCCTACAGCGCGGCGCAGCTGCTCCCGGATCAGCGGGGAACTGTCGCAAACCAGGATCGTCGCCATTGCGCCTCCGTGCCGATGCTGCTCGTCTGGAGGCTCCAGGGTGCCCTTAAACCACTCCTGTATCTTTCAGCCACGCCGGTCACAAAGGTATCAACTGCAACAGAAACGGCCCGGGCGCCCCTGCGCCCGGGCCGTGCTCTGTTCTGTGCTGTGCGAGGAAGCGCGTTCCTCAGTGGCCGTGGCCGTGACCGTGGCCACCGCCGCCCGGAGCGGGCTGCTCCTCGGCCGGCTTCTCGACCACCAGGGTCTCGGTGGTCAGCAGCATCCCGGCGATCGAGGCCGCATTGGCCACCGCGGACCGGGTGACCTTGACCGGGTCGATGATGCCCTGGGCCAGCAGATCGCCGTACTTGCCGGTCGCCGCGTTGAACCCGGTGTTGTCCTCGCGCACCTTCGCGACCACGACGTAGCCCTCGAAGCCGGCGTTCTCGGCGATCCACCGCATCGGCTCGTCGACCGCCCGGCGGACGACCGCGACGCCCATCGCCTCGTCGCCGGTCAGCCCGAGGCCGTCGGCGAGCACAGCGGCGGCATGCACCAGAGCGGCGCCGCCGCCCGGGATGATGCCTTCCTCGATGGCGGCGCGAGTCGCCGAGACGGCGTCCTCGATCCGGTGCTTCTTCTCCTTGAGCTCGACCTCGGTGGCCGCGCCGACCTTGACCACGCAGACTCCGCCGGCCAGCTTGGCCAGCCGCTCCTGCAGCTTCTCGCGGTCCCAGTCGGAGTCGGTGTTCTCGATCTCGGCCCGGATCTGAGACACCCGAGCCGCGACCGCGGCGGAATCGCCGAGCCCCTCGATGATCGTGGTGTTCTCCTTGGTGACCACCACGCGCCGAGCCGTGCCCAGCACCTCCAGGCCGACCTGGTCGAGCTTCAGGCCGATCTCGGGGCTGACGACCTGAGCACCCGTCAGGACGGCGACGTCTTCCATCATCGCCTTCCGGCGGTCGCCGAAGCCCGGAGCCTTCACCGCGACCGAGGTGAACGTGCCGCGGATCTTGTTGACGACCAGGGTGGACAGCGCCTCGCCGTCGACGTCCTCGGCGATGATCACCAACTGCTTACCCGCCCCGATGACCTTCTCCAGGATCGGCAGCAGGTCGGCGATCGACGAGATCTTGCTCGAGTTGATCAGGACGTACGGGTCTTCCAGGACCGTCTCCATGCGCTCGGCATCGGTGACGAAGTAGGGGGAGATGTAGCCCTTGTCGAACTGCATTCCCTCGGTGAACTCCAGCTCGAGGCCCATGGTGTTGGACTCCTCGACGGTGATCACGCCGTCCTTGCCGACCTTGTCGAACGCATCGGCGATCAGCGAGCCGACCACCGCGTCCTGGGCGGAGATCGAGGCCACACTGGCCATGTCCTCGCGGGTCTGGATCTCGCTGGCCACCGAGCGCAGGTGGTCGCCCAGCGCCGCCGCGGCCGCGTCGACGCCACGCTTGAGGCTCATCGGGTTCGCGCCGGCAGCGACAGCTCGCAGGCCTTCCTTCACCATCGCCTGGGCCAGCACCGTTGCGGTGGTGGTGCCATCGCCCGCGACGTCGTTGGTCTTGGTCGCCACCTCCTTGGCCAGCTGGGCGCCGAGGTTCTCGTACGGATCCGCCAGCTCGATCTCGCGAGCCACGGTGACGCCGTCGTTGGTGATGGTCGGGGCGCCGAACTTCTTGTCGATCACGACGTTGCGCCCGCGCGGGCCCAGCGTCACCTTGACCGTGTTTGCCAGGGCGTTGACGCCGCGTTCGAGGGACCGACGGGCGTCCTCGTTGTACTCCAGGATCTTCGGCATCGCCGGATCTGCTCCCTATTCGTGGCTCATCCGTGGATCCGCGTTCGTGGATCCACATTCGTGGGTCCGCCCCGCGCGCCCGGGACGGGCCGCCCGGGGCGGAATCTGAGGCTGAAGTCAACCCGCGGACCCCCGGCCGTGCGACGCTGACGCGCGCCGTACGGCTGGAGTTCGTCCGAGGTCAGTCGCTTACTTGGAGATCTTCGCGAGCAGATCGCGGGCGGACAGGATCAGGAACTCCTCGCCGCCGTACTTGACCTCGGTGCCGCCGTACTTGCTGTAGAGCACGATGTCGCCGACGACGACGTCCAACGGGAGACGCTGCCCCTCCTCGAAGCGCCCCGGACCGACGGCGAGAACCTCGCCCTCCTGGGGCTTCTCCTTGGCGGTGTCGGGGATGACGAGGCCCGAGGCGGTGGTCGTCTCGGCCTCGAGCGGCTTGACGACGACACGGTCCTCGAGCGGCGTGATTGAGACCTTGCTGGCCATGGATGCTGACCTTCCCTTACGAGGCTGAAGTTTCCAGTCCAGAGGTATTGGACACAGTTACGAGTCGATGGACCGGGCCACATGGCCTGCCGTCGCGGGGATCAGGGTGCGGCGCCGGTCTGGCACACTCCGGTTACGAGTGCTAACGAAACCCTATGCGGGACCTAGCACTCAGTCAACTTGAGTGCCAGCCCAGCGGTTAGGGTCGCCGCGATGGATCTGGCCACGTTCGCCGAGCTGCGTTCCCCCGCCGGTGCCGACCTGCTGGCGCAGGTCGCCGCAGCCGGACCGTTGGACGACGCCGCCACGCTCGCGCTGGGGACCGAACTGCGCAGGACGCACGCGCCCGCCCTGGCCGCGGCCGCCATCACGGTCGCCCGGCTGCGCGAGCGGGCCCGGGAGAAGTTCGGTCCGGACGCGGCCGCGATGTGGTTCACCCCGGTGGGCCTGGAACAGGCCACCCACCGCCTGGTGGCCGCGCACCGCGCCGCCCGCCTGGTCGGGACGCTCGGACCCGCGGCGTCGGTTCTCGACCTTTGCTGCGGGATCGGCGCCGATCTCGGCGCATTCGCCGCCGCCGGGCTGCACGCAACCGGCGTGGAGCTCGACCCGGTGACCGCCGCCGTGGCGGCCGCCAACACGAACGGACGGGCGGCGGTGGAGTGCGCCGATGCCACCGGGCGGCGGATCGACACCGACGCGGTCTTCATCGACCCCGCCCGCCGGGGTGCGCGTGGTCGCGTGTTCGATCCGAACACATACACACCGCCGTGGACGTTCGTGGCCGCGCTGCTGAGCGACGGGCGAACCACCGCGGTCAAGGTGGCTCCCGGCATCGAGCACGCCGCCGTTCCACCCGGGGTCGAGATCGAGTGGGTCTCGCTGGCGGGCGCGGTCAAGGAGGCTGCGCTGTACGCGGGCGCGCTGCGCGGCACCGCGCGACGCCGGGCCACCCTGCTGCCCGGCGGCCACAGCCTTGCCGCGCCAGGACCGGCGCGCGACGACGAACCACCGCCCGTCGGTGCGGTCGGGCGTTGGCTGCACGAGCCGGACGGTGCGGTGATCCGGGCGCATCTGGTCGGCGCGGTGGCCGCTGCGTTGGACGGGCGCCTGCTGGACCCGACGATCGCCTACATCACCACCGACTCGCCGGTTGCCACACCCTTCGCACGCAGGTACGAGGTCACCGACGTCCTGCCGTTCTCGGTAAAGGGTCTGCGCGCCGAACTGCGCCGACGCAAGGTGGGCCGGCTGACCGTGAAAAAGCGCGGATCGGGGGTGAAACCCGAGCAGTTGCGCCACGACCTGTTGGGTGGTGGGCACGGCGACTCCGAGGCGACGGTGGTGGTGACCCGGGCGGCCGGTCGGCCCATCGCCCTGCTGGTCGTCCCCGCCTGACCCAGCGGCGTCGCCGTTTCTTCGGCGGGGCCGCCCGCAGGAACGGCGATGTTCCTCAAGACCCCACTGACTGCGGTCGACCTCAACAGTCCCAGGGTAGAGAATCTGCAACGTGAAGACTTTCCGAGCAGCGGGCCCGCGCAGGGATTCGACCGCGCCTTCCAGTGCTTCCCTGACAGGCGTGCGCCGCCTGCGCGCCGGCGCCTGCTTGCTCGCCGCGACCCTCGCGCTGACGGCCTGCGGCGGCGGTTCCCATCAGGGTTCGGCGACCCCCACCCCCTTCCCCGCCCTCCCGCCCGACTTCCCCTCGCCCTCCGCCGCCCCGCCCGGGTACACCCAGCAGCCCGGCATGCCGGCCATCATCGCGAACGCCACCGACTTCACCAAGGAACCGAAGATCGCCGAGGGCACCGCTCCGACGCCCCTCGACCTGGTGGTCCGCGATCTGATCGTCGGCACCGGAGCGGAGGCGACCGCCTCCGACACCGTGAACCTGCGCTACGAGGGCGCGGTCTACAGCGACGGCAAGGTCTTCGACGCCTCGTGGAAGCAGGGTCCGGCGCCGACCAACTTCGCGCTGCCCACCATGGGCCCCGGGCTCGGCGGTGGGATCGTCGGGATGAAGATCGGCGGACGCCGGGAGATCGTCGTTCCGGCCTTCATGGCTTACGGGAGCGACTCACCAGCGGGCTCGGGCATCCCGGCGAACAGTGCGCTGGTGTTCGTGGTGGATCTGGTCGGCATCGGGGCGCCGCCGCAGGCCCCCGGGAATGTGCCCGTCCTCCCGACCCCGTCATCGGCCCCCGCGGGTGCCGGGGCACTGCCCGGGATTCCGGCGATCACCGCCAACGCCACCGACCTCACCAAGGAACCGAAGATCGCGCGCGGCACCGGTTCGGCGTCCACCGCCTTGGTGATCCGCGATCTGGTCGTCGGCACCGGGAAGGTTGCCCTCGCCTCCGACAGCGTGAACGTGCGCTATGAGGGCGCACTGTTCAGCGACGGTTCGGTCTTCGACGCGTCCTGGAAGAACGGTCCGGCGCCGGTACCCTTCGCGTTGACCGGGGTCGTGCCCGGGTTCGGTGGTGGGATCGTGGGCATGAAGATCGGTGGCCGTCGGGAGATCGTCATCCCGGCTTCGATGGGCTACGGAAGTGACTCGTCGACACCGGGGATCCCACCCAACAGCGTGCTGGTGTTCGTGGTGGATCTGGTGGGCCTCGGCTGAGGCCCGTGGCCGCGTCCAACCGCGGCTAACCGGGAACCTGACGCAGGATCAGCGCGTCGGTGCCGTCGGTGTAGTAACGCTTCCGGGTTGCGATGGTGGCGAATCCCCGTCGCTCGTAGAGCGCCAACGCAGCCGCGTTGTCCGCGCGCACCTCCAGCAGCACCTCGTGGCAGCCCCGGCGGGTCGCCTCGGCCAACAGCGCATCGAGCAGTCGGCCGCCGCAGCCGAACCCCTGATGGTCGGCGCGAACCGCGAGGGTCTGCACGTCCGCGGTCGGCGGATTCACGCCCAGGCCCACGTAGCCGACCACCGCGTCGCCGTCCGCGAGGGCGACCCGGTACCACCGGCGATCCGGGATGCCGGCCAATTCGGACCAGAACGTCTCCATCGACCAGGCGTCGGGGCCGAACAACGCTCGGTCTACCGCGGCCATCGCCGGGATGTCCCACCAGCGCGCCGGCCGCAACTCGGTCATGCCGTCGCCCCGGTCACCTTCTTGCGCGCTCCCGGCTCGACGGCGTCCGGCCTGCGCAGGTACAGCGGCACCGGCGGCAGGCAGGGCTGCCCCGCGGCCGTGCGAGCCTCGACCATCGCGGCCAGGTCGGCCGGGTCCGGGTGGACGGGGGTACGGGCGTCGGGGAAAGCCTCGGAGTAGAGCACGGGGCCCTCCCCGAAGACGGGACCGGACCAGGCCACCTCGGCCGGTCGTCCGACGGCGGGGCCGGCCAGGCGCTCGCTGCCCAGGTAGCGCGCCCAGTAGACCTCCTTGCGCCGGGCATCGGTGGCGACCAGGAACTCGCCGGGCTCGTGCCGGGCGGCCGCGAACGCCAGCACGTCGAGGCTGCACATCCCGTGCACGCCGATGCCGAGCGCGTGACCGAGCGAGCGCGCCGTGATCAGTCCGACCCGCAGGCCGGTGTAGGGCCCCGGCCCGACGCCGACTGCGACCCCATCCAACTGACGGGCCGTCAGATTGGCCTCCCGCAGGACTTCGCGGATGCCCACCGCGAGAAGTTCGTTGTGCCGCCGGGCGTCGACCACACACCGCCGGGCCAACAACCGCCCGTCCGCGCAGATCGCGACACCGATCGAGGGCGTCGCGGTGTCCAGAGCGAGCAGCAGCACCGCGTCAGGCTAGAGCTTCGCCGAGGTCGACGCCGAACCAGCGATCGCCGACCCCGACGACACTCACCTCGCGCACCGCCGCACTCGGGTCGTCCGGGTCGGCATCCTCGGGCAATTGCGTCGTCCGGGTGAGCACAAGTTCCAGGCGGTCGGCCGCCAGCGTCTCGACCAGCCCGGCGCCCCACTCCACGACGGTGACCGAATCCGCCACCGACTCGTCGAGGTCCAGATCGGCGACCTCGACCGCGTCGGCCATCCGGTAGGTGTCGACGTGCACCAGCGCCGGCCCGTCGGTCGTCGACGGGTGCACCCGGGAGATCACGAACGTCGGTGACGCGATCCGCCCATGCACCCCGAGCGCGGCACCCAGGCCCTGGGTGAGCGTCGTCTTCCCGGCCCCCAGGTCGCCGCTGAGCACGATCAGATCGCCGGGACGCAGCAACCCGGCCAACCGCGCACCCAGCGCCTGCATCGCCCGCGCAGTGGGCACCACCAACCGGACCGCCGCCGTCGGCCCTGCGTTCACCGCTGGTGACCATCGGCGCTGCAGCACGGCGCACCGCCGGCCGCCCGCAACGTCCGCAGCCGGGGCAACAGTTGAGCGGCGTACCGGACGTCCTGCTCCAGCAGCATCGCCGGGGCCCCGGTACGCCCGACCCGGATCGCCACGGCGGGGTGGAACGTCGGCAACAGCGGCCACGGCCCGAACTGGTGGAGGTGGCCACGGACCGCGCTCAACTCCACGCCGCGTCCCAAGGCCCATTCCGCCGCGGCCTGGCCCATCGTGACGATCAGCAGCGGGTCGATCAACTCGATCTGCCGGCGCGTCCAACCGCGGCAGTTCTCGATCTCGGCGCGCAACGGCGCCCGGCCCTCCGGCGGCCGGCACTTGACGACGCTCACCGTGGCGATCGCCTTACGCCACAGGCCCACCTCGGCCAGCAGGAAGTCGAGATGATGCCCCGACCGCCCGGCCAACGGTCGCGCCGCACTCTCCTCGGCCGCACCGGGCGCCTGCGTCAGCAGCAGCAGTTCGGCACCGGTCGGCGCCTGGCCCACCACGACGCGGCGGCGGGAGTCGGCCAGGTCGACGCACGCCGTGCAGGCTGAAACCTGCGTCGCCAACTCCTCCCAGGCCTCGCCCGACCCCGCCGGCTCGGCCGTCACTGGCCGACCGATCGGGCCGCCCCATCGAGCGGGAAGCTCCGGTATGTGGTCATCCGCACGCGCTCCAACAATCTGCGCAGCGCCGCGTTGACCTCCTCCGGGCGTTCCAGCATCACCAGATGGCCCGCGTCCGGGATCACCGTCAACTCGGCCTCGGGGATCGCGGCCGCCATCCGCCGGCTGTGCGTGACCGGCGTCAGCACGTCCTTCCCGCCGGCCACGATCAAGGCCTGCACGTTTCGAAGCACCGGCAGGGCGATCTCCTGCTCGTACCGGATGAACTCGGCGAAGAACTCGCCGAACACGTCGAGCGGCGTCGAGTTCAGGATCTCGCCGGCGAACCGCGCCACCGCCGGGTCGACGTCGGTCCGACCGAACGACAACCGGCGGGTGATCCACAGCCCGATGTCCCGGTCGGCGCCCAGCCCGCGGGCGATGAACACCGGCCGGTTCGTGACCAGGTCGACCACGCCAGGGCTGAACCGCCACAGGTTCTTCACGACCGCCGGCGGCAGGCCCAGCGTCATCTCAGCGAGCCGACCCGGCGAGGTGGCGATCAGCGCCGCGCCCACGATGCGGGAGCCGAAGTCCTCGGGATGGGCGGCCGCGTAGGACATCACGACCATCCCGCCCAGCGAGTGACCGATCAGCACCACCGGGCCGTCGGGCGTGGTTGCCGCGATCACCTCGCGCAGGTCGGACACCAGTTGGCCCACCGTGGACCGCTCCGGCTTGCCACGCCCGGACCGGCCGTGGCCGCGCTGGTCGTAGAAGACGCACCGCACGGCGCCGCGCAGGTCCAGGCGCTGGAAGTGCCAGGCGTCCATGCTCAGGCAGAAGCCGGGCAGGAATACCAGCGTCGGGGCGTTGCTTGTTGTTCGTTTGCGTTCCTCGCTGGTTCCTCGCTCGTCGCAGTCGCTCATGTCGGGTTGCTCGGGCGCGGGCTCGACCTCGACGCACAGCCCCACACCGTCGTCGGTCCAGACCGTGGTCGGCTTCACGTGGGTCGAGCCCAGCGCGGCCGTCTCGACGATGCCCTCGGCGAGTTCCTCGATCTCCTCGACGGTCTCGGCCCGCCGGGTGGCGGCGCGCCGCGCCACGCCACGCCGCACCGCGGTCGTCGCCACCGCCGTGCCCGCGACCAGCCCGGCGCGGACCGCCCAACGCACCAGGCCGGTCGAGTCCGAGTCGGTCATGAGTTCCCCAAATACACGCGCGGGATCCGCTCCCCGATCCGGGTGACTATCTCGTAGCTGATGGTGCCGATCGCGTCGGCCCACTCCTGCGCGGTGGGTTCACCGCTTTCACCGGTCCCGAACAGTACGACCTCGTCGCCGACGCACGCCGGGTCGTCGCCCAGATCGACGACGAACTGGTCCATGCAGACCCGGCCCGCGATCCGCCGCCGCGCCCCGGCAGCCCAGAGCGGTGCTTGGTTCCCGGCAGCCCGCGGGATCCCGTCGGCGTAGCCCACCGGGACCAGCCCGAGCGTCGTCTGACGGGACGTCACATATGTGTGTCCGTACGACACACCGTGCCCGGCGGGCACGCGTTTGACGTGGGCCAGTCGCGCCACCAGCGTCATCGCCGGACGCAACCCGAAGCCGGCGCTGTCGGTGACGGCAGGCGAGGGCGAACATCCGTAGACCGCGATCCCGGGCCGGACGAGGTCGAAGTGCGTCGCCGGAATCCCCATCGTCCCCGCCGAGTTGGCCAGGTGCCGGACCTCGGGACGTAGGCCGGCCCGTTCGGCGATCTCGATCGCTGACCGGAATGCCGCGACCTGCGCCGCGTTCTCCGGTCGCTGCGGCTCGTCCGCGCAGGCCAGGTGCGACCAGAGCCCGACCACTTCGATCGACCCGCTCGCCTGTTCCTTCGCCGCCACCTCGACCAGATGTGCCCAGTCGGCCGGCGCGGCCCCGCCGCGACCCAGGCCGCTGTCGACCTTCAGGTGCAGGCGGGCTCGGCGCCCCGCCGTACGCGCGCCGGCAGCGATCTGGTCCACCGCCCACGGGGCGCTCGCCGACAGGTCGACGTCGACCGCGACAGCCGCCCCGAAGTCCTCGCCGGGCGCGGCGAGCCAGCAGAAAACCCGACACTCCAGGCCGGCGGCACGCAGCCGCAGCGCCTCCTCCAGCACCGCGACCCCGAGCCAGGTGGCGCCCGCCGACACCGCCGCCCGGGCCACCGGGACCATCCCGTGGCCGTAACCGTCGGCCTTGACGACCGCCATGACCTCGGCGGACCCGGCGGCCGACCGCAACGAGCCGACGTTGCCCCGGATCGCGTCGAGGTCGACGCGGGCCTGGGCGCGCCGGCGCAGGTCGGGTACGACGTCGTTCATCGGTTCGATTCTGCACCGGGCGTCACCCGTTCGCCCTGTCCGACGCGACACACCGCCGCATTACATGAATGATCTTCAACAAACAGTCACGATCACGGCCCGGCTGAGTGAAGGACCGCCAAATCATCCGAACGGTGGGCAACCGAACCCGGACTTAACGCGTCTCATGGACCTCAGCACAAGCGGCATCACGGTCAGGAGGCCGGGAATGGCGCAAGAGCAGATCAGGATCGAACGCAAGTCGCTCGCGTCCAAGGGCACCGCGAGGATCCGCGAGGAAGCCCCGATCGACCTGCGCACGCCGTCCGGGCGCAAGCTGCCCTACTGAAACTCCCCGCACCTGGCGGCCGAAACCTGACGCCAAGCTGCCGGGATGTGCTCCGCGATCGCGCACGCCGCGACCGGAGCCGCGGCCGCGGAGGCCACGCGGGCCTCGAACCTCGGCAGACCTGAACCAAGCACACCGTCGGCGCCCGCAGCGGCCGACCGACCGGCCACGCCGTGCAGGCCTGCACCGTGCCGACCGTCGGCGCCCGCAGCAGCCAACCGACCGGCCACGCCGTGCAGATGCGCGCCCACCGCACCGGCTTGCGCCGGGTGCAGGCCCGCCGCCAGCAACGAACCGACCAGGCCCGCCAGGACGTCCCCGCTCCCGGCGGTGGCCAGCGCCGGGGTCCCCGTGCCGTTCACGTAGCCCGGCTCGGAGTCCGGGCCGACCACCACGGTCGTCGAACCCTTCAGCAGCACCCAGGCCCCGTAGCGGGCAGCCGCCGCGCGCGCGTGCTCCAGGCGGGCGCCCTCGACCGTCGCCCGATCCGTGTCGATCAGCCGGGCCAGTTCCCCGGCGTGGGGGGTGAGCAACACCGGCGCGGCACGACGCACCGGACCGATTCGGGCGAGCAGCGTCAGCGCGTCGGCGTCGATCAGCACCGGGACTTCGCCGGCCAGCACGTCCTCGAGCAGCGCCTGAGCCATTCCGTCGGTGCCCAGGCCCGGCCCGACCACCCAGGCCTGGACCTGGCCGGCCACCGAGGGCCGCCCATCGGTCGCGACGACCTCCGGGCGCCGGTGCCGGACCTCGGCGGCCAAGGCGCCCGAACCGACGAACCGCACCATCCCCGCGCCCGACCGGGCCGCGGCCTCGACACTCATCGTCGCCGCGCCCGGGTAGCGCTCCGATCCGGCGACCACGCCGAGCACCCCGCGCCGGTACTTGTCGTCCTCCCGATGCGGGCGCGGCAGCAGCAGCGCAACATCGCGATCCTGCAGGCTGCGCAGCGCCGGCCGGTCCAGGTACGGCCCCAGGCCGATGTCGACGCAGGTCGTGGCTCCGGCCAGCCTCGCGGCGGGATCGACCAGCAGCGCCGGCTTCCAGGTGCCGAACGTCACGGTCGCGTCCGCCCGCACCGCCGCACCCGGCACCTGCCCGGTGTCCGCCTCGACCCCGCTCGGCAGGTCGACCGCCACGGTCAGTCCCGGCCCGACCGCAGCCCGTTGCGCCAGGTCCACCGCCGCCAACCGCAGCCCACCGCTGCCGCCGATGCCCACGATCCCGTCCAGCACCAGGTCGGCGCGCCCGATCACGTCCGCGTCGGTGACCACGCGTCCGCCGGCACCTCGCAAGGCCGTCAGGCCGGCGGCGTGTGCCCGCTCCGGATCAAGCAGCAACGCTTCGACGAGGGCGCCACGCCGGGCAAGGAGGGCGCCGGCGAACAATGCGTCGCCACCGTTGTCGCCGCTGCCCACGAGCAGGACCACCCGCGAGCCGTAGACCCGGCCCAACAGCCCGGCGCACCCGCACGCCAGCCCCGTGGCGGCGCGTTGCATCAGCGTGCCGTCCGGCAGCCCCGCGGCCAGCACGGCCTCCGCCGCCCGGACGGCGGCCACCGAATGCGCGGCTCTCACGGAACGGCCGTCACGGATCGACCTGCGGCGCGCACGAGCGCGTCTGGTTCGGTCACCCGCTCGGACCCTCGGCGACGACCACCGCTGAGGCGATCCCGGCGTCGTGGCTCATCGACAGGTGCCAGCCGCGGACGCCGAGGCTGTCCGCGCGCGCCGCGACCGTGCCACGCACCACGAGCTGCGGTTGCCCGGTCGGGTCCTTGACCACCTCGGCGTCCTGCCAGCTCAGGTTGCCCGGGGCTCCCAGCGCCTTGGCCACCGCCTCCTTCGCCGCGAACCGGGCCGCCAACGACGCGATGCCCACGGTGCGTTCGGCCGGCGTGAACAGCCGCTCGGCCAACGCGGGCCGCCGACGCAGCGCCTCGGCGAATCGGCGGATGTCGCAGACGTCGATGCCCACCCCGACGATCATGTCGGCACCTTATGCCCATGGGGTGACACCCCCTACGACACACCATCGAGGCCAGTGGGACTCAAGTGACCTGTACGGGGTGACACCCCATCCGGTGGGGCGGCCTGTTGTCGGCAGCTACTCGACGGTGACGGATTTGGCCAGGTTGCGCGGCTGGTCCACGTCGTGCCCGCGGACCGTGGCCATCTCGCAGGCGAACACCTGCAGCGGCACCGTGGTCACGATCGGCTGGAGCAGCGTCGAGACCTGAGGCACCCGGATCAGCGTGCTCGCATAGGGGACGACGGCTTCGTCGCCCTCGTCGGCGATCACAATCGTGTGGGCGCCCCGGGCGCGCACCTCCTGGATGTTGGACACGATCTTGTCGTGCAGCAACCCGCGCGCGGTCGGGGACGGGACCACGACGACCACCGGCAGGCCGTCCTCGATCAACGCGATCGGGCCGTGCTTCAGCTCGCCGGCCGCGAAGCCCTCGGCGTGCATGTACGCCAGCTCCTTCAGCTTCAGCGCGCCCTCCAGCGCCACCGGGTACCCGACGTGGCGGCCGAGGAACAGCACCGCGCGCTTGTCGACCATCCTCCGGGCCAGCTCGCGCACCGGTTCGACGGTCTCCAGCACCTTCTCCACCGCGGCGGGCAGCTCAGCGAGCTGGGCCATCACCGCGGCGATCTCGTCGCCGTACTTGGTGCCCCGCACCTGCGCCAGATAGAGCCCGACCAGGTAGCAGGCCACGATCTGGGTCAGGAACGCCTTGGTCGAGGCAACCGCGATCTCCGGCCCGGCGTGGGTGTAGACGACCGCATCGGACTCCCGCGGGATCGTCGAACCATTGGTGTTGCAGATCGCCAGCACCCGGGAACGCTGCTCCCGGGCATGTCGGATCGCCATCAGGGTGTCCATGGTCTCGCCGGACTGGGAGATCGCGATCACCAGCGTCGAACGCGACAGGATCGGGTCGCGGTAGCGGAACTCGGAGGCCAGCTCCACCTCGCACGGGATTCGCGTCCAGTGCTCGATGGCGTACTTGGCGATCAGGCCGGCGTGGAACGAGGTGCCGCAGGAGACGATGACGATCTTGTCGACGACCCTCAGCTCGTCGTCGGACAGCCGCATCTCGTCCAGCGCCAACCGGCCGTCGGGGCCGATACGGCCCAACAGCGTGTCGGCGATCGCCTTCGGCTGCTCGGCGATCTCCTTGAGCATGAAGTAGTCGTAGCCGCCCTTCTCCGCGGCCGAGGCGTCCCAGTCCACGTGGAACTGCCGCACCACACCCGGGGTGCCGTCGAAGTTCGTGACCACGACGCTGTCCGGGCGCAGCTCGACGACCTGGTCCTGGCCCAGCTCGATCGCCTCGCGGGTGTGCTCGATGAACGCCGAAACGTCGCTGGCCAGGAAGTTCTCGCCCTGGCCCAGGCCGACGACCAACGGCGAGTTGCGCCGCGCGCCGACGACCACGTCGGGCGCCCCGGCGTACACGGCGACCAGCGTGAACGCGCCCTCGAGCATCCCGCAGACCCGGCGCATCGCCGCGGCCAGGTCGTGTTGGCAGTCGGCGATCACCTCAGCGAGCAGGTGCGCAACCACCTCGGTGTCGGTGTCCGAGCTCATCTCGTGGCCGCGGGCCTCCAGGCCCGCTCGCAAGACGGCGAAGTTCTCGATGATCCCGTTGTGGATGACCGCGACCTTTCCACCGGTGTCGCGGTGGGGGTGCGCGTTGCGATCGGTGGGCCCACCGTGGGTCGCCCAGCGGGTGTGCCCCAGCGCGGTCGTGGCGGCCGCCAACGGATCGCCCTCGAGCATCCCGACCAGGTTGGCCAGCTTGCCGGCCTTGCGCCGGACGATGACCTGACCGTCACGGACCACAGCGACCCCGGCCGAGTCGTAGCCGCGGTACTCCAGGCGCTTGAGCCCGCCCAGCACGACGTCCAACGCCGGGCCGGAGCCCACGTAGCCCACGATTCCGCACATGATGATCAGGATATGGGCGGCCGCCGGGACGCGCGCGAAATTCCGCAACGCCCTCGTGTCGCGGGATCGCTCCAACACCTCGGCCGATATTCGGCCACAACCGTTCGATCACCTGATCCTGGTTCGGCGCATCACATCCGACTTGTCCGACAACCGACCCGGTCAGGCTTCCTGCCGGACGGTCGCGGACTGCTCCGAATGAGTGAAAGATTGAAACTTCGGTGGCGCCGATGCCAAATATCCGGTTCGAATTGCACCCGCGAAGCAGCGCGTTTCCGGCGCGCTGCTCGAGTAGCCCAGCCTTGGAGGTTCGAAGTGTATTCCTTGCCGGTCACCGGATTGGCGACGGTCATCTACGTAGTACTGGCAATCGTCGCCGTGATCGTCAGCCTGGTGCTCTGAAATGTCCGCCGCGGTGCCTTCTCCGTACCCGCCCGACTCGACGGCGGCTCCGTTGCGGGTGATCGCAATCGTGCCCGCCTACAACGAGGAAGCCGGCTTGGGGGACACCCTGCGCTCGCTACTGGCACAGGACACCCCGTTCGACGAGATCATCGTCGTCGACGACGGCTCGGCGGACCGGACCGCGGCCATAGCGCGCGCGTACGGGGTCACCGTGCTGCGGCCGGAGCGGAATTTGGGAAGCAAGGCCAAGGCCCAGAACTACGCCTTGGCTCAGATCGTCGCCCGGCCCGAGTCCGATCATCCCGATCTGGTTGTCCCCGTGGACGCCGACACCGTCTTCGCACGCGACTACCTGACCGAGATTCAGAAACCTTTCACGGATCCGAATGTCGCGATCGCGGGCGGCAGCGTCCTCACGCGGCACGCGCACACGATCTGGGAACGTGGTCGACTGGTCGAGTATCTGACGGGGTTTCACTTCTACCGCCAGGTTCAGAACGCTTTCGACTCCCCGCTCGTGTGTTCAGGATGCTGTTCGGCGTTCCGCCTGACGTATCTGGTGGAGTTCGGCGGCTTCCCCGAGCGCACCATCGTCGAGGACATCGACTACACCTGGTCGCAGCAGATCATGGGGCGCCGCGCGGTCTACGTGCACGCGGCCGTCGCGTACGCGGCCGAACCGGTGAACCTGACCTACCTGCGGAAGCAATTGAACCGCTGGAAGCACGGATATTTCCAGAATGTCCGTATCCATTGGCGGAGCATGCTCCAACGGAAGAAGATGCTCGCCCTCTGGGTGAATCTCTCCTTGTTCAGCATAATAATCAGCCCACTGACCGTGGCCATGCCCGCGATCTGGCTGCTCAACGGCCACAGTGTCCGGCAGGTTACGTTGTGGAGCGTAGGGGCGGATCTGGCAATCCTCGCCCTTCCCCTGTCGATGGGGATCGTGCAGCGCAGACTCAATCCGCTGAAGGTGTTGCTGTCGGTGCCTTGCTTCTACGTCTTGAAAATGATCAATTTCTGGTACGACATGAAATGCTTCGTGATCGAGTTGATCCTCGTCCCGCGAGGTCTGGCCACCGGGCTGCACCACTACGAGAAGGGCCGCTCCGACGACCTGGACGTCCGGGCCGGCGCCATCGCCGCGGTCCAACCGGTGGTCACGCCGCCTTCGGTGCCGGCGCCGAGACAGCGGATCCGTCACGAATCCGAGCCGACCACCGCGCCGCCGACCACCGCGCCGAGCGCGCCGAACCGCGGCGAGTACGACCTCGACTGGAGCATCGAGCGTTGGCGGGAGTACCTGCACAGCGAGACGACGGCTGCGATCGACGAACTGAACCGCGAGCTGCGGAGCATCTCGGAGGACTGCTACCCGCAACTCTGGAGGGCGACGTGACCTGGTTGCTCACCGGCGGGGCCGGTTATATCGGGGGGCACGTCGTTCGGGCGATGCTGGAGGACGGGTCGGCGGTAGTCGTCCTGGACGACCTCTCCACCGGTCTGCGACAGCGCGTGCCCCGGTCGGTACCGTTCGTGCAGGCCGACGTACGGGACCGTGCGCTGCTGTGCGACACACTCCGCGAACATCGGGTGACCGGCGTCATCCATCTCGCGGCCAAGAAGTCCGTGCCGGAGTCCGTGACCCGCCCGATCCACTACTACGAGGAGAACGTCGGGGGATTCGTCGCCTTGTTGGCGGCGATGCAGGATTCCGCCGTGAACCGCCTGGTTCTCTCCTCCTCGGCAGCTGTGTTGGGTACCCCGCCGGACGGCCCGGTCGACGAGGACGCCGTGGCCCGCCCGGAGAACCCCTACGGGCGGACGAAGTTGATCTGCGAGTGGCTGCTCGCCGACGCGGCCGTGGCTCACGGGATCCAGTTCGTGTCGCTGCGGTACTTCAACGTGGCCGGTGCGGCGGAGGCCCGCTACGGCGACGTCGGGGAGTCCAACCTGATCCCGATGGTGTTCCGAGCGTTGAGCTCCGGGGTGCGACCCAAGGTGTTCGGCGGGGATTGGCCCACACCGGACGGGTCCTGCGTGCGAGATTTCATCCACGTGGCGGACCTCGCCCTGGCACACGTGGCAGCAGCACGTCGGCTGGACCGGACCGCGGAGGCCGACGAGGGGGATTGCCGACTGACGCTGAATGTCGGACGTGGCGAAGGGGTCTCGGTTCGCCAGGTGATGGCGACGGTGGCCGAGGTCACCGGGCGCGAGATCGCGTACGAGTTGGTGGGGCGTCGCCCGGGCGACCCGGCGTCGGTTGTCGGTACGGCGGATCGAATCGCCGCGGAACTGTCCTGGAAGGCAGAGCGCGACCTGCACGACATGGTGCGCAGCGCCTGGGAGGGCTGGGCGGACCACGGCGCGGCTTGACGACGCCCGCCGCTCGGCCCTGCGCCGGCGTGTATTCCGGGCCCGGAATACACGCCGCAAAGCCTGCCGCCGGCCGCGCGCTAGGGAAGGGCGAGCTCGCTGCGCACGACCTGCGCCAGCCGGTCGGCGACCTCGTTGGCCAGTTGGGCCGTCGGCGCCTCGACCATGACGCGAACGACCGGTTCCGTCCCGCTCGGCCGTAGCAGCACACGGCCGCCGGTGCCCAATCCGGCCTCCTCGGCCGCGACCGCCGCGGCCAGTGCGGCACTGCCCCCGACCCCCTTGCGGTCCACGCCGCGGACGTTCACCAGCACCTGCGGCAGCGGCTGCACGACGGCCGCCAACTGGGCCAGGCTCTCGCCGGTCGCGGCCAACCGCGACAGCAGGTGCAGGCCGGTGAGCAGGCCGTCGCCGGTGGTGGCGTGCTCCAGCATCACGACGTGCCCGGACTGCTCGCCGCCGAGGCTGTAACCACCCGCCCGCATCGCCTCCAGGACGTAGCGGTCGCCGACCGCGGTCTCCACGAGCTTTATGCCGGCGTCCTGCATCGCCAGCCGCAGGCCCAGGTTGCTCATCACCGTCACCACAAGGGTGTCCTCGACCAATCGGGACGCCTCGCGCGCCGCCAAGGCCAGCACCGCGAGGATCTGGTCGCCGTCGACCACCGCCCCGCTGCCGTCGACCGCCAGGCAGCGGTCCGCGTCGCCGTCGAAGGCCAACCCGGCGGCGGCATCGTGCTCGATCACCGCGGCGCGCAACGGCTCCAGATGGGTCGACCCGCACCCGTCGTTGATGTTCAACCCGTCGGGGGCGGCCGACAACGTGATGACCTCGGCACCGGCGGCCCGCATCAGCACCGGGGCGATGCCCGAGGCGGCGCCGTTCGCGCAGTCGACGACGACCCGCAGTCCGTCCAGGCGTTTCGGCAACGTGGTGAGCAGGAAGTCCAGATAACGCCGGGCCGCCGCCGGGTCGTCGACGACGCGGCCCACGTCCGGACCGATCGGCCGCTCCCAGGCCGCGTCCAGAATCGACTCGATCTCGTCCTCGACCACGTCGGGCAGCTTGTGTCCACCGCGGCCGAAGAACTTGATCCCGTTGTCCGGCGCGGGGTTGTGCGACGCCGAGATGACCACGCCGAGGTCGGCACCGGACGATGCGGTGACGTGCGCGATGCCCGGGGTGGGCAGCACGCCGACCCGGATCACGTCCACGCCGGCACCGGCCAGCCCGGCCACCACGGCGGCTTCGAGGAACTCCCCGGAGGCCCGCGGGTCGCGACCGACGACCGCGACCGGCCGCCCGGGCGCGGTTCGGCGACCGGCCAGCACCCGCCCGGCCGCCGAGGCCAGTTTCAGCGCAAGCTCGGCCGGCAGGTCGTGATTCGCCAGCCCACGGACGCCGTCGGTCCCGAAGAGGCGCCCCATTGGCGCCGCCCTACCGCTTGCTGTACTGCGGAGCCTTGCGGGCCTTCTTGAGCCCGTACTTCTTCCGTTCCTTGGCCCGCGCGTCGCGGGTGAGGAACCCGGCCTTCTTCAGCACCGGACGGTTGTGCTCGGTGTCGGCCTCATTGAGCGAACGGGCAATGCCCAGCCGCAGCGCGCCGGCCTGGCCGGAGACACCGCCGCCGTGGATGCGGGCGAACACGTCGTACCGGTCGTCCAGCCCGAGGGTGACGAACGGCTCCCGGACGATCTGCTGGTGCACCTTGTTGGGGAAGTAGTCGGCCAGCGTGCGCCCGTTCAGCCGCCAGACGCCGGTGCCCGGGGTGATGCGAACCCGCGCGATCGCCTCCTTGCGCCGCCCGACGGCCGCGCCCGGCTCGACGTTGGAGACCACGGCCACGCTCGGCCGCGACTCACTGGTGTACGACGAGGGTGCTGCTTCCACCTCGCCGGTGCCGGTTTCGCTGATCTCGGCGGTCTCGGTGCTCACTGCTCACCCTCGCTGCGCTCGTTCTCGCAGTTCGCAGCCTCGCTGCGCCAATTGGTTCGCTCGCTGCGCTCACTCACTGTGCTGGCCATCCCTACTGCGCGACCTGGGTGATCTCGAACGGGGTCGGTTGCTGTGCCTGGTGCGGGTGCTCCGGGCCGGCGTAGACCTTGAGCTTGCGCAGCTGCGCCCGCCCGAGGGTGTTGTGCGGCAGCATGCCCCTGACGGCCTTCTCGACGGCCTTGCGGGGGCTGCTAGCCATCAACTCGGAGTATCCGATCGACCGGATGCCACCCGGGTAACCGGAGTGCCGGTAGGCCCGCTTGTCGGTGAGCTTGTTGCCGGTCAACGCGACCTTCGAGGCGTTGACGATGATCACGAAGTCGCCGGTGTCGGCGTGCGGCGCGAAGACCGGCTTGTGCTTGCCGCGCAGCAGTTTTGCGGTCTGGCTGGCCAACCGGCCGAGCACGATGTCGGTCGCGTCGATGACGTGCCAACGACGTTCGATCTCGCCGGGCTTGGGGCTGTACGTGCGCACGTGATCGGGCCTTCGCTAGCAGGATCGGGAAGCCGGTCGCGGATGCACCGACAGTTGGTGACGCCGCCGGCGGCGGAAAGGCCATCAGGGCCGTCGGCCGACCGGCGCAACGACGAGCCACCTTAGCCTGCCGACCCATCGTCGAGCAAAGCGGGTACGCGCCGTCGTGTCTCGTGTCCGCACGACGGGCCAGGTCGGGTCTAACCTGCCGACCCATCGTCGAGCAACGCGGGTCGGCGCCGCCGGGTGTGTCGGGCACGGGCTGCGAGGTCCGCGTCCGGCGGGTAGCCGACTTCCTCCAACGTCAGACCGTGTGGCGGGACGACTTCCACGGCCGGATCCTTCTTTCGCGCGGCCAGGACGGCGGCAGGCCAGGCGATCGGCCGACGGCCTTCACCCACCGCCAAGCAGGCTCCCACCAGGGCCCGGACCATGTGATGGCAGAACGCGTCGGCCACGACGTCGGCCACGACCAACTCGTCGGAGTCCCGTCGCCAGGAGAACCCGGTCAGTCGTCGCACCGTGCTCGCACCCTCGCGGCGTCGGCAGAACGCCGCGAAGTCGTGCTCCCCGAGCATCCCGGCGGCAGCGGCGTCCATCGCCACCACGTCCAACCGGCTCCGCCGCCACAGCACCCCCGAGCGCCGCAGCGGGTCCACTCCCCCGGGCGCGTCGCAGATCCGGTAGGCGTACCGCCGCCAGACCGCGGCGAACCGGGCGTCGAACCCCGGTGGTGCGGGCCACGCCCCGCCGACCCGCACGTCGGCGGGCAGCAGGCCGGCCAGTCGACGGACCAGCGCGTCGGCCGGCCCGTGTGGCAACCTGCCGACGACCGTTGCCCAGTTCGCCTCGGCCACGTCGAAGTGTGCGACCTGACCGCGCGCGTGCACGCCGGCATCCGTCCGCCCGGCGACGGTCAGCGCAGGGGGTTCGGGCAAGCGGAGAACCACGGCCAGCGCAGCCTCGATCACCCCCGCCACGGTGCGCAGGCCGTCCTGGCGGGCCCACCCGGAGAACTCCGTGCCGTCGTAGGCGATGCGGAGCAGCACACGGACGCCCCCGCCCTCGAGATCGAGGACGGGGGCGTCAGAGCTTGAACCGGGGTCGGTCGTCAGGACTCTTCCGTCTCCGCGGCCAGTGCTTCGGCGGGCGCTGTTTCGACGGGCGCTGCCTCGACCGGAGCGGCCTCGGCGGGGGCCGCTGCGGCGACCGGCGCCGGTGGCGGACTGGGGGCAGCCGCCGGCTTGGCCGCCGTCTCCTTCACTGCGCGCTTGGTGGCGCCCTCGGCCTCGCCCACGGCCTTCTGCGCCACCGTCAGCGCCTCGACCAGTTCGATCAGCGCCATCGGTGCGTTGTCGCCCTTGCGCGGACCGAGCTTGGTGATGCGCGTGTAGCCGCCCGGGCGGTTGATGTAGCGCGGGCCGATCTCGGTCAGCAGGACGTGGGCCACGCTCTTGTCGCGGATGACCCGCATGACCTGCCGCCGGTTGTGCAGGTCGCCGCGGCGAGCTTTGGTGATCAGCCGCTCGGCGACCGGACGCAGCCGGCGGGCCTTGGTCTCGGTCGTGGTGATCGAGCCGTGCTCGAACAACGCCGTGGCGAGGTTCGCGAGGATATGACGTTCGTGGGAGGCGCCCCCGCCGAGGCGGGGACCCTTAGCCGGTTGGGCCATCGAAGTAGTCCTTCGTCGGAGTCCGCGCGAGGGGGTTCCCCCGCGGGTCGTCACCCTTCGCCGCTCCACGGGCCGAAGGGTTGGCGGGCCCTCACAACGCAGGGCCCGCCGGCCTTACCTGCTCAGTGCCGTCTGCGTGCTGCCTCAGTACTGCTCGGTCTCGGCGTAGCCGGAGTCCTCGTCCTCGGCACCGAAGTCGTGGACGACCGTGCTCGGGTCGAATCCGGGCGGGCTGTCCTTGAGCGCCAGGCCCATGCCGTGCAGCTTGGCCTTGACCTCGTCGATCGACTTGGCGCCGAAGTTGCGGATGTCCAGCAGGTCCGCCTCGCTGCGTGAGACCAGCTCGCCGACCGAGTGGATGCCCTCGCGCTTGAGGCAGTTGTAGGAGCGGACGGTGAGTTCCAGCTCCTCGATCGGCAGGGCAAGGTCGGCGGCCAGCGCGGCGTCGGTCGGCGACGGGCCCATGTCGATGCCCTCGGCCTCGATGTTCAGCTCGCGGGCCAGGCCGAACAGCTCGACCAGCGTCTTGCCGGCCGAGGCCATCGCGTCGCGGGGCAGGATCGAGTTCTTGGTCTCGACGTCGACGACCAGGCGGTCGAAGTCGGTCCGCTGCTCGACGCGGGTCGCCTCGACCTTGTAGGTGACCTTGAGCACCGGCGAGTAGATCGAGTCGACCGGGATTCGGCCGATTTCCTGCCCGGCCTGCTTGTTCTGTACCGCGGAGACGTAGCCGCGGCCGCGCTCGACGGTGAGCTCGATGTCCAGCTTGCCCTTGCCGTTCAGGGTGGCCAGGTGCAGGTCCGGGTTGTGGACCTCGACGCCCGCCGGTGGCTGAATGTCGCCGGCGATGACCTCACCGGGACCCTGCTTGCGCAGGTACATCACGACGGGCTCGTCGTGCTCGGAGGACACGACCAGTTCCTTGATGTTGAGGATCAGGTCGGTGACGTCCTCCTTGACGCCGGGGACCGTCGTGAACTCGTGCAGCACCCCGTCGATGCGGATGCTGGTGACCGCGGCCCCGGGGATCGAGGACAGCAGCGTGCGACGCAGGGAGTTGCCGAGGGTGTAGCCGAAACCGGGCTCGAGCGGCTCGATGATGAACCGCGACCGGTAATCGCTGACCGGCTCCTCGGTGAGCATGGGGCGTTGGGCGATGAGCACTTGACTTCCCTCTCCGCGACGACCGCCATATGACGTCGCGACCTAGGCGATGGCGCACGGCAGCGCGGTGGACACTGCCGACCTTCCAGGTTACCAATGCGCACGAGTGCAGCTCAGATGAAAAATGCCTTCAGACCTGCAAATGAGCTGCTATCGGGTGCAGTTGGTAACGAACAGCACAGTATGTGCCGGAATTTCAGACGCGCCGGCGCTTGGGCGGACGGCATCCATTGTGCGGGCTGGGCGTGACGTCCTGGATCGAGCCGACCTCGAGGCCGGTGGCCTGAAGCGAGCGGATCGCCGTCTCGCGGCCGGACCCGGGGCCCTTGACGAACACGTCGACCTTGCGCATCCCGTGCTCCTGCGCCCGCCGGGCGGCCGACTCGGCGGCCATCTGCGCGGCGAACGGAGTCGACTTGCGGGAGCCCTTGAACCCGACGTGGCCGGCGCTGGCCCACGCGATCACGTTCCCCATTGGGTCGGTGATCGAGACGATCGTGTTGTTGAACGTGCTCTTGATGTGCGCGTGGCCGTGGGCCACGTTCTTCTTCTCCTTGCGGCGGATCTTCTTTGCCGCTTGCTGCTGTTGCTGACGAGTCTTCGGGGGCACTTGCCGACTCCTATGGGTGAACGACCGAGGGGGCGCGCGCTACTTCTTGCCGGGCTTCTTCTTGCCGGCGATCGCGCGACGAGGGCCCTTGCGGGTACGCGCGTTCGTGTGGGTCCGCTGACCGTGCACCGGCAGCCCGCGGCGGTGCCGCAGGCCCTGGTAGCAACCGATCTCGACCTTGCGGCGGATGTCGGCGGCAACCTCGCGGCGGAGGTCGCCCTCGATCTTGTAGTTGGCCTCTATGTGGTCGCGCAGCCGGACCAGGTCGTCGTCGCCCAGGTCCTTGGCACGCATGTCCGGGCTGACCCCGGTCGCGACCAGCGTCGCCTTGGCCCGAGTAGGACCGATTCCGTAGATGTAGGTGAGCGCGACCTCCATGCGCTTGTCGCGCGGCAGGTCGACGCCGACGAGGCGTGCCATTCAAATTCCCATCATTCGTCCGGAGGTTCTCCATCGTGCACCGACCCCGGCCTCCGGACCGGGGGCACCGGCGGGTGTGAACCCCGCCGTGGTGCACGACTCGACGGCGCTGCTCAGCCCTGGCGCTGCTTGTGGCGCAGGTTCTCGCAGATCACCATGACCCGGCCGTGCCGCCGGATCACCTTGCACTTGTCGCAAATCTTCTTGACGCTGGGGTTGACCTTCACGGCCTTCAAACTTTCTAAGAGATGGGGCCTTCGGAGCTACTTGTAGCGGTAGACGATCCGACCGCGGGTCAGGTCGTAGGGCGAGAGCTCCACGACGACCCGGTCGTCCGGCAGGATCCGGATGTAGTGCATCCGCATCTTGCCGCTGATGTGCGCCAAGACCTTGTGCCCGTTGTCGAGCTCCACCCGGAACATCGCGTTGGGAAGCGACTCGATTACGACGCCTTCGATCTCGATGGCGCCATCTTTCTTCGGCATGTCCTCCGCACTTCGTGTGATGTTGCTGGTCGCCGCAGCCCGCGCACGACAGATCGATCGGCCCGCTGCAGGCCAAGAGAGGAGTGTACGACATCCCGGGACGCACTGACGCCGGGCATCAGCTCGCAGTGTTCATTGTCGGATTCCTGGCCGCGGAAGCGGACTGCGTCCGGTTCCGCCGCTGCGTTCATCCCGAGCGTGCCTTTACTGCCACCGTGCTCCCCAGCTCGCTGAGTCGAGCCGTCCCGCCGTCGAGGGCGGTGAGCACCCAGGTGCCGTCCTCGGTGACCGTGAACGTGTGCTCGAAGTGCGCCGAGAAGCTGCAGTCGGCCGTGACCACGGTCCAGCCGTCGTCCAGCGTGCGCGTCTGCTTGCCACCCAGGTTGATCATCGGCTCGACCGCCAGCACCAGGCCCGGTCGGATCCGCTCCATCTTGGCCCGGACCGAGTAGTTGGGCACCTGCGGAGGCTGGTGCATCTGGCTGCCGATGCCGTGGCCCACGTACTCCTCGACGATTCCGTACGCGCCGGCCGCGATGACGTACTCCTCGATCGCATCGCCGATGTCGTTGATCCGACCGTCCAGCCTGGCCGCGGCCATGCCGCGCCAGAGTGCCTCCTCGCAGACCCGGAGCAGCTCGGCCAGCGCCGGGGTGATCTCCCCGACCGGGATGGTGATCGCGGCGTCGCCGTGCCAGCCGTCGATGATCGCCCCGCAGTCGATCGACACGATGTCTCCATCGCGCAGCGTCCGATTTCCGGGGATGCCGTGCACGATCTCGTCGTTGACCGAGGCGCAGATCGTCGCCGGGAAGTCCGGTACGCCGGGCCCGCCCGGCACACCCTGGAAGGACGGGATCCCGCCCGCGGCCCGGATGTGGGTCTCCGCGATCGCGTCCAGGTGCAAGGTGGTCATGCCGGGACGCACGGAGGTCCGCAGCAACTCCAGCGTCTCGCCCACGAGGCGCCCGGCGACCCGCATCTTCTCGATCTGCGCAGGGGTCTTGTACTCGATCACGTTCTGCCGTCGTTTGAACACCATCGCAGCCGGGCCGTCCTCAGCCGCCGGCGCGGCGAAGCACGATGATCGCCCGCTCGGTGATGTCCTCGACCGGACCGGTGGCGTCCACACCGACCAGGATTCCGGTCTCGGCGTAGTAGCCCACGATGGGCGCGGTCTGCTCCGCGTAGACCTCGAGCCGGTGGCGGATCGTCTCCTCCAGGTCGTCGTCGCGCTGGAACAGCTCGCCCCCGCAGCGGTCGCACTTCTCCGGGTGGGTGGTCGGGTCGAAGTCGATGTGCCAGATCTGGCGGCACATCCGGCAGGTGCGCCGACCGGCCAGCCGGCGGACGACCTCGTCGTCGTCGACCACCAGCTCGATCACCAGGTCGAGCCGGTGCCCGAGGTCGAGCAGCATGTCGTCGAGCACCTTGGCCTGGGCGAGGTTGCGGGGGAAGCCGTCGAGCAGGTAGCCGCCCTCCGCGTCCGGCTGGCTGATGCGATCGCGGACCATGGCCACCGTAACCTCGTCGGGCACCAGATCGCCGGCGTCCATGTACTTCTTGGCCTCGACGCCCAGCGTGGTTCCCTCACTGACGTTCGCCCGGAAGATGTCGCCGGTGGAGATCTTGGGGATGGCGAGGTGCCCGGCGATGAACTCGGCCTGCGTCCCCTTACCGGCGCCGGGAGGACCGACCAGGACGAGCCGCACTAGTCCACGTCCCTCATCGAACTGTGAGGCATGGCCTCAACGGAGGAAACCCTCGTAGTTGCGCTGCTGCAACTGGCTCTGGATCTGCTTCACGGTGTCCAGCCCGACACCCACCATGATCAGGATGCTGGAGCCGCCGAACGGGAACCGCTGCTGGCTGACGCTGCTGCCGAGGACCGCGATCGCGATCATCGGGATCAACGCGACCAGGCCCAGGTACAGGGCGCCCGCCGTGGTGATCCGGTTCAGCACGTAGTCCAGGTACTCCTCGGTGGGACGTCCGGCACGAATGCCGGGGATGAACCCACCGTACTTCTTCATGTTGTCCGCCAGTTCGCTCGGGTTGAACGTGATCGCCACGTAGAAGAACGCGAAGAACACGATCAACACGAAGAACGCCAGCATGTACATCGGCTTGTCGCCCCGCGTGAAGTTCTGCTGGATCCAGACCGACCAGCTTGAGTTGCTGTTCCCGATCTGCGTCGCGAGCGCGGGCAGGTAGAGCAGCGAGGACGCGAAGATCACCGGGATGATGCCGGCCTGGTTCACCTTGAGCGGGATGTAGGTCGAGGTACCGCCGTACATCCGGCGCCCGATCATTCGCTTGGCGTACTGCACCGGGATACGACGTTGTGCCTGCTCGACGAACACGACCGCGGCAACCAGGACCAGGCCGGCGGCCATGACCGCGAGGAACACGCCCCAGCCGTCGACGAGCTTGATCTGCCAGAGCGACTGCGGGAACGTCGCTGCGATCTGGGTGAAGATCAGTACCGACATCCCGTTGCCGACGCCGCGGTCGGTGACCAGCTCGCCCAGCCACATGATCACCGACGTTCCGGAGGTCATCACGCAGACCATCGCCAGGATGCCGAAGACGTTCACCGAGTTGTGGATCAGCGGCTGGTCGCAACCACGGAGCAGCCGCCCCGGCTGCCGCGCGATAGCGATCAATGCCGTCGACTGCAGGATCGCCAGGCCGATCGTGAGGTACCGGGTGTACTGGGTGAGCTTGGTGGTGCCGGACTGGCCTTCCTTCTTCAAGGTCTCCAGGCGCGGGATGACCACGACCAGCAGCTGGATGATGATGCTCGCCGTGATGTACGGCATGATCCCCAGCGCGAAGATCGACAGCTGGAGCAGCGCGCCGCCGGAGAACAGGTTGATCAGGCCGTAGATGCCGCCGCCGTCCAGCGCGGGCTGCAAGCACTGGTGGATCGCCTGGGTGTCGACGCCCGGGGTGGGCAGCTGCGAGCCCAGTCGGAACGCCGCCAGCACAAGCATCGTGAACAGCAGCTTCTTACGGAGATCAGGCGTACGGAACGCCTGAATGAAGCCGGTGAACACGGTTCCTCCTGCGCAGGGCGAGGGTCGTGAGCCGCCGTCGCCGGCCCCGGAGCTCGATCAACTGAAACGCTGCGAATGCGGCCACGGAAACACCGCGCTGCCTCGCTTTGGACAATAACAGTTGGACAGCCGATTCAGTGTCCCCCGTAAGGACGCGCCGGGGTGATCATCCCGGGATCTTTCGGCTGAACTGAGTCGGGGCGAGCGCCCTGCGCGAGCCGCGGCCAGGAAGCCGAAGATCAGACGCTGTGGCTGAACTGAGTCGGGGCGAGCGCCCTGCGCGAGCCGCGGCCAGGAAGCCTGGATGAACCCTGTCGGCGGGTCGCTCAGTCCACCTTGTTGGCACTGCCGCCTGCCGCGACAAGCTTCTCCCGCGCCGAGTCCGAGAAGGCGTGCACGTGGACCGCGAGGGCGACCGAGACCTCCCCGGACCCCAGGATCTTGACCGGTTGCCGCTTGCGCACCGCACCCTTGGCCACCAAGTCATCGACGGTGACTTCGCCCCCGGCCGGGTAGAGCTCGGCCAGCTTTTCGAGGTTGACGACCTGGTACTCGACCCGGAACGGGTTGGTGAACCCCCGCAACTTGGGCAGCCGCATGTGCAGCGGCATCTGGCCACCCTCGAACCGGGCCGGCACCTGGTAGCGGGCTTTGGTGCCCTTGGTGCCACGGCCGGCCGTCTTGCCCTTCGAGCCCTCGCCGCGCCCGACGCGCATCTTGGCCTTGTGGGCGCCCGGGGCCGGGCGGAGGTGATGAAGCTTGAGAGTCATGGTGTCCCTATTCGACTTCTTCGACGGTCACCAGGTGAGCGACCGTCGCGATCATGCCGCGAACCACGGGGCCGTCCTCGCGGACGACCTCCTGGTGGATCTTGCGCAGGCCAAGCGACCGCAGGGTGTCTTCCTGGTTCTGCTTGCCGCCGATCGTGGAGCGGATCTGCGTAATGCGCAACGAACTCATGTGACCGCCTCGCTCCGCAGGCTCCGCTCGCCGGCCGCATGAGGCACGACAAGCCTGTGTTCATTGATTCGCTCGCTGCGCTCGCTCATGGGCTAAGCCCCCATCCCGGCAGCCCGCGCCCTCAGCATCGCCGGCGGGGCCACGTCCTCCAGCGGGAGCCCGCGCCGGGCCGCGACCGTCTCCGGCCGCTCCAGCCGACGCAGCGCGTCGACGGTGGCGTGCACGATGTTGATCGAGTTGTCCGAGCCGAGCGACTTGGAGAGCACATCATGGATGCCCGCGCACTCGAGGACGGCGCGGACGGCGCCGCCGGCGATGACGCCGGTACCCGGGCTGGCCGGGCGCAGCATCACCACACCGGCCGCCTTCTCGCCCTGAACCGGGTGCGGGATCGTGCCCTGGATCCGAGGGACCTTGAAGAAGCTCTTCTTGGCCTCCTCGACGCCCTTGGCGATCGCCGCCGGCACCTCCTTGGCCTTCCCGTAGCCGACGCCCACGGTCCCGTCGCCGTCGCCGACGACGACCAGCGCGGTGAAGCTGAACCGCCGACCGCCCTTGACGACCTTGGCGACCCGGTTGATGTCGACGACACGCTCGACGAACGCGCTCTTCTCCGGCGCGCCGCCGCGCCGGTCGTCACGACGGTCCCGCCGCTCGCCGCCGCCACCACCACCGGCACCGCCGGGGCCACCGCCGCCACGGCGCTGTTGTCCAGGCACGTCAGATCCCTCGTCCCTCAGTTGCGTTGCTCATCAGAAGTCCAGTCCTTGGGCTCGGGCGCCGTCGGCGAGTGCCGCGATGCGGCCGTGGTAGCGGTTGCCACCCCGGTCGAAGACGACCGAGTTGACCCCGGCGGCCTTGGCCCGCTCGGCAACCAGTTCGCCGACCGCCTTCGCCTTCTCGCTCTTGTCGCCCTCACCGGAGCGCAGCGAGGTGTCCATCGTCGAGGCCGACGCCAGGGTCACGCCCAGACCGTCGTCCACGACCTGGGCGACCATGTGCCGCGAGGAGCGGGTGACCACCAGGCGCGGGCGCTCGGCCGTGCCGACGACCTTCTTGCGGACGCGGATGTGGCGGCGTTTGCGGGCGACGACCTTGGAGCCGACACCCTTGCCGATCTTGACGCTGACAGCCATGACTACTTCTTGCCCGCCTTTCCGACCTTCCGGCGAATTACCTCGCCGGCATAACGCACGCCCTTGCCTTTGTACGGGTCCGGCTTACGCAGCTTGCGGATGTTCGCCGCTATCTCGCCCACCTGCTGCTTGTCGATGCCGGACACGGAGAACCTCGTCGGCGACTCGACCGCGAACGTGATCCCGGCCGGCGGAGTGACCAGCACCGGGTGGCTGAAGCCGAGCGCGAACTCCAGGTCCGTGCCTTTGGCCTGGACCCGGTAACCGACGCCGGCGATCTCCAGCTTCTTCTCGTAGCCCGCGGTGACCCCGACAACCATGTTGTTGACCAACGTGCGGGTCATCCCGTGCAACGACCGGGACTCGCGCTCATCGTCGGGTCGGGTCACGGTGAGCACGCCGCTCTCCGCGTGGGCGACGACGATGGGCGCGGCCACCGTGTGTTTCAGGGTCCCCTTGGGACCCTTCACCGTGATCTCCGGACCGGAGATCGCCACCTCGACCCCGGACGGCACCTGGATCGGGAGCCTGCCGATACGCGACATTACGTGTTCCCCTTACCGGACGACGCAGCCGAGGACTTCCCGGCCCACGCCTGCTTGCGCGTCAACGACATGAGAGATACCCCTTACCAGACATAAGCGAGAACTTCCCCGCCCATGCGTTGCTTCACGGCCTGACGGTCCGTCAGCAGGCCCGAGGAGGTCGAGATGATCGCGACCCCCAGCCCGCCGAGCACCCTCGGCATCCCGGTCGACTTCGCGTAGACCCGTAGTCCCGGCTTGGAGATACGGCGCAGGCCCGCGAGCGACCGCTCCCGGCTCGGCCCGTACTTCAGCGTCAGGGTCAGGCTCTTCCCGGGAGCCCCCTCCGGCTCCTCCACGGTCCAGCCCGCGATGTAACCCTGCGCGTGCAGAATCTCGGCGATGTTGGCCTTGATCTTGCTGTACGGCATGGACACCGTGTCGTGGTACGCGGTGTTCGCGTTGCGCAGACGGGCCAGCATGTCCGCGATCGGGTCGGTCATCGTCATGAAGTTCGATCACTTTCTCGCCGTGGTTTCGCAGGCGTCAGGCCTGCGACCTTCGGCGGGGTGAGGTCGGCCCGACCGAACGAGGTTCGGTCGGGTTGGGACTGCTACCAACTGCTCTTGGTCACGCCGGGCAGCTCACCGCGGTGCGCCATCTCGCGGACGCACACCCGGCACAGGCCGAACTTGCGGTAGACGGCATGCGGTCGACCGCAGCGCCGGCACCGGGTGTACCCGCGGACGGTGAACTTCGGCTTGCGCTTCGCCTTGGCGATCAGGGACTTCTTGGCCATCGGTCGGAACTCCTACTTGTTGCCGTCAGCGAAGGGGAACCCCAGGTGGCGCAGCAGGGCGCGGCCCTCGTCGTCCTTGGTGGCTGTGGTGACGACAGTGATGTCCATGCCGCGGACCCGATCGGCCTTGTCCTGGTCGATCTCGTGGAACATCGACTGCTCGGTCAGCCCGAACGTGTAGTTACCGCGGCCGTCGAACTGACGCGGGCTCAACCCGCGGAAGTCGCGGATGCGCGGCAACGCAACCGACAGCAGCCGGTCGAGGAACTCCCACATCCGGTCGCCGCGCAGCGTGACGTGCGCGCCGATCGGCATGCCCTCCCGCAACTTGAACTGGGCCACGGACTTGCGAGCCTTCGTGACGAGCGGCTTCTGGCCGGTGATCGCCTCCAGGTCGCGCACCGCACCGTCGATCAACTTGGAGTCGCGAGCCGCCTCGCCGACGCCCATGTTGACCACGACCTTGACCAGCCGCGGCACCTGCATGACGTTGACGTAGTTGAACTCCTCGAGCATCGCCGGGGATATCTCGGCGCGGTACCGGTCGCGCAATCGGGGCGGGACCCGCACGGAGCCGGCAGAAATCGGCGCAGTAACGGTCATCAGATGTCCTTACCTGTCCGACGCGAGACCCGGACCTTGCGGCCTTCCTCGTCCTGCCGGTAGCCGACACGCGTGGGGCGATGGTCCTCGGGGTCGACCAGCATGACGTTGCTGACGTGGATCGGGGCCTCCTGGGTGATGATGCCGCCGGTCTTGGCGCCACGCACCGACTGACCCACCTTGGTGTGCTTCTTGATGCGGTTGACGCCCTCGACCAGCAGCTTCTCCAGCTCCGGGTACGCCTGAATGACCCGGCCGCGGACCCCGCGGTCCTTGCCGGAGATCACCTGGACGGTGTCGCCCTTCTTTATCTTCATGTCTAGAGCACCTCCGGCGCCAACGAGATGATGCGCATGAAGCGCTTCTCGCGAAGCTCACGGCCCACCGGGCCGAAGATGCGGGTCCCGCGCGGGTCCCCGCCGTCCTTGATGATGACCGCGGCGTTCTCGTCGAACCGGATGTAGGAACCGTCGACCCGACGGCGCTCCTTGGTGGTCCGGACGACGACGGCCTTGACCACCTCGCCCTTCTTCACCCCGCCGCCCGGGATGGCGTCCTTGACCGTGGCGACGATGACGTCGCCGATGCCCGCGTAGCGACGACCCGAGCCGCCGAGCACCCGGATGCAGAGGAGTTCCTTCGCACCCGTGTTGTCGGCGACCCGAAGTCGCGACTCCTGCTGAATCACTTCCGGCTCCTGTTACTTCGCTCGCTCGAGAACCTCGACGACGCGCCACCGCTTGGTCGCCGACAGCGGTCGCACCTCCATCAGCAGCACCCGGTCGCCGACGCCGCAATCGTTCGCCTCGTCGTGCGCCTTGAGCTTGCTGGTGCGCCGGATGACCTTGCCGTAGAGCGGGTGCTTGACCCGGTCCTCGACCGCGACCACCACGGTCTTCTGCATCTTGTCGCTGACGACCAAGCCCTCTCGGACCTTGCGGAAGCCACGCGCTTCTTCGGTCATGCCACACCCTCAGTGCTCGTGATGCCGAGCTCGCGCTCGCGCATCGTGGTGTAGATCCGCGCGATGTCCTTCTTCACCGCGCGCACCCGGCCGTGGCTCTCCAACTGGCCGGTCGCGGTCTGGAACCGGAGGTTGAACAGCTCCTCCTTGTGTTCCCGCAGCTTGGTCAGCAGTTCCTCGTCGGTCATGTCGCGCAGTGCCTGCGCAGCCTTGTTGACCTGGCTCGGCATCAGCCACCAACCCCGTCGCGCGTGATGAATTTGCGCGTCTTCAAAGCGCAGCTTCGGCAGTTTGTGATCTTCGACATCAGCTACCAGCCCCGTCGCGCGTGATGAATTTGCACTTCATCGGCAGCTTGTGGATCGCGCGGCGCATGGCCTCGCGAGCCACCGCCTCCGGCACCCCGGACAGCTCGAACATCACCCGGCCGGGCTTGACGTTGGCGACCCACCATTCCGGCGAGCCCTTGCCGGAACCCATCCGGGTCTCGGCCGGCTTCTTGGTCAACGGACGGTCCGGGTAGATGTTGATCCAGACCTTCCCGCCACGCTTGATGTGCCGGGTCATCGCGATACGGGCCGACTCGATCTGACGGTTCGTCACGTACGCGGGCTCCATCGCCTGTATGCCGAAGTCGCCGAAGCTGATCTCGGTGCCGCCCTTGGCGGCGCCGTGCCGATCCGGGTGGTGCTGCTTGCGGTGCTTGACTCGACGAGGGATCAGCATGGTCAGCTCTCCCCTGTTGCGCCCTCGGGCGCGGTAGACACAGCCTCCGCCGGCGCGGGAACGGCAGAACCGGTCTCGACGGCGGCCGGTTCGTCGCGACGCTCGCCACGGCGCGGACGACGGTCCGGACGGGCGCCGCGCCCGGCGGCGGCCGCAGCCGCCGCGGCGCGCTGCTGGGCCTCGCGCTCGGTGCGCGTCCCGGTGACGTCGCCCTTGTAGATCCAGACCTTCACGCCGATGCGGCCGAAGGTCGTCCGTGCCTCGAAGAACCCGTAGTCGATGTCGGCCCGCAGCGTATGCAGCGGGACCCGACCCTCGCGGTAGAACTCCGAACGCGACATCTCGGCACCGCCCAGGCGGCCGGAGCACTGCACCCGGATGCCTTTGGCGCCGGCCTTGGTGGCGCTCTGCAGTGCCTTGCGCATGGCGCGCCGGAACGCGACCCGGCTGGCCAGCTGCTCGGCCACGCCCTGGGCCACCAACTGCGCGTCGATCTCCGGGTTCTTGACCTCGAGGATGTTCAGCTGCACCTGCTTGCTGGTGAGGTTCTCCAGCCGGGTGCGGATGCTGTCGGCCTCGGCGCCCCGGCGGCCGATCACGATGCCCGGGCGCGCGGTGTGGATGTCGACTCGGACGCGGTCGCGGGTGCGCTCGATCTCGACCTTGGAGATACCGGCCCGCTCCATGCCCTTCGTCAGCAACCGACGGATCGCCACGTCCTCAGCCACGTAATCCGCGTAGAGCTTGTCTGCGTACCAGCGGCTCTTGAACTCGCTGCTGATCCCGAGTCGGAACCCGTGGGGGTTGACCTTCTGGCCCACTATCGGGTCCTTCCCTTCGAACCGGCGCCGGCGGCAGAACTGCCGCCGGCTGCTTGCGGGGGTGTGGCAGTGACGACGATCGTCACGTGCGAGGTGCGCTTGCGGATCCGATAGGCCCGCCCCTGGGCGCGCGGCCGGAACCGCTTCATGGTCGGCCCCTCGTCGACGAACGCCTCGCTGACCACCAACGTGCGGGGGTCGAGCGAGAAGTTGTTCTGGGCGTTGGCGACGGCACTGGCCAGCACCTTCCCGACCGGCTCGGCCGCGGCCTGCGGCGCGAACGCCAGCACAGCCTGCGCCTCCGCGGCCGGCAACCCGCGGATCAGGTCGACCACCCGACGGGTTTTCATCGGCGCGATACGCAGATACCGGACGCGCGCGACCGCGCTGTTCGGTCTGGCCTCCATCGCTTTCCCCTAGCTCTCTAGTGCTCTAGTGCTGCTTCAGTCCTGCGGTGCGGCGCGGTCAGCGCCGACGGGCCTTGCGGTCGTCCTTCTCGTGGCCCCGGAAGGTGCGGGTCGGCGCGAACTCGCCGAGCTTGTGGCCGACCATCGACTCGGTGACGAAGACCGGGATGTGCTTGCGGCCGTCGTGCACCGCGATCGTGTGGCCGAGCATCTCGGGGATGATCATCGAGCGACGCGACCAGGTCTTGATCACCTGCTTGGTCCCCTTGTCGTTCTGCACCTCGACCTTCTTGGCCAGGTGGTCATCGACGAAGGGGCCCTTCTTCAGACTGCGCGGCATTACTTCCGACCCTTTCCGGTCTTCCGCCGACGGACGATCATCTTGTCGCTGGGACGGTTCGGTCGACGCGTTCGGCCCTCGGACTGACCCCACGGGCTCACCGGGTGCCGGCCACCGGAGGTCTTGCCCTCGCCACCGCCGTGCGGGTGGTCCACCGGGTTCATGACCACGCCACGGACGGTCGGGCGCTTGCCCTTCCACCGCATGCGGCCGGCCTTGCCCCAGTTGATGTTCGACTGCTCGGCGTTGCCGACCTCACCGACCGTGGCGCGGCACCGCACGTCGACGTTGCGCACCTCCCCGGAGGGCATACGCAGCTGGGCCAAGCTGCCCTCCTTGGCCAGCAGTTGCACGCCGGTGCCGGCCGAGCGGGCGATCTTCGCGCCGCCGCCGGGCCGCAACTCGATCGCGTGCACCACGGTGCCAAGCGGGATGTTGCGCAACGGGAGGTTGTTGCCCGGCTTGATGTCGGCGCCCGGACCGGTCTCGACCGTGTCGCCCTGCGACAGCTTGTTCGGGCAGATGATGTAGCGCTTCTCCCCGTCGGCAAAGTGCAGGAGCGCGATCCGAGCCGTGCGGTTCGGGTCGTACTCGATCTGCGCGACCTTGGCCGGCACGCCGTCCTTGTCCGCCCGACGGAAGTCGACCAGCCGATAGGCCCGCTTGTGCCCACCGCCCTGGTGCCGGGTCGTGATCCGACCCGCGCTGTTCCGGCCGCCCTTGCTGTGCAACGGACGGACGAGTGACTTCTCCGGCTCGGTCCGCGTGATCTCCACGAAGTCCGCGACGCTGGAGCCTCGGCGGCCGGGAGTGGTCGGCTTGTACTTACGGATCCCCATTACGAAACCGGTCCTCCGCTGCGTCGGATTGCTTCGTTCGGACCGGCGTGATGCGGCCGAGTCGGGCTGATTCCCGTCATGAGACCGGTCCTCCGAAGATATCGATGCGGTCGCCTTCCTTGACGGTGACGATCGCCCGACGCGTGCTGTTGCGGACACCGATGCCGGCCCGGGTGCGCTTGCGCTTGCCCTGCCGGTTGATCGTGTTCACCCCGGTGACCTTGACGCCGAAGACCTTCTCGACCGAGATCTTGATCTGGGTCTTGTTGGCGTCCGGGTGCACCAGGAACGTGTACTTGTTCTCGTCGAGCAAGCCGTAGCTCTTCTCCGAGATGACCGGCGCGAGCAGGACGTCGCGGTGGTCGACGTAGCGGGAAGTCACGAGTCTCCCCCTTCCTGCGCCACCCCGGCGTGGACCAGGAAGGCAGCCAGCGAGCTCTTGGTGAAGACGATGTCGTCGTTGACGAGCACGTCGTAGGTGTTCAGTTGGTCCGGCGCGATCACGTGCACGCCCGGCACGTTGCGCACGCTCTTCCGACCGATCACGTCATCCCGCGCCACGACCACCAGTGCCTTGCCGGCCTCACCGACCTGGTTCAGCGCGCCGATCGCCTCGCGGGTCGACGGGGTGTCGCCGGCAACCAGCCCGGACAGCACGTGCACCTTGCCACCGCGGGCCCGGTCGGAGAGCGCCCCGCGCAGTGCGGCGGCCTTCATCTTCTTCGGAGTCCGCTGGGCATAGTCCCGCGGCACCGGGCCGTGGACCACGCCACCACCGGTGAACTGCGGGGCCCGGGTCGAGCCCTGTCGCGCGCGGCCGGTCCCCTTCTGCCGGTACGGCTTCTTGCCGCCACCGCTGACCTCGCCACGGTTCTTCGCCTTGGCGGTGCCCTGTCTGGCAGCCGCCTGCTGGGCCACCACGACCTGGTGGATCAGCGGGACGTTGACCGTGACCTCGAAGATCTCGGCCGGCAGTTCCGCGGTGCCCGCCTTGTTCCCGGCGGGATCGATGATGTCCACAGACGTCATTTCTTCGCCCCCTTGCTGGGCGTGCGGACCAGCACCAGCCCACCGGCGGGCCCCGGCACGGCGCCCTTGATCAGGATCAGGTTCGCCTCAGCGTCGACCTCGTGGACAGTGAGGTTCTGGGTGGTGATCCGCACCGCGCCCATGTGCCCGGCCATCCGCATCCCCTTGAAGACCCGCGCCGGAGTGGCGCAGGCGCCGATCGAGCCCGGTGCCCGGTGCTTGCGCTGCGTGCCGTGCGAAGAGCCCAGGCCCTTGAAGCCGTGCCGCTTCATGACGCCGGCGAAACCCTTGCCCTTGCTCCGCCCGGAGACGTCGACCTTGGCGCCGGCGACGAACATGTCCGGCCCGATCTCCTGCCCGACCGTGTACCCCGACGTGTCGTCGGTGCGGATCTCGACCAGATGGCGACGCGGAGTCACCCCGGCCTTGCGGAAGTGCCCCGCCTCCGGCTTGTTCACCGACCGGGGGTCGATCTCGCCGAAACCGATCTGCACGGCCGAGTAGCCATCAGTCGCCTCGCTGCGGACGGCCGTGACCACACACGGCCCGGCCTTGACCACGGTCACGGGGACCACGCGGCCTCGGGTGTCGAAGACCTGGGTCATGCCCAGCTTCTCGCCCAGGATCGCTTTCACAGCCACGCTCACACCTCGCTTCGCTCGGCGTTCGCATGGCTTGCCATGCTCCGCCCTTTGATTCCCTCGCTGCGCTCGCTCATGGTCTCCACGCGGCCTAGAGCTTGATCTCGATGTCGACGCCGGCCGGGAGGTCGAGCCGCATGAGCGAGTCGACCGTCTTCGGGGTCGGGTCGAGGATGTCGATCAGCCGCTTGTGCGTACGCATCTCGAAGTGCTCCCGCGAGTCCTTGTACTTGTGCGGCGAACGGATCACGCAGTACACGTTCTTCTCGGTCGGCAGCGGCACTGGGCCGGCCACGTGCGCACCGGTGCGCGTCACCGTGTCGACGATCTTGCGCGCCGAACTGTCGATGACCTCGTGGTCGTATGCCTTGAGCCGAATGCGGATCTTCTGTCCCGCCATGGCAGGGTCGCCGTCCTTCTTGGTGTTCCTCGCGGAACCTGGCCCGGGATCGGTGTGACCCCGGGCCCAGGCTCACTACTTGATGATCTTGATGACCTTGCCGGCGCCGACCGTACGGCCACCCTCGCGGATGGCGAAGGTAAGGCCCTCCTCCATCGCGATCGGCTGGATGAGGTTGACCTTCATCTCGGTGTTGTCGCCGGGCATGATCATCTCGGTGCCCTCGGGCAGCTCGACGACGCCGGTCACGTCGGTGGTGCGGAAGTAGAACTGCGGCCGATAATTCTGGAAGAAGGGGGTGTGCCGACCACCTTCGTCCTTGCTCAGGATGTAGACCTGCGCGTCGAACACGGTGTGCGGGGTGTTGGTGCCCGGCTTGATGATGACCTGGCCGCGCTCGACATCCTCACGCTTGATGCCGCGCAGCAGCAGACCGACATTCTCACCCGCACGACCCTCGTCGAGCAGCTTGCGGAACATCTCGACACCGGTGACCGTGGTGGACTGCTTGCCCTCCTTGATCCCGATGATGTCGACCTGCTCGTTGACCTTGATGATGCCGCGCTCGATGCGGCCGGTCACCACGGTGCCGCGACCGGTGATCGTGAAGACGTCCTCGACCGGCATCAGGAAGGGCTTCTCGGTGTCACGCACCGGCTGCGGGATCGACTCGTCGACGGCCTTCATCAGGTCGACGACGCTCTGGGTCCACTTCGGGTCGCCCTCCAACGCCTTCAGCGCGGAGACCGGGACAACCGGCAGATTGTCGCCGTCGAACTCGTAGATGGACAGCAGCTCGCGGACCTCGAGCTCGACCAGCTCCATGATCTCTTCGTCGTCGACCATGTCGGCCTTGTTCAGCGCGACCACGATCGCGGGCACGCCGACCTGGCGGGCCAGCAGCACGTGCTCCTTGGTCTGCGGCATCGGGCCGTCGGTGGCCGCGACCACCAAGATCGCGCCATCCATCTGGGCAGCGCCGGTGATCATGTTCTTGATGTAGTCGGCGTGGCCGGGGCAGTCCACGTGCGCGTAATGGCGAGCCTCGGTCTGGTACTCGACGTGGGCGATCGAGATCGTGATGCCGCGGGCCTTCTCTTCAGGCGCCTTGTCGATCTCGTCGAACGGCGTGTACGGGTTCACATCCGGCATCGCGTCGTGCAGCACCTTGGTGATAGCCGCGGTCAGCGTGGTCTTGCCGTGGTCGATGTGGCCGATGGTGCCGATGTTTACGTGCGGCTTGGTCCGCTCGAACTTGGCCTTCGCCACTGGAATTCTCCTTCGGGCTTCTACTAGGTACTAACGACGTCCGGAGTTGCTGTTTCCTAACCGATGGACGGCCCGGCGGGCCGGCGTGTCATTCGCCGCGGGCCTTCTTCACGATCTCCTCCGCCACGCTGCGCGGAACCTCTGCATAGCTGTCGAACTGCATGGAGTAGTTCGCGCGGCCCTGGGTCTTGCTGCGCAGGTCGCCCACGTAGCCGAACATCTCGGACAGCGGGACGAGCGCTCGCACGATCCGCATCCCGAACTGCTCGTCCATGGCCTGGATCTGGCCGCGACGGGAGTTCAGGTCGCCGATCACGTCGCCCATGTAGTCCTCGGGGGTACGGACCTCGACCGACATCATCGGCTCGAGCAGCACCGGTTCGGCCTTGCGCGCGGCCTCCTTGAACGCCATCGAGCCGGCGATCTTGAACGCCATTTCCGACGAGTCGACCTCGTGGTAGCCGCCGTCGAGCAGGGTCACCTTGACGTCGACCATCGGATAGCCGGCGAGCACGCCGAACTCCATGGCCTCCTGGCAACCGGCGTCGACCGAGGGGATGTACTCCTTCGGGATCCGGCCACCACTGACTTTGTTCGAGAACTCGTAGCCACCGTCGCCACCGCCGGTGGGCTCCAGCGCGATCTGCACCTTCGCGAACTGGCCGGAACCACCGGTCTGCTTCTTGTGGGTGTAGTCATACCGGTCGACGGTCTTGCGGATCGTCTCGCGGTACGCGACCTGCGGCTTGCCGACGTTGGCCTCGACCTTGAACTCGCGGCGCATTCGGTCGACCAGCACCTCGAGGTGCAGCTCACCCATGCCCGCGATGATCGTCTGGCCGGTGTCCTCGTCGGTCCGGACCTGGAAGGTCGGGTCCTCCTCGGCGAGCCGCTGGATCGCGATGCCCAGCTTCTCCTGGTCGACCTTGGACTTCGGTTCGATCGCAACCGAGATGACCGGGGCCGGGAAGTTCATCGACTCCAGGATCACCGGCGCGTCGGTGGCGCACAGGGTGTCGCCGGTGGTCGTGTTCTTCAGACCCATCACGGCGACGATGTGGCCCGCGGTGACCTTCTCGATCTCCTCACGCTTGTTCGCGTGCATCTGGTAGATCTTGCCGATCCGCTCCTTGTTGCCCTTGGTGCTGTTCAGCACCGAGGATCCCGAGGTGAGCGTGCCGGAGTAGAGCCGGATGTAGGTCAGCTTGCCCAGGTGCTGGTCGGTCATGATCTTGAAGGCCAGCGCGGCCGCGGGAGCGTCGTCCTTGGGTTCGCGCTCGACGACCTCCTCGGGGTCCTTGACCGAGTGGCCCTTGATCGCGCCGACGTCCAGGGGAGAAGGCAGATACCGCACAACGGCGTCCAGCATCGGCTGGACACCCTTGTTCTTGAACGCCGATCCGCACACCACCGGAACGAGCTTGTGTGCCACGGTCGCCCGGCGAATGCCGGCGATCAACTGATCCTCGGTGGGCTCGGTGCCCTCGAGGTACAGCTCCATGATCTCGTCGTCGGCCTCGGCGAGGGTCTCGAACAGCCGGTCGTGATGCTCCCGCGCCGCCTCGGCGTGGGACTCCGGGATCTCGACTGTGTCGTACATCTCGCCCTTGGCCGCCTCGTTGGACCACAGCAGGGCCTTCATCGCGATCAGGTCGATGATGCCCCGGAAGTCCGCCTCGGCACCGACCGGCAACTGGAGAACCAGCGGGGTGGCATTGAGCCGGGTGACCAGCATGTCGACGCAGCGGTGGAACTCGGCACCCACGCGGTCCAGCTTGTTGATGAAGCAGATGCGCGGGACCTGGTAACGGTCGGCCTGCCGCCAGACGGTCTCCGACTGCGGCTCGACACCGGCCACACCGTCGAACACCGCGACCGCGCCGTCGAGCACCCGCAGCGAGCGCTCCACCTCGACCGTGAAGTCCACGTGGCCCGGGGTGTCGATGATGTTGATGGTGTGGCCGTCCCACTGGCAGGTCGTCGCGGCGGAGGTGATCGTGATGCCGCGCTCCTGCTCCTGCTCCATCCAGTCCATGACGGCGGCGCCCTCGTGGACCTCGCCGATCTTGTACGTGATCCCGGTGTAGAACAGGATCCGCTCGGTGGTGGTCGTCTTGCCGGCGTCGATGTGCGCCATGATCCCGATGTTGCGGGTCTTCTCGAGCGTGAACTTGCGTGGCATGAGCGATCTTCTGCGTGCGTGTGGGGAGGAAAAGGGTGAGCGGCCAACAAAAAGGGCCCTGGAGCGGGCCCTGGGAACGGCGGCGTGGGTGAGCCCGGCTAGGTGGGCTGTTCGCTCGTCGGATCCATGGTCACACTCCGTTTGCACGGGCTGAGAGATGAGCTCTCGAACCCGCGCAGCTACCGTCAAAGATAGCAAAGGAC